>VHCG01000004.1 GCA_016871805.1 Verrucomicrobiota bacterium
TTCTCCCTCTGGATCAGTGTTGCGAGGTCACGTCAGACCTACCCCCCTTTGCCGTGTCTTTTTAGTCAGGGTCCGCCTGAGAGTTGGGCGGGGGATTCAACAATAGCCAGAGGTTGGCGATCAGGATGAGCAGTCCCCCGGCCATCAGATGGGGCGTGAGCCTCTCGTTAAGGTATCGGATGCCCGTCAGGCCCGAGAGCCAGCCCGGCACAAACAGGGTGACAATCGCCGTGAACACCGGCTCGCTGCAGTAGAGCAGGCCCGCCTGGGTGGCACTCACCCGGGGCTGCCAATGGTTGGCCAACGGGAATGTGACGAGGGTGCAGACCCCGATGAGCAGCGCAAGAAGCCCCATTGCAGACGGGGAGGCATAGGCCTGGGTCAGCACCCGGGTCTGTGACCCGGCGGCCCAAGCCAGGGGCCAGGTCGACAACGCCATGCAGCCAAACATCACCACGGTCGCATGGCGTGAGTTGTTGCCCTGGAAACACGGGCGCTCCAGCCACAGGATCTGGGCCGTGAACAACACGCTGCCCGCCAGGGTCTCCCACTCGCCGCGACCGAAACTGAAGTCCTCCGTGCCCAAACGCGCGAGGAGTGCGGCGCCCCCGACCGCACAACCCGAAGCTCCCAGCACCGACACCGTCGGCCACCTCAGTCGGGTGACGCAAAACCACAAGGGGATCAGGACACAATAGCCCTGGGTCAGGAACGATGAGGTCGAGGCCAGCGTGTAGGCCATCCCATCCATCTGGAGCACCAACCCCATTCCCCCGAACAGCCCGATGCCTGCTCCCTGAAAGACCTCCGATCGGGTCAGTCCCCGGAGCGTCCGGGCACAGAACAGTCCGAAGAAGACGGCCGCGACGCTGAATCTCAGCGACGTGCAGAGCGCTGCAAAGAACACGCTCGACTCCCCAGGAACGTTCGATCGGCCCACCTGCTCGAGCGCCTTCATGAACGGAAAGCTGAAGGACCAGCAGGCACAGGTGAATACCAGCATCAGACTGGCTCGGGTGGCAGAACTCATTTGGATCAAACCAAGCCTAATCAGGCCGGACCCATCCGGTGATCGAAATCTCCCACGAAATCACGAGACGCGCGGAAGACCCATGCGGCCCGCGCCTCCGAATCCACGCCCTCCGGTTTTGTCCGTGACCTGAAGACGGTTCCGGGATCCCCTGATGCAAGGCCATCCACCCCATGCCTCGCCCCCTTCCCGTCGTCACATCCCTCGCCCTCGCCGCCGGCTTCCTGGGGGGATGGTTTTCCGCCCGGACCCGTGGACCCGCTCCCAGGACCGAGATCCCCACTGCTGGGGTGGCGATATCGCCCTCCACCTCGAACGCGGTCGTCCGCAGTCCAGGCCCACTGAACCCCGCTCCGGTGAACCTCGCCGAACAGCTCCGGGCCGTCCTCAAGCTGCCCACGAACCGCCGCTGGAGCCCCCTGGCCCGGATCACCCTGTCGCTGGACACCCGCACCACCCCGGTACACCTCGACACCGCCCGACAGGTCCTGCCCCGTGACCTGTACTACGGGTTCCGATGGATGCTGATCGAACGATGGGTGGAGTCTGATCCGCTTGCCGTGATGACCTGGGCCCAGACCCTCACCCTCGCGGACGAGCGGGAACCGGCCATCCAGGCCGCCCTGCAGGAATGGGCCCGACGCGACCCGGATGCCGCTCTCGAGTGGGTTGGTAAGTCGACCTCCGCCGTGAAGCGGGAACAGTGGATGGGCCAGGTCATCCTGGGCATCGCCGAGACCCATTCCGATCGCGCCCTGGAGCTGATGGAGAAGCTGCCGAAGGGACAACAGGGGATGGTCCGCAACGGGATCATCGAATCGATGGCGGAAAAGGATCCCAAGGCCGCCGCGGAGATGGCGCTCAAGTTCGACAAGTCCCGACGCTGGGGCGGATGGGACTCGGCCCTGGGCCCTGCCCTGATGAAGTGGATGGATCAGGATGCCGACGGCGCTCTTGCCTGGTTGAAGTCCCAGCCGGAATCCCTGCTGAGGAAGAAATCCGTCACCGACACCATGAACCAGCTTTCCTGGCAGAACCCCAAGGCCGCAGCCCAGCTGTTGGAACAGCTGCCGGGAGGACGCCGTCGGGATGACGCCCTGTCCCAGACCCTCGGCAACCTGGGGCGACAGGACCCGGCGGCGCTCCGGGAGTGGATCGGTCGCCAGTCCACCGATGGCGATCGGCAGCTGGGCCAGCTGGCCCTTGCAGAGAGCCTCGCGGATTCCGACCCCACCGCGGCCGCGGCCCTGCTCAAGACGGTCCCGTCCGATCCGAACCGGGTCGGGGCCTTCCGTACCGTGGGCACCGAATGGGCCGACCGGGATCCGAACGCCGCCGCCGCCTGGGCCCGGGGATTGCCCGAGGGACCGGCCCGGGACCAGGCCTTATCCGGCGTCCTCTCCAGCTGGGCGAAGGCAGACCTCCAGGGTGCCGCCCAGTACGCGCTGGGACTGCCCAACGGAAACGGGAAGAACCAGGCCATTGCGGAGCTTGCCCAGAACTGGGCCTCCAAGGATCCGGATGCCGCCATGGCGTGGTTGAAGGAGGTCCCCAACCCCGCAACCCGCCGCGATGCGATCCAGAGCCTGATGGGCCAGTTGGGACAGGAGGATCCCGCAACGGCAGCGCGGTTCCTGGAACTGGTCCCCGCCGGCGAGAGCCGTCAGAACCTCCTGGGAAACATGGTGAGGGCCTGGGCCGACAGCGATCTGGAGGGGGCGATCACGTGGATGAAGACCCTTCCGGAGGGACGCGACCGGAATGCCGCAATCGAGCGCATGAGCTGGAGCTGGATCGAGTCCGACACCAAGGGGGCCGCGGAGTTTGCCGCCAGCCTCCCGACCGGACAGACCCGACAGCAGATGCTTAACCAGGCCGCCTCCAGCTGGGCGAACCGGAATCCCGAGGAGGCGGCCGCATTCGCCCTCAAGCTGCCGACCGACACCAGCCGACAACAGATGCTGGAGAGCATCGCCTCCACCTGGGCCAGCCGGAGTCCCCAGGAGGCGGCGGCGTTCGCCTCGAAGCTTCCAGAGGGGCCGGGTCGCGACGACGTGGTCAGTCGTGTCGCCGGCAGTTGGGCCAGCGCGGATCCCCAAGGTGCCCTCGGATGGGTCCAGGGTCTTCCATCAGGCGCGGCCCGCACCGCGGCCCTGGGCAACGTCCTCAGCGCCTGGGCCTCGGAATCCCCCAAGGAAGCCGCCCAATACCTCCAGAACCTTCCAGGAGGACTGGAGCAGGAGAGCGGCACCCGGGCGGTGCTGTCCTCCATGGCGACCGCCGACCCCGCGTACACCGCCTCCTGGATCCGACAGTTCCCCGAGGGCAGCCTCCGCGACGACGCGATCACGACCCTTGCCAGCCAGTGGGCAGGCCATGATCCGGCGGCGACCGCCGACTGGTTGAACACGCTGGGGGCCGGACGCGGTCGGGAGGATGCCGTGGCCGCCTTTACCCGGACCCTCGCCAACCAGGAGCCCTCGACCGCCTGGGAGTGGGCCGGAACCCTGGCGGATCCCAACCGTCAGCAGGACGCCCTCGAGAATGCCGGACGCCAATGGCTCCGAGTGGATGAGACCGCGGCGCGCTCGGCGATCGAACGCAGTGCCCTGCCTCAGGACATTAAGGAGCGACTCCTGCGGGGGGGCGGCTAGAACCCGCGCGAGACCGCAGCCTTCACTGCTCCTCCTAGTCGCCGCTCGTTTGGGCCTCGAAATGCCGGAACAGGTTCTCGAACCGCTCTGCCTTGAGACGGTAGTGCGACGAGACCTTCTTGACGCTGTAGCCCTTGGCCGCGAAGTGACCCGGCTTATTCCAGAGGAGATAGAGCTCAACGGGCTTGGGTGGACGACCCGTCGCCTTGTGGAAAACCGAGATCCGGTCGTCGAGGATGCGCCGCGCCACGGTCCAAGCCACCTCGGGATTCGTATAGTCCCTCGACTTCGAGTAAGCCCGCCAGACTTCCGGCAGGATCTGGAACCGGCTGATCTCCCCAGCCCCGCCCCGAACCCGATCCGCTGAGGAGGCCTCCGGGCCCGTCGCTCCGCTTTCAAACATCGCCAGGGAGTCCCGGACAGGGCTGCACAACGCCACCCCTTGGAGGACGACGAGCACAACCGCCATGAAGGGGATCCGAAACACCGACGTTGGTTAGGATGCCTGAAGGACGTCCTTTCAGACCATAGAACCTTCAGGTGAGTTATCCACAATTCTTCACAGGTTGTTCACAGGCATGCAGGGAGAAGGATGACCCCTGCCTGGATGTCCTCCGGGCACTATCCGCCATGGATTCACCGTGCGTCTCCGGAGTGGACTTCACCGTGGAGGCATGGATCCTTCGGACATGCCCCACCGATGAGAGTCCCACCGGATTTCAGGACGTCACCGGAACACCGGCCGAACCATGAACCGTCCTTCCGCAATTCCTCGTCGCCTCCCCGGTTTCACCCTCATCGAGCTGCTGGTCGTCATCGCGATCATCGCCATCCTCGCCGGGATGCTCCTGCCGGCGTTGGGCAAGGCCAAGACCAAGGCCATCCAGATCAAATGCCTCAGCAACCTGAAGCAGCTGGGCGTCACCGCGGTCCTCTACGCGGGCGATAACAAGGATCGCTTCCCGGAGATGATCGACCCGGTCTCGAAGACCGGCGGCAACTGGCCCTGGGATCTCCCCGCCTACGTCGCGAACCAGATGACCCAGAACGGAGCCAAACGCCACATCCTCTACTGCCCCGGCTTCGAGAAGCAGGACAACAATGAGCTCTGGAAATTCACGACCGACTCGGTCAACGAGACGACCGTCAAGAACACCGGCTTCCGCGTCGTGGGCTACCAATTCGCGTGGCTCTACTCCCCCCGGGTCCGGACGACCAACATCACCGAGTCGCTGAACCCCAAGCCGTGGCGGATGAAGGATGGAACCGAATACAATCCTGGAGCCTCCGACCGGGCGATCGTCGCCGATGCCACCTTGTCGCAGGGCATGAATGAGACCGACCGATCCAAGAACCGCTACACGAAGGTTGACGGCGGCTGGAAGGGCCACCAGGCCCCCCATCTAAACGGTCGACTCCCCAGCGGCGGCAATCTTCTCATGGCGGACGGCCACGGCGAGTGGCGCCGATTCGACAAGATGCGCGTCCGGACTGATGGCGATCCGACCTTCTGGTGGTGAGGTCGGAACAGGTCCCGCACATTTTGCGGATTGCCTGTATTCTCCGCTTCGCACCGGGAGGGAGGACTCGTTACTATACCCTCCCCTAACGCTTTCATCATGAATCCTTTGGTCCAGCGCACCTCCCGCCTAGCCCCCGCTCTTGTCCTCGCCACTTTCTCGGCGGTCAGGGTCGCGGCCCAGTCCCTTCCCGTCACCAACCCCTCGTTCGAGTCGCCCCAGGTTCCCTCGGGGTTCCCGGCGTCGACCTTCGTGGGCGGCTGGCAGAAGAACCCGCCGCCGCCGACGGAGTGGGGCATCACCCCGGATCAATGGGACCAGATGGCCGGCATCTTCCCGAATCCGGCCGCCGGTCAGCCCCGGCACATCGTCAACGCCAGTGGCACCCAGGTGGCCTTCGTCTTCGCCGTCCCCGGCGTTGCCCTGACCCAGCTGACGGCCAACACCTTCACTCCAGGACTCGCCTACACCCTCGATGTGGGCCTGCGCGGTGGCGGCGCCCTCACCCCCGGAACCCAGTTCTACGTGGGCCTCTTCTACACCGATGGGGTCTCCAGGACCTCCGTCGCCTCCACCGTGGTCAGCGCCACGGATGAGCTGACCAACACCGACACCCTCCGCACGATCTCGGTCGCCCTCGGAACCGTCTCGAAGACCGACGCCTGGTCGGGACGCCAGATCGGCATCGAACTGAGCGCCCTCTCCCCGAACGGCACGCAGGGAATCGCCTATTGGGAAGCCGACAACGTCCAGCTCACCGCGGTTCCGGAACCCTCGACGTGGGCACTCGGCGCCGCCGGACTCCTGGTGTTGGGTGCCGCGGCGATGAATCGCCGACGCCAGTAGGACGTCGGTGCTCCCATGGCAGCACCGCACCTTCCCAGAGACCTGCGGGTGAGTCGCATCCTGCTGGGTACGCTGGCCACCCTGTCTCTCCCGGCCGTCGACCTCCCGATTCCGAACGGGTCCTTCGAGCTCCCGAAGACGGACTACGTCAACACCCGGATCACCTCCTGGCAGGAGACCGACCCGCCGCCCGACTATCCCTCCGGAGGGGGATTCGCGTGGGACCAGCTGTCGGGCGTCTTCCACAACACACCGGCGGGGGCCAGTGATCATCTGACCAACCTCGACGGCCAGCAGGCCCTCTACCTGTTTGCCATCCCCGGGGTGGGCATCCTCCAGGACGCCACCACACGGGATTGGGATGACTCGGAGCCCAGCCACGCGTTCTCGGTCCCGTTCGAACCTGGAGGCCGTTATACCCTGACGGTCGGACTCATGGGGGGCAGTGGGAACATGCTGCCCGGCGTGCCGCTCGAGATCTCGCTCTACCACCGTGGTGCCGATGGCACGATCCTCCCGGTCGCCACCCGTCGCGTGGAACATGCCCCGGAGGTGTTCACCGACCGGAACCATTTCGTGGACTTCTCGGTATCGACCGATCCGGTTCTTCCCACCGACCCCTGGTCTGGAAAGCCCATGGGTATCCGGATCCTCTCGGTCGTCTCGGATTCCCAACGGGGCGGGTACTGGGACATCGACCATGTCCGCCTCTCCCGGGAGATCGTGATGGTGCCACGGGTCGAGGTCCGCACGACGTGGGACGGGGATCCCGCGGTGCTAACACTCCGTTGGGCCTCCCAGCCGGGGTTCACCTACCGGGTGCTCAGCTCGATGGATCTGACCCAATGGACGACTGCGGTGGAGGGTCTTCCCGGCACGGGCGAGGAACTCTCCTGGAAACTCCCGACCCTGAATGGTGATCACGGGTTTGTCCGGATCGAGGCGTTGCGGTAGATAGAAGCGTCCTCGCAGCCGCCCCCCGGCACTTGGACCCCATGCGCCGCGGCAACCCTTCAATGCAGGGATTCACCCTGATCGAGCTGCTGGTGGTGATCGCCATCATCGCGATCCTCGCCGGTCTTCTCCTGCCGGGTCTGGCCAAGGCAAAGGACTCGGGGCGTCGTGCGGTGTGCACGGGGAACCTGCGCCAGCTGGGCATCGCGATCCACGGCTACGCCCAGGACCACAGCGGGTGGATGCCCTACGGCCCCCAGGCGCCGCCATTCTCGCACCCCTCGGAGCTCTATCCGTCCACCGGATCCCCCACGAGCCTCCTGTCCCTCCGCGACGGACGCCCTGCCGGTCTCGGTCTGATGCTGGCGTCGACCCTCGCCCAGACCCCGCGCGTGTTGTTCTGTCCGGGAGCCGATCAACCCACCGATGCCCAGGCCGAACTGATCAAGGTCGGCACCAACCAGGCCCGGGGCAGCTACTACTATCGCCACGGTGGCGTGACCGAGATGTTCTTCACGCCTCCCACAATGCCCACCAGCCTCAAGCTCGAGGACCCGGGGAACAACCGGAACGGCATGCCCATCCGAGCCCTCGCCATCGACACCCAGTTCCTGTGCTCGGAGGACGTGGCCGTGTTCAACCTGCGGCCCAAGACCCATCACCGAAGGGCCAACTGCAACGTGCTCTTCACCGACGGTCATGTCGTCGGCCGCGCCAACCGCGACCAACGCTTCACCGTCGACGTCCGCTCCAACTCCGAACTCCGCGACTCCTTCAACCGCATCCTCCGGGTCTTCGAGACAGCCGACCTCGAACCATAGTCGAGGGTCCCCAGGATCCACTTCAACGGGCGATATCCCGTCGCATCCATGCGGCGTGGCCATCCAGGTAGAGCTGGTTGCGTCCACCCCGATGGGCCGACCACCCCGCCTCAGGCGGACGACTCGCACCTCGGGACCACGCCTCGGCATACCCCGCCCACAACGAGCGCTCGAAGAACGGGGTCATGAGCCATTCCTCGTCCACGACACTGCCGCCCCGGAGCCGGGCGATGCTCTCGGGTGTCCGACCCCGGGCATACCGGGCCGCACCGGGATCCGACTCCGCCAACTTGTCGGAGATGTAGTTGGCGACACCCCGGACGGGATCATTTTTTCCCATACGGCTCCATGGACCCACGAAATGGGCCCGCCAGTCGTTGGTGGCCGCCCACGGAACCGGTGGGCTCCACCAGAGGCGCGGGTTCGGCTGGTACCGTTCCAGCAACGGGATGAACGACCCCATGGACGCGTATCGCTTTCCCTTGGCATCGACGGGCGGGGTCAACTGGAGGACGTCATCGGAAACAAATGGAAGGCGATCTTCCGACTCGCCCTGGTACAGCAGCGTGGCGACCCCGATCTGGTGAAGATTCGATAGGCAAGCCGTCTGCAGTGCCCGCGACCGGGCCTTTCCAAGGGCCGGAAGGAGCAGCCCTGCAAGGATCGCAATGAGGGCGATCACCACCAGCAGCTCGATCAATGTGAACCCGTTTCGCCTCATGGACCCCGACGCGTCCGCTCGGAACTCGGGTCGATCCGGTAGGTGCCGATGCCGAAGGGCCGCATCCCGATTCCACGCGGGCCGGGAAGCGGATCCTCGACCGCCGTGCAAGGCGTCAGCCGCAGCGCCCCCTGTCCAGGACCCCGGATCACCGGGATCGTGCTGCCCCCCCCGACCTCCAACAGCCGCAGGACCGTCCCGGGTCCCACTTCGGCGGTCTTCCAGGTCACGAGGGACAGGGTGTCCGGCTCGATCGTGAGGAAGGAGTTCTCGTCCGCGGGCCAGTCGCCCTCCGGCACCCCAGTCTTGTCGTTCCGGGTGATCTCGTGGAGCTCGAGTGGCACCAGCGCCTCGGCACCCCGCCGATGGGCTTCCACGGGGTCGAACCGCTCCTGGAACTGGAGGCGGTAGCGGAACCGAAACTCCCCGCCCTGGTCGGCCTGATAGCCCTCCGGAGTGTAGTTGGCCATGCCATACGAGAACACCGTGGCAGGACGCTGCCCGAACCGACGGGGCCACAGCCCTCGGGCGATGTCGCCCAAGGTCACCAACGGGACGTCGGGGGACGACCACAGAACCCCCCGGCCATCCACCGACTGGACCGAGAGCCATTCCTGGTGGCAGAACCATTCCCGACAGGCGCCTGGAAGAAGATCCTCTGCCGGATCGACAAACCCGTTTTGACCCGCCATTCGGAATCGCGGTGCCTCCGCACGGAACGGGAATGCGAAATACGCCGCCTCCTTGGTCCGGACCGCCTGCTTCTCCACCCGGTTGTCGAGGTCCAGGATCGTGGAATCGTCCCGTAGCGTGACCGTTGTCACGATCCTCGGGTGATGGAGGTTGGTGGACTCCATCCGGGCCACAATGCCCCAGGGATGCCGGTGGAGTCCCAGCAGCCGTCCGCCCGACGCTGCATGGAGTGTCAGCTCCGGCACCGGCGTCACGGTACTGTACTGCACCAGTCGGTTGGGCAGCCGGTCCGCCCCCGTCACATACAGGTGGCGGTTGAGACCCCACGGCGTGTCGGACGCCACCCAGTCACGGTCCGAGGCACGATCGATCCAGCGACGGATCGATCCCGATTCCGGATCCAGCTCGACCCTCACCCGGGGCGTCTCCATCACCACGCCCTCGACCGTCACCGGTGCCGAAGGAGGCCTGGAGAACGGGCGGAGGGTGTAGCATCGGTATCCGACCGACGGAACGCCACGGGCCAGGAAGCGGATGCGCTGGAATCCATTGCCGGCCTGCAGGAGTTCCATCGGCGGGACCTCTCCGGTGCCGAGATCGACCGGAAGGAATCCCTTCGGCAGGTCGCCCTCCACCCAGCCGTCACGACGCCAGCCCAGGGCGTTGAACACCACGAGGGTCCGGCTCGGGTTCGGGATCCGGTCCGCCAGTGCCGCCAACGACCGGGCCAGCAGGTGGTCGGCCGCGCGGGCCGCGTCGATCGTCCGGTGGTTGCGAAGCTCACCCTGTCGCCGGCTCTGGAGGCTGTCCGGATCGCTCACGCTGACATCGGCATGCCACGTGTGCTCATCCGTCAGCAGCAGGGATTCCCAGAGGACACTAAGGGCCCGGATGTCGGGCTGGAATCCAGGCACCGACGTCGCGGCGACGGTGGAGAAGATCTCGGCGGAACGGGCCCGCGACATGGTGTTGCGGGCCAGTGCCGTGATCGACGCGTTGGCTGCAAGGCCATCCTCCCAGTAGGGACCTCCATCGCCACGGAGCACCTCGGGGTTGGCCGCCTCACGGCTCACACGCGCCATGGCCTCGGCAAAGGTCGCATATTCCAGCCGCGGAAAGGCGAACCGCTCGTTCCAGCGCGAGGCGAACGAGGCCTGGCCGGGATCCAACGCCACGTTCTCCACCTGCGTCCCATAGAGGATCACCGTCGACCCGGAATGATCCTGGCGGTCGTAGGCTTGGAGGAAACGCGGCAGGGATTCGATCGCCGACTCCACCCGAGGCGGGGTCCCGAACAAACTCGCGCCCTGGTGGTAGTGTCGTGAGTACCAGGTCACCACCCGCCCGCCGTCGGGCCCCTCCCACAGGAACGGCGACCTTTCGTGCAGCCGGTTCTCCAGCAGGAACGGCGCCCGATAGGCATCGCTCGCGGCCACGAAGTGGTCGACCCCGGAGGCCGCCAACACAGAGGGCCAAGACCCCGTGTGCGACGGGACATCGGTGCTCAACGCCACCGTGAAGGGGAGCCCATGCGTTCGGCTGAGGCGCCGGGACGGATACAGCGACCGCACCAGGTTCTCAAGCGAGGCGAAGCCGGTGAAGTGGCTCGCGTACACCGCCGGTACCTCGATCCCGCCCCGTCGCACTTCCCGGACCAGTGCCCTAACACGATCCGGTGAACGACCCCGCTCGTATTCCTGGAAGACCCACGAGCCATCCAGTGTGTACCGGAATTCCGGCCGCTGGCGGATCAACGCCAGTGCCTGGTCGACCGCCCGCGACTGGAGCTCGGAGATCTTCGACGGATGGTCCGTGTAGCCGATGTCCAGATGCTGGTTGGGAACCAGCAGCAGGGTCCATTTTCGGGCCGGCTCCAGCGTCACATCGCGGAGGACCTCGCGACCCCTGCCCACCAGACGCACCCGCGCGACCCCGGGCTTCCGGAACTCAGGCACATCGATCCGCCACTGCGCCTCGCCATGGGTCCGTCCATGGGGCATTGGCCGACGCCATCGGAAGGATCCCATCGACACCTCGACCTCCGATACCCGGGTCCAGTCCCCTGGATCTACCGTGAGCTCCAGCTGCGCCAGAACCCGCCCCCGCTCCCGCCGATGGAATGGCGTCGTGGCCAGACGCACGGCTGGCTCCCCTACCACCACCCCGCCCCCTCGCGTCTCGAGAGTCAGGGCGTCATACACTACGCCGGAAACCCCCGGCCAGGTGAAGCCCGACGGCTGGGCGTCATCCCTCTCCACCGCCCCGTCCAAGGGGGTGAGCACGATCCGGTTGAGGCCTTTCCGGAGACGGGACGCGGGGATCGGAACCCCGAGACGGGACCGTGAATAGTGCGGCAGGTAGAACACCGCCGGATCGCCCGCCGTATAGGTGAGCTCGGGACGCTGATGATACCAACCCCGCTCCCCGGCGATCTCCACCTGCATCCGGGGAAGCCGGACGCTGTACGCGAGGAGGTCCAGGGAAAGGACCGCGCCAGCAGGCGGGACCTCGACGAGATCGAACTCGATCGTGAAGGGATGCTCGCGGAATCCTGCGGCGCCATTGGCGGATCCGGGCTGGAACGCGAACCATCCGCGGGCGGGGTCGTCGCGCCCGACGCGGAACACCGGATCCTGGGTCGGGTCGGCATAGTCGAGTCGGGTACGGCCCGAGGATGGATCCCGCCAATGGCTGAACTCACCCGAGGACTCGTCGGGCCGCCCCAGCCGCCACAGGATCTCCGCGGCCAACGCGGTGGACGACATCAGGCCGAACACCAGGGCGAGGACCCTGATGCGGCGGCGGCCGCAGGCCATCACGGCTTGGTACGGAGTTGGTAGAATCCCGTCGGCTCGACACCCTGATCCGACAACCTGCCGCCGGACTCCGGAACCAGGGTCCAGGGTCCATCGAGGGATGTGGCCCGCGACAGGAACCCGAGTCCAAACCAGTCCACGACGAGGGCCCCCGAGGGTTGACGGACCACGGCGATGCGGGGGGCGGACGAGACCGGCTCGAACATGAAGTTGCCCGCCGCGTAGCGGTCAGCCGGGCCGCCATCGATGATCTCCGGAAAGGCATCGGGGTTGTCCCCCCAACGGGCCAGTCCCACGAAGCGGAGGCTGCCACCGTCGAAGGTGGTGAACTCGATCTGTCCGGCCCCGCGGTTGCCATCCCGCTCGTCGGCCCCGTAGCCAGAGGCCACCACGGTACCCGCGAATCCGGGTGCCAGCTCGAGCGGCTGGGTCAGGGGCTTGAAGCGCGTGCCACCCTTGAGCTCGCCCGGGCTCGCAGGGTCGAAGACCAGCAGGGCAAGCTCCTGACGCGTCTGGCGCGAGTAGATCCGGCACTTGATCGTCCGCTTCAGCCCGTCACCCCCGTCGTCGAACACACCCAGATGCGTGATCCGGATCGGCCGGACCACGTCGAAGTCGTTACCCACGGAGCCCCCGTAGGCCTGGTTGCCGGCGGTATTCTCCGGGACCACGTAAGGAACGCCCGCGGTCGGGGTATTCGGCGTCACCGCGAGGGTGTCCGAGTCGATCCCCTCCACCGAGTCGGACGCTACGGCGCGGATGCGGTATTCCTCGACGGTCCCGTTCACCAGCCCGGAGTCGTTGTGGACGGTGCGCTGGATCTCGGCGATCGGCTCGAACGTGCCCGACACATTCCTGCGCAGAACCTTGTAGCGGTTGGCGGGGACCGGCTGACGGATCTCGTCCCAGAACAGCGTCACCTCGCCGTTCCCGGGGATCGCGGCCATCCGTGTCTTGCCCGGGAACTGCGGCGGTGTCGTGACATAGTCGAACGTCCCGGCAGCGAAGAAGGTCCCAGGTGCGTGTTCCAGTCCGGTGGGGAACTCACCCGGAGGTCCCGACCGGGCCACTCCTGGAAGGAAGACCGAACCCCGACCGGTCCCGGTCGAGACCTTCAACCCTCCTGTTGCGGTCGTGCCCGCCTTCTCCTCGGGTCCATAGCCCTCGGCCACGATCGAACCCCGGAACCCCTTCGGGAGGTCGAGGGCAGGTGTCAGCGGTTTGAACCGGCTTCCATCGCGCAACACACCGGGGCTGGCCGAGGTGAAGGTCGCCGCGGCGACCGCCTTCCTCGAATCCCGATCGAACACAAAGACCCGGATTTCGGCACGCAGCCCGTTGGCGCCATCGTCGAAGGCCCCGAGCTGTTCGATCCGGATGGGATTCGCGACGTCGAAATCGACCCCCAGCTGCCCGGCGAACGGAAGGTTCCCCGCGGTTCCCGAGGCGACCCGGACCGCGATGAACTCGTCGGGCCCCAGCGCATAGGGCGACACCAGCTGCGGGATCGAATACGGTCCGGTCTCGCCGGTGGACGACACCGCCTGCACCACGAAGCAGTATTCCATTCCATTGACGAGGCCTGTGACCCTGTTCACCAGACCCGAGGTCTCGGCGACCTGCGTGAACGGACCAGCGATCCCAGGACCCGAAAGCACCCGGTATTTCGCCACCGGAGCCGGGGAGGAGACTGCTTCCCACGCCAGATCCACCTGCCGGTCGCCAGGCTGGATCGTGACCCTCGGCCCCACCGCCTCGACGACAAACCGTCCGACGTCCAGGCGATCGAAGGAATCATCCTTGAAGAACCGGATCTCATAGTCTCCAGGGCTTGCGAACCCACCGGCGAATACCAGCGTACCCTCCTTCACCCCGGTCTTCCCATCCTGCGTGCCGTCCACGTACTGCCAGTCGATCGGCGAGCCATCGTCGCCACCGGGACGGTAAATCCCAACCCAGTCCTTGGCGTTGCCAGGACCGTATCGAAACTCGACCGCGACCCTGGCACCAGGCCGATAGGTCCGGCCCTCGGAACGCACCCGGGGCTCGATGACCACCTTGAACTCAACCTCCTCCAACACGATGTACCCGTCGTTCTCCAGGATCCGCACCAGATAGTTCCCGGGCTCCGGCGCTCCCTTCGGAAAGGTTACCTCGCCATCGACCACAATCGAGTTTCCGGCCTCTGTGCCATCGAGGTATTGCCATGCGAAGTAGTCCTGGGCGGCTTTGCCCTCGACGTAGAGCCCGATCCAGTCCTTCGGGTTGCCAGGGGTCCCCTTGAAGCGGACCGAGATGGGTTCTCCGGGGACGTAGGAGGCACGATCCAACAGCACTTCCGCAGCGGGGGCGGAAAGAACGCCAAGGACCACGAGACAGGACGCGAGAATAAGTTTCATGGGAGCCAATAAAGAGCAGCGGTTGATGCGGTTGATGTCAAGGGTCTACAACCGCCTCCAAGCCGGGCAGCCGGGTCGGGGTGGGCGACCTCACCGTGAGGCGGGGCACTGCAGCACCCATCGAGCCTCCATCCGTTCCGCGGTCCATGGGCCTCACCCTGCCGACGCACCTCCACTGAACCCCTCTTGCCCCTCGCCTTGCGCGTCGTTGCACCCCGGGGTTTGACTCGCAGGAGTCGGTGTCTGTAGCTTTCGAGAGGTCCCGGGTCAGTTCGCACCGTCGACCCTTCGGATGCCGAAAACCCCATCCCCAGTCGCCGACCGCAGCCTCCGGAGGATCCCATCATGAACCGATGGCCCTCCACCCTTCAGTGTCTGCACGGCTGGGGTACCGTCCTGTGGCTTCTCTCGGCCATCGCAGGCTACGACGCCTCCGGAGCGGAGACCGCGGCCGGAGACAGTACCGCCGGATGGGAGGCCCTGTTCCAATCCAGGGCCGACCGCTGGTGCCTCAGGCCTGTGACCTCACCGGCGATCCCGGCGGTGCGGGAGTCCTGCTGGGCCACGGATCCAGTGGACCGGTTCATCCTGTCCCGACTCGAGACCGCCGGCATCCGTCCCGCACCGCCGGCATCGCCCCAGGTCTGGCTGCGGCGGGTGCATGTTGCATTGACCGGTCTCCCGCCCTCTTCCGAGATGACCCTCGCGTTCCTTCAGGACTCCTCCGACGCGGCGCGGGTCCGGATCGTGGACCAGCTCCTCGGGTCGCCGCGGTTCGGGGAACGCTGGGCCCGACACTGGATGGACCTAGTCCGGTTCGCGGAATCCTATGGTCATGAGCAGGACTACCCCATCGCCAACGCCTGGCGCTACCGGGACTACCTCATCCGCGCCTTCAATGAGGACGTGCCCTACGACCGTTTCGTCACCGAGCACATCGCCGGGGACCTGCTCCCGGCCCCACGCCATGCCGCGTCGGGAGGCGGGAACGAATCGGTCCTCGCCACGGGCTTCTGGTACCTCCACCAGGCCACCCACGCACCCGTGGACCTGCTCCAGGACGAGGCCGACCGGATCGACAACCAGATCGATGTCTTCTCCAAGACCTTCCTCGGCCTGACGGTCTCCTGCGCCCGGTGCCATGATCACAAGTTCGATGCCATCGCCATGGAGGACTACTACGGGCTGACCGCCTTCCTCCGCGGCGCACGACAGGACAGCGCCGTGCTCGATCCCGAGGGGTCCCTCGGATCGCAGTCCACCGGGCTGGAGGATCTCCATGTCCGGCAGACCCCAAGGCTGCGCGCTGCGGTGCGACGGGCGCTCCAGGACGGAGCCCCTCGCCTGAAGGACCATCTCCTCGCCGCGGAGCGGATTGCTGCGACGCCTTCGGTGGCCGGCTCGACGAACCGGATGGATCCGCCTGGGGAGGACGTGGTCCGCGTGGCTGCCACGCAGGGGCTCGACGCCCGGATCCTCGCGCGCTGGGTGACGGCACTGAGGGAGCTCAAGCCCGGGGACACCCGGCATCCGCTCGCCGGGGTGATGTCACGAGCCGACGCCCCCAGGACCTCGAAGGCCGCATCCACCTCCGGTCAGCGCCCCGGGGACACGCCCCTCCCGATGGATCCGCGGGAGGACTTCGCCAGCGGCCATGCCTTCGCGTCCCGGCCGACACCTCCGGCCGCATGGAGGTTCGTCGAGGACCAGATCGATTTCCTCCCGACGGGGGTTGTCCACAGCGGCCACCTCGCACCGGGATTCGAGGGGACCCTTCGGACCAGGACCTTCACCCTCGCCGAACCCCACCTCCACCTGCGCCTCGCCGGTCGAAGTGGGCGAGTGAAGCTCATCCTCGCCCGCTACGCCCTCAGGGAATTCAACCCGCTGCTCTTCGACAGAACCCAGTTCGATGTCGATACCGGCGGCCGGTTCCAATGGTTCTCCATCCCGGACCTGAAGCGTCACATCGGCAAGTCGGTGTACCTCGAGTTCCTCGATGGTGGCGATGGCGACCTCGCCGTTGGGCAGGTTCTGATGTCCCGGGAAGCCACACCGCCGCTCGAGCCCGGACTCCTCCCGGATCGTGTTGACGGGGACACGCTCGGGTCCCGCGCCACACAGGTCGAGCGGTCCATCCATGAGGGGCTCCGTCACTGGTCCCGGGGAGAGGATCCCGGACCGAACCTCGAGCTGGTCTCCTGGCTCTCGCGACGCGGTCTCCTGGACTGGGGTCGACAGGGTGACCGCATCGAAGCGCTGGCCCAAGAACAGCGTCAGGCCGCCACGGCGGTGGGCGACCCGATCCGGGCCCTCGCCATGACGCGGGGCACGCCCGAGCCAACTCGAGTGCAGCTGCGGGGGGATCCCCGAAAGCCAGGGACCGAGATCCTTCCCCGGTTTCCCAGGGCTCTTTCCCTGTCGCGGCCCGATGCCGCCCGCTGCGACGGCGGACGTCTCGAACTCGCCTCCCGGGTGACCGACGCCGCCAACCCGCTCACCCACCGGGTCTTCGTCAATCGCATCTGGGCCCATCTCTTCGGCGTGGGACTCGTTCCATCGGTCGACAACTTTGGGGCGTTGGGACAGGACCCGACGCATCCGGAACTGCTGGACCACCTCGTCGTCTCATTCAGGGACGGCGGCGGCTCTATCAAGACTCTCCTCCGGCGTCTGTGCCTGACCCGCACGTTCGCGATGTCCAGCATGCCGTCCGATCCCGAGGCCGAGCGACGCGATCCCGACAACAGGCTGCTGCATCGCATGCGCCTGCGCCGGCTCGAGGGCGAGGCGATCCGCGACACCCTGCTCGCCGTCTCGGGACGGCTGGATTCCGCCATGTTCGGCCCATCCGTCCTTACCCATTTCACACCCTTCATGGGGGACCGCATGTGGGTGAAGAACCCCTCGGGTCCTCTCGATGGTGCGGGTCGACGAACCGTGTACCAGGAGACGCGGCGGAACTTCCTGTCCCCCTTCCAACTGGCCTTCGACCTGCCCATTCCCGATTCGACCGTGGGCCAGCGCTCGGTCTCCAACGTGCCCGGTCAGGCCCTGGCCCTGATGAACGATCCCTTTGTCCGGGACCAGGCCCGGGTCTGGTCTGAACGCCTCCAGGCCGGATCTCCGGCCACGCCTCGGGAACGGATCCGGTCCCTCTACCTCGAGGCCCTCGGTCGATTCCCGGACGACACGGAGACGGAGGCGCTGCTCCAGCTGGTCGGTCCGCCGCACGCGGACCCCGGGGACGGTTCGAGCCGGCCGGGAGAGATCCCCCTCGGGAGCTGGACCGAGGCCTGTCATGTGATGTTCCTGCTCAAGGAGTTCCGGTATGTCCCCTGAACAACCCCGCCCTCCCGATCCCGTCGGCATGACCCGGCGTCGCATGCTGCGCGAGGGGGCCCTTGGGTTCGGTGCCGTGGCCCTCGCGTCGCTCCTGGCCGAGGAGGGCCGGTCCACGATCCATCCGTTCCGACTCGCCACGGCCCGCCCGAGGGCCCGCAGCGTGATCTTCCTCTACATGGACGGCGGGGTGTCGCAGGTGGACACCTTTGATCCGAAGCCCCGGCTGACCCGCGAGGACGGCAGGCCGTTCGGACTGAGGACGGAGCCGACCCAGTTCGAGGACAACGGCGCGGTGCTCGGGAGTCCCTGGGCCTTTCGCCCTCACGGCCGGAGCGGACTCGAGATCAGCGACCTGTTCCCCTCCATCGCCCGCTGCGCCGACGACCTCTGCGTCATCCGGTCCATGGTCTCCAACTTCTCCGAGCACAACGCCGCGAACTACTTCCTCCACTGCGGCACCGGCATGGCCGGTCGGCCTTCGATGGGGGCGTGGGCCACCTATGGCCTCGGATCCGAGGCCTCGGATCTCCCAGGCTATGTCGTTCTGGATGGCGGACTCACCCCATCGGGAGGGCTCGACTGTTTCGGTGCGGGATTCCTCCCGGCCACCCATCAGGCCTCCCTGCTCCGGAACCAATCCCCTGCCCTCGCCAACATCCAACCGCTCGAGCCGGCACCGGATCTCCAGCGGCTGAAGCTGGACACCGTGCGGCGTCTGGACGCAGCGGGCCTCGATTTGCTCGGACGCCATGATGCCCTCGAGTCGGCCATCGCCAACCAGGAGCTCGCGGCGCGCATGCAGATGTCGGTCCCGGAGGCCACCGACATCGCGGGCGAGTTGGAGGCGACGCGTCGGCTCTACGGGATGGAGGCCCCATTCGAGCACACCCGGACCTACGGCCGGCAGTGCCTGGTAGCGCGCCGGCTGGTGGAACGCGGAGTCCGGTTCATCGAGCTGACCTGCCCCCGGGCACACGGGAATGCCCGCTGGGACGCCCATGGCGACCTCCGCAACAACCACGCCCTCAACGCCCGGGCGGTCGACCAGCCCATCGCCGGGCTTCTTGCCGACCTCAAGGCCCGGGGATTGCTCGACCAGACCCTGGTGCTGTTCTCGGGCGAGTTTGGCCGAACCCCTTTTGCCCAGGGACGGGACGGACGCGACCACAATCCATTCGGATTCAGCCTCTGGATGGCCGGCGGCGGGGTCCGGGGCGGCATGGCGTATGGGGCGACCGACGACTATGGCTACAAAGCCGAGGAGAACCGGGTGGAGATCCACGACCTCCACGCCACGTTGCTGCATCTGCTGGGCCTCGACCATGAGCAGCTGACCTTCCGGTTCGGTGGCCGGGACCATCGTCTCACCGATGTCCATGGCCACATCGTACGACCCATCCTCGCCTGAAGGGTGAAGGCCATTGTGATGGGGCGGACGAAAGACACGGGGCGCGGCGGATCGGGTTGGACGCTCCCCACCCCCTGCTGGTCCGATGCCCCGGCCCTCTAGCTGTTCCTCCTCACCGTCGCCGACGCCCGCGGCCTGACCGGTTCCTCTGGGTGATCGCCGCAAACTGCCCCAGGGCGTTGATCTGCCCCTGGTGCTCCTCCATCCACTCGTTGACGATGCTCATGACGGGAAAAGTTCACCTCAAGGACGTCCGCGGGGGGATCGATTTCGAGGCGTCGTCATTTCCCAAATCGCGGCCGGATGGCCACCGTGACACGGGTCAACAGCAAGAAGGCCAAGGAACTGGAGAATAAGAAGCGGTTCTGGTTCCCTACCCGGAACACAAAGGGCCCCAACGGCATGGACATGGCCGCGGGACTGGTCGACTAGGCAACGCCTCTACCCGCTGCGAGCAGGACCCGATCCAGGTCAAGAGGGTGGAAGCAGCTCGGGGATCGGTTGCCCGAACGGCAGGATCGGCTGGGGACGTCCCGAGAAGTCGTCCAGGTTGGCGTTATAGTCGATGTCGAGGTGGTGGTAGACCGTCGCCCAGAGGTCGTTCGGGGAGAGGATGCGTTCGACGGGATGCTCTCCCCGCGCATTGGTGGCACCGATGATCTGACCCGTCCTCATGCCGCCACCCGATACGATCAGGCTCATCGCCTGGGGCCAGTGATCCCGTCCGGGCTGGGTCACGCCCGTCTGGGTGCCCACCTTCTGCTCCAGCCGCGGCGTGCGACCGAACTCCCCGGTCACCACCAGCAGCACCTTCTTGTCGAGGCCACGCTGGTGGAGGTCCTCGATCAACGCACTGACCGCCTGGTCGTAGACCGGGAACCGCCATCGTGAATCATCGAAGATGTGGCAGTTCACGGCGTGCGAATCCCAGTTGTAGCAGCAGCCTTTCGGCATCGGCCCGCTCGGAAACGGATTCTCCCAGACCATCGTGACGAACGGGCACCCCGCCTCGACAAGTCGACGCGCCATCAGCCCGCGCTGTCCGTAGGCACTCCAGCCATAGCGATCCCGCACCGCTTTCGGCTCGGCCGACAAGTCGAATGCCGTCCGCACCGCGTCGCTGGTCAGCATACCCACCGCCCTTTGGCTGAACCGGTCCATGGCCGACATCATGCCGCTCGAATCCATGTCCCGACGCAGCCGGTCCAGACCCGAGAGCAGGTGGATCCGGTCGTCGAGGCGGCCCTCCATGTCGGGGGTGAGACCGAGGTTCTGCACCTTGAACTTCGGGCTGCTGGGATCGCCCACGACCATGAATGGCGTATTGGCGGAACCCACCCAGGCGGGCCCGAGGCTGAAGACATCGATCTGGCCCCGGCCGTCATCGACGCCGGCGATGACCGGCGGCAGCGCCCCGCGATGCCGTCCCTCGATCATGCGGCTGACGATCGAGGTGACCGCCGGCGCATCGTTCACGAATTCGGTGGGCGTGGCCGGGATCCGACCCGTCATGAACCGCTTGTGCGCCCCGCCATGGTCCGCGAAGTCATGGCAGACGGAGCGGATGATGTTGAACTTGTCCGCGATCTTCGCCTGATGCGGGAACAGCTCACAGATCTGGATTCCAGAGACATTGGTCCGGATCGGACGGAAGTCGCCCCGAACCTCGATCGGCTGGTCCGGTTTCATGTCGTAGGTGTCGACATGGGCCGGACCTCCCGGCAACCAGATGAAGATCACCGCCTTATCCCCGGGCGATCGGCCGGACTCCTCGGCGATCGACCTGAACCGGAGGAAATCCGAGAGCCCGAGCCCCAGGGCGCTGAGGGCCCCCACCTCGAGGAAACTGCGGCGCGAGACCGGTCCAACGCACCGGGTTCGTGACGCGTTTTTCAACCTCGGGAACATCCCCCCGAGGTTGGTCGCGACCGGGTCCGCTGTGAAGTCTTTTGGCGGAAAAGCGATCTGGTCCCAGGGATCGGCGCGCCTTCCCTCTCTCATGCTCCTCCGCGACTCTGCGTCACCGCGTGAACCGATCTTCCCTCCTCCGCCAGGAAAAGCTGGCGACCCCACGGGGACTCGAACCCCGGTTACTGCCGTGAAAGGGCGGTGTCCTAACCACTAGACGATGGGGTCGTCTTCTGTCTCCGGCGACGGCGCTGGTGGGTCGGGTGGGACTCGAACCCACGACCAACGGCTTAAAAGGCCGCTGCTCTACCACTGAGCTACCAACCCGCGCTCCGCGCAAGAGGCTCGGCAACGTACCGGGACACTCCGACCACGCAAGCGTTTTGAACCAATCAGCGTTTTGAACCGATCCGACTCGATCCACCCCAAGGCTTCGGTCTTTCCGTCGTCGCGACCTCCGATACCCTCGGCCGCGACATGAAGACCGCGTTTCTCTTCGCCGGACAGGGTTCTCAGGTGATCGGCATGGGCAAGGATCTCGCCGCCGCCTTTCCAACCGCCCAGGCCCGCGTCGCCCAGGCCGACCAGATCCTGGGATACCCCCTCAGCCAGATCGCCTTCGAGGGACCCGAGGACCAACTGACCCGTACCGAGAACGCCCAGCCCGCCATCTATCTCGTCAGCTGGATCGCCATGGAGCTCCTCCAGGAACGCGTGCCCGGACTGAAGGCCGACGCCACCGCCGGACTCTCCCTCGGCGAGTTCACCGCGCTCGCGGCGGCCGGGGTCATGACCTTCGAGGACGGCCTCCGGGTCGTCCGGGCCCGGGGACGCTTCATGCACGAGGCGTGCGAGGCGACGCGCGGCGGCATGGCCGCCATCATCGGGCTCGACGAGGCCCCGACCCGCGAGGTCTGCGAGGCCACCGGGGTCACCCTCGCCAACCTCAACTGTCCCGGGCAGATCGTCATCTCCGGCGAGCTCGACCGCATCCCGGCCGCCATCGAGGCCGCCAAGGCCAAGGGAGCCAAGCGCGCCATCCCACTCACCGTCGCCGGCGCCTACCACTCCCCGCTGATGCAGTCGGCCCAGCCCCGGCTCGCCGCCGAGCTGCAGTCGATCCCCCTCCAGTCCCCACACGTCCCGGTGATCGCCAACGTCACGGCCCAGCCCCACGGCAGCCCGACCGAGATCGCCCGACTGCTGGTCGACCAGGTCACCCAGCCGGTGCGCTGGGAGGAGTCCATCCGATGCCTCCTCGCCCAGGGCTTCACCCGCTTCATCGAACTCGGCCCCGGCACCGCCCTGACCGGGTTCCTCAAGCGGATCGACAAGACCGCCACCGTGCTGAACGTGGCCGATGTGGCGAGTCTCGACGCCACCGCGAAGGCGCTCGGCGCGGCCTGAATCGAACTTGGACGCGACGGACGATTGCCTGCCCCGGGCCCCCGTCCTACGCTCACCGCATGAGTCTGGAAGACAGCATCGGCGACATCCTCCGCAAGGCCCGCATCTCCACCGAAACCTCGGCCGCTGCGGCTTCGAAGGCCTCCGGTCTGTCCGAGGCGGACTACGAGGCGATCGAGTCCACCGGCAAGGCGCCGGCAGACACGCGGTTCGGTCCGCTTGGCGACCTGCTCACGATCAGCGGGTCGCGTCTCGAGGCCCAAAGCCACGGCTGGCTTCCCGCCGCGGTGGACCTCACCGCCTGGCAGGCGCTCGAGATGATCACCACCGCCGGCGACGGCATGACGGTGAACGCCTATCTGGTCTGGGATCCCGCCACCAAGAAGGCGGTGCTGTTCGACACCGGGTTCGAGGCCGCCCCGATCCTCGCCCTGATCCAGGACCACGCGCTGCATCTCGAACACATCCTGATCACCCACTCCCATGCCGATCACGTGGCGGCGCTGGGCGATCTCCGGAAGGCCTTCCCGAACGTCCGGATCCACTCCGGCTCCCGCCAAGCCCCCGCGGACCAGCAGCTCAAGGCGGGCAGCACCTTCACGGCCGGCTCCCTGCACATCCGTCATCACCCCACCCCGGGTCACGCCGAGGACGGAGTCACCTTTGTCGTCACCGGCTGGGCCAACCATGCGCCGCCCGTGGCCATCGTCGGCGACGCCATCTTCGCCGGATCGATGGGCGGAGCGCGCGATCAGCTGAAGCTGGCACGGGCCCGGGTCCAGGACGTCATCCTGTCCCTTCCCGCCCCCACCCTGATCTGCTCCGGCCATGGCCCCATCACGACCGTTGGCGAGGAGAAGGCCCACAACCCCTGGTTCCCATGAACGCCCAGCGCCTGGTTCTGATGTCCGTCCTCGCGACGGTCTGGATGGCCCCGAACGCGGTCGGTGCGGATCCCGCACTGGCCCAGTCGACCAACGGCATCCCAGGAACCAAGGCTCCGACCCCGGTGACCGCACCCTCGATCACCGAGGCCCCTGCCCGGCCGGAGGCGAAGAATGGCGAGATCCCACAGGTCCTGAGCACCACGACCTCGAAGGCCACGACTCCAGGGGAGGACACGAAGCGTCGACTCGAGACGCCCCCACCCTCGGAATGGATCGAGAAATACGGCAGCGCCGGCTTCCTGATCCGTCAGCCGAGCCGACGCAATTTCGTGGAGCTCTTCAATCCCCGCGCCCCGCAATCCTACGGGCCGCGTCCCAAGCCGACCTTCAACAAGGATCCGAACCTGAAGCCGGGGGCGACCCTGCCCCGGACCTTCATCCGCGACGGCATCCGGAATGAGCCCGACCTCAAGGTCTACTCGCTCCCATTCTGAACCGTCGGCATGGGATTGCGTCTTCCACCGGCCGGACTCGTTTTCCTGCTGGGCGGGCTCCTGACCGGACTCCTGCGCATCCACGCCGGGGAATTCCGTCCCTCCAAGCTCGCGGCACTGGATGCCGCCGTCACGAACGCCATCGCCGCCGGTCGTCTTCCCGGGGGAGTGCTGTGGCTGGAGCGACAGGGCGAGGCCCAGGTGCGGGCGTATGGCGAACGAAGCATCCGACCCACCCGGGAACCGATGACCCCGGACACGGTGTTCGACGCGGCATCGCTGACCAAGGTGGTGGTGACGACCCCGTGCCTGCTGAGGCTGGTGGAGGACGGACGCGTGGATCTGGACGCGCCGGTCGGACGGTATCTCGAGGGATTCTCGGGCGAGGGGCGGGAAGCCATCACCGTTCGCCACCTCCTGACGCATGTCTCGGGCCTACCCTCCGGACTCCCGAGGTCGAGCCCCTGGCAGGGATCCAGCAACGCCCTGGTCCTCGCCCAAACCCAACCGCTCGTTGAGCCACCCGGGACACGGTTCCGGTACAGCGACATCAACTTCATCCTGCTGGGGCTCCTCATCGAAAAGGCGTCCGGGGTCCCGCTCGACCGGTTCGCGACCAACACCCTGTTCGCCCCACTCGGCATGACCCGGTCCGGCTACCTGCCGTTCACGCCGTCCGGGACCAACGATCTTCCGCAGAACCTCCCGGACTCCGGAATCGACCGAATCGCCCCGACCGAGGAACTCGCCGGCCCGGTGGTCCTCCGCGGGGTGGTCCATGACCCCACTGCCCGTCGGCTAGGCGGGGTGGCGGGTCATGCCGGTCTCTTCGCCAGCGCCGACGATCTGGCGCGCTTCAGCCGGATGTTGCTCAACGGGGGCACCCTCGAGGGTCGAACGATTCTCAGGCCGGAGACGGTCCGCCAGATGATCGCCGTGCAGACCCCGCCCGGACTGCCGCGTCGAGGACTCGGCTGGGACATCGATTCCCCCTACGCAGGCCCTCGGGGCAGCGTGTTTCCGCTGGGGAGCTACGGTCACACGGGCTGGACCGGCACCTCGCTCTGGATCGATCCCTTTTCCCGCACCTTCCTGATCTTCCTGTCGAATCGGAACCACCCGACCGAGGAAGGCAACGTCGTGGCCCTCCGCCGCGAACTCGGAACCCTCGCTGCCGAAGCGGTGGAGTCCTTCAACTTCGTGGGCGTTCCAGGAGCCCTGCCGCCGGCACCGGCCTCCACCAACGGCGTCACCACGACCGCCGGGCCGACCCAGACCGAGGTCCTCAACGGCATCGATGTGCTGGTCCGGGACAACTTCCGCCCCCTCCAAGGATTGCGCGTCGGACTGGTCACCAACCAGACGGGCCGGGATCGTCAGCGTCGCCCCACGATCGATCTCCTGCGCGCCGCCACCAACCTCCAGCTCGTCGCACTGTTCAGTCCCGAACACGGCATCCGTGGGGCGCTCGACCAGGAGAAGATCGGCGACACCACCGACCCCGTCTCCGGGCTTCCCGTGTACAGCCTCTACGGAGAACGACGGACTCCGAGTCCCGAACAGCTCGCGCCGCTCGATGCCGTGGTGTTCGACATCCAGGACATCGGCTGCCGGTTCTATACCTACATTTCCACGCTCGGGAACTGTCTTGAAGCCACCGCCCGGGCCGGGAAGCGGCTCATCGTGCTCGACCGCATCAACCCGATTACCGGTCGGGTCGAGGGCCCGATCTCATCCGGGGAACGCAGCTTCGTGGCGTGGCACGAGATCCCCCTGCGCCACGGCATGACCGTCGGGGAGCTCGCACGGCTCTTCAATGCGGAGCGGAAGCTGAACGCCCGACTGGAGGTCATCCGGGTCGAGGGCTGGACTCCCAGCCAGTGGATGGACCAGACCGGGCTGCCCTGGGTCAACCCCTCGCCCAACATGCGGAGCCTCACCGAAGCGACCCTCTATCCAGGCGTGGGCCTGCTGGAGTTCTGCGCGGTGTCGGTGGGACGCGGCACCGGAACGCCATTCGAGGTCCTGGGTGCCCCCTATATCGACGACCTGACACTTGCTGCGGAACTCAACCGGGCGGGTCTCCTTGGAGTACGCTTCCTGCCGATCCGGTTCACCCCTACCGGGAGCGTGTTCGCTGGGAAGGACTGTGGCGGGGTTCAGATCCTCCTGACGGATCGGAGCCAGTTTCGTGCGGCCGACCTCGGGGTACTGCTGGCGACGACCCTGCAGCGCCGGTACCCGGATCAGTTGCAGCTCGATCGCATGAGCCGGCTGCTCATGAGCCCAACGGTCCTGGAGGCGATCAAGGCCGGGAGCGCGCTGGGGGATATCCGGGCGCTCTGGAATGGTGCCGTGACGCAGTTCGAATCCCGCCGAAAGGAACATCTGCTGTACCCCAGGGGAAGTTGAAAACCGGGCACACGGAGCCGGAAGACGGCCTCACGCGGAGACACGGAGACTTGGAGGATGTTGAAGGAAACCGGCTGAGCCACTCGATGCGCTGAGTCTCGCGGGGATGTTGGGGATGCCACGGAGGTCTCTACCACGATAGTATGAGCTGGGATCCACTCCGTTCGGTCCCCGTAGACTTCGTGAGGGTTGTGCGGAGCTGGGGGGTTGAGGCGGGGCTGTCTGACGCTCGAGAGGCTCCCGACTTCCTTCACGGGTGAGCAACGCGCGGCGGGTCGAGATGGGGACCTGAGGGACCAGGTCCCTACCCTGAAAAGTCAGTCCCTGACACGGCGGGCGCTCCCGCGCTCGGTGATGAAGAGCACTGCATCACCCACGCTCAGGGATCTGACGGAGACCTGTCTGAACCCTCAACTCTCAACGCTCAGCTCTCAACTGCCCGGCCCTAATCCTCGCTCGTCGCGAGCTTCGCCAGCACGCTCAGATCCTCGAGGGTCGTCGTGTCGCCCTTGATCTCGACGCCGCTGGCGACCTGCTTCAGGAGACGTCGCATGATCTTGCCGGAACGGGTCTTGGGCAGGGCGTCGGCGAAGCGGACGTCGTCCGGCTTGGCCACTGGACCGATCTCCTTGCCGACATGGTTCCGCAACTCCGCCTTCAACTCCGGGGTGGCCTTCTGACCGCTCTTCAAGGTCACGAAACACACGAGGGCCTGTCCCTTTAGCTCGTCCGGACGTCCCACGACCGCCGCCTCCGCAACGCTCGGATGACTGACGAGGGCACTCTCGATCTCCGCCGTTCCGATCCGGTGGCCAGCCACGTTCAGGACGTCGTCGATGCGGCCGACGATCCAGAAATAGCCGTCCTTGTCCTGACGACAGCCGTCGCCGGTGAAGTACGATCCCTTGACCTCGCTCCAGTAGGTCGCCTTGAACCGTTCCGGATCACCCCAGATTCCACGGAGCATCGAGGGCCACGGCTTGCGGATCACCAGCTTGCCGCCGGTGTTGGCCGGAACCGCCTTGCCCTTGTCGTCCACGACCTCGGGCAGGATCCCGAAGAACGGCAGGGTCGCCGTGCCCGGCTTGAGAGGCGTCGCGCCCGGCAACGGCGTGATCAGGATCGAACCCGTCTCGGTCTGCCACCAGGTGTCCACGATCGGACAGCGGCCGCCACCGATCACGGTGTGATACCACATCCACGCCTCGGGATTGATCGGCTCGCCGACCGAGCCCAGAAGTCGCAGCGAGCTGAGGTCGTGCTTCTTCGGCCATTCGTCACCCCACTTCATGAACGCCCGGATCGCCGTGGGCGCGGTGTAGAGGACGGTGACCCCGTACTTCTCGATGATCCGCCAGAACCGATCGGGCTCGGGCCAGTTCGGGGCGCCCTCGTACATGACGCAGGTCGCGCCGTTGGCGAGCGGTCCGTAGACGATGTAGCTGTGGCCGGTGACCCAGCCGACGTCGGCCGTGCACCAGTAGACGTCATCGGGTCGGAGATCGAAGACGTACTTCGAGGTCATCTTGGCTCCGAGCAGATAGCCCGCGGTGCTGTGGAGAATGCCCTTGGGCTTCCCGGTGGAACCGCTGGTGTAGAGGATGAACAGCGGCGCTTCGGAATCCATCGCCGCGGCCGGACACTCGCTGGTGACGTACTCGAGCTCGCGGTGCCACCAAACGTCCCGCCCTTCCTCGATGTGGACCTCATTCCCGGCGCGACGCAGCACGATGACCTTCTCGATTGTCTTGGCCAGGGGCTTGCCTTCCGGATCGGTGAGCTTCAGGGCTTCATCGACATTCTTCTTGAGCGGCACCACGGCACCGCGGCGATAGCCGCCGTCGGCCGTGATCACCATCTTGGCTCCCGAATCCTGGATGCGGTCCGCGACGGATGCGGCGCTGAATCCGCCGAAGATGACGCTGTGCACCGCACCGATGCGGGTGCAGGCCAACATGGAGATGGCGGCCTCGGGGACCATCGGGAGGTAGATGATAACCCGGTCGCCCTTCCCGATGCCGTTCCGCTTCAGCACGTAAGCGAACCGAGACACCTCCCGGTGCAGCTGGCGATAGGTCAGGACCCGCTCCTCACCCGGCTTCCCATCGGTGGCAGGCTCACCTTCCCAGATCAGCGCCGCGCGGTTGGCGACATCGGTGTCGAGCCAGCGGTCCAGACAGTTGGCGGATACATTGAGCCGTCCCCCGAGAAACCACTTGGCGAAGGGTTCCTTCCACTGGAGCACCTTGTTGAACGGCTTCATCCAGACCAGCTCGGCGTTGGCGTGCTTGGCCCAGAACCGCTCGGGATTCTTCACGGACTCGGTCCAGAGTTTCTTGTACTGGGCCATGCTCTGGACGACAGCGCGACGGGCGAACTCCTTCGCGGGTTTGAAGACCCGGTTTTCCTTGAGGAATGACTGGAACTTCTGGGCGGGAGAGGAGGACTTGCTCATGCGACGTCGGAAACGAATCAACGAAACAGTGTGAAGAGGCCCATGCACCCCCGTCAATGAGCATGGGCACGGTAACGACCGAAGGTTGGACGAACTCCACGGTGTTCCTGATTCCCCGGTGGGTGCCGCAGTGCTCTGCGGCACTTGGGCTCGAAGAGCCCAACCGACCCCATGTGCAACCGGATACTGGACTGAGTCATTCCCGGGGGGGCTGTCAGATCCGGAGATCACGGGGATCTCGGATGCGTCCAGGGATCTCGTCCACTTTCACAGGTGAGCCACGCGAGGGAGATCCAGATGGGGACCTGAGGGACCAGGTCCCTACCTTGAGGTCCCTACCGCGACTACTTCCCGCCAGCCGGGGCCATCTCAACAACCACGTCGGCACCCTGGCCGGCGGCGATCTCGAGGGACTGCTTCACGACGCCCGCCTTGAGATGGTTCACCTCGAGGTCGTACTTGCCCGGGGGCAGTCCGGCCGGGAGTTCGAACCCGCCCTTGTCATCCGTCACGGTGAAGAACGGATTCTCGAGGACGTGCACGTAGGCGACCATCCAGGGATGGACGTTGCAGGCGAACTTCACGCCCAGCTCCGGCTTGTCGAAGGCCTTCTCGTTGACCTGGTCCTTGGAAGCCTGGGCGAAATTGAATCCCTTGTTGCTCTTGGGGGTGGCGTTGACGTTGTGCATGAACGGATCCGAGTTCTTCACCTTGAAGGTCTCCCCGACCAGCACCGCCGAGACGTAGGGCTCGTACATGCAGCCCGCCTGATCGATCAGGATGGGCTCCGCCCGCTTGCTGCCGTCGCCAGCAGGAGCCTGGACGATCCGGACCAGCGCATAGCGCAGACCGCCGTCATCCCCGACCACATAGCCGCGGGTCCGGGCCGTGCCCACCGCGACCTTGCCGCAGTTGGCGTCCGACTTGACCGCGCCGATAACCGTCTCGGGCGGCGGGGTGCCCTTGAGGACCACCCGGCCCCGGATCTTCCCATCCGCGGTTGGCGTGACCTTGGGGGGATTGACCGTCACCGCGGCGGCAACCGCGGGAGCCGGCTTGATGGCCGGCTTCGCCTCGGCGGCGGGAGTTTCCGCGGCCGGTGCCTTCTCCGCAGCAGGAGCGCCGTGGCCGTGGGAAGTCCCAGCAGCAGCAACCTCCTGTACGTTCACCACAATGATCTGGTTGGTGATGATCGGCCGGGGCTTCGCGCCGGGTTCATGAACAACCTCCTTGGATGGCCCCTTGAGGGCGAAGAACACGGTCGCGGCAGCGGCGAGCAGCAACAGCAGCGCGATCAGGATCAGCAACGGATCGGACAGGGGGGATTGGGATTTACGGTCGGCAGCGGACGACATGGCGCGAGGAGAATCCGACACCCGCGATCGAGCGCAAGTCCCGACATCGACCGCACCCATTCCTCAGCCTCACGCCAGGTCAAAGAGCAGAACCTGGGAGTCCAGGGTGGCCTCCACCGCCAGCTCCGACTCGGACCACACCGCCAGTCCATCCCCCGACTCCAGGACCTGGCCGTCGATCATCACCCGACCTTCCGCCACGTGGACCCAGACATGGCGCCCCGCCGCCATGGAATGCCCCACCCGATCCCCCGGACGGAGCCGCGACAGGAGAAGGTCGGCATCCTGATGGATCCGGATGGACCCCTCCCGTCCCGTGGCCGAGGCAACACAGTGCCAACGTCCGGGCTCGGCACCGGCCGGGGACCGATCCGCATAAGCCGGGGTGACGCCCCGCTGTTGGGGCAGAATCCAGATCTGCAGGAGGTGAACCGGTTCCGAGGTGGACGGGTTGAACTCGCTATGGAAGACCCCCGTCCCCGCCGCCATGTACTGGACCTCTCCCGTCTGGATGATCCGGCGGTTGCCCATGGAATCCTGATGCTCCAGTGAGCCGCTCAGGATGTAGGTCAGGATCTCCATGTCCCGATGGGGATGTCTTCCGAATCCCGAACCCGGGTCGACGGTGTCGTCATTCAAGACCCGAAGACTGCGGAACCCCATCCACTCCGGGTCGTGGTAGTCGGCGAACGAAAAGGTGTGTCGCGCCTTCAACCAGCCGTGATCGGCATGGCCGCGTTGATCCGCCTTCCGGAGAAGCCGCATGGTCGGGATGTGGCGCGTGTTCAGGGTTTCTGGGTCTTCAGAAACGCCAGCACCTGGTCGGCCTGGTCGGAGGTGGACCCCTTCGGATCGACCCAGATGCATTGGCCGTCCTTGAACAGGAAGGCGGATCGACTGGCCATGCCGATGACTCCCTTCACGCCAAAGGCCTCGGTCACAACCTTCTCCTTGTCGGCCAGGAGCGGGAACGGGAATTTCTGATCGTCGCGGAACCGCTTCTGGCTGGCCTCGCTATCGGTGCTGACGCCAAAGACCTGAACCCCAGCCTTCTGGAGGATCGCCCAACTGTCCCGGAGCGAGCATCCCTGCTTGGTGCAGCCCGGCGTGCTGGCCTTGGGATAGAAATAGACCAGCAGGTACCCCTTTCCCCCGACCTTGGCGAGGTCCACGACCTGACCGTCCTGATCAGGACACTGCACTGCTGGAATGGCGGCCCCGACGGCGAGTTTGTCGGCGGCGTTGCTGAAGAACGGGAACAGGGAGGCAAACATGATGAGGAAGATTCGTTTCACTGGGTCAATCTGGGTTGCGGATCCGAATCCGCAACCGGCGTCTCCCAGGGTTGGCCGGGAATCCGCCGTTGCCGGGGGACCACCCCAGGGATTAACCAGAAGGCCGATGCACCCACACACCCGACGAGGGATCCTCCCGGCCGTTCTGAGCGTCCTCGTGGGGATCACCGTGGGGATGCCAGGTCACGGCCAGGAGAAAACCAAGGAACCCGTGGCGACACCGCCAACCACATCCCGACCCGTGCGATCCACCGGGACCGGCTTGCTGCTGGAACCCCCGCTGATGCTGACGAATGTGACGCGGGCCCAGTTCCTCGAGATGGCCGGCACGGTCGGTCGACATCGCATAGGGCGGCCCTGGATCCAACCCATCATGCCGCTCCCAGAACCCAAGGCCCGAAAGGGACAGGCGCTGACCCCGACGGAGGTCCGAGACTACATGATGGAGGCGCGTCGTCGGTTCGACGCCGGAGAGTCCGTGCCTGTGTCGGACGTGGGCCTCATCAGCACCCAAGAGGACGTGATTCGGCAGCCGATGCTGAACCACATCGCCGCATTCTCGAACTCGGTTGCCCGGGTCTATCTGCTGGTCCAGAGGACGGCCACCGACCGGGCCTGGTCCTATTACTCGATTGTCCAGGACCTCACCCAGCGGCCGGCGGTCGACCATTTTGCCGAGCTCACCCGATCGGGTCCCAAGCCCGAGGGCACAAGCTGCTACAAGTGCCATGCCTCGGGGCCCCTGGCGATCCACCCCAACCGGGAGGACCTGATCCTCGATGCCGGCCTTGCGGCCGCCCTGAACGAGCACATCGCCAACCAGCCCCTGTCCCGGTTTCACTTCCCCAAGGGCAGCCCGTCCCCACCTCCTGGAAAGCCGCTGACGCTCAAGGCCTGCGCCCGGTGCCATGACGGCGAGGGGGAACGGAACCGGCTCTTCCAGGTCCACGCCCATCCGATCCGTGTGCTGGTGGACTTCGGCCACATGCCACCCGATCGACCGCTCAAGCCCGAGGAACTCTCGGAACTGAAGGCCTGGCTGACCTCGGATCCCTGACCGGAGGGGTGTTCGCGGATCCATGTGCCCGCTTGCCTCGCCACCACAGTCTGACCATAACCTCGAGAACGGCCATGAAGCTCAAGTCACTCCTCTTCGGAGCCGTCGCCTCGGCACTCGTCCTCGCCACCTCCACCGCAGCCGATCTGGGCATCCAGACCTGGACGCTGCGCAACATGGACTTCGACCAGGTCGTCGCCTTCGCCAAGAAGCACGGCATCAAGAACCTCCAGGTCATCGGGAAGCACATCGACCCGAACTCCCCCCGTGAGGAGTACCTGAAGAAGAAGGCGGTGCTCGAGCGGAACGGGCTCCGGGCCTACACGTTCGGTGTCGCGGGAACCTCCCTGGACAAGGAGCAGAACCGGAAGCTCTTCACCTTCGCCAAGGACATGGGCATCCAGCTCATCATCGTGGAGCCGTCCGATTTGAAGATACTGGACAACCTCGCCGAGCTGGCGAAGGAGTACGACATCAAGGTCGCCATTCACAACCACGGCATCCGCTCCCTCTACGGCAACCCGCTGGTGGTCCGCACCCTCCTCCAGCACCTCGACCCACACGTCGGCGTGTGCATGGACGCGGGATGGATCGCGTCGACGGGCATGGATCCGGTCAAGGTCTACAAGGACTACAACGGCCGTGTGTTCGACATCCACCTGAAGGACAAGCGCGTGGAGAAGACCCAGGGTGACGATGTCGCCTTCGACACGCAGATCGGCGAGGGCCAGTCGAACCTAGCCGCGCTCATCGGCGAGCTCAACAAGGCCGGCTGGAAGGGCACCCTGGCCATCGAGACCGACAGCGACCAATTCGCCCGGAGCCCTGACGAATTCGTCTCCAAGGCCAAGGCCTTCGTGGAGAAAACCTCCGGCGCAGCGCGTTGAGCGTCGCCAGGAAGTGACAGTCACACTCCGCAGAACCCGCCCCAGCATCCGTCGCCCCGTCCTGGCGAGACTCGGTCCCGACTCCAAACCCACGGCGCCCAGCCCCCGCCATCGCGGCAGGCTGGGCGCCGTTGCCATTCCTGCGTAGGCTGTCCGCGTGTTTCGTCCCTGCATCGATCTCCGCAACGGAAAGGTCGTCCAGATCGTGGGTGGCTCCCTGAACGACTCCGGGGAAGGCGTCCGAACCAACTTCGTCTCGGAACGCCCGCCGCGTTGGTTCGCGGAGTTGTACCGGGCGGATGATCTCCAGGGCGGACATGTCATCGCCCTCGGTCCCGGCAACGAGGCAGCAGCCCGAGAGGCGCTGGGGGCCTGGCCGGGGGGACTTCAGTACGGTGGGGGGGTCAGCGGTGAGAACGCCCAGGCGTGGCTCGATGCCGGAGCTTCCCATGTGATCGTCACCTCCTCGATGTTCCGGGAGGGGCGTCTCGACGAAGACTGCCTCGCCTCACTGGTCCGCAGCATCGGTGCGGGCCGACTGGTCCTTGACCTGAGCTGTCGTCGGCGCCGGGACGACTACTTCGTGGTGACGGACCGCTGGCAGAAGTTCACGGACCTCCGGGTGGATGCCGAAACGCTCGCCCGACTCGCAACGCACTGTGCCGAATTCCTGATCCACGCCGTGGACGTCGAGGGCCTATGTCGCGGCATCGACGAGGAGTTGGTGGTGCGCCTCGCACAGCACAGTCCCATTCCAACGACCTACGCCGGCGGCGCGAAGTCCCTCGAGGACCTCCAACGCGTGGAGCAGCTGGGCCGCGGACGTATCCACCTGACGATCGGCAGCGCCCTCGACCTCTTTGGCGGCACGGGTGTCCGCTATGCCGACTGCATCGCCTTCAACAAGGAGATGCGGAGAAAAGAGTCACGCGGAGACGCGGAGACGCGGAGGGAATAAGGGAGATAGGAAATCAAGGAAGAGGGATTGTGGACCGCTTGCTGGATGCGGCGGTTGGATCCAGCGGGCAGCAGGACAGAACTTTTCACCAACAGGGCAACCGACCAAGGGTCTGGTCCTCGCGATGCCAAGAGGGCGTGGGCCTTGTTTCGACGAGGGTTCCAACCCAACCGAAACGGCATCTAAGAATCCCCAAGTGTCCTTCGCCTCCTTCTCCCTTTTCCTCCACGTCGCCGCGCCTCCGTGTGAGTCTCCTGCCCTTCGCGCCCTACTGCCCGAGTGGAATCCACCGGACCGGATGAACGGTTCGCCCCGTGTGACGGGTCAGAAGCTCAGCGAAGCGATCCAACCCCTGACGGGCCGGGTCATCCACGTGATGCTGGACGTGACCACCGACATAGGCCTGACGCAGTGGTAGATCGAAGTCGGCACTCCCACGGATTAGCTCCGGCAGGTGCGTCAACCCATCCCGGGCTACCGCACCAAGAGTCGCCACCAACGGACCTGCGTCCACGCCATCACGGATCGCCCAAAGGGCGTAGGTGAACGGGAGACCGGTCAGCTCCTGCCACGCCGAGCCGAGGTCCCAGATCGCGTGGTCGGATCCTGTCCTCAGGAACGCCAAGGCGGGATTCCCGATCAGCAAGACATCCTGCCGACGCGGAGCCTCCTCGTAGGATACCAGCGGGAGAAATCGCGGCCGGATCCCCCGCTCCGCCAACAGGACCCGCAGCAGGTTCACACTGGAGAGCGACGCAGGATCCACCCAGACCGTCTCAAGCCGTTCGAGCGGCGTGCGATGGGCCAGGAACACGCTCAGGACCGTGCCCCGGGACACGATGCCGTAGCCCGACATCGCCCGCAGGCGTGACGACATCAGGATTTCAGCCGTGCTCACGAGGGCCGCATCCAGCCGCTCCTGCTCGAGCTCGATGGCCAGCTGGGATGGGGGGAGCCGGACGATCTCCGGCTCGAGGCCGGCCGTCAGCGGCAGGGCATTGAGATACGGGACCGATCCAACCCGGTAGCCGGACAAGCGCCTGGAAACAGGTTCCCGGGAGCCCTCGGGGGACGCCATGGCCTTCAGCGGGACTCCGCCGGTAGCGGTTCCATCGTGAGAGGGTCCCGCAGCGGCACCTGGACGAGCGGTCCGCCCGAGAGATCCTTGAAGGTCAATGGATGCTTCGGATCCCCGAGCTCAATGTCCTTCTCGTCACCCACCATCAGGATGACCGCCTTGGAGGGATGGAGATGTTCCTTCGCCACCCGCTGGACGTCCGCACGGGTCACGGCCTCGATGCGGGAACGCCATGTCTTCCAGTAGGTCGGATCCTTTGCAAACCGTCCGGTGAACTCGTCGCCCGCGAAACGAGCCGCCACCTTGGCCTTGGTGTTGAAGTTCTCCGGGAAGGTGTCGATGAACGACCGCTTGGCGGTCTGGAGTTCCTCCTCCGTCACGGGGGTCATCGCGATCTTGTTCATCTCCTCCAGCACGATGCTGGTGGCGTACTTTACGGACCGCGACTTCGAGGCGAAGCCTGCCTGGAACGCCAACGGATAGTAGACGCCCCCCGGGAACGCGGAGCCGGCACCATAGGCAAGACCCTCGTCGGAACGGACCCGGTTCATGACCCGGGAGGTGAAGCCACCGCCACCCAGGATGTCGTTCATCACTTGGATCGCGAGGAAGTCGGGGTTGTCCCGTTTCACCCCTGGCAGAAGGATAGAGACCTGTCCCTGGTTCACGTCCTTCTTCACGAAATACACACCCGGGGGAGAGATCGAGATGTCGGTCGGAATCGCCGGCGGAGTCTCACCCTTGAAAGGCCAGTTCGAGAACAGCGTCTCGAGCTGCGCCACCATGGCCTCGCGCTCGAAGTCTCCGCTGACGGCCACGACGAAGCCCGCGGGATGGACCCACTTCTGGTGAAACGCCCTGAGGTCCTCCTCGGTGATTGCGGTGACGCTCTTCTCCGTGGTCTGGCGGCAGGCCCAGAAACGATCCCCGTACGCCAGGCGCTCCTGCTCGCGGGCCTTGATGAACTTCGCGTCGTCGTTCCGCTGCTTCATTCCCTGGATGTTCTGCTGGCGGAAGAGGTCGATCTTGTTCTGCTGGAACCGGGGCTCGGTCAGCACCTCGCGCAGGATCTTCAGCCCCTCCGACAGGTCCTTCGACAGGAGGTTGAGGCTCACCGAACCGGCATCATCGCCGATGCCCGAGCCCAGATTGGCCGCGAGGAACGCCAGGCGCTCCTCCAGCTCCTCGGCCGTCCGGGACTTCGTGCCACCACGGGCCAGCAGGTAGCCGGTGAACTCGGCCAGGCCTTCCTTGCCGTCGGGGTCCAGATAGCTGCCAACACGGACCGTGATGCTGATCGTCACGAGCGGAAGGGTGCGGTCGGGGACCACGTAGGCGACCGGACCCGACTTCAGGGGCACCCGGAACTGGGCGGGGTTGGGCGGCTCGAACTTCAGGGGCGGAAAGGTGAGCTTCTCGGGACGGTCGACGATGTCGGCCCCGAGCGAGGTTAGGCCCAGGGCAAGACCAGCGAGACCGGCGAGGACGGTGGTGAGGAGGCGGGAGTTCATGGTTCGGGAAGGGATCGGAGGGATCGGTTCGGGTTCGGCCACGGATCATTTCTTCTCCAGCTCGGCGATCCGGGCCGCGACCTTCTTCTGGAGGATCTTCTGGAGCTGCTGGCGTTTCGGATCGGCGTTGCCGGTCTGGGCCTCGAGCTGGCCGAGGAACTCCTTCAGCTTGGTGACGTCCTTCTCCGCGGTGAGGGATTGGACGATCTGGCGGACCATCGGCCTCTGGTCTGCGGCCAGGCCCGCGAGATCGGGGTCGTCGCTCGCGGCCCCCGTGCCGGGCTTGCGGGTGTAGATCGCAACCGCACGGGCCTCCTTGGTGAAGTACTTGCGGGCCACGCGCTGGACGTCGTCGGCCGTGACCGCCTGAAGCTTGGCGTTGGCCTCATTGACCTCGCGCCAGTCCCCGAGCCCCTCGGCCTGGAGGACCTGCATGAAGATCGGGAAGTTTGCCGTGAGCTTCCGGTACTCGAAGGCGGCGAACTGGTTCTTCACCTTCTGGAGCTCGTCAGCCGGCACGAGCTCGTTCTTGAGCTTCTCCAGCTCGGCGTAGACCCCCTGCTCCACATCCTCTGGGGTCTTCCCCTCCTTGGCCTCGCCACCGATGTTGAACTGGCCGGCCCACTTCCTGGAGTCCTGCATGGCATACGTGTCCGTCGCCACCTCGCTGCCGAGGACCAGTCCCTTATAGAGACGGCCGGTGCGGTCGCTGAGGAGGAGCTGCAGCACGTCGAGGGGATAGCTGTCCTTGTGACGATACCCGACCGTCTTCCACAGGATGTCGACCTGCGGGTTCGTCTCCGCCTCGGCATACATTCGCTTTTCGGCGGGCTGGTTTGGCTCCTGCGTGACGACCTCCGGCGGGGGCTGGGTGCCGGCCGGGATCCGACCGAAGTACCGCAGGGCCATTGCCTCGGCCTGGTCGGGCTGGAAATCACCCACCAGGATCAGCGTGATGTTCTGGGGCTGGTAGTAGAGGGCGTAGAAGGCGTCGGCGTCCCTCTTGGTGATGTTCGGGATGTCGCTCGGCCAGCCAATCACCGGCCACATGTAGGGATGGGCATCCCAGAACACGGCATTGAACTCCTCGCCGAACTTCCCGATCGGGGTCGACTCGATGCGCATGCGGCGCTCCTCGTAGACAACGTCGCGCTCGGCGTAGAACTCACGGAACACCGGGCGCAGAAGGCGTTCGCTCTCCATCCAGCACCACAGCTCCAGCTTGTTGGACGGGACCGTGATGAAGTAGCCGGTCATGTCCTCGCTGGTGAAGGCGTTCATGCCGGAGGCACCGGCGGTGGTGTAGACGCGGTCGAACTCGTTCTTCACGAGGAGCTGCCGCTGCTCGTCGATGAGCTTCTTGAACTCGGCCTCCAGCTCCCTGTAGCGCGGGGTGAAGTTTTCCGGCTTGGTGACATCGTCGAGCTTCCCCTCGCGGAGGGCCACCCGCATCGCGGCCTCCTCCCGGCGCATCTCGCCCCGGACCTGCTCCTGCTCCGCGATGAGCTCGAGGTCCCGCTTGGCGTCCTTGGTGCCGAGGGTCGGGGTCCCCTTGAACATCATGTGCTCGAACAGGTGCGAGATGCCCGTGGTGCCCAGCTGTTCGTTGGCGCTGCCCACCTTGACGACCCAGCCGCCCGCGATCCGGGGCTCCTCATGGCGCTCGACCATCAGGAGCCTGAACCCGTTGGGGAGGCGGCGCTCGATGACCGGGATCTGCTGGGCGAGGGCGGGGACTGTGGCGACGGCCAGCAGGCCCGCTAGACGGAGGGAAATCATGCTCACGGTAACCGGAAGGAACCAGCGACCTGCCGTCCGGTCAACCACAGCATCCCAAGCCTGCCAGCGGAGGAATGAAGCCGCACGGGGGCGGAACAAGGCAAACCGGATTGCCGTCCCTTTTCAGGGGGTGTGTTGGGAGACATCGCCGACCGCGAGACGTCCTCAGTGGAAATCCCCGGTATGGACGCCGGCCCCAGAAAGACCCCACACTACGGGAAATCGCGAACATGGTTCCGCCCGAAACACGCCCAGCCACCAATGCTTATCGGCGACTCGCCTCAGCGACGGTCGGGATCGAATTCACCGGCCTGGATCGACCGCGACCCAAGGGGGGGCAGTACAAATACGTCATGGATCTGGTCCGCGGGTTCTCGACCAGTGCGCCATCGTCGACCCGGTTCGTGTTCATCGGTTCGCTGCCGGAGCCTCCCGAGGAGATCGCGAATCTCTTCAGGGACCGACCAAAGACCTGGAGATACCGTCAAATCGCCCCATGGAACTTCAGAGGAAGCCTCTACCTCCATCACCCGCGTTTCCTCGGTCTGGCGCTCCGGGAGGGTCTGACCCTCCTCCACTGCCCACATGCGTTCGTGCCTGCCTGGGTCCCCTGCCCGGTGGTTCTGACGGTCCATGATCTGATTTTCGAGGTTCTGGAAGAATATCGACCCATCCTGCGGGACCGGCACTATCGCCTCATCAGGTGGGCGAACCGCCGCAGGACCAGCCGGTACATTTCGATCAGCCAGTCCACGACCCGGGACATGGTGCGGCTTTGGAACTCGGACGCTTCACGGATCACCACCATCCACCATGGACACCACCCGTGGCCGAGCACCGACCCATGCCCAGACGCCCTCCGCTGGATTGGGGACGACGCCGACAATACAATTCTTTCGACGTTCAATCTTGAGCCGCGGAAGAACCTCGAGGCCCTGCTCGACGCGATTGCCGTTCTGGCATCGAAAAACCCGCGGTTGAAGCTGGTCCTGTTCGGGAACGCTGCGTCCAACCGGGAGCGGGAGCAGAGATTCGACGAACACGTGGCACGTCTGGGAATCGGGGACCGCATCCTCCGCACCGGTTTCGTGAGCGAGAGATCGCTTGCGACGCTCTATGCCCATACGGCGATGTTCGTCTTCCCCTCGCTCTACGAGGGTTTCGGATACCCGGTCCTGGAGGCCATGTCCGCGGGCGCCTGCGTCGTCTGTGGCCGTCTCTCGAGCATCACCGAGATCGTCGAGGGCGCGGGCCTGCTTGTGGACCAATGTGATCCGGGCTCTTTGGGGACGGCAATCGAGACACTTTTGAACGATCCTGGAAGACGGCGACAACTCGGCGAGGCTGGAAAAGCGAGGGCCGCGACGTTTACGGTGCAGCGCATGGTCTCGGAAACCCTAGCGGTCTATGAAGCGACCCTGCCAGGGTAGCCCTTGGACACAACCACATGGCCTTGGACACGGCACACGCCGGATCGGGCCAGCTGCTGATATTTTCACCTGCCGCCCGGACCGGTGAATTCGATGGCCATCATCGAGAAGTCGTCCTCCAGGTCCGGGTTCCGGTGGATCGATTGGGCCCACGTCAACATGGCCACCGGCGCCTCCGGATCCACCGCCGCAGCCATCACCCGAGGGACAAACACCCCGTCAAAATCGAGCCGGGACCCATCCTGCAGCTCGATCTCAAAGGCTCCGTCGCAATAGACGAACAGGCGCGATCCTGGGCGGACCTCCACGGAGCGCGACGGATACCCGATGTCCGAAAGGCCGCCGATGATCGTCCCCCCGGTTCCCAATCGCCCGACCTGCAGGGCCCCAGTCCCGAGACCCGTCACCAGCAGCGCCGGAGGGTGTCACGCCGACGCAAAGTGAAGGAGTCGAGTCGTGGTGTCGTAGACCCCGTACCACAGGGTGAAGTAACTCTTGTTGTTCCGCTCCATCGGGAACGCCAGGTTTAGGGCCGACAGCACCCGGCTTGGATCCCGGAAATCCACACCGGCGATGGAGCCCGATCGGATCATCTGGATCGCCGCCACCGACAGCAGGGCCGCCCCGATCCCATGCCCGCAGACGTCGAGCAGGTAGATCGCGAAGTGGGTGTCGTCGATCCAATGGTATCCAAAGGAATCCCCCGCCAGCTCGGTCGAAGGCAGATAGGCCCACACAATCCGGGACGGGGTCTCCATCGGCAGAGGTAGGATGGAGGCCACATAGCGTGCCGCCTCGGACAGCTCCTCCTGCAGCCGACGCTGGGTCCGCTCCAGGAGGTTCTTCTCTCGCTGGAGCTGCGCCACCCTGAGCCGTTCCAGATCCCGCAGATGCTTCTTCTCGATGGAGGTCGTCACCCGCGCCCGCAGCAGGGTCGGATTGAACGGCTTCGGCAGGTAGTCCTCCGCCCCGGCCTCGATGCACCGGACCGCGCTGCCCGTCTCCTCGCCTCCCGAGACCACTAGGACCGGGAACCACTCCGCCTGCGGACGACTGCGGAGTGTCTGCAGGACCTCGAGCCCGGTCATCACCGGCATCTCGATGTCGAGCAGCATCAGATCGAACCGACGCTGGCGGATCAACTCCAGGGCCTGACGCCCATCCGATGCCTCCTTCACGTTCTCGAAGCCGATTTCTTGCAACGCCCGGACCAGGGCCAGGCGCATCATGCGGCTGTCATCCACCACCAGGATGGCCGCAGCACGATGGGAAACCCCTTGGGGTGCAGACGGCGACTCGGCGACAAGAGTTGGCGGAGCAGGTGTCATCAACCCCCGCACCGTAGTTCCCGGATCCGGTCGGCAAACCCGATTTCAGCCGGTCCGAGATCCACCCAACATCCTCAGTCGCGCCAGAACCACGACTCATTCGGCACCGAATACCGCACCGCCATCTCCGGGGTCTCCACCGGAGTCCCCCGGTGAAGCGACTGCACCCCGGCCAGGGTCATGCCCGAGGTCAGCAGCGTCCGTTCCACCGGATAGGGCTGGCGTCCCGTCAGGACCATCCGCTCGATGTGACGGATCTGCGGATTGAAGAAGTCGGCCGTGGTCGAGCCATGGGTCGGCATCGGCAGGTACATCTGACAGGAGTGGATGCGACCCGAGCGGTCGAGGCCGGCGTAGTTGAAGTCGCGGATGTCGACCATCGCCAGGGTGGTGTGGAACCCGTCCCGGTGCTCAATGAAATAGCCCCACCCGTTCGGGAACACCCGACGGGCCCAGTCGAGGGTCACCGGATCGGTCGCATATCCATCCTTCACCGGGAGGTTATGGCTCCGACTCAGTGCGGATTCCACGAGTCGGCGGGTCTCTGGCCGCTGAGCCACCCGATTCCAGAACGGTTCGCCACGGAGGGCTGTCACCCGTTGGATCCCCACCTCGCCGCCCTTGCGGCGTTCCGACATGCACTGGGCGGTCTCGAGACCGTGGATGTCGTAGCTGTCGGGTCCGCCATAGGCCACACAGACGCTTTCGACCATCCGGGTGCCCACCGGGATATCGATCGCGGGCATACGGCGCGTGACCGGCAGGGAGGAACCGGCCTGGAACGGGAATCCCAGACGCCGGGCATCCGCGACCATTTCGACGCACTCCGACCACTCGGTCGACAGATGCTTGTCGTTGAAGACCGGGACGCTGCGACCGCTGTCCTCGAACACCTTCACGATTTCCTTGAAGAACTGGTAGCGGGGATAGCGGGTCTGTCCGATCGCGGTCTTCGGGTACTGCCCGTGCTCGGCAATGACCACGACCCCATCGACCGCAAGCTTGCCGGTACCGCGGGTGAGGGCCTCGGCGACGGTCGGGTAGATCGGCACCTTGTGTCGTGCGGCGGTGGTCAGCGACAGGTCTCCCTGGGGATGCTGGTCGATGTAGAGGGAGACGAGATCCATCTCGGGGCGACGCCATCCGCCGTTCCATCCGTAGCCGACCAGGAACCGGTCGATAAAATGCTGTGCATGGGAGTGGAGCCGGACCTCGGTCCCGATCAGCGCGATGGTCTTGCGGCGGGTGGGTGCGGCGTGGATGGGGGCACCGAGGAGCGCAGCCGCGGAGGCGGTGGAGACGAGGAAGGAACGCCTCGAGAAAGCAGACGTCGACATGCCCCGACCCTACGCCGGGCCCACTGCTCCGAAAAACCCAAAACAGGGGGAAGAGGAGACTCACACGGGGACGCGGAGGAAAGACTGAGGAATGGAGGAGAGAAGAGGGGAAGTAGATGTCAGGATCGGAGGAGGACACCGCGCTCGACCTGTTGGGGTTCCGTCTCGGTGGGAATACGGGAGACCGAATCCAGAATCCTCTTGTCCCTCTGTCTTCCTCCGCATCTCAGCGTCTCAGCGTGAGTCCCCTCCCCTATTTCGTCGGGAGCCGGAGATTCTTGCGGATCGCATCGAACCGGGTGTCGGACGCGTAGAGGTCACGAAGGTTGCGCGCCTTGGGATCCGTCTGGAGACGGGTGTCGCTGAGGCTGATGGCCATCGACAGATTTCGTTGTGCGGCCTCGGTCTTCCCGAGTGCCGCCTGGACGGCAGCGAGGTCGAACCAGGCCTCGGGGCTCGTTGGTGACTTCTTGGCGTAGCGCTCGAGCGCCTGCTCCATCTTCTCCACCAGGCCCACCTGTCGGAACGCCTCGGCGAGGGAGACCAGGGTCCGGGTGTCGCTCGCCTCGTTGGTCAGCAACTGCTCCAGCACGCCCATCGCGTCGTTGCTCCGATTGGCCTGGAAGTAGGCTGAAGCCAGCTGGAACCCGAGGTCGACGTTCGTCGGCTGGGACCGGAACTTCTTCTCCGTATCCTGCATGCCTCGCGGGTTGTAGGCCGCCGGCGGGCGGGCCTTGCGAAGCTCTTCGACCTGCTGAACCAGGCCCTGGACACCGGGGTTGTCGGGGTCGAACTCGTAGCAGGTCCGGGCCACGGCCGCCGCCTCGTCATACAGACCCATTCCCGCCAGGAGGGACACGTAGTTGAAGACGGTCTCCGGGCTGTGCGGGCAGTAGGCGAAGGCCTGCTTCAGGGCGAACTCCGCCTCGCGCAGGTACATCGCCTGCTCCTCCGGTGTCTTCGAATAGTTCTGTGCACGCCAGGTGTAGATCGTCTTCCCGATCGCGTTGCGGAGCTTGCTGAACGCCTTCTGCGCGTTGCGGTCGCGGACGAACTTCGGATCCCCCTTGAACCCACGGAGATCCCGCGTGATGTAGGTCCGCTTCACGAAGTCCACCACCTCGGACACCGGGGTCTCGTAGCGGATCCAGTTGCCGATGAGCCGGTCGCTGTACTGGCTCCAGTACTCATGGTCCCGGGCGATGACCTCCTCGGAAAGCGACTCCTGCGGCCTGCGCTCGATCTTCATGATGATCCCCGCAGGCACCAGGTGGGGATACATCCACTTCAGCGGAAAGCTCTCCTCCACGTAGAACTCGTGGTTCGGGTTGGCGTCAAAGATCACCTTCGTCAGGAGCCCGTTGATCGCCATGACGGCCACCTGACCCGACACCGACACCCGTCCGTCGGGCAGGACGTTCACGATCTCACCCGGTTCGAGCTGCTTGAGCTGGTTCCGACGGGCCGCGTCCTCCGTGTACTCCTGGAAACAGTTCGAGGAATCCCGGATCGACGGGGTGAGGATCTCGAGGTCGGGATAGAGACCTGCCTCGCTGACCGCGATCAGGTCAGGATAAGCGGCCTCCAGGAGCATCCGATTCATGCGGATCCGGTTGAAGGTCGGTGCGTCCTGGGCCACGAATTGCCGGAGATGGGGCGTCAGGGTGACACCTTTGAACCGGTCAGGAGTGAAGATCGAGGGACCCTCGAGGATCCGATTCAGGCCGTTGGCCAGCTCCCGTTCTCCACCCTTCGAGGCGTCGCCCAGCGTCTCCTTGAGGAACTGGGAGACCGGATCGGAGCCCGACTGGATTCGGGACCGGAACGCGTTGAGGTCCTTGAAGCTGGACGCCTCGAACAGCGAACTGCCCACCCGACGCTTCTTCTCGAAGGCGGCTCCGAGATCGGTGAGCATGCGGTCCAACGGCGCGGCGAGGGTGGCGAGGGTGTTGGTCCGGCCCCGGGCGACGGACTTGGAGTCGTTCAGCATCCCGTAGAAGAAGGGTGGATCGACCTGGGCGCTGCGATTGTAGTGGGCGCGGATGTAGTCGAGGTACGTGTTGTCCGCGAGGGCGTTCTGGGTGATGACGTAGACATCCCGGCGATCGAACTTCGGGTTCGTCCGATCCTCGGGTGGCGTGAAGCTCTCGGCGAACGCCATGTAGGTGGGACAGAACCGTCCGGGATCCGTGCCACCGAACAGCACCGCGTCCCGGGCCATGGACGGGTAGAGGGGCTTGCCCGCCTTGTCCTTGGGCGCCGGGGCCGCCGGGGTGTCCATCCCGGGCTCGAACATGTCGTGCCCATACCAGAACCCGAAGTAGTGCCCGAGCTGCTCGTTGTCGGCCCAATGCGACAGCGCCGAATCGGACGGGATGAAGGCAAACAGCACGAGGAACGGCATGAGGGCCGCCTTCTCACGCTGGAAGATCACCAACAGCAGGAACACCGCAGAGATCACAAGGCTGATGAGGGTGGCCGTCCGCAGGATGGTGAAGACCGTCTCGTTGAAGGTGTAGAGGACCTCGTAGAGGTTGAAGGCGCACGCCACGGCGGCACCCACCAGGAGCCAGAACCGGGACTGCCTGTACTCGGTCAGGATCAGGGCCCCAATCAGGGAGAGGCCATAGCCGACGGCCATCGTGATGACGATGTGCGACGCGGTGAAGAAGACCTTCACCAGTTCCCGGCTCTGTCGGTCGACGGTCGGGTTGAGCAGGACCATCAGGAGGATGGCGAGGGTCAGATAGACGGCGGTGAGCCCCACGATCCATCCCCGTTCACGCCGCTGCATCCGGTTCAGGAACAGGAAGGGCACGAGGCCGATGAGCAGGTTCGCCCAGTTGAACTCCTCCTGGGCGCCCTCCGCATACATGAACATCTGGCGGATGAAGATGAACGGGTCGCTGGTCGGGGTCGTCTTCTCGTACTGACCGCGGGTGAAGGCATGGATGAAGCCCTCCCAGGTCCGGGGATAACCCCAGTTCATGGGCGGGTTGGTCATCGAGGCCGCCGGCATGTAGAGGTAGAACGCCGCCCCCACGACGAAGGTGAGCCCGCACAGCAGCACGACGTGGAGCCGGTTGGCCAGACCACGGGTCTGGTAGGCCAGGTAGCCCGTACCGACGGCCGATCCAATGCCGACCAGGTTGAAGATGGTGAGAAGGGATTCGTTGGACCGGAACGTTCCGAGGAGACCCGTGAAGTGCCCAAGGAGACCCAGGAGCCACACGAGTGTATTGGCCAGGAAAAGGTCCCGCCCCAGCCTGCGATCCCCCATGGCGATGACCACCTCGATGCCCATGGCGGCCACGATCAGGGTCTGGTGGTTGCAGAAGCAGAGTCCGAACAGAAAGAAGGCCCCGTAGAGGTATCGCAGCTTCGCCGGGGAATAGGTCCAGCGGAACAGACAGACCAGCACGCCGGCAAAGGTCAGGACCGCCAGGGTGTAGACCTCGACGATCACCGACTGGCTCCAGATGAACCCGTTGAACCCGAGGAGGAGTCCGGAGACGAGGCCCGAGATCAGACACAACGGATTCTCCCACTTCCGTTCAATCGCCCGGAACTCGGCGATGCCCTCGACAATCAGGCTGCTGCCCCGGGACACCAGCATGCCGATGATGCCGACCGACAGGGCCCCGGCGAAGGCCGAGGACACGGCGACCCGCCAGGCCATGTTCGAGAACGGCAGGATGACCGTGAAAAACCACGAGTACAGGGTCCAGACCGGGTACCCCGGGGGATGCGGCACCCCCGCATACATCGAGCCCACGGCCAGCTCCCCGGAGTCCTCAAGGGTCAGCTGGGGGGAGATGGTGAGCAGGTAGGTGGCGAACATCACCACCGTCACCACCACGAAGGTGAGCCAGTCGACGGGACGGAAGAGGCGCGTCAGGGGCGCCTCGGTGTCGGGCGCAGAGAGTGTCGTGGAGGACGAATGCCCGGCTGGGCCTGCCGGCAGGGTCTTGGACTTGGCCATAGAAAGCGGTTCGGGAAACGGACACCGTGAATGGACCGGTGTTCAGAACCGGACCACGTCGATCCCGCGGACATTGCCATCGGCCGAAAGTCATGTCGCGGCCGAAAAACTCGGTTCCCGCACCCCAACACCCGGGAACCGTCCAGGCCCACTCCCCGCGCCCGGACTCCACCGACCGGATGCCGGATCGGTGCGCGGCTCGGACCCGCCCGGGATCAATCCCGGCTCGGCTTGAACCGCATCCAAGCGCCGCGGAGCACCAAGAACACCCCAACCACAGCCATGAGGGCTACCTCGCTGGGTTCCGGAACCGCGATAAAACCAGGCAGGTTGCTGGCATCGGGAAGCCGGCAGAGTCGGGCAGCCTCCGTTGCAACCGCCTCGTAGCTCGAGGACACAAATGCCGCGTTCGGATTCCCACCAGTGGTCTCCCAACCGGCACCACTGAGGAACACCTTGTCCCGGAGATAGTCCGCCCAATAGAACTCCTGGAAATACAGGACTGGATCCAGGATCTCGTAGGCCATGTAGGCCGACGCGATGTTTGCCGAGAAGCTGCGGAGGGCGTCGTCCGTCAGGCCCGGAATGAATGGGAGATTGGAAACGGAGGAGGGTACCCCGCGGTTGTTCAGCCAGATGAAGGAGGATCGGCCGTCTCCTTCGGCCATCGCCTTCCAGAACTCATCCATGCTGAGACTGGAGAGATCGGCCACCTGTGTGGCGTAGAGATAGTCGGGGTATTCGGGATACTTGACGCTGAGAAGGTAGTTTCCTGTGGTGCGATGATGCCCATCAACCAGGTGATATCCATCCGGCCCCAGGACCACCGGGACGGTCTTGTCCTTCATGTACGCGTCGGCCGCACCTGCCCCTGGGGCATGGAAGACCCCGCTTTTATCGGTGTACCCGTTCAGAAAATACTTTTCGGGGGTCGGCAGCGTTTAGTTTTCCACGGCAGTTAGCCCCACGTTGAACTGCCCTGCGCGAAGCTCGGCGAATGGGATTTGGATCGGCGACTGGCCCAGGACCTGGGTGGACAACACCAGCAACCCGACCAGGACGACACGGAGAGAGGCGTGGCAACGCGCAACGAATGCTGAAGGGAGCATGATCGGAGATGGATGGCGGAGAGGACTACGGACGCTTTCAAGGCGCTCTGCATCCAATTAAACCGAAACCAAGTATTCTTCGCCAAACCCAACCCGGCACTGTCAAGGGCTCGAGCCTCCCAATCCGCTTGGCTGACTTCCTGAAAAGGTGCCTGGATGCTGTCGCCGCAGGGCGGCTCAGCCGGATCGTCGCTTCGGTATCCGCCTGCGCGGAAGCACCCTCTTGAACCATTCCCGATTGGAACCCAACGCAATCCAGTAGCGATCCGGTCCCTCGAAGTGGAGGTGCTGGATCCGAGGAGTTTCATCCAGGCTCATCACCCCATGGCGGATCGCCAGACTTTCGGGATCGGTTGCCAGCAACTCGTAGCGCCCCACGGCCTCCTCCTTGTGAAAAATCACCCGAACCCGGGTTGGGGAACACGGACCCGGGTTGGGGAATAGGTGATGCGAAGGTGCCCAAAGATATCCAGGAACCTGCGGCGTTTCTTTGGAGAAAGACGTTTTCGAAAACGCCACTCCGTGACGGCCCCCTCGCGGTCGGAGCACCACGTCCCGAGCAGCCGACGGTCCGTCCTGGGGTGCTTCGACATGGGACTCACCGTTCCTCGCGGGTATCGGGAAGCCGTTCCCGCTCAGCGTCCTGCAGTCAACGTCTTCCGCCGGTACACCTTGTCGGCGTTGCAGACGTAGAGCCACGCATGCTCCGGACCACCAAAGGCGCAGCTGACAATTCCCTTGTCCTGCGGTTTCCCGATCACCCCGCCCAGTCGCCCCGTGGCATCGAGGACCTGGATGCCAACATGGGAGGTCACATAGGCCCGCCCCTCGCGGTCCGTGGTCGACCCGTCCCCGCCGCTGTCCGTCTTGCCCGGGGGTACACGAAGGGTGGCGAGACGCTCGCCACCGGTGAGGGATCCATCGTCCGCCACCAGGAAATTCCAGACATTCGTCCCGCCATACTCGCTCACCCAGAGCTGACGCTGGTCCGGGCTCAACGCGATGCCATTGGGAGACTTGATGCCACCCGCGACAGGATGGGGTCGGGACAACCCCCGGGCGGACGTCGGCACCGCGACCACCTGACCCACCCCGGTGTCGGTGAAGTAGATCCAGTCCGACTTCGACACGGCCAGGTCGTTCGGCTGCACGTCCGTCGCGACGGTCTCAACCTTCTGGGTGGCAGGATCGATCCTGACGATGCGCTTCTCCTTCGCATCCCCTTGGGTGGCCGCGTAGATGAATCCATCAGGACCGAACTTCAGTCCGCTGATCTTGGGTCCATTCTCCAGCCAGACCGTCGCCTTGGACTCGCCAACTCCCACCCGGTACACGCTGCCATTCGGCAGATCGGCGAAGTAGAAGTTTCCTGTGGGATCGCTGCCGGCGGCATCGGCGAAACCATACCCTTCACCCACGAGCTGCCAGTCCCCGGGGGATCCTCCGTCGGGCAGGATCTTCGACAGCGCCTCGTCACCCCGGTAGTTGTCCTTCGTCTGGGGCGCCGGCAACTCGGCCAGTTCGGGACGCCACAGCCATCGCAACGACTCGGGCAGGATGGCCCCGCCATGCCTGCCGTTGTGCGCACCGTCTCCGAACACGAATCGGTGGTCGTAGCCGGCGAACGCAAGGGCGCTGGCCATCTGCTGGTTCGCGAGCGGCCAATTGCCGTGGAGGTTGTTGAGGTCGTTCGACCCATCCTGCAGGAAGACCCGGATGGGCTTCCGCTCGGTCTTGCGGATCTGCCCCGGGATGACGTCTCCGCCGCGGATGTTCACAAAGCTGCCGATCTGGCTGAGCACCTTGCCGAACTGATCAGGACGTTCCCAGGCCGCGGTCCAGGCACCGATGCCGCCGCTGCTCATTCCGGCAATCGCACGATTCCGGGGGTCCGCACTCAGGTTGAGGTCGTATTTCCGGACCACAAACGGCAGGAGCTCGTCCACCAGGAACCGGGCGTAGGCGTCGCCGAGGGAATCGTATTCGAAGCTGCGGTTGCTCCGGTTGCCCCATCCCGCGGCGGCCGGAGCGTTCGTCCCGCGATTTCCCGGGTTGATGAACACCGCCACCGTCACGGGCATGTCTCCCTTCGCGATCAGGTTGTCGAACACGATCGGGACCCGCTGCTGCCCCTTCTCGTCGACATACGCATGCCCGTCCTGGAAGACCATGAGCGCCGCCGGCATGGCGGTGGAATACTGCGACGGAATGTAGACCCAGCCATCGCGGGAGGTTTCGGGGAAGACCTTGGAGTCGTTGAACTGGAAGGCCTCAACCCGTCCCCGCGGCACACCGGTGGCCCGCTCCTGGGATTCAAGACCAAGGGGATAATTGTCGGCCGCCCGGACCGCTCCGAAACAGGTCAGGACACAGAGGAGGGCGATGAAGCCGCGTGGGAAGGACATGTCCCAGAACTGCCACGGGACGTCGTCGAACGGAAGCCTCGAGTGGGCAGGTGACGCAGTGACTCAAGGCACTGGACGCAACAGCGGCCACAAGACCCAATGCCCAGAATCCTCCAACGCTCCACGACTTCCCGGGTGCTCCAGCCAGGATCGAGCGTCGTGGGTGTGCACCTCGCTCCCCCAGTGATGCAGGGCACGGCATCCCCCACCGACGGCTTCCCAACACTCAGCGCTCCACTCGCACCAATCGCACCACCAGCGACTCGTAGCCGACCCCCCGACGGTGCCGGCTTTCCTCCTCCACCCGGTCCACCGCCTGCTGGACCTCGATGCGGCCCACGCGATCCGTGCAGCCCTGGATCAGGCTGCGCAACAGCAGTCGGGCATGCGCCGCGCCCAGACAGAAGTGGGCCCCGCTCCCGAACGCCACATGGGGATTCGGCTTCCGATCGAGACGAACCTCCTCCGGTGCCTCGAAGGCCGCCTCATCCCGGTTCGCCGACGCCCAACAGAGGGAGGCTCTTCCATTCGGCGGAACCTGGTGGCCCTGGACATCCGTCGACACCGGACAAACCCGTCCGATATGGGTGAGTGGCGACACCACCCGCAGGAACTCCTCCACCGCCAGTACGATTCGTTTGGGATCCGCCCGCAGGAATTCCAGCGCCTCAGGCCGCTTCCCGAGATAGCCGAACACCGACGACACCATGTGGATCACGGTGTCACGTCCGCCGGCGAAGGTGAGGTTGGCGAAACCCATCTGCTCATCCCGGGTCAGCGGACGCCCCTGGAAGGTCGCCTGGCACAAGGCGCTGAAGAAGTCGTCCCCGGGATTCCTCTGGGCCCGGTCCAGCTGACCGTGCAGGTACGCCTCCAGGGCGGCCCCCTTGCGTTCCCCCGAGGCCCCGTCCTTGAACACGTGTGTGCCCCAGCCGATCCAGGTCTGCGCCTCCGACTCCGGCACATTGAGGAGATAGGTCAGGGCGCGGGATTGGAACGGCAGCGCAAACTCGCGGACGATCTCGATCGAAGGGCGGTCCAGGGCATCCGACAGCAGCTCCGCGACCAGGGCATCGACCCGGCCCACCATCGCGGGGTCCTTCGACCGCTGGAAGAAGGGCTCCACGATCGCCCGATACTCGGTGTGTTCGGGTGGATCGGTCTCGACCGGGATCTGACGCATCGTCCGATACGCCTCCTCCGAAGGGATCGGCACCCGGAACGGGGCATCCGAGCTGAAGGTCTTCCAGTCCTTGGCCGCCCGACGGACATCCTCGTGGCGGAGGATCATCGGGACTTCCTCGCCCTGGAACTCGCCAACAAAGAGGCCCGACTCGCGTCGGGCCTTCTGGAACGGATCGGGTGAGGGATCCATGGAGATGTGTCGCAGACCGGGAACGGGCCCGGGCTCAGCGATTCGGCTGCGGGGTGTAGCGCAGGTAGGGCTTCACGGTCCGGAATCCCTTCGGGAACAGCGTCTTGGCCTCCTCGTCCTTCACAGCGGGTGTGATGATGCAGTCCTGCCCCTCCTTCCAGTCGGCCGGCGTCGCAACGCGGAACTTGGAGGTGAGCTGGAGCGAGTCGATCACCCGGAGCAGCTCGATGAAGTTGCGGCCGGTCGAGGCCGGATAGGTGATCGTCAGTTTGATCTTCTTGTCCGGGCCGATGATGAAGACCGAGCGGACGGTCATCTTGTCGTCGGCGTTCGGGTGGATCATGTCGTACGCCGTGGCCACGACACGGTTGGGATCGGCGATGATCGGGAAGTTGACCGTGGTCGACTGCGTCTCGTTGATGTCCTTGATCCAGCCGTGGTGGGACTCGAGGGGGTCGACACTGACCGCGGCGACCTTGACGTTCCGCTTCTGGAACTCGGCCATCAGCTTGGAGGTGGCCCCCAGTTCCGTGGTGCAGACCGGGGTGTAGTCCGCCGGGTGCGAGAACAGGATGCCCCAAGAGTCCCCGAGCCACGTATGGAAGTCGATCGTTCCCTCCGTGGTCTCAGCAGTGAAGTTCGGTGCGATGTCGCCCAGTCGAAGTGCCATAGTCGTGACGTGTTGCGGTTTGTGTGGGGAGGGAGACTACGCGGGTGGAGTGTTCTGGCAATGCTTCGGAGAGGCCCACCCGCGACCCCGCGACCAACAAAGCCCATGAACGCGCCCGTTCCGCCGTGTGCCTCAGGTCAGGAACATTTTGATCGCAACCGCCGCGAGGATGATGGCGAGGCCCACGCGCACGACCTGCATCGGAGCCCGGGTGCTGATCCAGGAACCCAGCAGCACGCCCGGAATGGATCCGATCAGCAGGTTCCCCAGCAACCCGTAGTTCACGTTCCCCAAGGCGAGGTGACCCAGCCCAGCGATCAGTGCGAGCGGGATGGCATGGGCCAGATCCGTCCCAACCAACCGGCTGGGGTTCAGGCGGACCGGATACAGATACACCAGCATCACGGTCCCAAGCGCCCCGGCACCGATCGAGGTAAGGGTCACCAACACCCCAAGGATCACCCCCGCAAGGACAGTCAACGCTCCTTGGGAACGCCGAAGACGGTCCGCGACACCAGCCTGTCCCCGGCGCCCCAGCCGCTGGAGCCAGTCCTTCGACAGGATCCCGACCGAGGTGATGATCAGGGCGACCGCCACGGCCTCGATCAGGAAGCCACTCCGGATCTGGGCGGTCGAGGTCATGGTCATCCACGCCAGCGTCGCCGCCGCGGCCGGCAGGCTTCCGAACGCCAGACGCCGCACCACCGGCCAATCCACCGTCCCATGGCGATGATGGACGATCGTTCCGAACACCTTGGTCAGGGCGGCGTACAGGAGATCCGTCCCCACCGCCGTCTGCGGTGCCACCCCGAAGACCAACACCAGGATCGGTGTCATCAGCGCACCCCCACCCACCCCCGTGGCACCCACAACGGTGCCCACGAAGAGTCCAGCAATCACATTGGGTATACCGAGATCCACAGCGCCGCGAGCGACGATGGAGGAACAAGAGCCCTGGAACAAGAGTTCAGCGGTCCGCTCCCCTATCCGCCACGATCCAGGCCCCGGTTCAATCCAGGAGGAACCTTATCACCAATATCACCTATTGACTTTGTGTAGATTAGTTTCAGGATGCGGGTGCTGTGCAGGGAAAACGCTGGGGCACGTTCTGTTGGATCGGGTTGATCGCGCTGTTGGGCGTGGGCTGCCAACCCGGGGGCGTGCCCCGCAACAAGGCAGGCCAGCCTCAGATGCTGAACGCCTCCTTCGACCTCGGTCGGGAGCTCTTCAGCGCGATTAACGGGGGATTCAAACCGTGGTACCGGGCCCGCACCGGGCAGGACATCGATGTCGTTAACTCTCATGCCGGAGCCAGCAAGCAGGCCCGTGCGGTAGTCGATGGTCTCAATGCCGACCTCGTCACCCTCAACACGGTGAGCGATGTCGACTTCATCGCCCGACGCGGGCGTCTCCTGCCCGAGGATTGGCGTTCCCTCCTGCCAAACCATTCGGCCCCCTACTCCACCGTCGTACTCTTCCTGGTCCGCGAGGGCAATCCCCGCCACATCCACGACTGGGATGATCTCGTGCAACGCGGGGTCACGATCACCCTTCCGAATCCCAAGACCAGCGGCACCGGTCGCAACGCCTACCTGTCGGCCTGGGGCCACGCCCTTCGGAAGTCCGGGGGCGACGAAGCCCAGGCGCGGGCGTTCGTGACCCAGCTGTTCTCCCATGCACCGGTCCTCGATACCGGCGGGCGCGGCGCAACGATCACCTTTGTCCAACGCCAGATGGGGGACGTCCTGATCACCCTCGAGGCCGAACTCGCCTCCATCCAGAAGGAATACCCCAAGGCCCGTTTCGAGACCGTGGTTCCCGGATCGAGCCTTAACGTTGAGATCCCGGTGGCCGTCGTGGAGCGGATTGCCCGGAAGCACCAGCTGCTCGATGCGGCCCGGGATTACGTCGAGTACCTCTACACCCAGGAGGCCCAAGAGATCATGGCCCGGCTCCACTTCCGTCCCCACAACAAGGAAGTCCTCGCCCGCCACCGGAACGAATTCCCTCCCATCACCCTGATCGACGTCGACCGCGATCTCGGGGGATGGGATGCCGTCATGAAACAGCATTTCGCCGAAAGCGGCCTCTTCGACGAGATCCACCAGAACCAGCGCTGACCCGGATGTCCTCCCCCCGCCCACGAGTCCTCCCCGGCTTCCGCCTGACCCTCGGGTTCACGGTCTTCTACCTGAGCCTCCTGTTGCTCATCCCCTTGGGAGCCCTGCTGCTGCGCTCGACCCAGCTGGGCTGGGCGGAGTTCTGGCACCATGTCAGCAGCCCCCGGGCCCTCGCCGCCTATCGTCTGACCTTCACCGCCTCGGCCCTCGCGGGCCTGATCAATGTCGTCGGCGGCACCCTGCTGGCCTGGGTGCTCACCCGCTACAGGTTTCCGGGACGTCGACTCCTCGACGCCCTCATCGATGTCCCCTTCGCCCTGCCCACCGCCGTAGGGGGGCTCGCCCTGGCCAGCGTCTATTCACCCACCGGATGGATGGGACGCTGGTTCGCCCGGGGAAGTGCGCTGGGGGATCTCTTCGGTCCGGACGGACTCAAGCTGGCGTACTCCCGGATCGGCGTGGTGATCGCCCTGACGTTCGTCAGCCTCCCCTTCGTGGTCCGGACCGTTCAGCCGGTCCTGGAGTCGCTCGACCGCAGCATCGAGGAAGCCGCTGCCTGCCTGGGTGCAGGACGCGGACGCACCTTCCTGACGGTGATCCTGCCGGCCCTCATCCCCTCGATCCTGACGGGATTCACCCTCGCCTTCGCGCGGGCGGCCGGGGAATTCGGCAGCATCCAATTCATCTCCAGCAACGTGCCCTTCAAGACCCAGATCGCCCCACAGCTCATCATCGAGAAGCTCGACGCCTACGAGCTTGAGGGGGCGGTGGCCATCGCCGTGTTCCTCCTTGCGATCTCCTTCGTGATCCTTGCCGCCATCAATCTGCTCGAGGGATGGACGCGGCGCTTCCAATCGTGACATGGCCGGCCACGTCTCCCACCACTCCAGCAGCCACGCACCGGCCCAGGGGCCCACTGAGCGCCTCGCGATCCGCTGCCTGCTCATCGGCCTGGCCCTGCTGTTCGTCGGCCTGTTTCTCCTGTTGCCGCTCGCCAGCGTCTTTGGCGAGGCCTTCGGACGCGGCCTGAAGCCCTATCTCGAGGCCCTTCGGGATCCCCGAACCCTGGAGTCGCTCCGGCTCACGGTGCTCCTGGCGGTCATCGTGGTTCCGCTCAACATCGTCTTCGGTGTCGCCGCCGCGTGGGCGATCACCCGGTTCCGGTTCCCCGGAAAACCCCTGCTCGTCACCCTGATCGACCTGCCGTTCGCCATCTCGCCGGTGGTCGTCGGGGTCATGCTCCTCGTTCTGTTCGGCGCCCAGGGATACTTCGGTCCGTGGTTGCGTGAGCACGACTTCCGGATCGTCTTCGCCCTCCCAGGCATGGTCCTCGCCACCCTCTTCGTGACGATCCCGTTCGTCGCCCGGGAACTCATCCCCCTGATGCAGTCGCGGGGGCCTGATCTCGAGGAAGCCGCCCTGACCCTCGGGGCCAGCGGCTGGCAGACCTTCTGGCATGTCACCCTGCCCGGTGTCCGGTGGGCGGTCCTCTATGGCGTCATCCTCGCCAATGCCAGGGCGATGGGGGAATTCGGTGCCGTCTATGTCGTCAGCAAGCCAGTGCCAGGCGAGATCCCGCTCGCACTCTGGGTCGACACCCTCAATTCCGAACACCAGGGCACGGCCGCCTTCGCCGTTGCCAGCCTCCTAGCCTTCCTTGCCATCGCCACCCTCGTCGTGAAGGCCTGGCTGGAGTCCCGCCAGCATCGCGAGATGGCCCGGGGCCAAACCTCCCATTCCGAATGAGCATCGAACTCCGCTCTGTCTCCAAACGGTTCGGCGACGTCGCCGCCGTCGACCAGGTCTCCTTCTCGGTCGCCGACCGCGAGCTCGTCGCCCTCCTCGGCCCCAGCGGCGGAGGCAAGACGACCGTGCTGCGCATGATCGCCGGACTGGAGACTCCGTCCGCCGGAGACCTCTTCATCGGGGGGCACCGCGTCAACGAGGTCCCCGTCCAGGACCGCAACATCGGCTTCGTCTTCCAGAACTACGCCCTGTTCCCGACGATGACGGTATCCGACAACATCGCGTTCGGCCTCAAGGTCCGGAAGTGGAAGCCGGCCGACTCCGCCGCCCGGGTGGAGGAACTGCTGGGGGTGTTCGGTCTCGAGGGCCTCGCCCGTCGATTCCCCCACCAGCTCTCCGGCGGCCAACGCCAGCGTGTCGCCATTGCCCGCGCCCTGGCGCCCCGGCCCCAGCTGCTGCTCCTCGACGAACCGTTCGCCGCCGTCGACGCCAAGATCCGACAGGAACTCCGCGAGTGGCTGGTCCGCCTCCACAACGAACTCCATGTCACCACCCTCTTCGTCACCCATGACCAGGAGGAGGCCATGGAAGTGGCGAGCCGGATCGTGATCTTCAGCCGCGGTCGTCTCGAGCAGATCGGCAGCCCCCGGGAGGTCTACGAGCAGCCGGTGAACGAGTTCGTCGCCCGGTTCATCGGCGTGCTGAATGTCCTGGAGGGCCCCGTCCAGAAGGGTGAGGCCCGCATCGGGGAGCTCGTCTTCCCGTCCCACGGCATTCCCGACGGCGGCACCCTCCGGATCGGCTTCCGCCCCTATGCGGTCCAGCTGTCCCGCAACCTCGGGGAGTTCCCCTTCACCGCCACGCTCCGACACACCTACTTCCTCGGCATCCTGCTGCGGGTCGAGATCGAGCTGGATTCCGGACTGGTGATCAAGGCCCGCGTCACCAAGGAGGACTATGCCCGGCTGGGCCTCGCCGATGGCGTGCGTGTCAGCTTCCAGATCCGCGAGTACCGGGTCCTTTCCTCCGAGGCGGGGCCCCTCGCTCCGGAGGTCCCCACCTCGCCCCAGCCCGACATCGCCGTGGGCATCTGAATCGCCCACACACCTTCGACCTGTCGACGACGGGACGCCTCCCGCTTCCGCTCAGCTCCAGAGCGTCCGGACCTTCGCAAGGGCCTCGTCGAGGCGGCTGGCATCCTTGCCGCCGCCGCGGGCGTTGTCGGGACGACCGCCACCCTTGCCGCCCACGATTGGGGCGATGGTCTGGATGATCTTGCCCGCGGCCACCTTGGCGGTGAATTCCGGGGTCACGGCTGCGACCAGCGACACCGCGCCACCCGCGTGTCCCCCAAGGACAATCACGCCCTGGAACGAGCCCTTCAGGGCGTCGGCCACGGCCTGGAGGGTGTCGCCATCGGCTGAACCGAGATTGGCGATCAACGCCGGCACGCCGTTCACGGTCTCCGACCGTGAAAGGAGATCCCTGGCCCGCCCGGCCGCTTCCCGCTGATGGGCTGCCTTGAGCGCCTTCTCCAGATCCCGCTGATGGGCGAGGAGGGCGTCGACCTTCTTCTCCAGCTCGTGGATCGGTGCCCCAAGCCGACCCGCCAGACTGCGGATCAGCGACTGGTCGTCGACTGTCCGACGCCACGCCTCCAGGCCCGCGACCGCCTCGATGCGGCGGACCCCGGCGGCGATGGCGTTCTCACCCACGATGCGGAACAACCCGATCTCCCCGGTCGCCCGGGAATGCGTGCCGCCGCACAGCTCCATGGAATAGCCGTCGAGCCCCCCGGAACGTCCACCGATCTGCACCACGCGGACGTGTTCCCCGTATTTGTCACCGAACACCTGCATGATGTCCTTGCGCGACTTCACGTCGGCATAAGGGACCTCGGACCAGCTGATGCCGCCGTTGTCGACGATCCGCTCGTTGACCAGCCGCTCGATGTCGGCCACCTGGGCCGCGGTCAACGGACCGCTGTTGAAATCGAAGGTCAGCTTCTCCGGGGTGACCAGGGATCCCTTCTGGGTGGCCTCGCGGTTGACCACCTCGTGGAGCGCCCAATGGAGCAGGTGGGTGACCGAGTGATGCCGCTGGATGGCGGCGCGACGGGCGGCATCGACCCGCAGCTCGACCCGTTGTCCGACCGCCGGGGCTTCCTCGCCCTCGATGAAATGGAGCCAGGTGGGGCCCGACTTCTGGGTGTTCACCACCCGCCAGAGCTGGCCGGACCCGGTGATCTCACCGGTGTCGCCCACCTGGCCGCCCATCTCGGCGTAGCAGGCGGAACGGTCGAGGACCACGACGGTCTTGTCCTTGAGCTGCACCACCTCCTGCACCTCCGCGGCGATGGCGAGGTCGTCGTACCCGAGGAACTGCGTCGGCGTCTTGGTCTCGATCTGCGACAGCTCGATGACGGACTTCTTCTGCGCCGCCCGGGCCCGTGATTTTTGCTGCTCCATCAGCGCATCGAAGCCGGCGACATCGACGGTCAACGCCTTCTCGCGGGCCATGAGCTGGGTGAGGTCCAGCGGGAACCCCTGCTCGTCGTACAACCGGAACGCGAAGGCACCGGAGATCTCACGCGAGGTCCCGGCGGCCTGGAGTCGGGCCACCTCCTCGGCGAACAGCGCGATGCCCTTGTCGAGCGTACGGTTGAAGGCCTCCTCCTCGCGACGCAACACCTCCTTCACGTGCTGCTGACGGGACCGGATCTCCGGGAAGACATCCCCCATGGTCCGGGCCAGGACGTCGACTAGCTTGTAGAAGAACGGTTCGTGGAACCCGAGGGTCCGACCGTACCGGACGGCACGGCGCAGGATGCGGCGCAGGACGTAGTTGCGGTCCGTGTTGCCAGGCTGAATACCGTCGGCGATGGCGAAGCTCAGCGTGCGGATGTGGTCGGCGATGACCCGGAACGCGACATCGGTGGCGATCTGGGAAGTCGAGTCGGCGAGCTTGGTGGGATCCGACGGCAGGGTGCTGCCGTACTTCTTGCCGCTCATCGTCTCGAGCTCGTCGAAGATCGGCCGGAAGATGTCGGTCTCGTAGTTCGAGATCTGGGCGTGGACGAAGTCGGTGAAGTTCTTCGTGCCCTGGATGATCGAGCTGACCCGTTCGAAGCCCATGCCCGTGTCGACGTGCTTCGCAGGCAGCGGGGTGAAGGTCTTGTCGGGGTTCGCGTTGAACTGGATGAAGACCAGGTTCCAGATCTCGATGCACTCGGCGGTGCCCTTGTTGACCAGCAGCCCGCGGGTGTCGCCACTCGGGGTCAGGTCCACATGCAGCTCGGAACACGGACCACAGGGGCCGGTGTCGCCCATCATCCAGAAATTGTCCTTCTTGTTGCCGTTGACGATGTGGACGGCGGGGTCGAGACCGACCGCACGGAACTTCTCCGCCCAGATTCCCCACGCCTCCTCGTCGCGGTCGGCGGGATCGCCGATGGATTTGTCCGGGTTGTAGATGGTCGCGTAGAGGCGGCTCGGCGGGAACTTCCAGATCTCCACCACCAGCTCCCAGGCCCAGTCGATGGCCTCCTTCTTGAAATAGTCGCCGAACGACCAGTTCCCGAGCATCTCGAAGAACGTGTGGTGGTAGGTGTCGAGTCCGACGTCATCGAGATCGTTGTGCTTGCCGCCGGCGCGGATGCACTTCTGGGTGTCGGCCGCCCGGATGTCGCTGCCGGGCGTCACCCCGGCCCAGCGCGAGACGTCCGCCCGACGTTCCCCGAGGAAGATCGGCACGAACTGGTTCATGCCGGCGTTGGTGAACAGCAGGTTCGGGCTGTCGGGCATGAGGCTCGAGCTGGGCACGATGGTGTGCTGCTTCGAGCGGAAGAAATCGAGGAACGACTGGCGGATCTGGGCTGAGGTCATGGCGCAAGCGTCCGGGGGCTCGGGACCACGCGGATGGGCGTGCCAGCGCCTCCAGACGGAGCGGCGAACCTAGGCCAAGCCCGCCGCCCCGCGCTAGGGGTTAGTTGTGCCCGAGGCGGGACTCACACGGCGACGCGGAGGCACGGAGAAAGGCGGGGGAGATAACGACTTGGGCGATGCCGGCAGGGCTGTGCTCCGCCACGGCCCCATCTCGATCGGATGCCCGTCGTACACCCGTGAACGGGGATCGGGTCGCCTGCGGCGTCAGAGAATCCCCGCTGGACCGCCCGACTCCCTTCTCACGGATCCAGGTGGGGACCTCGCGGAGAAGGTCCCTGCCGGGGTGGGCGCTTCCACACCCAGTGATCCAGGGCACTGCATCACCCCCACCCACCGAAGCCTTCGGGGTCCGGTCCGGAGTGCCCCTTGGCCCATTTCGATTCCTCCCCCTTCTCCCGTTCCTCCTCCGCGTCACCGTATGAGCTCCACTCTTCACCTCCCGATCCGTTGGTGTCCCGATGCGTTTGCCAGAGCCTTGTTTGTCATCCAACAGGTCCAGCCGCTTCCTGGGGCGTGGGGGCCCTCGACTCGGCCATGCTCGGTCCGACTTCAAATACGGCGAGGACAGCCTGGACCTGTTCGGGATCGTTGAGACGCAGGGCGCCGGACTGAATTCTTGGGACAGGGTGTCCGGCGAACCGGAGCGGACGGGATTCTGTCAGCACCCGGGACCAGGACGGAAAATCCCCCAGACCCTCCCTCTGGATCTGCCGTCGGGACACCAACCGAAGCCGCCCTTGGGTCCCTGAATGGGTGAACCGCATCAGCTCGAGGGCTAGTCGGCCAAAGGTCATGCGGGGATTGATCTCCACGACCGGCTTTACCCGGGAGCTCCCGTCGGAATCCCGATAGACGAAGGCATCGACTCCGATCGGTCCCACGAACCGCTCGGCCTGCAGCCAGGTCTCGAGTCGCAGACGAAGCCGCTCGATCCAGTGGGACAGGTCCCGACCGGCACCCCGTGGCAGGTTGCGGAGGACCGCCGACGGGAGACGACCCGGGTGGGGTTCCACCCAGTTGCCCTGATACTGTCCCCGACCATCCGCCAGCAGACCGGTGAACCCCAACAGACGCAGCCCCGTGGGACGCATCTCCCATTGGACCGAGAAATCCACGATCCGATCCAGCCACGGCTCGACCACCAGGGTCCGGCCGAGGCCCAGGGTCGATTCCAGCCATCGGTGCTGCTGGGGGAGGAGTTCCGGCTCCCAGAGCCGCAGGGCATTGGAGCCGGCGACGCCCAGGGCTTCCTTGACCACCAGTCGCGGATACCCCAGCTGACGGAAATGCCGGATGGCCTCCAGGGCGTCCGGAAGCGAGTCCACGGTCCGCCCCACCACGTTCCGCGGACACAGCCACGGGGTCTCACTGCCATCCCCATCCGCCAGGAGCTCCCCCAGAAGGGCGGTGCTGGTGGTCTTGCTGTAGAGACCCCGGATTCCAGGACCCGACACGAATCCTGGAATGGGCGCTGACGATGGGAGACTCCCCTGCAGAGGCTTCAGGAGCTCGAGACTGTCCGGCCCCCAGGCCCATGGGGACAACCCCCCAAGCTTGCGGGACGAAAGCCCCTGGATTGCAAGGGCCGGCTTGGGGCCCGTCTCGATGAACTCCGGGAGCGGAAACCCCGCCCGCTTGAGACCACTCAGGAACGCTGCCGAGGGGCGTCGCGGAACCAGGACCAGGTCATCCTGGCGCGCCAGGAACTGCGGCAGGGTGGACAGATCCTCCGCGAGCTGACGCTGTAGGGTTCCCGGAACGAAGGCTCTGCCCTGGGACAGGTAGGCATCGGTGAAGGGGTTGAAGACATACACCCGTGGGGTCCGCCCCTTCGACTGCGAGAAGACGTCCAGTTCTGCGATGAACCCGGGATCCAGACCCGCCGCACGACGTCCCTCGACGTTCAGGATGCCCCCTTTCGCCCGCTGGGGTGACAGCGGGAACTTCAGCCGCGACTGGAACGCCTCCCAGTCCGACTGGGCGGGATTCTTCCAGCGTCGGAACCACTTCAGTCCGTGGGCGACATGGGCGATTTCATCCCGGTAGATCCCGTCCAACAAGGCAGCCGTCCGATCATCCCCCACCTCCTGGAACGCAGCGGCGAACTGGCGGCAGAAGTCGAGGTTGGCCTGCTCGAAGGTCAGGCTCAGGCCCGCCACAAAGTCGATGGGATGCGCCATCGGCGAGACCGCACGCCAGAAGTAGCCCGAGACGGGCATCTCTCCGAAGGTCAGGCCACATTCCGCCATGCGCCGGCAGTACATCCGGGTGTGGTCCTGTTCCTCCTGGAGGGTCTGAACCACCCCCCGACGGAACGCCGCTGGCGCCTCCGGGAATCGGAGCAGCACCAGGGCCATGAGTTCGGTCGCCAACAGCTCATGGTTGGCGAAGAAGTGCAGCAGACGTCCGCGCTCCCGTTCCTGTTCCAAGGCCCGGAGATCGGGGAAGGGGCGGTTCCGCCCGCTGGGCGGCTTGAACTGGAGCTCCGCGGGGCGTCCGGGATGCTCCGGCGCGGCAATGGGAGAACCGGGCCGATCATCGGTGAGCACCGCCCCGGGCGGGGCGAGCTTCTCGTCGAGGGTCGTGGCCCACAGGACCCGCTCTGCGAATTCCCGGATTTCCATCGGGCTCAGAAAGAACCAAAGGCACCAGCGTGCCTCGTAGTGCTCGGAAGAACCTCCAAGGACCGGAAGAACCGACGGGGTCCGTCTTCCGTCTCTCGGAAAAGGAACGGACCACCGCCAGGGTCGATCACGGCATCCATCGCGATATGCCAGCTGACCAAGTCTGAGGAACGCTCCCGCCGATACCGAACACCCGGGGCCCGATAGAAACGAATCCCGGGCATCGAGGTCACTGAAACGGTCTCAACCCGAGGTCGGAAGCAGTCCAGGACCGGTCGACCCTCGATGCCAGTCGCAGCGAGCGATAGCAGGATATCGTCATGGGCCACTCCGGTGAGGGCGTTCATCCGTGCCGACTCCGCGGCGGAGAGCTGCAACACCGGGATTCCAGCCGCCACCAGCGCCGTCATGCCCGTCTGTGCGGACCGCTCGTAGGCACCGGTCGCCACCGCCCCCAATCCGGGTCCAGTGGCCTCCGCGAGCCAGCCCCTGGAGGTGTCGTCGAGGCCCAACCATCGCGCCCGATTCATGACGAGGAAGAACCCGGTGAAGAGGGATGGGAATCCCACCGTGCAATTCTTGGCCACGGTGTGGAGCCGGAACGGCAGGATCCCGCTTGCGCCAATAAGCGCCGCATCGATCTCCCGGGACTCGAACGCGGAGAGGATCCTGTCCGCCGGAAGCACCACGGGAACCGCTCCCATCAGAACGAGAATCCGGGCGCCCTGCGTATCGGCGACCCGGATCCGGAGTCCCGTGAAATCCTCAAGGTTCCGTATCGTTCGATCCCTGCTGAGAACGACCGCCGCTTCGTTGACCCACAAGGAGAGCGGGCCCGTGTCGGAGAATTCCGATGCGAGGACCAGATTGAGGCTCCTCCCCAGGACCCGGGTCGCCTCCTGGGAATCCGGAACGATGCCGGGAAGCTCAATGAGCTGGGTTCTCGGGAATCTGCCCCCCGTATACCCAGGAAGGCCAAACGCCAGATCCACCTCACCTGAAACCGCCCGTGAATACTGTGCCGTGGAATTGTTGAGATCGGGAATGATGCGCAACGTCAGCCGTCCTCCACTCAGCCGTGCCAGGGTGTCAGCGAGCGGCAGGAACACCTCCCTGTGCATCGAGTGGTTGGTTCCCGCGAAATGGCCCAGAACGAGCTCATCGGCAACGGGACGACCGGGATGCAGGAGGGAAATCAAAAGTGAAACAAGGGCCCAGAAGCGGATGTTGAGTTTCACGGATCAGATGGGGATGGGACTCGAAGGACGACCTGAGGAAACTGGATGGATCGACGGGCAGGCAATGGAAGACTGAGCACCTCTACCGTCCCGAACCCGGCAGGACGAGACGCGTCAGCGCCTCCGCAAACACCCCCGGCACATTGGGGCCATAGAAGTTCATCACCCGCGGCTCGTAGCCCTCCCGATGGTAGTGCCGCCCCGGAATCACATAGCCGATGTAATCGCCATTGAAGCTCGTCACCACGGCATCCACCCCGCGTGCCGCAGCGACCGCCTTGAGATCGAGGGCAAGTTCGGCGCTGTAGTCGCAGGGGGTCGACAGCCACACGCAGTTCCCGAACCGGAAGGCCTGAAGCACGGTCGTCTCGGAAAGGGGTGGCATCAGCTGTCGCGCCACCCAGGGGCGGAGTCGAATGCCGTCCGTCACCCGCACCTGGACCTCCGGCAACGAGACCACCATCAGCTCGGTCTGAAACGGCACCGCGTCCATCAACGGGATCCGCGACACCCGATCCCGGGTTCGCTCCGCCAGGATGCGTCCCATCGCCTCCACCCCCTCGAATCCCCCCGTCGGCGCCACCGGACTCTGGCTGCCCACACCCCCGGCAAAGAACGCCGCCAGCCCGATCCCCGACTCCTCCACCGCCCGGGCCCACGCACCCGGGTAGTCGCCGCTGAACACCATGACATTCCCGCCCAACACCGTCGCATGCGCGCTATAGCTGCCCAGGATCGCCCGGTCCCCATCCGCCTGCTGGACGACCAGAAGACTGAACTCCGGGTCGACCACTCCGCCCCGGTCGAGACGGTTCCGGATGAATTCCGGCGCCTCGAAGGAGCCTGCTCCCAGCCGCGCCGGCTGGAGATCGTCCAGAGCCGCCTCCACCACCCGGACCAGCTGGTTCGCAAACCAGGTCGGCACCGCCGGATCATGGGGACCCGCAAAGGTCTCACCCACGAACCGCTGTCCCCAGCCCCCCAGACTGCAATGGGTATGGGTCGCGCCGAAGTAGACCTGTCCCCTCCCAAGCCCACGGGAACGGCCCAACATCTCAACCGCGCGGTCGGCCACCTCCCTGGGAATGATCAATGCATCGGCCGCCACCATCACCCCGGTGGCCGACCGGCTGGCGAACGCGACCGCCTTCACCCAGAGCTCATCATGGATCCCCGCCGCTGGAGTGCCCTTCCGATTGCCATAGCCCGCGAGCGGAACGCTCTGGAACACACCCAGCGCCGGATCGGTCGCCGACGCCCCGATGGTCGGGGTCAGGGAGAACCGGCTCCAACCCGACCGGATGGGCCCGGGATCCATGCTGCCCTGGGCGGCCGACACCGAGGCCACCGGGGCCAGGTCAGAAACCACCGGGGTCAGCCCCGAGACGAGACCGGTTCCCACCAGACCCGCAACCCCAAGGAACCCTCCCCCCATCCAACGAAACGCGAGACGCCACCGAACGGCCATGCCCCAGTCTGGGAGGCTTTTCCACTCTGGCGATGCTTTTGTCCCCACGGCTTCCACAGGCCCTGCCCCGGACCCGCAGCCCCATCGGGCTGCGTCATTTTGACGCCTCGGTCAAAAACCACGCATCCCCCCAGGCCTTGATCCCCCTCACCTCCTCCTGTCGTTCAGTAAAACCCAGAGCTTTTTGCCGGATTCGTGACGTTTTTCGGTCATTTCGACCCATCCCTAGCACGCCTCTGGACCTCAGCCATCTTGGCAGACCTTCTGCTTTCCCGATCTCCGGCAACCGGAAAGGTGACCCTTGGGTCGTCAGAATGGAAGCCGTCAGAAGCCGGACTCCCTGGGAAGCGAGCCTCTGGCTCGCCGGCCCCAGGACGGAGATAACGCATAGGTTGAGGGGGATGGTGCTGGGGAGCGCCATCCCCCTCTTAACATTCCGGAGGTGCCCGAATGCCAACCGGCGAACGCGTGGAGCGACGATAGAACGCCATCCCGAAATAGGCGTCTTTTTTTTGAAACGGCCCTCACGGAATCGAACCGAATGCCAGCCCGGGTGTCCTCGACACCTCAGAACCGAGCTGACGACACGGCGGTTTTCCGAGATCCTCCGAACATGTTCTCACTCCGCGCCAAAAAGGCGCTCGTGACGGGTGCCGGATCCGGCATCGGGGCCGCCATCGCCAAGACGTTCAGCCGCGCCGGAGCCCATGTAATCGTGGCCGACCTGAATGAATCGGGTGGACGCCACACGGTCTCCGAGATCGTGTCTGTCGGGGGAACAGCCGAGTTTGTGACGCTCGATGTCACCTCCGAGACGGCCTGCCAGACCCTCGGACGCGAGATCCTCGCGAAGCATGGCCCCCTCGATGTCCTGGTGAACAACGCCGGCATCGGGGCCGTGGGTACCCTGTTGACCACGTCCGGATCGGAGTTCGACCGGATGCTGCAGGTCAACGTCCGTGGAATCTTCAATGTCACACGGGCCTTTCTGCCGGCGATGATCGAGCGGGGGGCCGGCTCGGTGATCAACATGGCCTCGGCCGCGGGGCTCGAGGGCTTGAAGGACCGGCTCGCCTACGCCACCAGCAAGCACGCGGTGGTGGGTCTGACCCGGAGCGCGGCGCTGGACCACGCGAAGTCCGGAGTGCGCATCAACTGCCTGTGTCCGGGACGGATCGAGACCCCGTTCGTCACCTCGCGTCTGGCGGAGTATCCGGACCGCGAGGCGGCCTACCTCGAGATGTGCTCGACCCAGGCCAATGGGCGGATGGGGCGTCCGGACGAGGTGGCCGCCTTGGCGCTCTACCTCGCCTCGGACGAGAGCAGCTTTGTGACGGGCGCGGCCCTCGCCATCGACGGCGGCATGACCGCCGGGTCGGGTCGATTCTGAGGGCCTTGGGCCGTCAACGCCCGAGGTGGATGGGTGCGGACGCACCCAGTGCCGCAGGGCACTGCGTCACCCACCGTCCACCCAGGAACTGCGGTGCGGGGGGGTCAGGCGGCCTTCGGCGCAGGGGCAGCCTCGGCGGCCTTCTTGGCGAGGATCGCGTCCTTGATCTTCTGGGCGAGTTCCGGCTTCTCCGCCAACGCCTTCCGGGCGCTGTCCTTGCCCTGACCAATCAATTCGCCCTGGAACTGGATCCAGGCGCCCTTCTTCTCAACGGCTCCGACCTCCAGGCCGACATCCAGGATGGACCCCTCCTTGTCGATGCCTTGGTTGAAGTAGATGTCGAACTCGGCCTCGGTGAACGGTGGGGCGACCTTGTTCTTCACGATCTTGACCTTCACGTGGTTGCCGATGGCGCTGCCGGCGCTGTCCTTTAGGGCATCCTTGCGGCGGATGTCGATGCGGACGCTGGCGTAGAACTTCAGGGCCTTGCCACCGGGGGTCGTCTCAGGGTTGCCGAACATCACGCCGACCTTCTCACGGAGCTGATTGGTGAAGAGGCAGGTGGTCTTGGCCTTGTTCAGGATGGCGGTCAGCTTGCGGAGGGCCTGGGACATCAGGCGGGCCTGCATGCCCATCGTGGCCATGCCCATCTCGCCTTCGAGCTCGGCCTTGGGAACGAGGGCAGCCACGGAATCCACAACGATGATGTCGAGCGCATTGGACCGTGCGAGGGTCTCGCAGATGCTCAACGCCTCCTCGCCGGAATCCGGCTGGGAGACCAGCAGTTCGTCGAGGTTCACTCCCAGCTTCCGGGCGTAGGCCGGATCCAGTGCGTGCTCGGCATCGATGAACGCCGCCGTGCCGCCCATCTTCTGGGCATTGGCAATCAGGTGCAGCATCAGGGTGGTCTTGCCAGAGGACTCCGGGCCGTAGATCTCGACGATCCGACCCCGCGGCACCCCGCCCACGCCAAGGGCGAGGTCGATGGAAAGGGCTCCGGTGGGGATCACCTCGATCGGGCGGATGACCTGCTCTCCGAGGCGCATGATGGCGCCGTCGCCGAAGGACTTGGTGATCGTCGAGATCGCACTCTCGAGATCCTTCTGCTTCTGGGTGTTGGGACGCGCCTCGGCGGAGGCCTTGGATTCCAGGGTCTTGGAGTCGGTCTTGGAGGGAGCGGGCATGGTCGGTCGGTGCGTTGGTATTAGATTGCGGTGTCGAGGCTAGGAGGGGTCTCCCCCAAGTCAATCGCGTGAAATAGGGATACCTGCATCCCTCGGACATCCGCAGACCCACCCCCGAGGATTTCGGGGCCACCGACGACGTCAGTAGTAGTAGACCGTGTCGGAGGACGGTCCGCCCTTGGCCCGGGCCCGGATCTGGGCCTTCGGCCGATTGATCACGGAACCATCGGCCTGGCCCACCGGCTGGTCCGGCGTGGCCGACCACGCCCAGAGCGGCTTGCTCTGGTTGCCCCGACCAAACTTGCCGAGATGTCCGACATCCCAGAGCGCAGCGCCGGGGGTATCGCTCACCCGATGGGTGATGAAGGCCCGACGGCTCTCGCATTCCTCCTCGTTCAGGGGCCACGGCGGCTCCGTGCTGGGATCGTTGGGGTCGACCTTCCCGTCCTTGTTGAGGAACTTCATGGACGGGTTGGCCGTGAAGTTCGCGAACCACATGTACGGCGTGTAGACATTCGCCGCCGTGGTGTCCCATCCACCGTAGTCCCGGGTGCTCTTGTCGGCGAAGTTCGCCATGCTTTCGTAGTTGAGCCAAAGCCGTCCGAAGGACTTCCGGGTGACGGGACAGATCAGGATGGCGGAGTTCGGGAGGTACTTGCCCTTGAGCAGATTGACGATGCTGTCCTTGCGGCCACCGGTCCGATGGTAGTCAGGGCTTCCGTCATCATGGACCGGGAACTTCCCTCGGTGGTCCGACGAATAGAGGATCTGGGAGAGATACTGCTGGCGGATGTTGCTCAGGCAGGCGCTGCGCATCCCGGAATACTTGGCGCGGGCGAGGGCCGGCAGGAGCATGCCGGCCAGGATGGCGATGATGGCGATCACCACCAGCAGCTCGATCAGCGTGAATGCCCCACCCGTGGTTCGAGCAGGAGTGCCGGGAGGGATGGGGAGGCCACTCATTGGATTGATCCCCGAATGCGCGGAACCCGGCATCAAGTCAATGATCAAGGCCGAATCCTCTTCACGCAGGAGACCCCCCCCGGAGGGTTCCACCCCGCCACAAGGCGCTTTCGGGTTCAGGGTACGTGAGGACCAGGGCATGAGGGCAAACACGAGGGCCCACTGGACTTCCCGTCCTCCTGCTGGTAGGCATCCCATTCCCAACACGGGAAAACAGACATCCTCAGTCCCATGAACGCGCTTCTTCGATGGTTGGCCCCGATCGCCTTGGTCGTCCCGGTGGCCCTCGCCCAGAACAACGCCCCCGCCGCGGCTCCGACCGCCGCCGGAGCCACCAACTCCACCCCGGTCGCCGATCGCTTCAAGAGCGTCCAGGAGAAGAACAGCTACGCCATCGGCGTCATGATCGCGACCGACATGCAGCGCAACCTGAAGCGCGGCGGCTATGAGATCGACCCCGAGGTCGTCGGCCGCGCGTTCGCCGAGGCCTTCGCCGGCAAGCCTACGATCGTCACCACGGCCGAGGCCGAGACCGTCGTGCGCGCCTACGGCACCGAGCTGCGCCAGAAGGCCGAGGAAAAGCGCCGGGTCGAGAGCGACAAGAACAAGGCCGATGGGGAGAAGTTCCTCGCCGAGAACAAGACCAAGGACGGGGTGATCACCCTCCCGAGCGGCCTCCAGTACAAGGTCATCACCGAGGGCAAGGGGCCGAAGCCGGGGACGAACGACATGGTCGTGACCCACTACCGAGGGACCCTGCTCGACGGCACCGAGTTCGACAGCTCCTACGCCCGCGGAAATCCCGCCACCTTCGGCCTGACGGGTGTCATCAAGGGCTGGCGAGAGGCCCTGCAGCTGATGCCGGTCGGCTCCAAGTGGGAGCTCTACATCCCGTCCGACCTCGCCTACGGACCGCAGGGATCGCCCCCGAAGATCGGTCCGAACGCCGCTCTGAAATTCGAGGTCGATCTCCAGGAGATCAAGGCACCGGCCGCCCCGGCGGCTGCGGCGCCCGGAGGCGGTGCGGTGACCAGCGACATCATCAAGGTCCCCAGCAAGGCCGAGCTCGAGAAGGGCGCGAAGGTCGAGGTCATCAAGAAGGAGGATCTCGAGAAACTCCAGAAGGAGGCCGCCGCCCGCCGGGCCACGAATCCTCCGACGCCGGTTCCGCCGACCAAGTAACCCGCATCGCCATCCCGGAAACAGAACGAGGCCCTGGTTCCCCAAGGCCTCGTTTCGTTTCCACCCCCTCCGATCAACGAGAGCCGACCGGGCACATTCCCCGCCCGACTCTCCCCAACCGGGTCACTCCCACTCGATGGTGCCGGGGGGCTTGCTGGTGAGGTCGAGGACCACGCGGTTCACCCCGCGGACCTCGTTGGTGATGCGCGTCGAGATCTTCTCCAGCAACGCATAGGGCAGGCGGACCCAGTCGGCCGTCATGCCGTCCTGCGACTCCACCGCGCGGATGGCGATCGTGTAGTCGTACGTCCGCTCGTCGCCCTGCACGCCCACCGACCGCACCGGCAGCAGCACCGCGAAGGTCTGCCAGGTCTTGTAGTAGAGCCCGGCATCCTTCATCTCGGCCACCACGACGGCATCGGCCTGTCGTAGGATCTCCAGCTTTGACGCCGTGATCTCGCCCAGGCACCGCACGGCCAGGCCCGGACCCGGGAACGGCTGGCGATGGACAATCTCCTTTGGCAGCCCGAGCTCGAGTCCCAGCTGGCGCACCTCGTCCTTGAACAGACAGCGCAGCGGTTCGAGCAGGGCGAATTTCATCCGCTTCGGCAGACCTCCCACATTGTGGTGGCTCTTGATCATGTGCGCCGGATTGCCCGCGATCGGAACCGACTCGATGACGTCCGGGTACAGCGTCCCCTGCGCGAGGAACTTCGCCTTGCCGGCCCGTTTCGTCGCCTGGTCGAAGACATCGATGAACGTCTTGCCGATGATCTTCCGCTTCCGCTCCGGATCGGTGACCCCCTTGAGCGGCTTGAGGAAGGCCCGCGTGGCCTCCTCGTACTGGAGCCGGATCCGGAAGTGTTTCCCGAACACCTCCTGGACCACCTCCGCCTCCCGGGCGCGCAGGAGACCGTTGTTCACGAAGATGCAGGTGAGCTGGTCGCCGATGGCCTTGTGGATGAGCGCAGCCGCGACGCTGGAGTCGACCCCGCCGCTCAGGCCGAGGATGACCCGCTCGGATCCGACCTGGGCCCGGATGTCCTCGACCGCCTGATCCACGTAGCTCCGCATGGTCCAGCCCTTGCCGCAGCCGCAGACCTCGTGGACGAAGTTGGCCAGGATCTCCTTGCCCCGTGGGGAATGGACGACCTCGGGATGGAACTGGATCCCGAAGAACCGTCGGGCTCGGTCCTCGATGGCGGCGTAGTCGGAGTTCTCAGTCGTCCCGACGACGGCGAAGTCCTTGGGAAGTCGGGTCAGCTTGTCGCCATGGCTGTTCCAGACCTGGAGCGAGGTCGGCAGTCCCGCGAACAGGGCGCAGCCCGAATCCCCGACAGTGAGGGTGCCCTTGCCGTACTCGCGCTTCTGGCCGCGCTCGACCTTGCCGCCCAGGAACTGGGCGAGGACCTGGACCCCGTAGCAGATTCCAAGAACCGGCAGGCCCAGCTTGAAGAGGTTCCGATCCGGCAGCGGGGCCTTCGGCGAATACACCGAGTTGGGTCCCCCCGACAGGATGATCCCCTTCGGATTCAACCGGGCGATCTCGGCGGCCGGGGTGTCATACCGGAGGATGGTGGAATAGACGCGGCATTCACGGATGCGGCGGGCGATGACCTGGGTGTACTGACTCCCGAAATCGAGGATGACGATCTGCTCGTTCATACGGATGGACCGAAGGGTCTAGGATGTGCCGTCCGCAGCCCGGTTTTTCCAGCCATTTTTTGGACACTGGGGTCTGCACCGGATCACAGACCGGGTTTCCGGTCCGCTGAGGACCTCGGCGAGGCCAGCAGTCGGAGGCTGTTGAGCACCACCAGAACGGTGCTGCCTTCGTGCGCGGCAACACCGGTCCAGAGCGGCAGGCCACTCCAGCCCAGCGTGGCCAGGGCCATGACCGCCATGGTCCCCAATGAGATCACCAGGTTCTGTCCGATGATCCTCCGCGACCTTCGGCTGAGGTCACGGGCGAAGAGGAAGTTCTCCAGCCGGTCGTTCATCAGCACGACATCGGCCTGTTCCAGGGCGGCATCGGATCCGCGGATGCCCATGGCGACGCCGACATCGGCGCCGGCGATGACCGGGGCGTCGTTGACCCCGTCACCGATCATGGCGACCCGATATCCTTGGTCCCGGAGCGAGCGGACGGACGCGACCTTCTCCTCCGGCCTCAATTGGGGAATTACCTCATCGACGCCCACCTCCCGGGCCAGACGCTCCGCCGCAGCGGCACGGTCACCGGTCAGCATGACCGTCCGGAGGCCATCCGATTTGAGCCGGGCGACCAAGCCCGCGGATTCAGGGCGCAGCGCATCGCGAAGGAGGAGGCGGGCGAGCAGACCCGGACCGCAGACCCAGGTCTCATTCACACCGTCCGGGACCGCGGGCAGCGTCTCGAAAAGGTCCCGCGGGAGCCTTGCGCCGAGGAGAGCCCGACTACCGAGGGCATAGTCCCCGTCCACACCCCGGGCGCGGATCCCCTGCCCCGGGACCGTTTCGGATCCCGAGAGTGGGACGGTCCCGGCACCCCTCCGGATCGTCTCCCGCTGGAGCGATCTCGAGATGGGGTGGTTGGACAGCGCCGCCAGGCTGCCCGCGGCGGCCAGCGCGGCGGCCTCGTCCCCCTCCAGTGATTCGATGCCCACCAGCTGCAGCGTTCCCTCGGTGAGCGTTCCGGTCTTGTCCATCGCCACCGCGGTGATGTCGGCCAGCGTCTCGACGGCCGCACCTCCCCGGAACAGGACGCCGCGTCGGGCGCCGCAGGCGATGGCCGACAGGATGGCGGACGGCACCGACAGGACGAGAGCGCAGGGAGAGAGGACTACCAGCAGGGTCATGGCCCTATAGAATGCGGTCTCTCCCTCCACGGGTGCCGAGAAGGCGGGCATGCCCCGACCCAGGTGGTTGTACAGGAACCAGACCCCACAACCGACGACCACCCCGACCGTGTAGCGGGTTCCGAACCGGTCTGTGAACCGCTGGATGGGGGCCTTCTGCTGCTGCGCGTCATGGATCATCTGGATGATCCGCTGGAGGGCGCTCTCTCCGGCAGGACATTCGACCCGACATTCGAGGACCCCCCAGAGGTTGAGCGTCCCGGCGGAGAGCCGATCGCCAGCCGACTTCGAGACCGGCTCGGCCTCGCCCGTCAGGGTCGACTCGTCACACGCGCTGTCGCCGCGGAGCACGATCAGATCGACCGGCACCTGCTCGTTGGCGGTGAGACGGATCTCCTGTCCGGGACGAAGGCTGTCGACCGACACCTGGGTCTCGACTCCATCGACCAGAAGCCGGGCCTGCTTGGGAACGCCTTTCAGGAGGGCCTGGATCTCGCGTCGGGTCCGGGCCGAGGCGAAGGCACCCAGGGCGGACGAGGAGGAAAACAGCACGAGGAGCAGAGCCCCCTCGCTCCACGTCCCCAGCACCGTGGATCCCACGACCACGAGGAGCATGAGGAACTCGGTGTTGAAGCGGAGCGCCCGGAGATCCCGGGCGACGTGACGGGCGAGGTCCCACGAGCCGCTGAACAAGGCAAGGCCGTAGAGAGCCTGGGAGGCAATGGGACCGGTCGACTCCATCCGCCAGGCCACCAGGGTCGAGACCGCGCAGACCCCGGCCCGCGCCGCCATGGGACGCCACGGCAGTGCGTCGTCGTGGGCGTGGCCCGAACTCACCGGGTCCCGCCCCGTGGGAGACGTCGACGATATTCGGTCGGGGACTCCCCGAGGACCTTGCGGAAGACGCGGTTGAAATGGGTGAGGGACTGGAACCCGACCGCGAACGCCACCTCACTGATCCGGGCATTCGGGTTCAGCAGCAGGCTCTTGGCCTTCTCGATCCGGGCGCGGGAGACGTAGTCGGTGAAGTTCAGCCCCGTCGCCTTGTTGAACAGCTTGCGGAAGTAGAACGAGCTGGTGTTCACCGCCTTGGCCACCCGGCCCAGCGAGAGGTCCTCATCCTGGTGTTGGGCGATGAACTGTTTCGCCCGGACCACGGCGGGAGGTTCGGCGTTCCGGTCCTGGACGAGGATCTGGTTCCCGACGATCGACAGGTGCTGCGAGAGGATGGTGACCAGCCGGACCATGGCCTCGTACTGGTCCCGCGAAAGGACCCGGGTGTGGAACCAGGCCTCCTCCATCCGCGTGAGATCGGTCCTCAGCCCCCAGTCGATGAGATGTCGGGCCGTCTTGGCGAAGCGGTCGTCGGTGGGGCCGTTCTCCACGAAGACCTGTCCGGTCTGCAGGAACCCCACATGCTGGTGTCCGAACCGCAGCGGGATCGAGGTCTCGCTGAACCCCGCGAAGCAGACCGCGGTGCGTGGCGAGGCACCCGGATTCTCCGCGAGGGTCTCCTGCATCTCCAGGCATGCAGCGCAGGACTTGTTCGACTTCGCGAGGAGGGCACAGAAGGGATTCTCGTGCGGGTGGTCATGGAGGGAGGGGGTTTCCACATGGATCGGACGGACCGTCAACGGCAACCCCGTGGCCTCCCCAAACGCCTTCTGATAGTCCGCGAAGATCTGGGACTTCGAGAGCCTCTCCAGAAGCGTCTCGTCCTCGGTTCCGATCACGGGACAACGTCTAGGGCCGCCCTCCCCCAGCCGCAAGCCTTGGTGTCGGCCTTGGTGTCGGCCCGATGGACGCCACGGACAACAACCGCCGGGTGTTGTTGGCCAATTCCCGGGAAGCGTCCTGGAATCCGGCGAGCCAACGTCTGCGGGACGGCAGAACGCCAACCCTTGACCTCGGACAGCAGTACCCCACGCCATGAAAACCAAGAAGAAGTCCAACGGATCCCGCAGGATCAGCAGAGCCACGAACGGCAAATCGACCGCCCGCCTGGTGGTCACCGACACCTCGGGAAGACAGGTGGCCTCGGCGCCTGCCCTGCAGCTCACCCCAAACCGGTTTCACCCACGGAGGATTCTTGTGCCCGTGGACTTTTCCCCCAACCGGCAGGAGTCGATCCTCCATGCCCGCCACTTCGCCGAACAGTTCGGGGCCGAGATCTGCCTTCTGCACGTCGTGGAGCCGGTGGTGGTGACGAACGACTTCGGCTATCTCCCGGTGTTGCCCAACGATCTGGAGGAACAGCGGCTGGAGGGCGCCGGGAAGGAGCTGCGTGCGCTCGCCAATTCCCTCGGAGCGGGAGTGCCTGTGAAATCGATGGTCCGTCTCGGCCGGGCCTGGAAGGAGATCACCGACGCCGCACGCACGATCCCCGCCGACCTGCTCATCGTCTCCACCCACGGCTACACCGGGATCCAGCACGCCCTGCTTGGAAGCGTCGCCGAAAAGACTGTCCGCCACCCGCCATGCCCCGTGCTCGTCGTGCGCCAGGGTGAACACGAGTTCGTCTGATCCGGAGGACCTTTTGGCTCGATCTCAGTGCGGGGTCGACCCATCCTCGACCCATGATCCCGCTTCCGCTTCTACCGGGCCGGGTCGGCATCGCCGGCCCATTGGTCCCGGGTCTTTTTCTGCTCGCCAGCCTGCTGTTCGGCCCCCGCGTCGTGGCCGATTCGCGACCGGTTCCCGAGGCGCGCCAGACCGCGCTGGACCGCTACGTCGCCAAGCCTGACCCAAGCTACTCCTGGAAGATGGCGATTTCCCTGCGGGACGAAAGCGCCACCGGCTACGCCATCGACATGACCTCGCAGACCTGGCGTACCTCGGAGGAGGTCGACCAGACCGCATGGCGGCACTGGCTGCTCGTGGTGAAGCCCGACAACCTCGCCCACACCACGGGACTTCTCTTCATCTCCGGCGGCAGCAACAAGGGGAACAACAGACCCCCAACCCCCTCGGCCGAACTGATCCGGATCGCCAAGGCCACGCGATGCGTCGTCGCGGAGCTCAAGATGGTCCCGAACCAGCCCCTGGTGTTCAACAAGGACGGCAGCCCGCGGGTCGAGGACGACCTCATCGCCTACACCTGGGACAAGTTCCTGCGGACCGGTGATGAGACCTGGCCGGCACGGCTTCCCATGACCAAGGCCGCGGTGCGGGCGATGGACACCATCACGGAATTCCTCGGCTCCGAGGCCGGTGGAAAGGCGAAGGTGGACACCTACGTCGTCTCCGGTGGCTCCAAGCGCGGCTGGACCACCTGGACCACCGCGGCGGTCGACCGGCGCGTGGTGGCGATCTGTCCGATCGTCATCGACGTGCTGAACATGGCCCAGTCGATCAAACACCACTACCGGGCCTATGGATTCTATGCGCCTGCCGTCGGAAACTACGCCGAGCAGCACCGCATCCTCGACTGGCAGGACACCCCGGAAATCGTGGCTCTGGACAAGATCGAGGACCCCTTCTCCTACAGGGATCGCATGACCATGCCGAAGCTGATTCTGAACGCTGCCGGCGACCAGTTCTTCCTGCCCGATTCCTCCCAGTTCTACTTCACCGAACTGCCTGATCCCAAATACCTCCGCTATGTGGCCAACACCGACCATTCGATGCGGAACAGCGATGCCTATGAAACCCTCCTCGCCTGGCAGTATGCCATCGCCAACAAGGTGCCACTGCCCCGGTTCACCTGGGTGCATGGTTCGCACGGCACGCTGACCCTCAGGGCCGAGACGAAGCCGACGGAGGTCGTCTTGTGGACTGGACACAACGATGCGGTCCGCGATTTCCGGCTGGAGGTCGCGGGGCCGATCTACAAGTCGGTGCCCGTCTCGGAGACGTCCCCCGGGGTCTACGTCGCCAACATCCCGGAGCCGAAGTCGGGATGGACCGCCTATTTCGCCGAGCTGAGCTTCGACGTCGGGGCCGCGACCCCCCTGAAGCTCACCACCGATGTCACGGTGACGCCGCGACGCCTTCCCTTCCCGGATCCCAAGCCGGCCTCTACGCCGAAAGGCTTCCTATCCAGGTAGGGAGTCGCCGCGGAAGCCCACGATCCACATCGATGCCCCGCCGGAAGCGAGAGACCCCGGAGACATGTCCGAACTGCGGGGCCGACGTCCCGGACGGCGCCTTGGCGTGTCCCGAATGCGGGGCGGATGAGGAAACCGGCTGGAACGACACAGCAGTCGGGCAGCGGCTGGGGATCGAGGATCCGGACGACTTCGACCACGAGGCCTGGGAGCGGGAGGAATCCGGGGAACCTCGACGAAGACCCTTGGGACGCCTCTGGTGGATCACCGCGGTGGTCCTGCTGGCGGCGTCCGCGATCGGGTTTCTGATCCTGTTTCTCCAACGCTGACCGGAACCATTCGGCTCAGGCCGCCTTCCCGTGGCTGCGCTCGAGGGCCGCTGCGATGAAGCCCCGGAACAAGGGGTGCGGAGCGGTCGGCTTGCTCAGGAACTCGGGATGGAACTGGGAGGCCACGAAGAAGGGGTGGCGTTCGATCTCGATGATCTCGACAAGATCCCCATCGGGAGACATGCCGCTGATGGTGAAGCCCGCCTTCTCGAAGCGCTCCCGATAGGAGCCGTTGAATTCGTACCGGTGACGGTGCCGCTCATGGATCAGCGGGGCGCCGTAGAGCTGATGGGCGCGGGATCCGGGCTTGAGCCGACAGGGCTGCGACCCAAGCCGCATGGTACCCCCCACCTGGGTGACTCCCCGCTGTTCCTCGAGCAGGCAGATGACAGGATGCGGCGTCGCAGGATTGAACTCGGTGGAATGGGCCCCCTCCAGATGGAGGGCGTTTCGGGCAAACTCGATCGTGGCAATCTGCATGCCCAGGCACAGGCCCAGGTAGGGCAGGCCACGCTCCCGGGCAAAGCGGGCCGCCATGATCTTGCCCTCCGTGCCCCGTTCACCAAACCCGCCCGGCACGAGCACGCCCGAAAGATCCTTCAGCACCGTCTCGGCCCCATGCTTCTCGATGTCCTCGGCGTCGATCTGCTCGATCCGGACACCACAGTCGTTCGCGATGCCGCCATGGGTCAGCGCCTCATAGACCGACTTGTAGGCGTCCTGGAGCTCGATGTATTTGCCAACAACCCCGATCCGGACGCGGTTCTGGGGGGCGACCAGACGACGGATGATGTCCTGCCAATGCGCCATGTTGGCCGCGGGTAGATCGAGATGGAGCTGACGGCAGACCAGGTCGTCCATCCGTTCCCGCTGGAGCATGAGGGGCACCTCATAGATGGAATGGTCGACATCCTTCTCCTCCACCACGGCGTCGAACGGCACGTTGCAGAAGAGGCTGAGCTTGTGCCGGAGCTCTTTGTTGAGCGGGTGCTCACAGCGACAGACCAGGACATTCGGCGCGATGCCGATCTCCCGCAGCTTGGCGACACTCTGCTGGGTGGGCTTGGTCTTCAGCTCGCCCGCCGCCTTGATGAACGGGATGTAGGTGACGTGGATGAAGCAGACATTGTGGGGACCCACATCGAGGGCGAACTCCCGGATCGCCTCGAGGAACGGCAGACCCTCGATGTCGCCGACCGTCCCGCCGATCTCGGTGATGACGACATCGGCCTTCGATTCCTCGGCGAGGAGGCTGATCCGGCGCTGGATCTCGTCGGTCACATGCGGAATCACCTGGACCGTCTTGCCGAGGTATTTGCCCGCCCGTTCGTTGTCGAGCACCTGCTGGTAGACCTGTCCGCTGGTGGTGTTGTTCCGTCGGGACAGCTTGGAGTTGGAAAACCGCTCGTAGTGCCCGAGGTCGAGGTCTGTCTCGGCACCGTCGTCGAGCACGTACACCTCACCATGCTGGAACGGGCTCATCGTCCCGGGATCGACGTTGAGGTAGGGATCGAACTTCTGGAGCGTGACCTTCAGTCCGCGGTTCTCGAGGAGGGTCCCCAATGCCGCCGCGGTGAGCCCCTTTCCGAGGGAGCTCACGACACCGCCTGTCACGAAGATGTACTTCATGGGCTGTCAGGCTCCCGTGCTTGACCGGGGCGTGGCAAAGGAAAAGTGAAACGACCTGAGGATCCGTATTCCGACGCGCCGTGCTGGACGGAATCAGGACACGGAATACCCAGGCGACAGGGCCCTTCAAAACGGAGCGGACGGATGGTTTTGCCATGGAAAAACAGGACATCATTGACAAACTTCCAAACATGGTTGCCCAAAGACTCGCCCGGTTCCTGGCGCTCGGTGTCGCGTGCCTGCCCACGGCCGTGCCGCCTGCGGGTGCCGCCACGGTTCCCGGGGACGCCGCAAGGCGGGAGCACTGGGCATGGAAGGCCCCAGTCGCACCCCCGATCCCCATGGTGAAGCCATCTGCCACCCACCCGATCGACGCGTTCATCCGGGACCGCCTCGGCAAGGAGGGGCTGAAACCGTCGCCTCCAGCCGACCGGGTTACTCTGCTGAGGCGACTCCATCTCGATCTCACGGGTCTCCCCCCATCCCCCGATGAAGTCGACGCCTTTCTGAAGGAACGGCCGGGTCTCGCCTATACCCGGAAGGTCGAGGAGCTCCTCGAATCGCCCCATCACGGGGAACGGTGGGGACGGCACTGGCTCGATGCCGCGCGGTATGCGGATTCCGACGGATTCGAGAAGGACAAGCCCCGCTTTGTTTGGGCCTACCGGGACTGGGTGGTCAACGCGCTGAACCGGGATCTTCCCTATGACCAGTTCATCGTGGAACAGATCGCCGGGGACCTGCTGCCCGGGGCCACGGACGACCAGCGGGTGGCGACGGGTTTCCTCCGGAACTCGATGCTCAACGAGGAAGGGGGCGTGGATCCGGAGCAGTTCCGCACCGATGGACTCATCGACCGGATGGATGCCATCGGGAAGTCGGTCCTGGGAATCACAATCCAGTGTGCCCAGTGTCACGACCACAAGTATGATCCCATATCACAGGAGGAATACTTTCGACTCTTTGCATTTCTGAACAACGACCATGAGTCCAGCCGGGTGCATTACACGCCTGATCAGCAGCGGAAGGTTGCGGATCTCACCCGCCAGATCCGCGATCTCGAGGTGGGTCTGCAGCACCGAACCCCGGACTGGCGGGATCGGATGGCCGCATGGGAGGATTCCCAACGGGCGCCTGGAAGCGTGTGGCAGGTGGTCGAAACCCAGAATGCCGGGGACAACGGGGAACGCTTCTACCATTACGCGGACGGTTCCGTCCGAGCTGCGAGCTATGCCCCCACGTTCTGGACCGCCGAGTTCCTCGGAACCAATGCACTGCCGAGCATCGGTGCCTTCCGCCTCGAACAGCTCCCCGACCCCAACCTGCCCAGCGGCGGACCCGGACGGTCCATCAAGGGTATGTCCGCACTCAGCGAATTCGGGGTCGAGGCCACCGATGTCACCAATCCCACCAACAAGGTCGTGGTGAAGTTTGTCCGGGCGACCGCCGACTTCTCCAACCCGGAGCGCCCCCTCGAACCCGAGTTCCAGTCGGAGAGCCGCAACCGCAAGGAGGGGGACAAGCGGACGTATGGGCCGGTGGCCCACGCCATCGACGGCAAGGACGACACGGCCTGGGGCATCGATGCCGGACCGGGACGCCGCAACGTGGCCCGCCAGGCGGTGTTCATCCCGGAGAAGCCGATCGCCTTTCCGAAAGGGGCGATCCTGAAATTTGCCCTCCATCAGAAGCACGGGGGCGACAATTCGGACGACAACCAGAACCACAATCTCGGGCGTTGGAGGCTGAGCGTGTCGGCAGATGTCGATGCCGCAGCCGACCCGGTGCCCGCGAGGGTCCGGGAGGCGCTGTCCATCCCAAGGGAGCAGCGAAGCCCGGCCCAGATGGCAACCGTGTTCAGCCATTGGCGGACGACGGTCCCGGAGTTCCAGGAGGTGAACGACCAAATCGAGGCGCTGTGGCGCCAGTGGCCGGAGGGAACCCCGACACTGGTGCTGACGATGCGCACCGGGTCGGGACCCGGCGAGGAGCCCCGTCCGAACCGGATCTTCCAGCGGGGCGACTGGCTGAAGCCGGGCCGGGAGGTTTCGCCTGGAACCCCCTCCTTCCTGCATGGCCTGCCCGACGGCGCGGATGGATCCCGCCTCACTCTCGCCCGATGGCTCACCGACCGACGATCCCCCACCACGGCACGGGTCGCCGTCAACCGCGTCTGGCAGGCCTACTTCGGCACGGGACTCGTCGAGACGCCGGAGGACCTCGGGCTCCAGTCCCCCCGTCCATCGCATCCCGAACTCCTCGACTGGCTGGCCTGCGACTTCATGGAGAACGACTGGAGTCTGAAGCGACTCCACCGGCTGATTGTGACCTCGGAGACCTACCAGCAATCGTCACGGGTAACCCTACAGGGCCTTGAGCGGGATCCCTACAACCGCCTCCTGGCCCGCGCACCCCGGGTACAGGTCGAGGCGGAGATCGTCCGCGACATCGCCCTGTCGGTCAGCGGCCTGCTGAATCCCGAGCTTGGGGGACGAAGTGTCTACCCACCGGCACCGGAGTTCCTCTTCCAGCCGCCGGCCAGCTACGGACCCAAGGTCTGGACTGAGGAAAAGGGCAGGGACCGGTTTCGACGGAGCCTCTACACCTTCCGGTTCCGGAGCGTGCCGTATCCGGTGTTGATGAACTTCGATGCCCCCAACGGGGACTTCTCCTGCGTCCGACGTGCGCGATCCAACACGCCCCTGCAGGCGCTGACCACGCTCAACGAGACGCAGTTCATGGAAGCGGCGCGCGCGCTGGCCGACCGGACGCTCCGGGAAGGCGGATCAACGGATGATCAACGCATCGTCTACGCATTCCGCCGGGTCCTGGCCCGCAAGCCACGGGCTGCCGAAAAGGCAGAGCTGCTCGCCCTGCTGAGGCGCCAGACCCGTCGACTCGCCGAAGGCTGGCTGGACGCCGGAACTTTGGCGACCGGGGCGGACGAGCCCCTTGAACTTCCTGCCGATGCCACCCCCACCCAACGGGCGGCCCTCACCGCGGTGAGCCGCGTGCTGCTGAACCTCGACGAAACCCTCACCAAGGAATAGCCATGAACCGACTGAGCCATCTCCAACACGCATCGAGGTCGCACCAGCAGCAGATGACCCGTCGCTGGTTCTTCAGGGACTGCGGTGTAGGCCTCGGCACGATCGCCCTCCACGGACTGCTTGCCGGTACGGCAGCGGCCACGGGATCAACCGGGAGTCGGATCCGAACACCTCACCACGCTCCGAAGGCCAAGCGGGTGATCTATCTCTTCATGGCCGGCGCTCCCAGCCACCTCGAGCTGTTCGACAACAAGCCCCAGCTCGCCAAGTTCAACGGCACCCTGCCCCCGGCCGAGCTGCTCAAAGGCTATCGGGCCGCCTTCATCAATCCTAGCAGCACCCTCCTGGGACCCAAGTTCAGATTTGCACGCCACGGAAGCAGCGGGATGGAACTGTCGGAGCTGCTCCCAAACCTGGCCCGCGTGGCCGACGACATCACGCTGATCCGGTCCATGCAGACCGATGCATTCAACCATGCCCCGGCACAGATCTTCATGAACACGGGGTCTCAGCAGTTCGGACGCCCCAGCCTCGGAGCCTGGACCACCTACGGGCTCGGATCCGAGAGCTCGGGCCTCCCACCCTATGTGGTCTTCAGCACCGGCGACAAGGGAACGAGCGGCGGCGCCTCCAACTGGGGCTGCGGATTCCTACCCACAGTTCACAACGGGACCTTGTTTCGCACCGGAGGGGATCCAGTCCTGTACCTGTCCAACCCCAAGGGAGTGGACGGTCCGCTCCAACGCGACACGGTCGAGACCGTCAATCGGCTCAACGGACTCCACATGGGGACGATGGGGGATCCGGAGATTGCCGCCCGCATCGACGCCTTCGAGATGGCCTACCGTATGCAAGGCGTCGCCCCGGAGGTGATGGACCTCGGCCGGGAACCCGCGCCGGTGCGCGAGGCCTACGGGGCTAAACCTGGCGAGCCGACCTTCGCGAACGCCTGCCTGCTGGCACGCCGACTGGTTGAGCGCGGTGTCCGGTTCGTCCAGATCTTCCATGAATCCTGGGACCAGCATGGCAACCTGGCGGCCGATCTGAAACGCAACTGCGCCGCGACCGACCGAGCCAGCGCCGCCCTCGTCGCCGATCTGAAGCAGCGGGGTCTTCTGGAGGACACGATCGTGGTTTGGGGCGGCGAGTTCGGGCGTACCCCGATGGTCCAAGGTGGCAACGATGGTCGGGATCATCATCCCAATGGATTCAGCTACTGGGTTGCCGGTGGTGGATTCCGTCCCGGACTGACCTGGGGCGAGACGGATGATCTCGGGTTCAACGCCATCAAGGACCGGGTGCATGTCCACGACTTCCACGCAACCCTCCTGCACCTGCTGGGATTCGACCATGAAAAGCTCACCTACCGCTTCCAGGGCAGGGACTTCCGCCTAACCGACGTCCACGGAGAGGTGATCCGGGGACTCCTGGCCTAGGGCTTCCACCCCGCCCCCCCTCCCAGGGTTTGACCCGAGACGGGCGGCCCTAAAGACCTCATCTTCCAGTATTTACCCCTTGACCCAAACCCGTGGCGTCTTGTTATATCCATCCAGTATTGAGTCGGAAAGTACAGTCACAAACCCAAAGCACACTCTGAACATGAACGCGCTGAAACGCACCTCGCTCGCCGTCGTTGCCTCCGTTGTTGCGATCGCCTCCGCCTCCGCAGATACGGTCTACTACGTGGCACCGGGGGCCAACAACTTCTACAACAGCAACTCGGGCACCGAGTACGGCAACCAGGTGACCTTCCCCTCCAACTCTTCCGGCGGGGCTTGGACCATCCAGTCCCTGACCGTCCCCTACTACTCGAACTACGGCCTGAACGGCGGGTTGACGCTGAAGATCTACTCGAATGACGGAACCGGTGGCGCCCCTGGAACCCAGCTCTGGTCCAGCGGTCCCCTCGACATTCTCAGCGGTGGCGGCAGCGTGACCGTTCCTTTCCCCTACTCCGCCGACAACCAGATCCCGAACTCCCTGACCTACACCGTTTCGTTCAATGGAGCGTCGGTGGCTGGCAACAAGGCGGGTCTCTATCTCCCGGGTTCGAATCCGGCGGTCGGTTCCGCCCAGGGCATCTGGTCCGGAAGCAGCGGCTTCTGGGAAAAGCGCGCCTTGGATGGCGGTGTTCTTCCCGTCTTCCAGGCCACCATCACCGCCGTGCCTGAGCCGAGCACCTGGGCTCTCGCCGGTCTCGGTTTCGTCGGCCTGATCGCCGCGGCCTCCCGCTCCCGCAAGGCCTGATCGGAATTCCAGAAATTCTTCAAAGTGCGCCCAAGGGCGCACTTTTTTTTGCCGAGAACTCCCCGGGTAAGCCGGCTGTCTTGCTTCCGCGGCCCCTTCACGGAACCCTTTTGGGATTGGATCCACAGATGAAACTGCTGGTCTTCGCCCACGTTCCACCTCCCCATCATGGGCAGAGTCAGATGGTGCAGTACATTGTAGAGGGTCTGCGCCGACGCCGGGATCTGGGGGTAGAGATCCATCATGTGGATGCCCGCCTTTCAGGAAGTCTCCAAGACGTCGGCGCGGCGCGCGGAGGCAAGATCCCAAAGCTGCTGCGACATTGTCAGAAAGCCCGCCAACTTGGTGACGCCCACAAGATCCGCTGTCTGTACTATGTGCCAAGTCCACCGAGAAGGGTGCCCCTGTACCGGGATTGGCTGGCCTTGGCGCTCTTGCGACGACGGTTTCCGCAACTGATCTACCACTGGCACTCGGCAGGCCTAGGGGATTGGTTGAAGATCTCGGCCACGATACCGGAACGGCTGCTCTCCAACCGCCTGCTTGGACGGCCAGACCTCTCCCTCGTCCTGGCCGAGGTGCTGCGGTGCGACGCCGAACAGGTGAGGTCCCGCAGAGTCGAGGTGGTCAACAACGCCGTCAGCGACCCCTTCCCGGAATACCACGTGGACCGGGGCCAGAGACGACACGACCGCCTGGAGGAACTCCGCACCCGCGGGGGAACGGTTCGGGTTCTTTTTCTGGCGCTGTGCTCGCGGGACAAGGGCCTCTTGGATGCGATCGAGGCCATCTGCCTGGCGAACAGCATGTCCACGGGCTTCGGTTCCCGAATCCGGTTTCAACTCGATGTCGCCGGCGGGTTTCCAGACGCGGAAACGGAACGCGAGTTCAGGGAGCGCACCTCCCAGGAGGATGCCCACGGCCGGGTCCAACATCTTGGATTCCTCCATGGTCATCAGAAGCAGGAGGCCATGCTCCGGGCCGACATGCTGATCTTTCCCAGCTACTACGCCTTCGAGACGCATCCGTTGACCGTGGTCGAAGCCATGGCCTACGGCATGCCCATCGTGGCCACCCGTTGGCGCGGCATCCCGGAAATGCTCCCGGGAAACCTGGCACACCTCGTGGAACCCCGTGATCCACGGAGTCTGGCGGCCGGGCTGATCCAGGCGCTGGAATCCCAGAGTGGACCCCAGCTTAGAAACCGCTTCGAGGAACGCTACACCCTCGATCGGTTTCTCGAGCGATTCGCCGCTGCCGTCAAAACCGTGAACCAGCCAGGACCGTGATATGCAGACTGGGACCGACACGTTCAACGACATCCAGATTGCCGGCGGTGACACCGCGGTGCCGATGGCGATGGCGAAGAGACTTGATACCCTCCGTCCATTTCTGGCGGGGAAACGTGGCAGGTTCCTCGATTGCGGATGCGGATCCGGAGCCTACGTCGCAGCCATCAATACCCAATTCCACCTCGAGGTTCATGGGGTTGAGCACGACTCGGGAAAGGTCCGATCCGCATGGGAACAGCTGGGGTTGATCGGAAAGGTCCAACAGGGTGATCTCCAAAGACTGGATCATCCCGACGACTCCTGGGATTTCGCGATGCTCAACGAGGTTCTTGAGCACGTGCCAGACGATCGAACGGCACTTCGCGAGGTCTTCCGTGTGCTCAAACCCGGTGGACTGCTGTTCCTCTTCTCCCCCAATCGATGGTTCCCCTTCGAGACCCACGGGGTCTATTGGAGAGAATCGGGGCGACCGGTCCCGCACTGGATCCCGTTCATCCCCTACCTCCCCATCTCGGCCGGCCAGAGGTGCTTCCGCTATTGGGCCAGGAACTACTGGCCCTTGGAGCTTGCAAGGATGTCCAAGGAGACAGGATTCGAAACCATCGCCAGCTCCTACATCGGACTGACCTTCGAGAACATCTCCGGTCGGCAACCGTTGCTCCTACGGATCACGAAACCGGTTCTCCGTCGGCTGAGCAACGCCCTTGAACACACTCCAGGACTCCGTCGGCTGGGAGTCTCCCAGTTCCTCGCCTGCCGGAAACCCGCACCCGGGGCACGGTGACGACCCCGGGGCATCAGCTGCCAGGAGTCACGGACCCACGACCCGCACCCGGAAATACTGGCTCTGGGTGGACGATGGCAGCGGCACCTCGACGGGTTCATCGGAAGTCCCGATGAACCAGCGGTTTTCCTCGGTCTCGACGGTGGACCAGGGTCCCGAGGACTCACTCGCAGACTGGACCTCGAAGCGCAGATTCGCCTTCCGGGTGAAGCGCAGTCGCAGATCCCCGGATTTACCCACCAGGGACGGCCGCCAGGCAACGGCGGAATTGTCAGGCGATTCACCGATGAGGAATTCCAGTTCGTTGGCCAGTCCATCCCCGTCGGGATCCGCCTGCCGGGAGAGATCGGTACCCGGATGGATCTTGAGAACCGCATTGCTCCACTGGCCATAGGTGAACTCCCGATTCGGCAACGAATCCTGGATCCAGTGCTTCACCAGATCGATTCCCGAGGTATCCGGCACAAAGGTCGCCAGTGGAGGCATGTGATAGGGCGCGTCGTCCGAGATCCGTCGATAGACCGAGGAGGCTTGGAGATCACCAGGGGCGACGAGGAAGGTCGGGTTGCTGGCGTAGATGTCCTGGAGATTGTTCAGGGCTAGCGACCCAACAAGCCCGGATTCGTTGAGGGGAACCTCCAGTGCCCCGGACCACTGGGTTCGAAGGGGCCCGCCGGCGTGATGGCAGTAGGCACAATTCACGGCCAGATAGGAGTGGACCCTATAATCTAGGCTCCATGAGTCATCGGCGGCACCGGCGAGCGCGGGAAGATGTCCAACCGACCGGGGCGGATTCGCGATGTATCCCTCGTCGATCAGCCACTGGATCTGGTTCATCTTCGGTCGTCCCTCGGAACCACCCGGATGGACATCCCGATTGAGCTGCGCCGTGACGAATCCAAGGATTCCACCGGCCGACTCGTTGTGGCAGCGCGTGCACTCGCTCCGCGAGGGAAAGCGCCAGCGCTGAGGGACGATCCTCCCCCTCCGGGATACCCTAAGCGTCTCGTCCATGCCCGAATCCGGCACCAACTCGGCGTCATCCTGATCCTGATTCCATCGATAGGAGGCTCCCCAGACCTGGTTCCCCGAACCGGAGCAGACGAGCACTCGGGTCTCAATCCGCAATGGCGGTGAGCCAGGAGTGTCCGACGGCATCTCGAAGTGCTTGATCCAAAGACTGCCAGCCGGGAAGCCCCATGGCTTCGTCGCGTGGAACCCGATCTGGTGATCGAGCTGTGGAAGCGAGAACCAAAGCTTTTTTAGCGCGCCATCGGACCAGAACGGAATGGTCACCTCGTAGGGTTCAATCCCTGGATTCGGACGAAGCGTCTTCAGATCCGAAAAGAGCCCGGTCTGGCTCAGGCGCGCCGGGATTGGCGGCCCCTCACGGATCTCCAAGGTCAGGCGCATCGGACTGCCTCCGGAAATCGTGGAGAAAAAGAGGCCGTCACCGCCAGGACCCACCTCCACATCGGTGATGCCGGGATGCTCCGCGATCCACCGCACCGACGGCCGTCCCGCTTCGTCCAAAACCATCGAACCGATGGGGCCGCCAAGATCCGCAAAGACGAAGGAACCCTTCAGGTCCGGATACTGGGTGCCATGGTACCAGGTGCCGCCCGTGATGGAGACTTTTCCACCTTCATGCTCATATTCGTACAGGGGTGCTGAGTAGGGCTCATCCAAGACCGCAAAAGGCCAAGGGATGGTTCCCTCGAAGAGGATCCAGCCGTAATTGCCCCCGGGCTGGATCAGGTTGATTTCCTCGCGACGGTTCTGCCCGACATCGGTCGAAAACAGGCGTCCGGACGCGGGATCAAACGCCATCCGGAAGGGATTCCTCAACCCGACGGCATAGAATTCGGACCTCACGCTGCCGGGTTCCAGGACCTGCCTGAAATAGGACGTCAGTGCCACCAGAGGGTTGTCCCGCGGCACCCGAAAGGTGCCTGCGTGGATCGCCGGGTGTGCATTCGGCTTGAGGTTGGACTCCAGTCGATCCACATCGATCCGCAGGATGCCGCTGAAGAAATCCTTCTGCACGTGCTGTGAGTGCCCAAAGGTGTCAAAGGCCCCACCTCCATCGCCCAGTGAGATGTAGAGGTAGCCGTCCGGACCAAACCTGAGATCACCCCCGTTGTGGTCGGGACCCGGATCGCGCTGCGAGATCAGCGGCTGCTCGGAATCCGGAAGCGCGCGGTTGGGATCCGTCGGATCCACGCGAAACCGCGAAACCCTCTGGTGGAGCAGCGGACCCTCGGTGCTCTGGAGATCGGTCGAATAGAAGACATAGACCCAGCCGTTTTCCTTCCATCGGGGGTGGAAGGCCATGCCGAGGAGGCCGCACTCGGAATAGGCACGCACACGGTCCCTGAGATCGAGGAAGGTCGACACCCGGACCCCACCGGAGTCCGTGACCACAAAGACCTGCCCCGCCTGCCCCAAGACGAAGAGTCGATTGGTGTCCCCGGGCGCCTTCGACAGACGCGTCGCCGGCGGGAGCGCCTCGGCCCCGACGAATGCCGGGCGGACCCCATAGCGTTGCAGGGCCGGACGCAGAGGAATCCGAACGGTCTCGTTGGGAGCGCGCGCAAGGAGCGTGAAATCCACACACGCCGACACCAGGACGACGCGGACCCACAGCAGGAGGAGGTTGGCAATCCAACCGTCCTGAATCACCCGTGATGATCTGCACACGGCCACGTCCTTCCCTAAGCAAGCGCGACGCCAAATGCAAACGATGCCTGATCCATCACGGGAAATGATGTTGAAGATGCAATTTCGAATGATGGACCTCCTCCATGGCCCTGGCGTTCCGGGCCGTAGGGGACCGAGGCTACCCTGCCGGAGCACAGGATCCGCGAGGAACATTTCCGCTGGATCATCGCCGAGTCTGCGATCGCCATCCGGGGATGGATCCGGACTTTCATGCGCCGTTGGCAAGGGATCCCGTTCAGGATTGCCCGAGAGGCCGGCCTTGCCTGAGTTTTGCCCCTGAACGCGGGAACCCGAGCGGCCATGAGAATCGTCTTCGTCTGCAACGAGCTGCCCCCGGCCAGCGCCGGAGGCATCGGTCCGGCCGTGGCGACGCTGGCCCGCGGCCTGGCCCGGCTGGGGCACCCGGTGACCGTCGTGGGTGTCTACGACGAAGACCATCGGTGGAACCTCCCCGGCGTGGAGGTGCGCCCACTCACCCGCGCCTATTCGGTCTGGTTCCGCCCGTTCTTCCGGAAGCATGACCTGCGACGCCTCGCCATCCACAGGGAGCTGCGTCGACTCAAGACCGGGCCGGGGGTCGACGTGGTCGAGTGGCCCGACTACGAAGGCCTGTTCTGGAAGCCCATCCCGGGTGTCGTCGACGTGATCCGGAACCATGGCCCTCGGATCAGCCACCGGCTGCACGGACTCGCCCAGCACTATCCGCACTGGGAGAAACTCGAGTTCCGCACCCTCAGGACCATCCCGAACTGGATCGGTGTCTCCAAGTGGTTCATGGACGAATGGCTCCGGATCACCGGCGCCCGTCCCGCCCGCTCCACCGTCGTCTACAACCCCGTCGACCTGTCGCTGTTCCATCCGGAGACCGACCCCAGCCAGGTGGATCCCAACCGGGTGCTCTACGCGGGCACGCTGATGCAGCGGAAGGGGGTCCTGAGCCTCCTCAAGGCAGCGAACCTGTTCCTCCGGGACTGTCCGGAGGCACGCCTCCATGTAAGCGGCAGGGAGTTCGAGAAGATCCCGGACCTCGAGGCGATCCTCGATGATGCCGTTCGGGACCGGGTCACCCTTGCCTATCCGATGCCTCAGGCGCGGCTTGCGCGGCTCATGCGACGCTCGGCCCTGTTCGCGATGCCCAGCGTGCTCGAGTCGTTCGGCAACGTGTGGGCCGAAGCCATGGCCTCGGGCATCCCGGTCGTCGGCAGCCGCCTCACCTGTGGTCCGGAGATCGTCCCAACCGATGTCGCCGGGTTGCTGGCAGACCCGGCTCGTCCCGAGGAAATCGCCCAAACGGTGGTCCGACTGCTCCGGGATGCCAGCCTCCGGCAGCGGATGGGGCAGTCCGGAAGACGGATCGCCGAGAGCCGGTTCTCCCTCGATGTCGGAGTGTCCCGGACCCTCGAATTCTACCGGTGCTGCCTGGAGCAGCGCCCACTCCCGGAACACCTCATCCGGCTCCCCGGGGAGGCCTGAGGAGCGCTTACCGGCGGACGAGGGTGAATCCCTTCACCGCGAGATGGAAGGGCACCAGAGGCTTGGGCTTCCGTCCAAACAACGGCTTGATGAGATTCTGCTTCAGCAGGAAACGATGCTTCTCCAGGCCCGTCCGCACCGGCCACGGATAGGGTCCATCCTGGGTCTCCAGGATGTCGGCCGGGTGGGTGCAGACCTCGGGATGCCGAAGAGTGAAATGCCGCTCCAGCTCCCGGAGCAGGCGCTTGTAGGGCACGACACCGATCTCCTGGTCCCCGCGCAGATCCAGGTCCAGGGTCAGAACCAGGAGTCCACCCGGACGAAGCACCCGGACGATCTCACGGACGGTGCCGGCCAGATCCGGGATGTGCTCCAGAACGCTGACACAGAAGACCAGATCGAGTTCACCATCGGCGATGGGCAGCCGGGACTCCTCGATGAGACGGACCTCCACGCGGCCTCGGCCCGCTCCGACCAGTGGTATGGCCCTCGAGAGGTCCTTGCGGCAGATTGGGTCGGTGTCGACACAGACCACCTCGTAGCCAAGGCGTGCCGCGGCAAACGGGAAGAAGGTGACGCCACTGCCGAGATCCGCGGCCTTCAGGCAGGCGTTCGAGACCGCTTCGGAGCGGGCGCGGGCCAGCTGGCGATACACATACGGGTATTCCCAACACCGGCTCCAATTGTGGAGCGGATCCCTCGGCCACGCATACTCGGGGCTTCGGAACGCCGCCTCATGGCCCAGGAACTCATCCTGGACCCTTTCGAGTCCTGAGAAGATCTCGCGCCATTCCGGATGATCCAGATCGGAGATCGCGGCCAGACCACATCGATCGAACGGGTGACCGTCCACATAGCCGATCCGTGTCGCCTCTGGTGTGTTCTGTGGCATCTCGGCCCCGGGTTCCGCAAGGCGGGTCGACGCTGGCCTCCGGGATGCACCGAGGCAAGCCCCAACCCGTTCCTGGGGCGGCAGGGCTCACCGTCATGAGGCGTCAGCCCCCTCGGAACGGAGCCCGCCCGGAATACCCGGTCCCTCGACGCCCCACGCCGAGTCCAAGGTCCGGGCTCCACCCCCGTGGCCGACTCTTGGATCCCGGTCCACCCCGAGGTCTGGACACCGACGGTCGATGCCAACCACACTCCAATCCGGAGAGCCGATGTCCTTGCCCATCCGCATGCACCCATGAACGGGATCTCGATCGTGATCCGGACCAAGAACTCGTCAGCGACACTGCCGCTGGTGCTTTCGAAGCTCCGCAGGAATGATGAGGATGAGTTGATCGTCGTCGACTCCGGATCCACCGATGACACCGTCCGGATCGCGGAGCAGGCCGGGGCCCGGGTCATCCACATGGCCAGCCAGGAGTTCACCTACGGAAGGTCCCTGAACCTGGGGTTCTCCGCTGCGCGGAATGACTGGGTCCTCTCGCTGAGCTCCCACTGCATCCCGGGGCCCGACGACCTCGTGGGCGTCTACCGACGGGCCATCTCGAGGTTCCCGGAGGATCTGGTGGCGGCGGCGGGGCCAATGCTCTATTCGGACCTTGATGCCGCCATGGGCGCGGGGGTGACCCATTTCCATGGGACGGAGTTCGCTGGCGGTTTCGGCATCGGTGCAGGCAACCCCAACTGCATCTACCGAAGGAGTGTCTGGTCGACCCGCCGCTTCGACGAACTGGCCGAGGCCTCCGAGGACTATGAGTGGTACGTCTGGGCGATCCGGTCGGGCTGGTCCCTCGCCATCGTCCATGCCGCCACCGTCTACTACCGATCCCAGCGAGGGGCGGCCTACTTCTTCAACAAGGGACGCATCGATTTCCGGGCAGGCCGAAAACTGATCGTGATGCCCCGACCCCGGGTGTCCGTGGTCTGCAGCCACTCCGCAAAGCTTCTCCTTCACGCGCTCCTCGGGAAGATGCCCTACCCCTGTTTCGTCGCCTCGTTCTGGCATTACATCGGCAGCTATTACGAGTCGCGTTGGCCTCGCGATCCGGCCCATCCTTCGTCGGTCTGATCCCGGGGGCTGAACCCGATCCCGGAACTGCCCACAGGCCCCTGAACGACTCGTCATGAAACGCGACCACGTCCGCCACCTTGTGTGTCCCAAGTGTCGGCTGCCCCTCGACTGGGATTCCACGTCCGCACCCGTGCCGGACCCGGTCATCGAAGGTCGACTCGTCTGCGGCGGGTGCCGGTCCGGCTATCCTGTCCGGGCAGGCATCCCCAGGTTCGTGCCGGTCGACAACTACGCCACCGGGTTCGGCCTCCAGTGGAACCGCCACGCGGCGACACAACTGGACAGCCATACGGGGCTCCCGCTGACCGAGGAGCGCTTCTTCCGCGCCACGGGCTGGCCCCGGCGCATGACCGGCGAGACGATCCTCGAAGTGGGGTGCGGGGCGGGGCGATTCACGGAGCAGGCCGCCGGGACAGGGGCCATGGTCCTGTCGCTCGACTACAGCTCGGCGGTCGACGCCAACAAGGCCTCGAATGGGCACCGGGAGAACGTCCTGATCGTCCAGGGGGACGCCTATGCGATGCCATTCGCCCAAGGGAGCCTCGATCGGGTGTTCTGTCTCGGCGTCCTCCAGCACACTCCAGATGTCCGGAAGACCTTCCTCGAGCTGCCAAAGTACCTGAAGCCCGGGGGTCATCTCGCGGTCGACGCTTACAAGCGGTTTCCCTGGTGGAAGCAGTGGACGATCACCAAGTACTGGGCCCGGCCCTTCACCCGAAGGATGGATCCAAAGACCCTCTACGATCGGGTCGCCGCCTACATCCGGTTCATGTGGCCGATCTGCCGCTGGATCAATCTGCTGCCAAAGGGGCGGAACCTGAACTGGAAGCTGTTGGTGGCGGACTATCGGGGGCTCTTCGCCCTCGATGAACGCCTCCTGCGGGACTGGGCGGTCCTGGACACCTACGACATGCTGGCGCCGGCATACGACCAGCCGCAGACCCTGGAAACACTCCAGGGATGGTTCCGCGAGGCCGGACTTGTAGACGTCGAGTTCGGCTATGGCCTGAACGGACATGAGGGACGCGGACGCAGGCCATCCACGGGCTGAACCGGGGCCCAATCCCGGAACGCACCGGAGCCTGCTCGCCGCAGCCGGGGTGACACCGCTGCGCCCGTGAATCGCCCGTGAATCGGGTTTGCGGTCCGTCCCTGGTTGTTTTGAACTCGGGAGCGCCGGTTGTCGAGCACACCCCATTGGATGCGCTCCAACCGCCGGCCAAGGATCTCGATGAATTGGTATTCCGATGAACGGGTGAGGTCGGTCCGCATGCTGACCCGACTCATGACAGCGCGGGGCTCCAGGTCCGCGCTGCATCTGTGCAATCTGGTCGCATCGGTCCACTTCAGCGGACTGCCCACCATCACCCTGACGGAGATGCGAGCCCGACTCGGACGTGGGACTCCGGGTGCAGCGCCTGGGAATGTGGTCCTGCACGGCGAACTGCATGGTTTCGGGGCGGGCTCGATCGGCGAGATGGCGGGACTGTCCTCCCTAGTTGCCGCGCACCAGCCGAGGAACCTCCTCGAGTTCGGAACGTGTCAGGGATGCTCCACCTGGCATCTATGGGCCAATTCGCCGAAGGACGCCCGCATCACCACCGTGGACCTTCCCTCGGGCCTCACAGTGGAGGGATCCACCGACCCCGAGCTCCAGGGGGACAAGGTCCGGCGGTTCCTGCCCGAGGATCCACGGGTCCGGCTCGTCGAGACCGACTCACGATCCTTCGACCCCTCTTTTCTCGGCAGTGTCGACTTCTGCTTCATCGATGCCGGCCACTCCTACGCCTGCGTGAAGAACGACACCGAAAAGGCTCTCTCCGTGCTCGTCCGGGGCGGACTCCTGGTCTGGCACGACGCCACCTGGACGGACGACGACTACGGAGTGAACCGATACCTCAAGGAACTCCGCGGACAGGGCATGGACATCCGGCAGCTGACCTTGGGCCCATTCGACTACTGTGCTCTCGCCGTATTGGTCCGTGCCTAGAGGGATGAGAGCAAAGGACCCCGGCAAAACCCCTGATCGCGCCGGGGCCCACGGTGGGGTCGGCCCAGGCATTGGCACGTTTTCGCCTCGTGTCCCCAGCCCCGCGGGCGCAGGATTGGGGCCTTAATGACGGGTCGGGAGCATGAGGAGTCGACCACAAGGGCCCCCGGGCCCGGGGCCCTCGCCTCGCCCTACGCCAGACTGCTGAAGGGCCTCCGATCCGACTCCGGACGCGGTCGACTGACCCGGGCCGCCTCGTGGAATGTCCTGGGAGGCGGGGTCTCACGCCTCGGCACCCTGCTGGCCTCCTTCTGGATCGCCCGATCCCTGGGCCGGGAGGGTCTGGGTCAGCTCGGGGTGGTGCTGACGACGTGCACCACCCTCTCCGTCCTCGCCAGCTTCGGTCTGGGAACGACTGCGACCCGATTCATCTCGATGAGCAGAGCCTCGGATCCCCACCGGGCGGGACGGATCGCAGTCCTTGTGACCGTCGTGACAGTCCTGCTGTCGACGGGGGTGTCCGTCGCGGTTCTGATCTGGTCGACACCCCTGTCCTCGAGGCTCCTGGGCACGGCGGAATTCGGCCCCTTCCTCAGGCTGGCGGTGCCGATCCTGGTCCTCGGGGCGCTCCAGGAGACAATCCATGGGGTCCTGGCTGGACTCGAGGCGTTTCCAAGCATCGCCAAATCCAGTGCATTGACCGGCATCACCCAGGCCCTGGGCATGGTGGCTGGGGCGCACTGGGGACACATTGCAGGCTGCATCTGCGGGGCGGTGTCGGGGTCCCTGGTCGGTGTTGTGGGTTCCTTGATCCTGCTCCGGTCCGAGATCCGGCGCCACGGGACCGGGGCCGACACCCGCGGATGCCTGCAGGAATGGGGACCGATCTGGCGGTTTGCCCTGCCGGCGGTCCTCGTGGGTGGGATTGTCATGCTGGCCCATTGGGTGGGCACGGTGCTCCTGGTGCGGAGTCCGAACGGAGCCGATCAGATGGGCCTCTTCACGGCGGCCAACCAGTGGCGGAACGCGATTCTGTACGTCCCCAACCTCATCGCCTCGGCGGGACTGCCCGTGCTCACACAGCTGTGGGTCGGCCGGGGCGGGACCGCCTACGTTCAGGCGGTCCGGTTCAAGTTCCTGATCGGCCTCCTGTCCTCGGCATCGATCGCCGTGCCCCTCGTGCTCCTCTCCGGCGTCATCTTCAGGGGCTATGGATCCGAATTCACCGGTGGCCCCGCCGTTCTGGCCCTGCTGGCCGGATCCGCAGTGCTGGCGTCGTCCGCCAACATGCTCGGACAGGCCATCGTGGGTGAGGGTCGGATGTGGACCGGCATGGCCGTCAACCTGGTCTGGGCCTCCGCACTCGTGGCGCTCGCCCACCGGTGGATCCCCTCGGCCGGGGCGCTCGGCCTGGCCCTGGCCAACCTCGCCTCGTTCACCCTCTACCTGGCGATGCTCGGCGGACTCTTCCTCATCGGCCAGAGGCGTGGGACTTCCCGGCAGGATCCCTAGCACACGAGCGCAGCCGTCGGATCCGTCGGAGGCCGACAGGCGAGCCGCCTGCCTCCAAGGGACGCCCGCCAGCACGGACCAAGGCGATGCGGAAGTTGGGGATTGATCGACCCAACCGCTCCGGGCATTACTCAACTCCAGTGAGCGGCCCTGAAATCCAGTTCCACATCGGCAAAATCGTCCTCCTGGGCATGTGTATGATGGGCGCCGTCATAGTGGGCCTCCTCCTTGCGGGAGCACCCCTGATGCTCGTGGTGTTCATGTTCGGTCTGACCTGGCTGTTCACCCTGCCCTACCACCCCACCCTGGCCTCGGTGCTCAGCGTGGCCACCTTCAACTCGGCCCTGATCCTCCCGGGTGTCCCGGGCCGCCCGCTCTTCTGGGAGCTGGCCGCCTCTCTGGGATGGAGCGGTTTCATCGTGGCCGTCGCCCTGCGGCAGGCCGAGCCGGGAACGCGGGAACGACTGGCACGCAACCGCGCACTCTTCCTCGGTGTCCTCGGCTATGTCGCCGTCCTGCTGGTGCTGATCTATTACCGCGGCATCGGCATGAAGGTGCTCGGTGTCGGCTCCAATTCCGGCCAGATGGGTGGACGCCTCTACGTCCAGCAGATCGTCTGCGCGATCTTCCCGTTCCTCTTCCTGCTCAGGCCACCGAGCGAGCGGTGGCTGGTGCGGCTGTTCATCATCCAGAGCGCCCTGTCGGTCACGTTCGTGCTTTCGGACCTCGCCTTCAGCTACTCGCGGGGCGGCCTCTACTACCTCCTCCTGTTCCTCGAGCTGCCGGGCGACGGCGTGAATTTCGAGATGCAGGACATGCAGTTCGGCCTCCGGAGATTCCAGTCCCTCTTCCTGCTGTCGCTCGGCCTCCTCTCGATCCTCTGGGTCTGGCGCCCGATGCGGGACTACGCGAACCGTTCCGCGATCTGGCTGCTCCCGGTGACCGTTGGGTGCTTTTCGCTGGGCCTGCTGGGCGGACACCGGGCGCTCGTCCTCCTCGTGCTCATCTGTCTCGTCGTCTGCCTCTGGGCCCAGCGGTTCTTCAGCGTCCAGCGGCTCCTGATCTTCGTCTTCATCACGGCTTCCGCCTACCTCTTCCTGAAGACGTACGTCCAGGAATTGCCCCTCGCCGCCCAGAGGGCCCTGTCCCCCATCCCGGGCATGGAGGTGGACCGCCTCGCACGGGCCGATGGAGAGGCCACGATGGATGGACGAAGCCAGCTCCGGAAGGTCGGATGGGAGGCCTCCAAGAACTATCGGTGGCTGGGCCGTGGGTTCGGCAAGAATCCCGAGACCTCCCTGTATTTCTACCGTTACGACTTGGCGTACTACTTCGTCGACAACGGCACATTCTTCAACGGGACGATCGGTCTCCTGGTGAACACCGGCGTGCCGGGGCTCTTCTTCTTCTTCATCGTCCTCGGCGGCGGGACGATCCTCATGTTCCGCGTCCTGGGGTACATCCGGGCGGTCGGCGCGGAGGACCCCTTCCTCAGGACCGCCTGCGTGATCGCTGGACTCTGGGCGGCCCAGTCCGGTTCCTTCGTGTTCCTCCATGGGGACAGCGAATACGCCCTCAAGACCTTCGCCCTCCACGCCTCGATGCTCATGGCCTGCGACTGGCGGATCCAGATGCGCAGGCGGGCCGAGCAGTCGTCACCCGTCACCGAGGAGGAACCCCAGGACCTCGGGGACGCCCTTCCGGTCGGTGCCTGATCCTCGAAGCGGCCACCCCGACGTCGTCAGGAAGGACTCCAAGACCCCATGTCCAGCCGACGCAACGTCACTGTGATTATCGGGACACGTCCGGAGGCCATCAAGATGGCCCCGGTGATCCGTGAACTCCGTCGCCACCCCGACCGGTTCCACACCACGGTCATGTCGACAGGCCAGCACAGGGAGATGCTGGATCAGGCACTCGGGCTGTTCGGGATCACCCCCGATGTGGACCTCCGCCTGATGAGGCCCAACCAGACCCTCTCCGGATTCGTCGCTGCGCTGCTGGTCGAACTGGACCACCACCTCGACACCGGACGGGTGGATTGGGTGCTGGGCCAGGGAGACACCGGGACCGTGATGGCGGCGGCCATGGCCGCGTTCTCTCGTCGGGTCAGGTTCGGACATGTCGAGGCCGGGCTCCGGTCCGGGAACCTTGAGCAGCCGTTCCCCGAGGAATTCAACCGCCGGGTTGCCGACATGGTGTCGACCCTGCACTTCGCCCCGACCGGACGGTCGCGGGACAACCTGCTCCGCGAATCCATCCCGGCCGAGCGGATCGTGGTGACCGGGAACACCGTGGTCGACGCGCTCCTGTCTGTGGCCGACACGCCTTATGACCGTTCCCGGGGCATCCTGGGCCGGCTGCCCTCGGGGACGCGCCATGTCCTCATCACGGCGCATCGACGGGAGAGCTTCGGTGAACCCTTTCGGGACATGTGCTCGGGCATACGGGACCTCGCCAGTCGGTTCCCCGACATCCATTTCGTCTACCCCGTGCACCTCAACCCCCAGGTAAGAAGGCCGGTTCTCGAGATCCTCGGGGACTCTCCGAACATCCATCTGGTGGACCCTCTCGACTATCTGGAGATGGTGCATGTCATGAAGGGGGCCTCCCTGATCCTGACCGATTCCGGGGGAATCCAGGAGGAGGCTCCAACCTTCGGGGTGCCGGTGCTTGTGATGCGGCAGACGACTGAACGCCCCGAGGGGGTCGACGCCGGCTGGGTGGAGCTTGTTGGCAACGGCAGGGACCGCGTGGTGGAACGCGGCACCGAGATCCTTAGGCACGGTTGGGCGCGTCCTTCGGGGAGCAATCCGTATGGGGACGGACAGGCGTCGCAACGGATCGTCGAGGCCATCGCCTCATCACACTGATCGCCGACCGCACCCATCCGGCACGCTCGACGACTCCCATCGCGACGATTTTCCGTTGGCTGGGGATGCCGTCGGAGGGGATGTTCTGCAGCTCGCCCGAACACCGCACTCAACACCCATGCGCTCTCTCGCACTCTGCATCGCCGTCTTTCTCGGTCTGGAGGCCGCCTCCGAAACACCCCAGACGCTTTCGCCCAGACCCGGCCCGCTGCCGTTCGCCTACACCAACGCCCCCGACGCCATGCCCAACTACCTGGCCGGAGAGAAGTGGGGCACGCAGGGCGAGGCCATCACCCGGATGCAGCTCCCACTCAGTCCAGAGGAGTCCCTCCAACGACTGGCTCTTCCTCCGGGATTCAAGGCGACCCTCGTGGCCGCGGAACCCGACGTCGCCAAACCGATCTGCCTCGGATGGGACACGCGCGGACGCGTGTGGATCGCCGAGACCTTCGACTATCCGAACCAGTTGAAGCCCGCCGGCCAGGGACGCGATCGGATCAAGGTGTGCGAGGACACCAATGGCGACGGCAAGGCCGACCGATTCACCGTCTTTGCAGACCGGCTCAGCATCCCGACCTCGATCTGCTTCGCGAATGGCGGACTCATCGTCATCGAATCCGGCCACACTCTGTTCCTGCGCGACACCAACGGCGACGACGTCGCCGACGAACGCAGGATCCTCTTCTCAGGTTGGGGCATGGGCGACACCCATGCGACCGCCAGCAACCTCCGTCCGGGACCCGACAACTGGATCTGGGGCGTGGTGGGCTACAGCGGATTCGACGGCGAGGTGGGTGGAAGGAAGATCCGATTCGCCATGGGGGTGTTCCGATTCCGTCCGGACGGTTCCGCGCTCGAGTTCATCCGGTCGAGCAACAACAACACGTGGGGCCTCGGCATCAGCGAGGAAGGCATCCTCTTCGGATCGACCGCCAACAACAACGCCAGCTGGTACATGGCCATCCCGAACCGCTACTACGAGGCGGTCTCGGGCTGGGGTCCGGGCCGCATGGAGACCATTGCGGACTCCCAGGCCTTCTACCCGATCACCGACAAGGTCCGTCAGGTCGATGCCCACGGCCGCTACACCGCCGGCGCCGGTCATGCCCTGTACACGGCACGCTCGTTCCCGAGGGAATTTTGGAACCGCATCGCGTTCGTCGCCGAACCCACCGGACATCTCCTGGGCCAGTTCCGCCTCGACCCCAAGGGGGCCGACTTCCAGGCGGTGAACCGTGGAAGCTTCCTGGCCAGCGACGACGAATGGACATCCCCCATCGTGGCGGAGGTGGGGCCGGACGGTGCCTTGTGGGTGATCGACTGGTACAACTACATCATCCAGCACAACCCCACCCCGATCGGGTTCAAGAACGGCAAGGGCAACGCCTATGAGACCCCTCTCCGGGACCAGCGACATGGCCGTATCTATCGGGTCACGGCCACCGGAGGCAGACCCACGAAGGCCCCGCGCCTGGACCCGGCCAATCCCAAGTCACTCGTCGCGGCACTGTCGGGCGACAACCAGCTCTGGCGATTCCACGCCCAGCGGCTGCTGGTCGAGAGGAACTCGACGGATGTGGTCCCGCGGTTGCGCAGCCTCGTGGCCGACGCCTCCACCGACAAGGCCGGACTCAATCCCGGGGCGATGCATGCGCTCTGGACGCTCCAGGGGCTCGGGGCACTGGGGGAACCCGCCTCACGATCGGCTGCGACCCGGGCCTTGGGACATCCGGCCTGGGGGGTCCGAAGGGCTGCCGTCACCGTACTGCCGTCCGACGAGAAAACCACCCGGACCCTGCTCCAGGCACGACTGCTCGACGACCCAGAGGAACAGGTCCGACTGGCCACGCTGCTCGCGCTGGCCTCGACACCGACCGACCTCTCCGCGGGACGTGCCATCGTCCAGGCACTCAGGAATCCTTCCACGGCCGGAGATCGCTGGCTTCGTGAGGCGGCAGCCTGTGCAGCAGTCCGACACGGCGAGGGATTCCTTAGCGGCCTCGCCATCGCATCCACACCGCTCCCGGATGCCGCCAACGAGGTCGCCCTGATCGTTGCCCGTCACGAGTCCAGCCGTCGAACCGCCGCGCTCACCGCCTGGCTGAAGGCCGCAGGATCCTCACCCGCCATCGCGAAGGCAGTCCTCGAGGGACTCATCCAGGGATGGCCCGAGGGGGTCAGCCCCACCTTGGATGCCTCGACGGAAGCGGCCCTGAAGGACTCGATGCGCACCCTGGGCGAAGAGGGGCAGGACCGGCTGCTCATCCTGGCGAACCGTTGGGGCCGACTGAACCTCTTCCCGGAGGCCGTGGCCGCGGCCACACAACGCCTCAAGGCCACCGTCGAAGCGACAGGCCGAGCCGACTCGGACCGGACCGCCGCCGCCCGGGCCTGGGTAAATCTCCAGGACACCCCGGAGACCCTCAGGACCCTCGTTGGCCAGACCTCCCCACAATCATCACCCGAGCTGGCCACAGGGATTCTCCGGGCCCTCGGTGACAGCCACCAAGCGTCCCTTGGGGATGCTCTGCTAGAACGCTGGAACACCCTGACTCCGGGCCAGAAACGCGCCGCACTGACGGTGCTGCTGCGGCGCGTGGCCTGGACCAACCGGATCCTCACCGGCCTCGAATCGGGGGAACTGCATGCCAACGACCTGGGATGGGAACAGTGGCAGTCGCTCCGGAACCACTCCGATACCGCCGTGGTCCAACGCGCCTCCTCGGTCCAGGGCAGGAAGGCGCCGGTATCCGCCGATCGTGAGGAGGTGCTCAAGCGGCTCCTCACGGCTGCCTCCAAGGCCGGGGATTCCAACCGGGGACGCGAGGTCTTCACCGCCAACTGCGGAGTCTGCCACCTGTTCTATGGCCAGGGTGGAAAGGTTGGACCAGATCTCAGCGGCATCGGTGTCCGCCCGAAGGCCGATCTCCTCGGGGAGATCCTCGACCCGAACCGGTCGGTGGAATCCAACTACGTGCTCTGGACGGTCGAGACCAAGGGAGGAGACACCTTCTCGGGACGTCTCGACACGGAATCCACCACCAGCATCGAGCTCTATGATCTCCAGGGCCAGAAGCACGTCCTGCCACGATCCGAGATCACGCGTCTGGAGGCCTCCCGCCAGTCGATCATGCCGACGGGATTCGAGCAGTTGGGTGAGCAGCCGCTGGCAGATCTCCTCGCATTCCTCGCGTCCGGCAGCGGCATCCCACGGGGGACCAAGCCGTAGGAGGTTTTTTCCAGGTCGAATCACCCTTGTTGTCCCATCCGAACATCCTGAGAATCCGCGAAGACTCCCATCCCCATGAAAACCCCATCGATCCTGACCACAGCGCTGGCCGCCCTCATCGTGGCCGTCCAGGCCGAGTCCAACTGGTCGCAGTGGCGAGGCCCCCATCACAATGGCAGCGCCGATGTCCGGGGCCTTCCGTCGACCTTCACCCAGGCCGATGCCACATGGTCGACCCCCCTGCAGGGTCCGGCAGGATCGACACCGGTCGTCTGGGGAAACCGAATCTTCCTCACCTCGCCGGACTCCGCCAAGAACCTCAACCTGCTGTGCCTTGATGCGAAGACCGGGGCGATTCTCTGGAGTCGGACCGTGGCGGTCGGCGACAAGGAGAAGGGGAAGAACAACATGGCCGCCCCCTCGCCGGTGACCGACGGGAAGCGGGTGATCGTGATGTTTGGCACGGGCGACGTGGCGGCCTTTGATTTCGAGGGCAAGGAGCTCTGGAAGCGTCCCCTGTACAAGGACTACGGACGGTTCGCGATCATGTGGATCTACGGGGCCAGTCCTCTGCTGCATGACGGGCAGCTCATCATCCCGGTGCTGCAACGGGACCAGATGCCACCCGACTACCCGCTGGCAGGGGGCAACCCGGAGAGGCATTCGTTCCTGCTCTCGCTCGACCCGAAAACCGGCAAGACCCTCTGGGAGGCGAAGCGGGTGACCGACTCCACCCTCGAAAGCCACGAGAGCTATGCCACTCCCGTCCCGCACAAGGGACCCCATGGAACCGAGATCCTCATCGTGGGAGGCGACCACATCAGCGGCCATCGCCCCAAGGACGGTTCCGAGATCTGGCGCGCGCGGCTATATGAGAAGCGGGATGACTGGTATCGGATCGTCACCTCGCCCGTCTCCGGGCCCGGACTCGTCTATGGGGCAGGCCCCAAGGGTCAGCCCGTGGTGGCGTTCCGTGATGGCGGCACGGGCACGGTGACCACCTCCCATCGCGCCTGGCAGTTCACCGAGGCCCCGACCGACTGGGCCACGCCGCTCCTGTACGACGGAAAGCTGTTTGTCCTGGATGGCGGCAAGAGGATTCTGTCACGGCTCGATCCGAAGACCGGGGCGAAGGTGTGGTCTGGCCGGTTGGCGACGCCCGGCACCATCTGGTCCTCGCCGACGGGGGCCGACGGGAAGATCTACCTCGTGAGTGAGGACGGGACCGTGCTGGTCGCCTCGGCAGGAGATGAATTCAAAGTGCTCAACCGACTCGCGCTCGATGAAGCCCCAACACGTTCGAGCGTGGTTCCCGTCCACGGTGGGATTCTGGTGCGTACCGCCAAGGCACTCCACCGGTTCAACTCGAAGTGACGCGCCTCCCGGCTTGCCGCCCACCGGGGTCATCCCCATCGTTCCGACGGTGATGAGCCGACGCGTCTTGGGATGGATCTGCGTCCTGCTGTGGTTTGGTCTTGGCCTCGGGTTGGGGACCGGACGCGCCCAATCCTCCCGCCGTGACCTGGTGCGCATCAAGGGACGTCTCCACGCCGACCTCGGCCTCTGGGGTGCCCGGAACGGTCTCCGGGGACGCTGGAATCCGACCTCCGGCGAACTGCGGTTCTCCAACCGCTGGATCAATCTCCTGTTCAAGGCGGACACCGCACGGGTGGAACTCGACGGGGTCCTGGTCTGGCTCGAGTTCCCCATCGCGGTCGAGCGGGGGCGACCCTATGTCTCCCAACGGGATCTCGACATGACCCTCATGCCCCTGTTGAAACCGGCCAAATCCACACCGGGGCGCAAGATCCGGCGGGTGGCCCTGAGCGCAGGCCACGGAGGCAAGGATCCCGGGAACATGGAGGGCGGACGGCAGGAGAAGCACTACACCCTCAAGCTCGCCAAGGAACTCGCCGCGCGTCTGCGGGCTGCCGGGTTCGAGGTGATCCTGGTGCGGGACGAGGACGAGTACATCGAGCTCGACGACCGCCCAGCCAAGGCGAACCGCCTGAAGGCCGACCTCTACCTCTCCCTCCACTTCAACGGGGCCGGAGGCCGTGGCAGCACCACCGCGAACGGTCTCGAAACGTTCAGCCTGACCTTGCCCGGAGGGCGGTCGACCGGAGGTGGCAACTCCACCGGGGTTCAGCCCGGCAACCGCTTCGACAAGGAGAACCTGATGCTCGCGTACCAGGTCCACCGCTCCCTCGTGCAGGCCCTCGATTTCGCCGATCGGGGGATCAAGCGGGCCAACTTCGCCGAGCTGCGGGATGCCCGCATGCCCGCCATCCTCATCGAGGGCGGATTCATGGACCACTCCGAGGACCTGAAGCGGATCATGAGCGACCGCGAGCGGGCCAAGATGGCTGATGCCATTGTCGACGGAGTGCGGGCCTTCAAACGTCTGGCCGAGCGGAACTGACACCCGGGTCCACGTCCACGAAACGGCAGCGCCAGCCTTCGCCCGGTTCAGGAACCTCCCGCCATGCCAGACCGCGCGGCCTTGAACATCGCCAGACACCGCTCCCTCTGGTGGGCGTGATCCACGATCGGAGCGGGGTATCCGGACCGACCCAACAGGAGGGGATTCTCCCAGGGCCGATGGACCCGGTCGGCCGGGACATCCCGCAGCTCGGGGACCCACTGACGGACAAACGACCCCGCGGGATCGAACTTCTCCCCCTGGGAAACCGGGTTGAAGATCCGGAAATAGGGTGCCGCATCGGTCCCGGTGCCCGCACTCCATTGCCACCCTCCGTTGTTCGCCGCCAGGTCCCCGTCCACCAGCTGGCGCATGAAATACCGTTCACCCCGCTGCCAGGAGATGAGGAGGTCCTTTGTCAGGAACATCGACACGATCATCCGAAGCCGGTTGTGCATCCACCCCGTGGCGTTCAGACACCGCATCGCGGCATCCACGATCGGGAACCCCGTGTGGCCTGTGCACCAGGCCTGGAACTGCTCGTCCGTTCCCGACCACTCCAGCCGGTCGTATTCCGGACGGAAGCACCCCTCGGCAACATGGGGGAAATTGGCAAGGATCTGGATGTAGAACTCCCGCCAGATCAGTTCGGTCTCCCAAGTGCGGACTCCCGCCCCCCCGGCCACGGATGGAAGTTTCGAGAGGATGGTCCGGATGTTCACGGTCCCGAACCGCAGATGGGGCGACAGACGCGAGGTCCCCGAGGGCAGGGAGGGAATGTTGCGCCCGGTGTCATACCCGGCGACCCCGTCGACCAAAAACGCCTTGAGCGCCTGCTGGGCGGCATGCTCGCCAGCGGGGAACAGATCCTGCGACACGACATGCCCCAGGTCCGATGGATCCGAGGGCAGCGACAGGCTCTCGATCGCGGTCGGGATTGGTCTCTTTGCCGCACCGATCCTTGGAATCGGAACAGGCATGGGACGGCTTCGCCACGCCTTCGAGTAGGGTGTGAACACCGTGTAGGGCTGCTTGGCGCCGGTCAGGACCTCACGCCCCTCGGCCACCACGGAGTCCTTGAACGACTCGAACGGAACCCCCGCCGCGTAGAGCGCCTCGGCCACCTTCCGATCGCGTCGGACCGCATAGGGCTCGTAGTCGCGATTCGTGAACACCCCCGAAGCCACCACCTGCCTGGCCAGCAGCACCAGCTGCTCCGCCGGTTCTCCACGACGCACGATCAGACGATGCCCCAGGGATTCGAGGTTCTTGGACAGCGCCTCAAGGGATCTCAGCAGAAACGCGACCCGGGCCGGACCGACATCCGGAGACCTCAGGATCGCGTCGTCCCAGATGAACACGGGAACCAGGGTCTCCGACCGCTCCCACGCCTCATGCAGAGCCGTGTTGTCCGACACCCGGAGGTCGCGCCGAAACCAATGGATGATCGTCTTCACCAGCGGATCGTGACGTGACTCCGATTTTTCGCGAGCTCCGCGGTGGGCTTCCCCTCCCAGACCTGGAAGGTCGGTGGGTCGCCGACAGGGGTCACTTCGTCACGTTGCCACCCACGGGGCCCACGTTTTTGGCCGTCAGGCCCGGACTCTGGAGCACCCGGCTGGACCGCTCGGAAGTCACGGAGTACTCGAACCCCTGCCCCGTACCGGCCGCGCCGTATCGACCCTTCTTGTCGAGGGCGATGAAGTTGATGGCCAGATCGAAGCCCAGCGGGTCCAGACGGGCGATCCTCCGGATCGTCTCGATGCAGGCCTCCTGCGGATGAAGCCCCTGGCGCATGAACTCGACCACTAGGAAGGAACCGCAGTACCGCATGACGTTCTCGCCAAGACCGGTCGCCCCGGCGGCGCCAACCTCATTGTCCACATACAGGCCGCTCCCGATGATCGGGGAGTCGCCCACACGCCCCGGCAGCTTGTAGCCCCGTCCACTGGTGGAACATCCACCGAAGACATTGCCGTCCGGAAGCAGGGCCACCATGGCGATGGTATCGTGGTTGTCCGTCTTGCGCTTGGCCTCTGCCTGCTGCTGGACCCAGGCCTTCCAGGCCTTTTTCTGTCCAGGCGACACCTTCGGTCCCCGCTCGAACCCATTCTTCGCCGCGAAGGCACGTGCCCCCTCCCCAACCAGCAGGACATGGGGCGTGGATTCCATCACCCGGCGGGCCACGCTGATGGGGTGGGCGAACCCTTCCAGGGCAGCGACCCCGCCCGCCCGATGACCCGGACCGGACATGATGCAGGCATCCAGCTGGACGACCCCCTCGGAATTCGGGATCCCAGCCAGACCCACGCTGGGGTTGGTCGGATCGGATTCCGTCAGACGAATCCCCTCCTCGATGGCGTCCAGCCCGGAACCTCCACGCTTCAGGCACGCCAAGGCTGACTCGTTGGCCGGTTTTCCAAACGGCCAGGTCGAGATGATCAACGGCGCGGAATCGCTCAGGTCAGCCATGGGAGGCATGGGGGCTGCCGAGGTGCGTCCGATCAGGGCGGATCCAGCCACAGTCGTGACGGATCGGGTGACAAACTGGCGACGGGAGAGTGGGGGCATCGAAATCGGGGGTCCTCGGAATCGTGGAGGCTCGGGTCTCCAGTCGGGCCAATGGGAAGAACTATGGGTTCGGGGACTCCGGAGACGTGGCCGACGGCGCAGAGGCTGAGGGAGCCGCCTTGCCACCGAGGATCTTGAACATCACGACGCCGCAGACAGGGCATTTACCCTTAACGGCCTTGCGTCCGTTCTTCATCACCTCTTCCACCGCCTCAGCAATCGGCTGCTTTGCCTTGCACCGTACGCAGTATCCTTCAGCCATAAAATCGAGTTCACCAGACTTTGAAATCCGGCTTCCTTCCACGCTGGAGGCTAGCGAATGGCCCATCTGGGTGTCAATTTCGGTCCGTTTTGGAGACAGGTCCTCTCGTGCCCGCCGTCCTGATCCCTCAGGTCATGCCGGACACTCCCTGGAACTGGTGACTGGCACCCGGGCGCAGAGGAACTACACCATGCGCCACGGAAATCATGCTCGCCCTCGTCATCGTCATCAGCGGTGCCTACCTCCTCGGCTCGATTCCGACCGGCTACCTGGTCGCCCAGCTGCGCGGCGTCGACCTCCGTGCCCACGGCTCCGGCAACATCGGGGCGACCAACGCCTTCCGGGTCCTGGGAAAAGGTCCCGGGACATTCGTGCTCCTCGCCGACGCCCTGAAGGGTTCGGCCGCGGTGCTCTGGATGCCGACTCTGGCCATCCGGATCGCCGGCGGAAGCCCATCCGACTCGCTGCCGCTGATTGCCGGAGTGGCCGCGATCCTGGGGCACAACTACACCTGCTGGCTCCGGTTCAAAGGCGGCAAGGGCATCGCAACCACCGCTGGCGTCATGGCCACCCTGGTGCCCAATGCGCTCATGATCACGTTCGCGGGTTGGCTGATCGTCTTCATGACAACCCGCTACGTCTCCGTGGCCAGCATCGTCGCCGCAATCGTCCTGCCGATCGCCACGATCTTCACCACCCAGAACCGCGCCCTCTGGGCCGTGGCCCTCGTCTTCGGTGGACTCGCCATCTGGCGCCATCGGGGCAATCTCCAACGCCTCCGGGCCGGGACCGAATCCAGGATCGAGTTCGGTCGCAAACCCACACCCCAGAAACCATGAACGTCACCGTCCTCGGAGCCGGATCCTGGGGCACCGCCCTCGCCCTGCTCCTCGTGCAGAACCGACACCGGGTCGTCCTGTGGGGACACGATGCCGGGCGCCTCGCCGAAGCCGATCAGCTCCGGGAGAACCGACGGTATCTCCCCGGTGTTCCGCTCCCCGAGGAACTCCGGCTGGAATCGGACCTGAACCGGGCCATGGAGGGTGCCCAGGTCCTCGTCGTCTCCGTCCCCTCGAAGGCGTTCCGGGAAATCACCGGACGGGTGTCCGGATTCGACGGGATCATGGTCAGCACCACCAAGGGGATCGAACACGCCACGGGCATGACCATGTGTCAGATCCTCGCCGAGACCGCGCCCCGTGCCCGGATCGCAGCCCTCTCGGGACCCACCCTCGCCGCAGAGGTGGCGCGAGGTGTCCCCACTGCGGTCGTCGCGGCCAGCCCTCAGCCCGACCTCGCCGAACAGGTCCAGGAGCTCTTCCATCGCCCCACCTTCCGGGTCTACACCTCGACCGATGTCATGGGCGTCGAACTGGGCGGGGCGCTCAAGAATGTGGTCGCCATCGCTGCGGGCATCTGTGACGGACTCGGACTGGGCGACAATGCGAAGGCGGCGCTGATCACCCGAGGTCTGGCGGAGATGGGTCGGATCGGCATGGCCTGCGGCGCCAGGGCCGAGACCTTCTCCGGACTGAGCGGACTCGGGGATCTGACCGTCACCTGCACCAGCCGGCTCAGTCGGAACCGCGGCTTTGGCGAGCGGATCGGCCGGGGTGAACCCGTGGCGGATCTCCTGGCGGCCGCGGCGACCGTCATCGAAGGCTTCCCCACCAGCCGATCGGCCCACGAACTCGCACTCCGCCTCGGAGTCGGCGCCCCCATCACCGCCGAGGTCCATGCCACCCTTCACGAGGGCAAGTCCCCGCGACAGGCCGTCGTGGATGTCCTGAATCGAGAAACCCGGTCCGAACGCTGAACCCTTCCGAATCCCACCCGCATCGTCCCATGCCCATCGCCTCCGCCACCGTCCGCGTCCCGGGAACCACCGCCAACCTCGGCCCCGGATTCGACACCCTCGGACTCGCCCTCCGGCTCTACAACCGCATCACCGTCCGCAGATCCGACCGCCGTGGGATCGGGATCACCTCCCCCATCGACGAACCCTCGCGTGGCCCGGCAACGGCCATGCTCCAGGAAGCCGCCACCGCCTTCTTTCGCACCGCGAAGAAGCCGTCCTTTGGCTTCGACATCGCGATCGAAGGAGAGGTCCCCCTGGCCCGCGGACTTGGGTCCAGCGTCACCGCCCGACTCGGGTGCACGGCGGCCCTCAACCGGATCGTCGGCGAACCCCTGGATCGCGAGGCGTTGTTCCAGCTGGTCAGCCGTCTGGAAGGACATCCCGACAACGCGGCACCAGCGACCTTCGGCGGATTCACGGCGTCCACCCTGGTGGGCGACAAGGCCCGGGCGATCCGCTTCCCCGTGCCGACCACGGCCCGGTTCGTGACCCTGATCCCGAACTTCGAGGTCAGCACACCGATGGCCCGCAAGCTGGTCCCGCAGCAGTTCTCCAAGGCGGACACCGTGCACTGCCTCACCCGGGTCGCCCTGATCACGGCCGCCTTTGCCAGCGGGAACCTGGAGGCGTTGCGGGGCTGCTTCGACGACCGGATCCACCAGCCGTATCGCGAGGAGCTGATCCCCCAGCTCAGCCGGGTCATCCGCGCCGGTGAAAAGGCCGGGGCCATCGGCGGTTGGCTCAGCGGCAGCGGCAGCACGATCATCTGCCTGACGCTGCAGAACCCCGAGGCCGTGGCCCGTGCCATGCACCGCGTGCTTCCGGATTCGTCGATGCACCTCCTCCAGGCCGACAGCACAGGTCTCAAGGGTCTGTAGGCACCGCTGTCCGAGGACAGTCCGAGGACCGCTCCTTGACGCTCTGAATCGCGCTGTCGTTCCATCCGTCCGCACCCCAGTCCATGAAACCACTCCACTCCCCCCGTTCCATCCTCGGCTCCACGTTGGCCCTCCTCGTTCTCACGTCCTTCCCGACGCTGTCCGCCGAGGGACCCTGGAAGGTTCTTTTCAACGGCACCTCGACCGAGGCCTTCCGGCAGTTCAAGCAGGACGGCTTCCCGAAGAAGGGCTGGGAGGTGGTCGACGGCACGCTCCACGTGAAGTCCGGTGGCGGAGCCGGGGATCTCGTGACCAAGGAGCAGTTCGGGGACTTCGAGCTCGAATTCGAGTGGAAGGTCGCCCCGGGCGCCAACAGCGGGGTGATGTACCGGGTTTCCGAGGACCTCAAGGAACCGTGGCAGACGGGACCGGAATACCAGGTGTTGGACGACTCCCGTCATGGAGACGGAAAAAACCCAAAGACCAGCGCCTCGGCCCTCTACGCCCTGGTGGCCGCGAATGCCGAGAAGTCCCTGAAGCCGGTGGGCGACTGGAACAAGGCCCGGATCGTCGTCCGGGGCTGGGCCGTCGAACACTGGTTGAACGGCAGGAAGGTCGTCTCGATCGATCTCGCCTCGCCCGCGGCCCGCGAGCTGATCGCCCAGTCCAAGTTCAGCGGCTACCCCAAGTTCGCCCGGGAATCCGTCGGACACCTCTGCTTCCAGGACCATGGCGATGATGTCTGGTTCCGCGACATCCGGGTACGCCGACTGGACGCAAAGTGATTCCTGCCATGCGCCTTCTCCTCCCCCTTCTCGCGGCCCTGATCCCGCTCTGCGCGGCCCACGGAGCAACGCCCAACGCCCTCACACCGGAGCAGCGCCAGGACGGTTGGACGCTCCTGTTCGATGGACGCAGCACGGAGGGGTGGCGCGGCTTCGGGAAGAAGGAGTTTCCCCCGGCAGGCTGGGACATCGAAAACGGCTGGCTCCATCACAAACCCAAGGGCGGCGGCGGGGATATCCTCACCATGCGATCGTTCCGGAACTTCGAGCTGACCTTCGACTGGCGCATCGCCCCGGGGGGGAACAGTGGCGTGAAGTATTTCATCGATGAGTCCCGCGGTGCCCCCATCGGACACGAATACCAGGTGATCGACGACGCGGCCCATCCGGATGCCTCCGTCGGACCCAAGCGTCAGACCTCGGCGTTGTACGACGCCCTGCCGCCCCAGAAGGCGCCGGTCCGGAAGGCCGGGGAGATCAACACCTCCCGGATCCTCGTCCGGGACCGCCACGTCGAGCACTGGCTCAACGGGGTCAAGGTGCTCGACTACGAGCTTGGATCCCCGGAACTCGCCACCGCCAAGGCGGCCAGCAAGTTCAAGACGGAGGCGCGCTGGGGCACCGGGTTCCCGACGCCGATCCTGCTGCAGGATCACTCCGACGAGGTGTGGTTCCAGAATCTCAGGATCCGGGAGCTCAAGCCCTGAGACCGCGGATCATCGCCCGTCCCCCGGCAGGGTCTTGGACATCCACCTCATGTGTCCGATGAGGTAGAGAAAGGTGATCCACTCCCAGAGCGGGGTGGAGTGGAGTCCGTCCCCAGGCCAGTGGCGGAGGGACCGGTCCGCGCGACACATCGACTCCCATTCGGCCAGCTTCCAGAACCCGAACGCCACCAGCGCCGCGAAGAGGAACGCCGGCCAGAGTCGCACCAGCCGGGTTCCCATCACGAATCGGCCGACCGTGTCGAGGGTCAGCCCCACCCCCAGAACCGGGATGGCCAGGATCGCCAGGCGCGTATGGACCCGCGTCGCCTTCTCCCCAAGGAACTCCAGGGTCCGACTGTCGGGGATCCAGACCGAGACAAGCAGCATCCCCATCGCCAGCAGCAGCGGAGCGCTGCCGATCCGGCCCAGGACGGAACCTCGCCCCACAAACCCGGCGTGGCGACGCCACAGCCAGGATCCCGTGAGGAGGATCAGGGCCGTCATGCCCACCTGGTAGATCCTCCACCCGTGCGGGTTGCGATCGGGGTCTGGCGACCCGAGGTAGGAGATGGTGCTGGTGAGGATCGAGTACCGGTTTTCCGCGGGGTACAGCCCCCACGCGAGGCCAAGGCCAGCCATGGCAACCACAGCCAACGCCATCCTCACCCCCCTCCCAAAAGGCCGCAGGCGGCTTATCGAAGAGGGCCAGGTCATCCCCCCCATTCCACCACCAATCCGAGCCTGGGTCACCCTCCGATAGATTTAAGGCGGGGAGGGGGGCTCACACGGTGACGCGGAGGCACGGAGGAAATGCGGGGGAGATCAAGACCGTGGCGATGCCGGTAGGGCTGTGCTCCGCCACGGCCCCATCTCGATCCGATGCGCGTCGTTCACCCGTGAACGGGGACGGGGCCACTGACGCGTCACAGGATCCCGGCTGAGCCTGTTCGATCCGCTCCACCTTCCCGGTCTGGATGGGGACGCCACGGAGGGCGCTACCGGGGTGGGTGCTTCCGCACCCCTTGATGCAGGGCACTGCATCACCCACCCATCGAAGCCCCTGGTTTCAGAAACCATCCGTGGACGCCTTCGGTGTCCGATCAGGAGCCACCCCTGGACCTCTCGTTTCTTTCCACCTCTCCCGGTTTTTTCTCCGTGCCTCCGCGTCCCCGTGTGAGTCCCCTTCCCCTCCCTCTCCGTGTGCCCGCAGTTTCCGGTTGGCGCACCGAAACCGGTTCGCGGACACTCGTCGGACCATGAGCCTGACGCTTCCCTCCGATCTCTTCATCGACGGCCGCTACACCGCCCCATCGGGTCGTTCTAGGACGTCCCTCGTGAACCCTGCGACCGCGGAGGTCTTCACCGAGGTGATCGCCGCGGATCTCCAGGACGTGGAGACAGCGTTCGCCGGCGCCCGGAAGGCCTGGGAATCCGGCTGGCGCGACCTCTCTCCGGGAAAGCGCACCGAGATCCTCTTCGCGATCTCCCGGAAACTCCGCGAGCACGTCGAGGAACTCGCGCAGATGGAGAGGCTCCAGATCGGCAAGCCGATCGGCGACGCGCGCGACGAGGCCGGACTCGGGGCCCGGGTCTTCGAGTACTACGCCGGAGCCATCACGAAGTTCGGGGGCCAGACCCTTCCCGTCAGCCGGGGTGGACTCGACTTCACGCTCCGACAGCCCCTCGGCGTGGTGGCGGCCATCGTCCCCTGGAACTTCCCGTTCCCGATCGCCTGTTGGAAGGTCGCCCCCGCCCTGGCCGCCGGGAACTGCGTCATCCTGAAGCCCGCATCGATCTCCCCGCTGACCGCCCTCAAGCTGGCCGAGATCGCCACCGAGGCCGGTCTGCCCCCAGGTGTCCTGCAGGTGCTGCCCGGACCCGGCGGACGCATCGGGGACGCCCTGGTCACCCACCCCGGCATCCGGAAGGTCTCGTTCACCGGATCGACCGACGTCGGCCGACGCATCATGGAACTCGCCTCCCGGGATCTGAAGCGGGTGTCGCTCGAGCTCGGAGGCAAGTCGCCCAACATCGTGTTCGCCGATGCCGACTGGATGCGGGCCGCCGACAGCTCCCCGATGAGCGTCTTCGCCAACACAGGCCAGGACTGCTGCGCCCGGAGCCGCGTCTTCGTCGAGAAGTCCATCTTCGAGCCCTTCGTGGAACGCTTTGTCAAGGCGACCCGCGCCCTGAAGGTCGGGGATCCCATCGAGGATTCCACCCAGCTCGGCCCCCTTGTCACCCAGGCCCACCGGGATACCGTGGAGGACTATCTTGCCGATGCCCGGAAGCGGGGATCGGTCTTCGCCTGTGGCGGCGGTCGGTCTCATCCGCGCGGCTGGTATCTCGAACCCACCGTCCTTCTCAACGTCCGCCACGATGAACGCTGCTGGCGGGAAGAGATCTTCGGGCCTGTCGTGGCCATCACCCCGTTCGAGGACGAGGCCAGCATGCTCCGCGAGGTCAACGACTCCCCCTATGGCCTGAGCGGGTCCGTCTGGACCCAGTCGCTGCCCAAGGCCCTCCGCGTCGCCCGGGCCGTGGAGAGCGGGGTGCTCAGCATCAACAGCCACAGCAGCGTCCATGTCGAGGCCCCCTTCGGCGGATTCAAGCAGTCCGGCATCGGACGCGACCTCGGCATGGCCGCCCTGGATGGCTACACGGAACTCAAGAACATCTACGTCGGGGAATAGCCCCAAGGATCCCCGCGCCACCTCCATGGGTGCTTGGGGTGCTGAATGAAGACCCTCCCTCCCTCGTCCCAAGCCCGATTCAGTAACCCAATGCGTGCAGTCCTGACACTCCTGATGGGTGGACTCCTGCCGCTCCTTGCGCTGGCGGAAGGCGGAGGGACGGATCCGTTCGAGTCGGAGGTCGTGCCGCTGGTCCGCGAATTCTGCTGGGAATGCCATCGCGGCACGAAGGCCAAGGGCGGGGTGGATCTGGCGTCCCAGACCAACCGCGCCGTCTTTTACAGGAACCCGAAGGTCTGGGAGACCGTGGTGCGATCGGTCGAGGACCGGCAGATGCCTCCCAGCCACGCCGACCTGCCGACCGAGACCCAGCGGCTGCAGCTGCTGGACGCCCTCCAGACCCTCCTCGACCACCCGGACCCCCGGTTCCTGGTCACGGATCCCGGGTCCAAATCGATCCACCGTCTCAATCGCACGGAATACAACCGGACGGTCCAGGATCTCCTCGGGGTGACCCTGAGCCCGGCCGACGCCTTTCCCGCGGACGGCGGTGGGGGCGGTGGGTTCGACAACAACGCCGACACCCTCTACGTGCCCCCGATCCTGATGGAACGGTATCTGGGAGCTGCCGAAGATCTCCTGGTGGTGGCCCCGGAGGATCGCCTGTTCCCGATCCCGCCCGCCTGGCACCGGACCGATCGGGAAACGGCCCGACGCAACCTAATGGAGTTTACCCGAAAGGCGTTCCGACGACCCGCCGAGGGCCCCGACCTCACCCGTCTGATGGGACTTTATGGTCGGACCCGCCGCCATGGAGCCGATTCGAAGACAGCGCTCAAGGCGGCCTACAAGGCGGTGCTGGTGTCGCCCCGGTTCCTGTTCCGGATCGAACAGGAGCGGGATCAGGGAACGCCGTGGCGGATCGACCCCTACGAACTGGCCTCCCGGCTGAGCTACTTCCTCTGGTCCTCGATGCCGGACGAGGCGCTGCTGGAGTCGGCCCGAAACCAGTCCCTGCTGGGCGATGCGGAACTGGAGCGACAGGTGCGCCGGATGCTGTCGGACCCGAAGGCCCGGGTCTTCGTGGACCAGTTCACCAGCCAATGGCTGGGGACCAAGACCCTCCACGCCACGACCCAACCGGACCGCAGAAAATTCCCCCAGTTCACCGATACCCTCCGGGACGCCATGGTGGCCGAACCGGTGGAGTTCGTCTGGTCCCTGATCCAAGACAACGCCAGTGCCCTGCGGCTGCTCGACGCCGACTACACCTTCGTCAACGCGGAGCTGGGGCGCCTCTATGGCCTGCCCCACGTCACCTCGACCGAGCTGGTCCGCGTCCGGCTTCCCGACCGGAACCGGGGCGGCATCACGGGGATGGCCGCCGTGCTGACCCAGACCAGCTATCCCCTCCGGACGAGTCCGGTCCTCCGGGGCAAATGGATCCTCGAGGAGGTCCTGGGAACGCCACCCCCACCCCCGCCCCCGCTGGTCGCCACCCTGCCGCCGGACGACGCGGTCAAGGAGGGGCTCACCTTCCGCCAACGCCTCGAGGAGCACCGCAACAAGTCCCAGTGCGCCTCCTGCCATGCCCGGCTGGACCCCATCGGGTTCGCCCTGGAGAACTTCGACGCCATCGGCGCCTGGAGGGAATCTATCGACGGAAAGCCCGTGGACGCGAAGGGCGTGCTGACGAACGGCGAATCGGTCGAGAGCCCCGTCCAGCTCAAGAAAGCCCTGATGGCCCGAAGGGATCTGTTCCTGAGGCACCTGACCGAGAAGCTGATGGCCTACGCCCTGGGACGCGGTCTCGAGTTCCACGACATCCCCAGCGTCAAGGAGATCCTCCGAAAGGCGGCCTCCGACGATCACCGCCTGACCACGCTCATCCTCGAGATCACCCGGAGCTATCCGTTCCAGTGGCGTCGACTCGAATCGGCCTCCGCCCCGACCCCGATGCCCGCTCCGGGGTCCTGAACGGTCCTGGCTCCGCTCCCCGGCAGGCAGGCGGCGGAGAGTTCCGGGCTCCCGGACACCGGGGAAGCGATGCCAAATCCAAATACCGTTTGACCGTGTTTTCTCAGGATCGCTAGGTTCCCCCTTTCCGGAGGCGACGTTTTCGTCCCGGCCCAGCCCTATGTTCGGCACAATTCGCAAGCATCAGCAATGGATGTGGGTGGTGATCATCACCGCCGTCATCATCAGCTTCGTCATCTATTTCACCCCGAACCAGGGCCCCGGCGGCAGCAGCGTCGGAAACCAGCAGTTCGGCACCATCGACGGCCAGGCGGTCGACGACCAGCAGGTCCGCTCCGCCCTCACCCAGGCCAAGCTCAGCGGCTTCCTCCGCTACGGCGAAGCCTTCCAGAGCGGCCGCGCCGAGCAGATGGGCTTCAACCTGAAGCAGGAGACCATGCAGCGGCTCTTCCTCGGGATTCGCCTCCAGAAGGCGGGCATCCAGGTGAGCGACGACGCCGTGGCGACCTGGATCCGCGAGTACCTCAAGGACCCCAAGACCGGCGTGGTCAACTTCGATGCGTTCCTCAAGAACGCGCTCCAGCCTTCCGGGTTCAGCGAGTCCGAGTTCTTCGAGTTTGTCCGCTACGAGGTTGGCATGCAGGAGCTCGAGCGCCTCGTCGGCATCACCGGCGAACTCGTCACCCCCCAGGAGGCCGAGGCGGCCTTCCGCAGGGACAACGAGACCCTGACCGTCTCGCTCGTGGCCTTCTCCTCGTCCAACTACCTGGCCAGCGTCGCCATGAACGACGCCAAACTGGGCGAGTTCTTCACCAACCGGCTGGCCAATTACCGCATCCCGGAGCGCGTCGTTCTCTCCTATGTCCGCTTCCCGGCCAGCACCTTCGCCGCCGCGGCGGAGGCGGAGATCGCCGCACGGCCCAACTTCACCAACGAGCTCGAGCAGGTCTACACCCAGCGCGGACCCGATGCCTTCCGGGACCCTTCCGGTGCCCCGATGTCCAAGGACGCCGCCCTGGCGAAGATCCGCGAGGTCACCGTCCAGCAGCGGTCCATCCAGCTTGCTGCCCAGCAGGCCAACGAGTTCGCCAATGAACTCTACCAGACGGAGCCCGCCACCCCGGCCAACCTCGCCGCCCTCGCGGCAAAGAAGGGCCTGTCCGTCCAACAGACCCAGCCCTTCTCCGACAACGAACGCGCCCAGGGCCTCGAGGACATCAACCCGAACGCCATCGCCCAGGCCCTGTCGAAGGTGAACGCCTCCCAGCCGTTCCTGACGCCGCTGTCCGGACAGCAGGGCGTCGTGGTCAGCGCCGTCACCGGTCGCACCCCCAGCTCCGTGCCGTCCCTCGACGCCGTCCTGAGCCAGGTCGAGAACGACTACAAGACGTCGGCCTCAACGGAGGCCGCGCGCGCGGCCGGCCGGGCCTTCCAGACATCGACCAGTGGCAAGCCCTTCACCGACGCAGCCCTAGCCGCCTCCCTGACCCCGGTCGAATTTAGCTTCTCTCCGAGCTCGCCGAGCATCCCAGGACTCGATGGACGGATCAATCCGTCGCAGGTCAAGACCGCTGCCGGCCGCCTCGCCCCCGGTGCCGTGGGTGAGTTCATTCCGTCCTTCGATGGCGGCTTTGTCCTCACCCTCCGGGAACGCAAGGCCCCGGCTGAGGACCTTGTGAAATCCGGCGTCGCCTCGTTCCTCGGCGAGCTCCGCCAGCAACGGGAGCGCCAGGCCTTCAACACCTGGTTCCTCACGGAATACCAGAAGTCGGGGGCCCCTCAGGTCGCCGAGCGGAATGGGTTCTGAGATGAAGCCGGCCCCGCCGGTCATCAAGCTCTCCTCCCCCTCGACGCGGGAGTTCTGGGAGATCCCGGTCGTCTGGGAGGACGCACACCTGCTGGCCATCAACAAGCCGGCACGCCTGCTCACGTCCCCGGACCGCTACGACCCAAAACGTCCCAACCTCATGCGCCTGCTGCATGAGGCCATCGCCGCAGGAAAGCCCTGGGCGGCAGAGCAACAGCTCCAGTACCTCTCCAACGCCCATCGGCTCGACTTCGAGACCACCGGCGTCCTGCTGCTCGCCAAGGACCGACCGAGTCTCGTCCACCTCGCCAACCAGTTCGGATCCGAGGTCCCCCGCAAGACCTACGTCACCCTGGTCCAGGGCACCCCGAAGCAGGACCGGTTCACCGTCGACAAACCGCTTGCCCCCGACCACTTCAAGCCCGGGATGATGCGGGTGAGCCGGGCCGGGAAGAAATCCGTCACCGAATTCGTCGTCCTGGAAAAATTCCGCGGCGTCTCCCTCGTCGAGGCCCACCCCAAGACAGGTCGAACCCATCAGATCCGGGTTCATCTCGCCGAAAGCGGCCATCCGGTCCTGGCCGACCGGGTCTATGGCGGGAAGCCCCTGCTGCTGTCGTCGCTGAAGCAGAACTACCATCTGAAGCACGACGACTACGAGCGCCCGCTCATCAGTTCCCTGGCCCTCCATGCGGCCAAGCTCTCTCTCCCGCACCCCAAGACCGGTGCCCAGATCGAGATCGAAGCGCCCTGGCCCAAGGATTTCCTGGTGGCCCTGAAATACCTCCGCCGCTACGCGTCCTCGGGAGGGCCACCGCAGTGAAGGCGACGGGGTCGAGGTGATCCCAACCTCCCTGCCCGACCCAGTTCCCCGTTCTTACTCTCTGTCTTCCTCCGCGTCCCCGCGTCCCCGCGTGGGTCCCCGTCTTCCCCAGGGTCCTCACCTCGCCTTGAACGAGGAGATCCGCGCCAGGTGCTCCCACAGCTCGCGCTCCGCCGGCGTCACGGAATCCGGGA
>VHCG01000005.1 GCA_016871805.1 Verrucomicrobiota bacterium
GCTTCAGACCATCCTGGAAGCTCTGGGTGTCGAGGCCGATCTCGCGCTGCTCGATGACCGACTGGTTGTCCTCGAACACGAATTCGATCGGATCCTCGAGGGTGATGATGTGCTTCTTGAAGGTCGCGTTGATGTACTCGAGCATCGCCGCCAGCGTGGTCGACTTGCCGGAGCCGGTGGTCCCGGCGACGAGCACGATGCCGCGGGAGGACGAGGCGACATCCTTTAGGATGGGCAGGAGGCCCAGCTCATCAAAGCTGGGAACCTGGGTCTTCACATAGCGCATCGCCAGCGCATAGGAACCCTTCTGCTGGAAGACGTTGGTCCGGAACCGGCCCACTCCCGGCTCGAGGTAGCTGAAGTCGACCTCGCGGTCCTCCTCGAGCTTCCTGCGGGCATGCGATGGCACCATCTTTGCGACGACTGCCTGCATCCATTCATCCGTCGGGATGGGGGCCTCGATGGCGACCAGCTGCCGGTTGATCCGCAGCACGAACGGCGCTCCCACCTTCACGTGCACATCCGAGGCCCCGCCTTCGACGGCGGCCTTGAGCACGCCCCGCATCAACTCCATGTGTTCCATAATCGGTCCCGCAGGCTAGCAGGTCCGAGGCCGGGCGGAACGAGATTTCCCCGGACACCACGGAGTCCCTCCCCTCGATGTCGCTTCGACGGGGGACGGTTTTCGACGAAATAAATCTCGCGCCGTCGCGTCCCAGTTTTCAACGTGCCCGGATCCATCATGTCCAGCCTCGAGCGCATCGTCACCGTTGAGTGGCGCCACCAGATCCACTTCACGCAGAAGGTGTTCGATCGCGGCAACGAGCTCCTCATTCGCGTCCTTCGGGGACAGCCGATCCCGCGACCGGACCACCGGGCCAAGGTGCTTCTGGTCATCGATGAATCCCTGGCGACAGCCCGTCCGGACATGGTCCAGGCCATCGAGGAGTATTTCAGGATCCACCGGCATGGGATCGACCTCGTCTGCCCTCCGGTCCTGATGGTCGGCGGGGAATCGGTGAAGAACGCCTACTTCAGGGTGTCCGAGGTGCATGCCCTGATCGATCGACACCACATCGACCGACATGGCTACGTTGTCGCCGTCGGCGGCGGGGCGATCCTCGACATGGTCGGCCTCGCCGCCGCGACAGCCCACCGGGGTGTCCGCCACATCCGGATTCCGACCACGACCCTGGCCCAGGCCGACTCCGGGGTTGGCGTGAAGAACGGGATCAATGCGTTCGGGAAGAAGAACTTCATTGGCAGCTTCGCCCCACCCTTCGCCGTCATCAACGACTTCGACCTCCTGGCCTCCCTCGGTCCTCGCGACAAACGCTCGGGATTTGTCGAGGCCGTCAAGGTGGCCTGCATCCGGGACGCCGAGTTCTTCGGCTGGCTGGAACAACAGGCCCCTGCCTTGGCCCGGTTCGAGTCCGGCCCCATGAAGCGGCTGATCCACCGGAGCGCCGAGCTGCACGTCGACCACATCGTCAACGGCGGGGATCCGTTCGAGATGGGCAGCGCCCGGCCCCTCGACTTCGGGCATTGGGCGGCCCACAAACTCGAGCAGCTTTCGGAATACCGGCTGCGCCATGGTGAGGCGGTCGCGGTCGGCATCGCGCTCGATGTCCTCTACGCCCGGCTCCGCGGATTCCTTGCGGCCTCCGACGCTGAGCGGATCCTGGTCCTGCTGGAGACCCTGGGCTTCGACCTCTTCACCCAAGAACTCCTCCAGGAAGACGACTCCGGTCAGCTCAAGGTCCTGGTCGGACTGGAGGAATTCCGGGAGCACCTCGGCGGGGAACTCTGCATCACGCTGCTGCGCTCCATCGGCGAGGGATTCGAGGTCCACGACATGGAGCCCCCCCTGGTGCTCCGCGCCATCGCCGAGCTGCGGACCCGACACGGCCAGCGCTCCGGAACCGTGGTGCGCGTCGGAACCTGAGGGACAGGACCGCTGGGCCGCCTCACGGCCCCCCTCAACGAACGATCCAACCCCCACCGAGAACCCGGTCGCCGTCGTAGAACACACAGGCCTGTCCCGGGGTGACCGCCCGGGCGGGGTCCATCAGTCGCACGGACGCACGCCCTCCCGCCTCCTGGACGAATTCCGCGTCCGCCCCCGGATGGTTGTAGCGGATCTTCGCCGTGCAGCTCACGGGGCCCTCGGTCCCCGCGAGGAGTCCGGGTGCGATCCAGTTGCAGTTCGATACCTCGAACCGGTCGCGCCCCAGCTGGTGTTCCTCGCCCACCACAACCCGGTTCCGTTCCGCGTCGAGTTCAACGACGTACAGCGGACGAGGCGACGAAATGCCCAACCCGCGACGCTGGCCGATGGTATAGAACTCGATGCCGTCGTGTTCCCCAAGCTTGCGCCCCTCCGGGTCGACAATGTCCCCGCGGTGGACCGACGCCAGATGGGACTCCCTCAGGAACTTTCCGTAGTCCTTGTCCGGCACGAAGCAAATCTCCATCGACTCCTCCTTGTCCGCCGTCCGGAGATCGCAGCTGCGGGCGACATCCCGGGTCTCGGACTTGGTCCGCTCGCCCAGAGGAAAGAGGGACCGAGCAAGCTGGTCCTGGCGCAGGCTGAAGAGGAAGTAGCTCTGATCCTTGCGAAGATCGCGTCCCCGGAAGAGCTGGACATGGCCCGTCATCGGATCCTTCTCGAGGCGGGCAAAATGTCCGGTGGCGATGCGATCGCAGCCGAGCTGGTCCGCCCGGTCCAGCAGCACCCCGAACTTGAGGTGCTGGTTGCACATGACGCACGGGTTCGGGGTGCGGCCGGCGCGATACTCGTCGGCGAAATACTGGATGACCTTCTTCTGGAAGAGATCCGACTCGTCGACGAGGTAGTACGGGATGCCCAGCTGGGCACAGACGCTCCGGGCGTCCATGACCGCCTGGGGACCACAGCATTTGTCCTCGGCGCGGTTGACGCAGTCCTGGGGCCAGAGCTTGAGGGTGACCCCGACGACCGCATGTCCCTGTTCCTTGAGCAACGCGGCCGTGGCGGAGGAGTCCACCCCCCCGCTCATCCCCACCAGAATCCGCGCCGGTCGATCCCGCTGCACGCGCCAGACGATGCCGGAACCCGGGACATGATGGAATCGGGAACCCCAGGACAAACGCCGCAGACAAAACGCCCCAGGCTGGATACCCTAACTGGACATCCCTAGCCTCGGCGCGTGGACCTCTGGTGGTATCCCCTGCTCTTCTTGACCGGCCTAGTGGCCGGTTGTGTCGATGCGATCGCGGGTGGCGGTGGACTCCTGACCGTACCGGTCCTGCTGGCCACCGGACTGCCCCCTCAGGAAGCACTCGGGACAAACAAGTTCCAGTCCTCCTGCGGGACGACCCTGGCGACCTGGAACTACGCCCGCCACGGGCTGTTCGACGGACAACGCCTTCGGGTCGGCATCGTGGCCACCCTAGTCGGTGCGCTGCTGGGAACCTGGACGGTCACGCGGATCCGGCCCGAATTCCTGCGCCCTCTGATCCCGATCGTCCTGATCGCGATCGCCGGCTATACCGCGTGGAAACCGAGCCTCGGCTCTGCATCACGGCCCGCACTTCTGCCCGAGACGGTATTCGGGGCCACTTTCGGACTGGTGCTGGGATTCTATGACGGGGTGTTTGGACCCGGAACGGGCTCGTTCTGGACGGTCGCCTGCGTCGTGGTGCTGGGATCGGACCTGCTCCAGGCCACCGCCTATACCAAGGCCATGAACCTCGCCAGCAACCTGGCGTCGCTGGTCCTGTTCGCGTTGACAGGCCATGTGCACTACGGCATTGGGCTGACGATGGCCTCCGGCCAGTTTCTGGGAGGATGGCTCGGTGCCCGCTGGGCGGTACGCAGTGGCTCGGCACGGATCCGGCCGGTATTCCTCACCATGGTCATGCTGCTCGCTTTGAAGCTGGCCTTCGATGCCCTCCGCAGCTGAATCCAGGTCCGGACGCCGAACCCTCCGAGGGCTCACCGAGGCATCCTCACGCCTCACACCATCCTTTCGGCCGGTTCCTTGACCCACTGGAGTCACCCCCGTAGCTTGAGCGCCTCAAACACTGAACATCGTGCGCAACTTCAGCATCCCCTACGTCATCGAACAGGAAGGCCGCTCCGAGCGGGGCTATGACCTCTACAGCCGCCTCCTCAAGGACCGCATCGTCTTCCTCGGCACCCCCGTGGACGACATGGTGGCCAACGTCATCGTCGCCCAGTTTCTCTTCCTCCAGATGTCCGACCCGAAGAAGGACATCCACTTCTACATCAACTCCCCGGGCGGCTCGGTGACCGCAGGCCTGGCCATCTACGACACCATGCAGTGGCTGACCTGCGACGTGAACACCTACTGTGTCGGCATGGCCGCCAGCATGGGGGCCGTCCTCCTCTGCGCCGGCACCAAGGGCAAGCGCTTCGCCCTGCCCAACTCCGACATCATGATCCACCAGGTCCTCGGCGGCGCCGAAGGCCAGGCAAGCGACGTCGAGATCCGGGTGAAGCACATGCTTTCGTTGAAGCAACGGCTCAACACCCTCCTGAGCCGTCACACCGGTCAGCCCTACGACGTCGTCGAGAGGGCGTGCGACCGCGACAATTTCATGACCGCCGACCAGGCCAAGGAGTTCGGCCTTGTCGACGAGGTCGTGGCCTCCCGCCGCGAGATCCCGGCCCTGGTGGACGCCGACACCAAACCCGAGTCCAAGTAGCCAACCAACCGACCGCGATGGCCCGCGCCAGCCAGATCACGATGTGCAGCTTCTGCGGCAAGAGCCGCTCGGAGGTGCGCAAGCTGGTCGCCGGCCCCGGGGTCTACATCTGCGACGCCTGCATCGGGGTCTGCCAGAACGTCCTGGACAAGGAGCTCCGCGAGGAGGGGCAGAAGGAGGTCCGCCGCCTCAAGGTGCCCAAGCCCGCGGAGCTGAAACGCCTCCTCGACCAGCACCTCATCGGACAGGAGGACACCAAGCGGACCCTCAGCGTGGCGGTCTACAACCACTACAAGCGGATCCTGAACCAGGACGCCTCGGGATCCGACGACGGGGTGGAGCTGCAGAAGAGCAACGTGCTCCTGATCGGTCCGACCGGCTGCGGCAAGACCCTCGCCGCACAGACGATCGCCCGGCTGATCGACGTCCCGTTCGCCATCGCCGACGCCACCTCCCTGACCGAGGCGGGCTACGTCGGCGAGGACGTCGAGACCATTGTCCTGCGCCTGCTCCAGAACGCCGACTACGACGTCAAGCGGGCCCAGATGGGGATCATCTACATCGACGAGATCGACAAGATCGCGCGTCGCACGGAGAACGTCTCGATCACCCGCGACGTCAGCGGCGAGGGGGTCCAGCAGGCCCTGCTGAAGCTCCTGGAGGGCACCATCTGCAACGTGCCGCCCCAGGGGGGCCGCAAGCATCCGCAGCAGGAGTACATCCGGGTCGACACGACCCAGATCCTGTTCATCTGCGGCGGGGCATTCGTCGGGCTGGACCGGATCGTGGAGCGTCGGCTACGCCGTCGGGTCATCGGATTCACCCCGGCACAGGTCCCCAGCACCCCGGTACGCCCGGGTCCGCCGCGACCCCGGGAGGCCGAACCCGAGGACCTGGTCACGTTCGGATTCATCCCCGAGTTCATCGGCCGGCTCCCCGCGGTCTCGGTCATGGACGAGCTCACGGAGGACGACCTCGTCCGGATCCTCCAGGAACCCAAGAACGCCCTGGTGAAGCAGTTCGCCAAGCTGCTGGCTCTAGATGGGGTGACGCTGGAGATCACCAACGAGGCGTGCCGGGAACTGGCGACGCTGGCCCTCCGGAAGGGGACCGGGGCCCGGGCGCTGCGCAGCCTCCTCGAGCGGCTGATGCGTGACATCATGTTCGAGGTGCCCACTTCCGACGACATCGGCGGCATCACCATCTCGCGCGCGGTTGTCCGGGGCGAGGAGGCCCCGATTCTCACCCTGCGACCGGCCGAGAAGGCGGCGTGATACGATCGGGTGGGGCCTGGAGCGAGGGTCCCTTCCCACCCCAGGGAACCCTCGTTCCTGTGTTCGAGTTCTTGACCCTTCCGACATCGTCACCCATGGTCATTGGCTCAGTTTTGGTCTTCCTGTCCCCACCCGACAGGAGCCTTTTTGTATGTCCAAAAAGAACGCGAAGAAATCGGCACCCAAGGCCGTGAAAGCCTCCGCAACCCGGACTCCTGCGGCCCCCGCCCGGAAGCCTGCGACTCCGGCCAGCAAGGCCCCCAAGGCCCCTAAGGCCCCCAAGGCCACCCCACCCAAGAAGGCATCGCCCCCAGCGGCAAAGCCTGTCCAGGCGAAGGTCACGAGCCCGGCCCCCAAAGCCCCCAAGGCCCCCGAAGTGCCGAAGCCGACCCGCCCTCCACAAAGGACCGGTGCCACAGAGAAACCCCAGACCCGGCCCGCTCCCGCAACGGGGACGGCCCAGGTGGCACCGATCGGCGCGCCCAAGCCACCCGCAGGCCCGGAAGGCGATACCTCGGCCCAGCTCGGCACCATCAAGAGCGCCAGTGGCGTGGACCTGACCGAGAAGATCAAGGAACTCGTCCGGCTCGCCCAGGAACAGGGCTACCTCACCTACGGCGACATCAACGACGCCCTCCCGGACAACCTCTCCCCGGAGGATCTCGACGAGATCTACATCAAGCTCCGGAACCTCGAGATCGACATCGTCGACCAGGCCGAGGTCGACCGCCCCAAGGTCCAGGAGGCCGAGGAGGAACAGCCGGACGACAAGGCGCGGCTCGACATCCTCGACGACCCCGTCCGAATGTACCTCAAACAGATGGGCCAGGTCCCGCTGCTCACCCGCGAGCAGGAGGTCGAGATCTCCAAGCGCATCGAGGACAACGAGAACGAGGTCAAGCGCATCATCCACAGCTTCGGCTTCTCCGGTAAGGAGCACATCGCCCTGGCCGAGAAGCTGATCTCCGAGCCTCCCAAGGAACGCTTCGACCGGGTGATCGTCGACAAGAAGATCGAGACCCGCGACGAGCATCTGAAGGCCCTGCGCAAGCTGGTGAAGGACGTCCGCGCCCTCGACCAGCAGGTCGACCAGCACTGGCGTCTCCTGCTCGAGGGCGAGTCAAAGACGAAGCGCGAGAAGATCACGCTGGACCTCAAGAAGGCCGACGAGAAGCTCCAGCGCTCGTTCCCGAAGTTCTACTACAAGCAGAAGGTCATCGAGGAGATGTGCCTGGTCGCGGACAACATCCACGACAAGTTCCAGAGCAGCATCAAGTTCATCGCCGACCTCCAGCCGCAGAAGCGCATGGCGCAGGCCCAGGCGATGATCCATGCCGAGGAGCGGAAGATCGCGGCGCTCGAGGAGTTCGTCCGCATGTCCCACACGGGCTATGTCGACGCCTTCTCCGAGCTGAAGCACTTCGAGAAGAAGGCCCTCCAGGCCAAGACCGAGATGGTCGAGGCAAACCTGCGGCTCGTGATCTCGATCGCCAAGAAGTACACGAACCGCGGCCTGTCGTTCCTCGACCTCATCCAGGAAGGCAACATGGGCCTGATGAAGGCGGTCGAGAAGTTCGAGTACCGTCGCGGCTACAAGTTCTCCACGTACGCCACGTGGTGGATCCGCCAGGCCATCACCCGCTCGATCGCCGACCAGGCCCGCACCATCCGCATCCCGGTGCACATGATCGAGACAATCAACAAGCTGATGCGGGTGCAGAAGCAGCTCATCCAGGACTTCGGTCGGGAACCCACCCCGGAGGAGATCGCGGACGAGATGCAGATGCCGGTCGACCGCGTCCGGGCCGTCCTCAAGATGGCCCAGCAGCCGATCTCGCTGCAGAGCCCCGTCGGTGATTCCGACGACACCAGCTTCGGCGACTTCATCGAGGACAAGTCGGCCGAGAACCCGTCCGACATGACCTCCTACTCGCTCCTCAAGGAGCGCCTGACGGAGGTCCTCGACACCCTGACCGAGCGCGAGCGCAAGGTGCTGGAGCTGCGGTTCGGTCTGGTCGACGGCTACAGCCGCACGCTCGAGGAGGTCGGCAAGCAGTTCAAGGTCACCCGCGAGCGCATCCGCCAGATCGAGGCCAAGGCCCTCCGCAAGATGCGGCACCCGACACGGCTGCGTCAGCTCCACGGGTTCCTCGAGGGCGAAGAGGCCCTGCTCTGACGGGACCGGAAAACCCCGATCCGGTCGGACATCAACCCCCGCCCTCCCGGCGGGGTTTTTTTGTGGCGTGGCACTTCGGGAGTCCTGGCCTCGACAGCGACGCGCTCCGCACGGTCGCCCTCCACGGTCCACCCAGCCTCGACGTCTCCGACCTGGCCGAGGATTCAATTCGGGCCTCAGCCCATTTTCCTCTTGGCTCTTCGCCTGTCGGTCTTTGGTCTTGGACCCATGACCCGGTTCCACCTTGTCGGACTGCTTCTTCTGGGACTGCTGCCACCAACGGTCCCAGCGGCGCCCCCGGACTGGAGACCTCGGAGGGTGCCCGACGGAACCAACGCACCGTCCCTGCCCACGCCGGGGGGCCTCGGCTGGTACCGCGCCTGGATCCGGCCCCACGACAGCTTCTTTGCGCCGCACGAGCGGAACCTGTTCGCGGAGTCCGTGACGATCACCCTCCGCAACCTTGCCGACGCCCATGAGGTGTTCGTGAACGGACGCCGCATCGGGGGTGCCGGTGGCTTCCCCCCGGAGCCGAGGAGTGCCCGCGACGGCAACCACCGGTACAAGATCCCGCCAGGGCTGCTCGAGAAGGACCGCTGGAACGAGATCGCCATCCGGGCCCATTCCGCGGACGGCTCGGTGGGTTTCCGGACCGAGGCCCCGTTCGTGATGAACTATTTCGAGGAATGCATCCTGGAGGGCGACTGGGAATGGACTCCCGGGGATGGATCCGGTCGGACGGGCACCGCCCAGGTCGAGCGTCCCTCCGTGGCGGCGTTCGACCGGTATCACGAATCCCACCGGATCCTTGGCGAACCCACCGAGACGGTCCCCGGACCCCGCCTACCCCCTGCGGAATCCCTGGCCCGTCTCCGCACCGCCGAGGATCTCCAGGTCGACCTGCTGCTCCATGAACCCCTGGTCGCCCAACCCACCCATCTCAGCTTTGACACCCGAGGCCGGCTGTGGGTGACCCAATATCGCCAGTACCCCTACCCCGCCGGGGTCCAGGCCTTGAGCCGCGACAAGTACTACCGCTCCACCTTCGACAAGACGCCTCCCGCTCCTCCCCACCACACACCCGGACGGGACCGGGTGTCGATCCATGAGGACACGGATGGGGATGGGGCCTATGACCGACACACCGTGTTCGTCGATGGCCTCAACCTCGCCAACGCCGCACTCCCGGGCCACCTCGGAGTCTGGATCCTCAACCCGCCCTACCTGCTGTTCTATCCCGATACCGATGGAAATGACCGCCCGGACGCCGCGCCAGTGGTGCATCTGGCAGGATTCGGACTCGAGGACACCCACTCGGTCGCCAATGGTCTCGTCTGGGGGCCGGACGGCTGGATCTATGGCGGCCAGGGCAGCACAACCACCAGCCGGGTGCTCCGACCCGGACTCGATCCTGCTGGGGATCCCGGCGTCTATTTTGAGGGGTGCATGGTCTGGCGTTATCACCCGGTGACGCGCACCTACGAGATCTTCGCGGAGGGCAGTGGCAACGTGTTTGGGTTGGAGGTCGACGGCGAAGGCCGACTCTTCAGCGGCCACAACGGACCGGAGACCCGTGGATGGCACTATCAGCAGGGCGGGATCTACCTGAAACAGGGGGTGGATCCCGGGAAGTTCGGCCCCCCGCGGAATCCCTACACCTTCGGTGAACTGCCCTGGCTCGTGCCCGCCTCCCCCATCCAGCGGTTCACCCACTTCCTCGCCCTGGTCGAAGGCACCGCCCTGCCCTCGGGACGCCAGGGACAGATGGCGTGGCTGGACCCGATCCACAGCCTGATCCTCGCTTCCGAGCGCACTCCGCGGGGCTCGACCTATGGCACCCGGGATCTCGACACCCTCGTCACCAGCGGCGACGACGCGTTCCGCCCCGTCTTCGTGGTCAACGCCCCGGACGGATCCCTGTTCATGGCGGACTTCTACGAGCACTACATCGCCCACGGACAGCATTACCAAGGGCAGATCGACCCCACCACCGGACGGATCTACCGCCTGCGGGGTCGCAATGCCCGGCTGGAATCCCCAGTGGACCTGACCCGCCTCGCCGCACCAGACCTGATCCAACTCTTCCGGCATCCGAACAAATGGCATCGACAGGCCGCGGTGCGAGCGCTCGTCCGGGTCCTGGCGGCACGGAAGGACACCGCCCTCACCCGACGCCTCCGGGGCCTGCTCCAGGATCCAGAGGCTCCGGTTGAGATCCTCTGGACCCTGCATCAGGCGGGAGCCCTCAATGCGGCCACCACCCAGCAGACCTTGAGGCATTCGAAGCCGTTGATCCGGGAATGGACGGTCCGGCTCCTGGGAGATCCGCGCCGACTGCCGCCCGGGGTCCTCCCAACGCTTCGGGACCAAATCGTGGAGGAACCCGATGTCCGGGTCCGCGCCCAGATGGCCTCCTCGGCACGACGTCTCCTGCTGGCCGACGCGCTGGTCTGCTGGAAGGGACTGGTCTCCCACGACGTCGATGCAACGGATCCCTGTCAGCCGCTGCTGTGCTGGTGGATCCTGGAATCCCACATGCCGGAGGGCACCGATGCGATCCTGGACCTCTTCACCGACGCCCCCCTCTGGGATCGGGCCCTGGTCCGGGCCCACGTGCTGCCCCGTCTGATGCGTCGCCTGGCCTCCAGCGGCCGACGGGACGATCTGGACCGATGCGGGCGCCTCCTCGGCTTGGCGCCCTCCAAGGTGGCGACGGCATCCCTTGTGCGGGGACTCGAGGAGGCGCTCCGGGGACAGTCCCTCGACGGACTTCCCGAGACCCTGCTGAGCGCCCTGGACACCGGTGGCCTCCCCGGACTGGTTCTCAGGATAAGGCGCCGGGATGCTGCGGCCATCGATGAGGCGCTGTTACGTCTCAAGGCCACGAATCCGGTGGCCGACCGGCTTCCACTGGTCCGCGCGCTGGGTGAAATCCGGGAACCCCGGACACGGGAGCCCCTGCAGGAGCTGGCCCTCGGATCGGGACCATCCGACCTCCGCCGCGCCGCCTGCGTCGCCCTGGGGGGATTCGAGAACGAGGGGATCGGGGTGGCCGTGACGGCGGCGCTGCCGGGTCTCCCGGAGGACGTCCGGGCTGCCGCCCTGGGCGTGTTGGGAAGTCGGTCCACGTGGAGCCGGACCCTGCTGCGTTCCTTGGATTCCAAGAAAACCCCCTCCGCGATGATCACCTCCGAGGTGGCGGACTCGCTCCGGAACCATCGGGATCCCTCCATCCGATCCGAGGCCCGACGACTCCTCCCTGAGGAAACTCAGACCCGATCGGGCCTGACCGCCGGAGAGCTGGAGCGGATTCTTGGGGAATCCACGGGTAATCCATACGCCGGGGAACCGCTGTTCACCCAGCGTTGCGGGGCCTGTCATCGGCTTTTCTTCAAGGGCGGACAGCTTGGGCCCGATCTGACCGCCTACCAGCGTGACAATCTGAGAACGCTGTTTCCCAGCATCCTGGATCCCAACGCCGAGATCCGGGAGGGCTACGCCGCCGCCGAGGTCTCGCTCAAGGATGGTCGGGTGCTGCAGGGCATCCTGAGGGACCGCGACGGACAGGTCGTGGTGCTGCGGGGGCTGGACGGACAGGATCTGACGCTGCGGATGTCGGAGGTGGAGTCGGTCCAGCCCCTCGGAAGAAGTCTGATGCCGGAGGGGCTGTTGGAGGGCCTGACCGACAGCCAACTCCGGGACCTCTTCGCCTACCTGCGACGCTCCCAACCCTTCACCCGCTGATTGAATCTTCTGGGTAAGGGAAGAGGGGCTCACACGGGGACGCGGAGACACGGAGGAAAGGCGGGGGAGATTAGGAGAGACAAAGACCGAGGTGACGCCGGTAGGGCTGTGCTCCGCCACGGCCCCATCTCGATCCGCTGCCCGTGGCGCACCCGTGAAGGGGGACGGGATTGTCTGCAGCGTCGGAGGATCCCGACTGGAGCACCAGGTCGGTCAACCTCTCGCGGGGAAGATGGGGACGCCACGGAGCGCGTCCCTACCGGGGTGGGCGCTCCGGCGTCCAGGGATGCTGGGCACTGCATCACCCACCGCACCGCCCTCTGGGTTAGGCTCCCGCCGGGATGCAGTCGGCCTTCAGATAGGGCCGCAGCGGTTCCGGGATGGCCACGCTGCCGTCGGCCTGCTGGTGGGTCTCGACAAGCGCCACGAACAGCCGCGCCAGTGCCGTGCCGGAACCGTTGAGGATGTGGGGGAACCGGTTCTCGCCGGCCGACGTCTTGTACCGGAGGTTCATGCGGCGCGCCTGGAAGTCCTCCGTGTTGGAACAGCTCGAGACCTCGAGGAAGCTGCCCTGTCCTGGAGCCCAGACCTCGATGTCATAGGTCTTCGACGACGCGAACCCCATGTCGCCGGTGCAGAGGTTGATGACGCGGTAGTGGAGTCCGAGGAGCTGCAGGACCTTCTCGGCGTTGAGCACCATGGCCTCGAGCTCGGCGTAGCCCGTCTCCGGGGAGACCACCTTGATGAGCTCGACCTTGTCGAACTGGTGGACCCGGATCATGCCCCGGGTGCCGACCCCTGCCGCTCCGGCCTCGGCCCGGAAGCAGGGGGAATAGGCGCAGTAGCGGATCGGAAGCTGGGCTTCCGCGAGGAGTTCCTCCCGGTGGATGTTGGCCACCGGCGCCTCGGCGGTAGGGAGCAGGTAGAGCTTGCCGAGGGTCGAGGCATCGAGCCCCTCCTGGACGGCATAGGCCTGGTCCCGGAACTTCGGGAACTGGCCAACCCCTACCATGCAGTGCTCGCCGATGATGAACGGTGGGGCGACCTCGGAGTAGCCGTGCTCGTGGGTATGGAGATCGAGGAGGAAATTGATGAGGGCACGCTCAAGCCGGGCTCCCCAGCCGGTGTAGAGGAGGAAGCCGGAGCCACTGAGCTTGGCGCCTCGGGCGAAGTCGATCAGGCGGAGCCGTTCGCAGAGCTCGATGTGGTTGAGCGGCTTGAAGGCAAACTCCCGTGGGGCGCCATGGACCCGGATCTCGGGGTTGTCCGCGGCATCCCGACCCAGGGCCACGCTGGCGTGCGGGAGATTCGGGATCATGGCCATGATCAAGTCCCTCTGGGTTTCGGCCTCGGCGCTGAGCCGGTCGAGCTCGGTGATCCGATCCCCGATCGCGCGCACCTCCGCCTTCCGGGCCTCGGCCTCGGCGATTTTCTTCTGACCCATGAGCGCCCCGATCTCCTTGGAGGCGCTGTTGCGCTGGGCCTTGAGCTGCTCGGCCTCGGTCAGGGCGGATCGACGGCGTTCATCGAGGTCCAGGACCTCGTTCACCCGGGCGTCGTCCCCGCCATGACGTGTCGCGAGGCGTTCGCGGACCCAGTCGGCCTTCTCACGAAGCAGCTTGATGTCGAGCATGACGGCGGAGCCTAGGGAACCCCCGCCGGGGGCGGAAGTTGAGAGTTGCCGGTGCTTCCAACTCGAACTCCGCCCCTCCACCGGTGGGTTTTGCAGTGCTCTGCAAAACCTGGCCGCTTCCCAGCGGCCAGCCTCCCCAGGCCCCACCCACTCCCAGACTCCAGATCCTCCCGACCTCCGCCACAGATGGACTCACCCCTCGCGGAGCGGGTGCTCCCGCACCCAGTGATGCAGGGCACTGCATCACCCACCCGCTCCACCTTCTCCAGTTGCATCACCTCCCCGGGCTCCTCGCGCCGGGCTTGCACTGGGGTCGACTCCGCCCCAAAGCTCCCCCCACGCGATGGATCCTTCCCAGGGCAACCGCTTCCGCCTCGCCGGGCTCACACTGGCCGCACTCGGGGTGGTCTACGGCGACATCGGGACAAGTCCCCTCTATGCCCTCCGGGAGTGCTTCAACGGACCTCACGGGCTTCCCCCGCAGCCCGGCAACGTGCTCGGCGTTCTCTCCCTCATCACCTGGGCCATGGTCCTGATCATCTCGGTCAAATACATCGGGTTCGTGCTGAAGATGGACAACAAGGGTGAGGGAGGCGTCCTGGCCCTGCTCGCCCTCGCGTTCCCGGAACGCGGGGAGGAGACCGGACGCGGCCTCGGCTGGAGCTGCATGACCCTGCTCGGCCTGTTCGGAGCCACCCTGCTCTATGGCGACGGCATAATCACCCCGGCGATCACGGTACTCGGTGCGGTCGAGGGACTCGAGGTCCTCACCCAAAAGATGTCCCATCTGGTGATTCCGATCTCCCTGGCCATTCTCTGGGGACTCTTTGCGATCCAACGGGCCGGCACGGGCGTCATCGGAAAGCTGTTCGGACCGGTCATGGTGGCCTGGTTCACGGTCATCGCCGTCCTTGGAATCCGAGGCATCCTGAGGAATCCCTCCGTCCTCAGCGCCTTCAGTCCCCTCCATGCCTTGGAACTCTTCCAGACGAACGGATGGATGGGATTCGTGGTCCTGGGATCGGTCGTGCTGGTCGTGACCGGTGGGGAGGCACTGTACGCCGACATGGGGCACTTCGGCGTGAAGCCGATCCGACGGGCCTGGTTTGCCCTCGTGCTGCCGGCCCTGCTCCTGAATTACTACGGCCAGGGGGCCCTGGTGATGACGGATCCCGCCGCCGCCGCGAACCCCTTCTACAACCTGGCTCCCCGCTGGATGCTCCTCCCGCTGGTGATCCTCGCCTCCTCGGCCGCCGTGATCGCCTCTCAGGCCCTGATCAGCGGGGCGTTCTCCCTGACCATGCAGGCCATCCAGCTGGGATACCTGCCCCGGATGGTGATCGAGCACACCAACGAGCGGGAGCGCGGACAGATCTTCATCCCCCAGTTGAACTGGTTCCTCGCCCTGTGCTGCATCGCCCTCGTGCTCGGGTTCCGATCCTCCTCGAATCTCGCCGCCACCTACGGCGTGGCCGTGACCCTGACCATGCTCGTCACGACCCTGCTGCTCTTCGTGGCCGCCCAGCGGGTCTGGGGCTGGAGCGTCTGGCGGGCCGGCGCCCTCTGCATCGCTCCGCTGCTGATCGAGCTGCCGATCTTCGGCGCCAACATGCTCAAGATCGCCGGTGGTGGCTGGTTCCCCCTGGTCATCGCGTCGATGCTCTTCGCGCTCATGACGACCTGGCGCCGCGGCCGCCGAATCCTCTGGGAACGGGTCCGCACCACGTCCCTGCCCATGCAGCAGTTCCTCGAGAGCATCGGACGTCGGGAACTGCCCCGCGTGGCCGGCACCGCGGTCTACCTCGCCGGCAATCCCGACGGCGTCCCGATCGCCCTCCTCCACAACCTCAAGCACAACAAGGTGCTCCACGAGCGGATCATCCTCCTGACCATCCTGGTATCCGACCAGCCCCGGGCCGACAACGACAGCCGTATCACGGTTGGGGAGCTCGGCGACGGGTTCTGGCGGGTGAAGGTGAACTACGGGTTCATGGAGGAACCCAACGTCCCCGAGGTGCTGCGCCGGTGCTCCGAGTTCGGACTCAAGATCCGGGACACCGAAGTCTCCTATTTCCTGAGCCGCGAGACGATCATCCCGTCCACCGCCCGTGGCATGCGCAGCTGGCGGAAACGCCTGTTCGCCGTGATGTCCAGGAACGCCCAGAGTGCGACCGGCTTCTTCAAGCTGCCCGCCAACCGGGTCGTGGAACTGGGCATGCAGGTCGAGATCTGAACCCTCTCCGTCAGTTTTTCTCGATTCCCCATTGCCCCGACAGGGGCGGTGTCGCTATACCACTACACGTTCCTTGAAACGTTCCGCCGCATCCGGCGGAACTCGAATTTCAATCACGACCGGAAGTGCGGAAACCCCGTTGGAATCGGGGACGGTAGCGCCACGGTATCGGGTTACAGACTCCCACGGCGACGACCCTGTCGCCGGGACGCCACTGGAGATCCTCTCTGGGAAGGCGGGAGCGAGGTTGGAAGCCCGGAGTCCGGATATCGCGCCGGTCGTGCTCGTCACAGCGGCCCCATGCCCCTCACCAGGCCCAGGGCCGTCCGCTTCGCCGCATCAGCGAAGGACGAGACCCGTCCAGACCGCCTGTCTGCGGTCGTGGACCCGTCGGAAAGCAGCAACGCCCTCTTCCCGACGTCGACTTGGTCGGTGTCAGGGTCCCCACCCCGTCACCGCCCCTGAGGTCTCGTGGACCCAATGCCTCCGCCCGGAACGGCGGAGGCGCCTATCGAACGAGATCCAGTGAAGTCCAACTCTCCTATCCTGCTCCCAAAACTCGCCGTCCTGGCCCTCCTTGCGCTCCTGGCGCTGTCGGGAGGCGTCCGCGCCCATGCACAGTTCGCCACCCGGGTGCTGCATTATCATCCGGGGACCAAGAATACCACGGTCTACACCAATCCCCCGGTCATTCTCGGGGAACCCAGCCGGGTGACCCCGGGTGAATGGGGCGGTCCCGTCACCCCGTTCTATCCCGCCTATCTGCCCTCGCAGCTGCTCAGCATCACCGGCGGCGGATCGCTGACCCTCGAGTTCGATCCCCCCATCCGGAACCTCCCAGGCCATCGGTTCGGATTCGACTTCCTCGTCTTCGGCGGCACCGGGTTCATGGTCACCAACGACCTGGATCCCGACTGGAACTTCATCGGCATCCCCACGACCGACGGATCCCTCTTCGGAGTGGAGCCGCTGACCGGACGGGTTCAGGTCAGCACGAACGGCATCGACTTCATCACACTGGACCCGAAGCGGATCCCCAGCCTCGGTGATGTGTTCCCCACCGAGGGCACCGGGGATTTCCACCGTCCCGTCGACCAGACCTTCAACCCCGCCCGGTTCGCCGGGATGACCCTCCAGCAGGTCCAGAAGGCCTATGACGGCGCCGGCGGCGGGGTAGGATTCGACCTCGACTGGGCCCAGGACGCCTCCGGTAACCCCATCCCCCTGGCCTCGGTCTCCATCGTCCGCCTCGAGATCGACTCGGGCGAGGTCGAACTGGATGCCTTCGCCCTTGTGGCCACCGACACGCCTGCGCCCGAGGTCCGGCTTGACCCGAAGACCCGGGAGATCGAGTTCACCGGCCAGCCACACTGGACCTACACCCTCGAGGCGAGTGCGAACCTGGTGACCTGGACCCCGATCGGCGAGGCGGTTCCGGGAACCGGGGCCCCGGTTCGCCTGGAAGATCCCCGGACCGGGATTCTTGCCGGGCAGTTCTACCGCGTCCTGGCGACGCCCGATTTCCGGCGGTAAAACCCCGAGTCGCCACCCCATGACCGCACCGCCCCCCTCGGATCCCCATGGGCCCGCGTCCTGTGGGATGGATCCGGCCAAGTGCCCGCTGTGCGGTCGTGCCAACGCCTGCCAGCAGGCCTCGTGTGATGCCTACAAGGGGCTGTGCTGGTGTGAACGGGTGACGTTCCCCGAGGAGCTGCTGCACCGCCTGCCCGAAGAAGCCCGCGGTCGGGCCTGCGTCTGCAGATCCTGCATGATGGAGGCCCTCCAGGCGCGCCCGGATCCGCGGCCGAACCCGGACGACGTCTATTGGGAACCCGGGACCGGGAGGATGGTCCTGACCGGGAAGTATCTCCTCAGACGGGGCTACTGCTGCGGGAATGGCTGTCGGCACTGCCCGTGGACCCCAGCAGCGGCGACCGGTCCCAGCGCGACGACGGCGGCCCTCCTCCTCATGGGTCTGCTCTGGTTCCTCGGACTCGGGTCGCCCCCCCTCCAGGCGGCCACGTGGAGGGAGGACTTCACACAGGATCCCAACCCCCGGGGATGGACCTGCAGCGGCGAGACCAACCGGTTTGCCTGGAACGCCTCCGAAGGGCGAATGGAGGTCACCTGGGACACGGCCTGTCCCCACAGCTTCTTCGCCCACCCCCTGCCCCAGCCCGTTTCGGAGACGCAGGAGTTCTCTCTGGCCTTCGACCTGCAGCTAACCCATGCCGAAGGCGGGCTCCGCATGGGACGTCCCGGCGCGATGCAGGTGGCGGTCGGCTTGCTGAACCTCCCCAGGGCGAGGGCGAACCGATACCTCCGCGGGGCCGGAAAGGCCTTCGAGGTCCTCGAATTCAACTGGTTTCCCGAGGGCTTCATCCCCGGCTACGGGACCGTGGAGCCGACGCTGTCGACGATCACCTACGACACCCAAGGCAAGGTGCTCGCGGACTTCGCCTTCCCCGTCACGCTCGAGGCCGGACAGACCCACCGGGTGCGGATCCGCCACGAGGCCAACCCCCGTCAGGTGGTGACCGAAGTCGAGGTCGCGGGACGGATCATGGCCACGAACCGGATCGCCATCCCCACCGGATTCGGAGGGTTCCAGCTGGATGCCGTCGCGCTGATTGTCTGGGACGAACGGACCTCCTTCAGCGACTCCCTCAGGGCCGCAGGCTGGGTCGACAACATCGAGGTCGTTGTCCCGGACGCACCGGTCGGAACCCTCACCCTTCTCCTCTCGGGTCGGGAGGTGGAGCTCCTGGGGCTTAGCGGGTGGAGCTATCGACTCGAGGCGAGCCTAGACCTCCGGGACTGGGAAACGGTGGACGGTCCGCGACCGGGTAATGGTGGACCTCTTCGGTTGATCGATTCCCGAAAGGCCCAGTTCCCGCAGCAGTTCTACAGGGTGCGGGCCGGACGCTGACCCCACCAATCGGAATCCCGGCTCAACGGCGTCGGGCCTTCTCGAGGACCTCGGCCAGCGTGACCTCCGCACCACCCCGACGCTTGCTCTCGTCGGCCGCCTCCATGAAGGAAAAGATCTCCAGGGTCTCCTCCGGACTCACCGGAGCCACGCCCGTCCTAAGGAACGGCACCACCGCGGCGATCAGCGGCGCATAGCCATCATAGGCGCCCACCGGTGAGGAACCCTTCGTCCCCTCGGCACGCCCCTCATAGCCCTTGCCCTCGCGGAACGTTCCGCGACGCCCGCCCTTCCACGTCCCCACGACCTCGATCCCACCCTCCGGGGTGGTGCCGCGCCGGACACTCACGCAGCCCGTGCCCATCACCGTGAACAGCGACTCCACCCCGTGGACGCCGTACCAGAAGAGGTCGGGATGATGCGATTCGATGTGGGCCGGACTGCTGGTCCAGGCATTGGTCACCGTGCCGATCGATCCGTTCCGGACCGCCAGCGTGTTGGATGCAAACCGCAGCGACGAAGCGGTGAACACCGGCACCTTCGCCTTCTCGGCTAGACGGAAGATCTCGATGGCATCCGAAAGCGTGCCGGCGATCGGCTTGTCGATGTAGACCGGCTTACCGGCGGCAAAGACCGGCCGGACCTGCTCGAGATGGGGACGCCCGTCCACACTTTCGATGAGCACCGCGTCGACATTCCGGCAGAGCTCTGGGATCGAGTCGTGGATCCGTACGCCATACTTGTCCCGAAGGGTCTTCGTATACTCCTCGACGCGCGACCAGCTCGACGCGATGTCCGGACTGCCTCCTTTGAACGCGGCCACCACCCGGGCGCCGTTCACATGATCCTTGGCCGCGGGGTTGTTGAGAATCTCGGTGAACGCCGTCACATGGGACGTATCGAGTCCGATGAGGCCGAGTCGAAGGTCAGGATCCGCCATGGCTGCGCAGAGGAAGGTGACGGCGATCAGGCTTCGCCGAAGAAGGTGGGGAATCACCCGGTCATTCCGTCTGCGGACCCCCCATTGGCGCAAGCCGGATCTCAGCCCAAGGCGCGTCAGACCGGATCACGGCAGATCCCGCCACGGCGTGAAATTCAGCAGCTGGATCTCGTTCCGGGGACGCCCGGCCTTGAGGATTCCGACGTCCACCCAGGTGACGCTCGCGTAGTCGACCTCGACGTGCTCGAACCAGCGCAGCGGCTGGTGGAGGAGGTGTGACAGGATGCCGCGGATGACCCCGCCGTGACAGAAGACCGCCACCGTGCGGCCCGGCTGCTCGCGGACGATCTGGTCGATGCTCGCGTTGAGCCGGGACTTGAACCCGTGCAGGGCCTCCGCACCCGTCACCCGCTCCTGCTCCAGATGGTCGAGCCAATCGTAGGCCGACATGCCGAAGCGGCTCTGGACCTCGTCCCAACCCAGTCCGGTCCAGTCCCCGAAGTCGATCTCCCGCAGTCCCGGCAGGATGACGGGCTCGCCCTCGTGGTGACGTCGGAACGGCTCGTAGGTCAGCTGCACCCGGCGCATCGGACTGGCGTAGACGGCATCGATGGGCGTCCGGGCCAGCCACGACGACAGCCGGTCGGCCTGCTGGTGCCCCTGGGGGGACAGCTCCATGTCGATCCGGCTGCCACCGAAAATCCGATGGTATCGGGTCTCGACCTCGCCATGGCGGATCAGGAACAGGGTCGTCTTCACGGGATTGAATGGCGCACTTCCGGATCAGCCTGCGGTCGTTCCGATGGCCTGCCGCTGGAGGACCATCAGCTGCGTGATGCCGAGTCCGCCCAGCCGCAGCAGCTCGCCCAGGTGATCCTTGCTGAACGTGGCCTCCTCGCCGCTGGCCTGGATCTCAATGAATTCCCCGGCTCCATTCATCACCAGATTCATGTCCACGGAGGCCGAGCTGTCCTCGATGTAGTTGAGGTCCAGGACCGGCCGACCCTCAACCACGCCCAGACTGACCGCAGCGAGAGGGCTTTTCAGGGGAGACTCGGTGAGCTTGCCCTCGGCCTTGAGCCGGGCAACGGCGAGGGAAAGCGCCACATAGGCCCCGGTGATGCTCGCAGTCCGGGTGCCGCCGTCGGCCTGCAGGACGTCGCAGTCGACCCACAGGGTCCGGGGTCCCAGTTTGTCGAGGTCGACCACCGCACGGAGGGAACGTCCGATCAGGCGCTGGATCTCCTGGGACCGTCCGTCCAGCTTGAGCTTTCCGATGTCGCGGGCCTTCCGGTCCAGGGTCGAATACGGGAGCATCGAGTACTCGGCGCTCATCCAGCCGCCCTCGACCTTCTTGGCCTTCATCCAGGGTGGGACGGACTCGTCCACCATCACGGCACAGATGACCCGGGTGTTGCCCCATTCGATGAGGGTCGAACCCGCGGCGTGGGGCGCGATGTGGTTCTGGAATCGGATCGGACGGAGCTGATCGGGCAGGCGTCCATCGGGACGCGTCGAGGATTCGGAGGCCATGGGCCGAAAACGCTACGCCCGAGGGATCCAGCCCCTCAACCCCCAAACTGGAACGGAACCCACGGCGCGGAGTCCAGGAACGCGAAGGACGAAGGGCAAAGGGCGCAGGACCCCGCAGGAAGCCAACCCGACGGCGCGAGCCTGCAATCCCCAAATCTGGGGAGGGTCCGACCCTCGCGTCCCACTCCGGGCATCGACGAACCTGTCGACATGAGCCCGCAGGAAGCCCTCATCACCCTCAACCTCATCGAGCACGTCGGACCGATCCGCCTGCGTCACCTTCTCCAGCACTTCGACGGCGATCCGCTGGAAATTCTCAAGGCCTCGGCCTCCCAGCTGCTCTCGGTCCATGGGATCGGTCCGGAGACCGCTCAGGCGATCGCCTCATGGGCGTCGACCGTGGACACTGCCGGCGAGCTCCGGAGGATCCGGGAGTTCGGCTGCACGATCGTGACCCAGCTGGATCCGGACTATCCCGGTCCGCTCCGCGAGATCTACGACCCTCCTCCGGTGCTCTACATCCGGGGCCGACTTCAACCGTCGGATCTCCGCGGAATCGCTCTGGTCGGCTCCCGCCTCTCGACCCCCTACGGGATCGAGACCGCCCGACGTCTCGCGTACCAGCTCGCCTACGCCGGCGTGACGGTCGTGAGCGGGGGGGCCCGGGGGATTGACACGGCGGCCCACCAGGGGGCATTGAGCTCGGGGGGCCGCACGATCGTCGTCCTGGGCACCGGCATCAGCCAGGTGTTCCCGGCCGAGAATGCCGCACTCTTCGAACGCGTGGCCGAACAGGGGGCGGTGGTCACCCAGTTCCCCTTCAACCGGTGCGCGGATCGGCAGACCTTCCCGATCCGCAATCGGATCGTTGCGGGGCTCACCCTCGGGACGGTCGTCGTGGAGGCCAACCTGAACGGCGGGGCGCTCATCACGGCGAACTTCGCGACGGACTACGGACGGATGGTGTTCGCGGTCCCGGGTCGGATCGACTCGCCCCGGAGCAAGGGATGTCACGACCTGATCAAGAAAGGCGCGAAGCTCTGCGAGGGACCCGAGGACATCCTGACCGAGTTCGAATACCTGTTCCCGCCCACCAACCGCCAGGGAACCGATGACGGACCTGCGGAACGACCCACCCTGCCCCTCTCGGAAGCAGAAGCCCGGATCCTTGCGGCGCTCGACGACAGGGTCGAGCGCTCCATCGATGAGGTCATCCGGGCGACGGGCCTGCCGCCGGCGCAGGTCGCTTCCACGTTGTTCGCGCTGGAACTGAAGCGGCTCGTCGGACAGACCCCTGGGAAGCTCTTCACGCGCACCACCTGATCCGCACCGCCGAAAGGTTGCGGCACCGTCGAACCGGAACACCTTTCGGGGTGGATCCCTCCACCCAAGTTGTCTGGTTCAAACGCGATCTCCGTGTCCGGGATCATGCCCCGCTCCTTGAAGCCGCGGCGAACGGCCCGGTGATCTGTCTCTACGTGTATGAACCCTCCCTGCTGAGGTCGGCGGAGTGGGATGCCAGCCACTCCCAGTTCATCGCCGAATCCCTCCAGGAACTCTCCGAACGGCTCGCCTCCCTCGGGGGGCGCCTGATCACCCGGTTGGGCGAGGCCGTCGAGGTCCTGGAACGTCTCCGGCAGGAGTCCCCGTTCCAATCGCTGTGGTCCCATGAGGAGACCGGCAACGACATCACGTTCCAACGCGATCGGGCGGTTGCCGGCTGGTGTCGGGCCCGGGGCGTGATCTGGACCCAGTTCCGCCAGGACGGTGTCGTCCGCCGGCTCGACACCCGGGACGGATGGTCGGAGCGATGGGACCGGACCATGTCGAATCCAGTGCTGCCGCCCCCGCTCCGGATCGCGTCCGCCGGACCCCTGGCCTCGGACGGGATCCTCGGACCGGTGCAACTCGATCTCGGTGCCTCCGCGAAGACCGAGGCCCAGCGTGGGGGCGAAGGCGAGGGTCGCTGGACACTCGCGCGGTTTCTGGAGGTACGGGCGCTGGACTACCGGCGCGGCATGTCCTCCCCGGTGACCGGTTGGGATTCGTGCTCCCGGATCAGCCCCTATCTGACCTGGGGATGCCTCTCGATGCGGTCGGTCCACCACGCCTGGCGGGAACGCCTCGCCACCCTCGCGGCCGAGCGGTCCGCCGGGCTGCCGGTGGATCGACGGTGGTTCGACTCCCTCCGGAGCTTCGGATCCCGTCTCCGATGGCACTGCCATTTCATGCAGAAGCTCGAGGACGAGCCGCGCATCGAATTCGAGAACTTCGTGCGGACGTTCGATGGGCTGAGGGAATCGTTCACGGAATCGGACGAGGGACGCCGCCAGTTCGAGGCCTGGTGCACCGGTCGGACGGGATACCCGATGGTGGATGCCTCGATGCGCTGCGCCCAGGCGACCGGATGGCTGAACTTCCGGATGCGTGCGATGCTGATGAGCTTCGCCAGCCACCACCTGGGACTCCATTGGCGACCCACGGCGGTGTTCCTGGCACGACACTTCCTCGACTTCGAGGCGGGGATCCACTTCAGCCAGGCCCAGATGCAGAGCGGGACCACCGGCATCAACACAGTCCGGATCTACTCCCCCGCCAAGCAGGCCATCGACCAGGATCCCGACGGGGTCTTCATCCGACGCTGGGTGCCCGAACTGGCTCGGGTCCCTCTCGCTCACCTCGCACGCCCCGAGACGATGTCGATGTCGGTGCAGGACCACAGCGGGTGCGTCCTGGACAGGGACTATCCGCGACCTGTGGTCGACCACGCCACGGCCTACCGTCAGGCGCGGGAGCGGCTCCAGTCGATCCGCAGCCTGTCGTCGACGCGATCCGAGGCGCGCCGGGTGCTCGTCCGCCACGGCAGCCGCAAGGGGGCGGGGTTCCGGTTCCTTCGGTCGGAGCTCGAGAAACGGGGGCTGACGGGTCGCGACCGGATCGACCCCACGGCCTCCGCGGTCCGACAGCTGGAGATGCCGATGTGGTCCTAACGTCGGGCCCCGTTGCCACCCTGGGTTCGGTTGTCGAGGGCGAGGTTTCCCGCACCCGTCGCCATCACCATCATCAGGGCTCCCATCATGGCCAGATTGCGAAGGAAATAGCTCTCATTCGTCGCCCTCTCGGCCCCGGATTGCGCCCAGAACGGATGTCCGAAATAGGTGAGGGCCGCCAGCCAGAGCAGCAGAAGGAACGAAACCCAACGGGCCCTGAATCCCACCATCACACAGAGACCCGCACCGGTCTGGAACACGGCGTTGGCATAGGCGAGCCAGACCGGAGCCTTGCGGAGCCTTGGATTCGCCGAAGAAGGCCTTCATGAACCCGATGGTGGCCGGGTTCTCGATGAAGACCTTCGTGTCCAGAAACTTGGCGAAGCCATAGCGGACGATGGCGGCGGTGGCGAGGATCCGAGCGACAAGGACGAGGAGGTCCTGGGTGCGGGTCGGCATGGGGGACGGGGCGGAGTATTGGAGCGCGGCGGTGAGCCAACGCCGTTCCGAAATGCCAGTCCACGCGGGATCGGTCAAGGCCGTGCACCGAAGGCCGATGCCCCCGGTGCCGCCAAGACGCCCCGGTGCCGCTTGTCCGAAATTTCAGCGGGTCCGACGTTCGGCGGGGATCGAGGAGATCTCCTTCGGCCGCCAACGATTCCGATTTCGCCATCACGATCTCCGAGTCGGCGCAGTTGCCATGGCACCGACCCACGCTAAACGTTGTCAGATGTCGACCCCGACCGCCCTCTCCACCCTGAATGACGGAACTCCCACGGATTCCGTCGTCATCCGCGGGGCCCGGGAGCATAACCTCAAGGGGCTCGACGTCGACATCCCCCACCGCCGGTTCGTGGTGATCACCGGGGTGAGTGGCAGCGGCAAGAGCACCCTCGCCTTCGACCTTCTGTTCGCCGAGGGACAGCGGCGGTTCCTCGACTCCATGAGCACCTACGCCCGGCAGTTCGTGGAACAGCTGGGTCGACCGGATGTGGACCTGATCGCAGGCCTGCCCCCCACCGTCAGCATCGAACAGAACACGGCCCGGGGCGGCGGGAAGAGCACGGTCGCCACCGTGACCGAGATCCACCACTTCCTCCGGCTGCTGTTCGCACGACTGGGCACGCAGCACTGCCCCGACTGCCGGGTGCCGGTGGAACCCCAGACCCGGGACCAGCTCGTCGCAACCCTCGAGCGTTCGGCGAAGGATCGTGGGGCACTCACGCTCCTGGCACCGGTCATCCGGAACCGGAAGGGGTTCCACTCGGAGATCGCGACCTGGGCCCGAAACGAGGGCTATCAGGAGCTGCGAGCCGATGGACGCTGGTACCCGACGGACCAGCCGTTCCGACTCGACCGGTTCAAGGAGCACGATGTCGAGATCGTCATCGGATCCTTCACCCGGTCGGGCACGGGTCTGAGGATCACAGAGGGGCGAACGGCGCCGCGGTCCACCCGGACGGGTGGGACGGATCCGAGCCCAAACCTGGGCCTGCGCGAACTCGTCGAGGAGGCCCTCTCCATCGGGAAGGGTGTCTTCTTCGCCCTCGACCGGTCCGATCGCCTGACCGTGCACTCCACCGAACGGGCGTGTCCGCAGTGCCGGCGGAGCTTCGGTCCGCTCGACCCCAAGGACTTCAGCTACAACTCCAGCCAGGGCTGGTGCCCCCGATGTCGGGGGTTCGGGGAGCTGTTCCACCTCCCCGAGGTGGACCGCGGGGCGAACGCCGATGCCGTCGAGGAAAGCTGGTGGCGCTGGGCCACGGAGCGGGAGATCTGCCCGGAATGCCTCGGGGCGCGACTCAAGCCGGAGGCACGGGCGGTGCGGTTCGCCGGGGAGGACGACCGCGGCACCACGCTCGACCTGCTCGGCGGCATGTCCGTCGAACAGGCCGCAGACTGGATCGCCTCGATCCGGCTCGCGGGACGAAGTGCGGAGATTGGACGCGACATCCTGCCCGAGATCCGGGAACGCCTCCGGTTCCTCAAGGAAGTCGGTCTGGGATACCTACAGCTCGGCCGCAGCGTTGTGACGCTCAGCGGCGGCGAAGCCCAGCGGATCCGCCTCGCCGCCCAGCTCGGTTCCAACCTGAGCGGGGTTCTCTACATCCTCGACGAGCCGACGATCGGACTCCATCCGCGCGACAACGACCGCCTGCTGGAGTGCCTCATCGCCCTGCGCGACCGGGGCAACTCGCTGGTCGTCGTGGAGCATGACGAGGACACGATGCGGCGCGCCGACTTCGTCATCGACCTCGGCCCGGGCGCGGGTGTCCACGGCGGCCGCCTTGTCGCGGCCGGCACGGTCCCGGAGCTGCTGGACCATCCGGACTCCATCACCGGACGGCATCTCCGGGAACTGGAGACCCGGGTGTATCCATCCCGAGGACAGCGCCGTCCTGTGACACCCTCGACCGGGACGTCCCGAGGCAGGAAAAACGCCGCGACCGCATCCCCTGCGACGGGGTGGATCACCCTCGAGGAGGCCTTCCTCCACAACCTCCAACACGTCACCGCACGATTCCCGTTGGGACGCTTCACGGTCGTGACGGGCGTCAGCGGCTCGGGCAAGAGCACGCTCGTGAAGAACTGTCTCTTCCCCGCCCTGGAGGGACTGGTGGCCAAGGGAACCAAGAAGGGCGGGCATCCCGGCATCGGCCGGATCGAGACCACCCACCCGATCCGTGCCGTCCATGAGGTCGACCAGTCCCCCATCGGCCGCACCCCGCGATCGACACCCGCCACCTATGTGGGCTTCTTCGATGTCATCCGACAGCTCTTCGCCGACGCCCAGGAATCAAAGGTCCGCGGCTACGGTCCGGGACGCTTCAGCTTCAATTCCACCCAGGGACGCTGTCCCGAATGCGAGGGCAAGGGATTCATCGAGCTCGAAATGAACTTCCTGCCGTCCGCACAGGTTCGTTGCGGCCGTTGCGACGCACGCCGGTTCAACCCGGAGACCCTCGACGTGACCTGGCAGGGCAAGTCGATCGCCGACGTGCTCGACCTCAGCGTCGCCGAGGCGCTGGAATTCTTCTCCGCCCACTCCCGTCTCCTGCGCCCACTACGGGCTCTCGCCGACACCGGGCTCGACTACCTCCGGCTTGGCCAGACCAGTCCCACCCTGAGCGGCGGCGAGGCGCAGCGGATCAAGCTCGTCACCCACCTCCTGGGCGGTTTGAACCCCTCGACCCCTGGCCGGCTCACCAGCCGCCAACTCCAGGGGGGCGACGTGTTCATCCTCGAGGAACCCACCATCGGACTCCACATGCAGGATGTCCGCCGTCTGGTGGAGGTGCTGCAGCGACTGGTCGATGCCGGTCACACGGTCCTCGTGATCGAACACAACCTCGAACTCATCTCCGAGGCGGACTGGGTGGTGGACCTGGGTCCCGAGGGCGGTGGCGGCGGGGGTCGGATCCTCGCGGAGGGCACTCCTGAACAGATCGCACAGACCCCGGGCTCCCACACCGGGATCCACCTCAGGCGATGGTTGCGGGTCTAGGGGCTAAGGGCTACACGCGGTTCCAGAGCCGACGGGTCACCTGGAGGAGCGTGATACCGCTGACGACGCAGATCGCCGTGAGGATCCAGGCAGAACGGAGACGTCCGGGATCCCCGGCGGCGTACAGAAAATTGCCGATCGCGAAGAGCGAGGACCAGATCAGGGCACACCCGGAGATCCAGCCGAGGAACGAAGCCCCGAAGTGGTTCTCGCGGGTCACCTCGGCATCGGAGACCCCGGCGGCAGACCGGATGGCCGACCATCCCGGACCGACCGGCTTCACCTTCCGGTAGAATGCAATCAACGTGGCCCGGTCGGTCTGGGGTCCAACGAATGCCGTCACCAGCCAGGCGACCGTGGTGAGGGCGACCTGGACGATTGTCACCTCCGCGAAGCCCGCCTTGGGCAGCAGGAGGGGCACGACGAGGGAGGTCACGAGGGACACCGCCATCGCGACGATCTCGCACCAGGCCGACACCCGCCACCAGAACCAGCGCGCGATGTAGATCAGACCCGTGCCGGCACCGATCGACAGCAGCACCTGGAAGGCCTGTTGGGCCGAGGTCATGAACAGGCTCAATACCGAAGCGACGACATAAAGCAGTACCGTGCAAACCCGCCCCACCGACACGTAGTGACCCTCCGAGGCGTCCGTCCGGACGAACCGGCGATAGAAGTCGTGAACCAGGTAGGAGGATCCCCAGTTCAGGTGGGTCAGGATGGTCGAGGAGTTGGCGGCGATGAGCCCACCGATCATGAGTCCCACGAACCCGGTTGGAAGGAACATCAGCATCGCGGGAAACGCGGAGTCATGACCGATCAGCGAGGCATCGGCCTTCGGGAAGGCCGCCTTGATGGAGGCGAGATCGGGATAGATGATGATCGAGCAGAGGGCGGTGATGATCCACGGCCACGGACGCAGGACGTAATGGGCGAGGTTGAAGAAGAGGGTGCCGCCGAGGGAGTCCTTCTCCGACTTCGACGCCAACATGCGCTGGGCGATGTAGGACCCGCCACCGGGCTCGGCACCGGGATACCAGTTGGCCCACCAGCTGATGGCGATCGGCAGGATGAAGATCATCAGCGCGAGGTCCGACATCGCGAAGTTGGGCATGACGTCGAGGATGGGCTGTCCCCGTCCGTCGAGGCCCGACATCACCGGCTCGGATCCGGTCGCGGTCACCACCTGTTTCGAGGCGAGGGCGGAGACGAGGGCCTGGAGTCCCGCCCCGGCGTCGGCCTTCCCAACCAGGCGTTGTCCGACCTCCTTCAACGAGAACCAGGCGGCCGCGAAGACCGCCGTCATCTTGATGAAGAACTGCACCATATCGATGATGAGGACGCCCCAGAGGCCGGAGTGGGCGGCGAAGACGACGTTGAGGACGCCGCAGACGAGGATCGTCTGCCATGCGGGCATGCCGAACAGGATGTTGGCGATCTTGCAGGCGGCGAGGGTGACGGTCCCCATGATGAAGCAGTTGAAGAAGAGGCCGAGGTACACGGCCCGGAATCCCCGGACCATCGAGGCGGGAGCGCCCGAGTACCGCTGCTCGTAGAATTCGAGGTCGGTCATGACTCCGGAACGGCGCCAGAGCCGGGCGAAGAAGAAGACCGTGGCGATGCCGGTCAGGACGAATGCCCACCACTGCCAGTTGCCGGCGACACCATACTTGCGGACCTGTTCGGTCACCCAGTTGGGGGTGTCCGACGAGAATGTCGTGGCCACCATGGAGAGCCCCGCCAGCCACCACGGCACGGAGCGGCCGGAGGCAAAGAACTCCGAGGTGCTCTCCGAGGAGCGCTTCGCGTAGAACAGGGCAGGGACGAAGCAGATGAGGATGGAGGCCGCAACGATGAGCCAATCGATCCAAGTGATGTTCATAGGTCGGGAAGGACGGACCAGACACTTCCCGGAAACGCCACGGAGAGGAAGTTGAGAGTTGGCGGAGGGTTACAGAGCTTCCGCGTTTCCAGGTTTCGAATCTAAAGCGCAGGGTGGAGGTCGAGCCCCACGGGTGGGTGCTGCCGCACCCAGTGCCGCAGGGCACTGCAGCAACCACCCCAATAGCCCTCCCCGTGTCGGGTGCCCTCTGAGGTGTTTTCAAGGTTCCTCTCCCGTCTCTCTCCCTCCGCGTCTCCGCGTCCCCGTGGGAGTCCCCTTCCCCTCCTCCGCGTGCCCGTTCCGCTTTTGGCCTCGCGGTCGCCCCGATTCCGGGTGTTGTCTTGGCGGACAATTCTTTACCGCGATGCCGCTCCTCGAACTCCGGGACCTCCACATCCACTTCGGCGCCACACCGGCGGTCGATGGCGTGTCCCTGTCGCTCGAGGAGGGGCGAACGCTCTGCCTTGTGGGTGAAAGCGGCTGCGGCAAGAGCATCACCGCCCTGAGCATCGGTCGACTCCTGCTGATGCCACCGGCCCACTACCCTCGGGGCGAGATCCTCGTCGACGGTCGGGATGTGCTGCGGCTGCGGTCCCGACAGCTCCAGTCACTCCGCGGCGGCACGGTCGGCTACGTCTTTCAGGAACCTGGAGCCTCGCTCAATCCGGTTCTCCGGGTGGGCACCCAGATCCGTGAGGCGCTCGAGCTCCACCGTCCGGACTCCGCCACGGAGGCGGAGGTCCTTCGCCTGCTCCGCCTCGTGGGTATCCCCGCCCCTGAGTCCCGGATCCGGGACTACCCCCACCAGCTCTCCGGTGGCATGGCGCAGCGGGTGATGATCGCGATGGGGTTGGCCTCCCAGCCCCGGCTGCTGGTGGCGGATGAACCCACCACGGCGCTCGATGTCACCGTCCAGGCCCAGATCATCGAGCTTCTCCAGCGCCTCCAGGGTGAGCTCGGCATGGCCATCCTGCTGATCACCCACAACCTCGGCCTCGTCACCGACATCGGCGACCGCGTCGCGGTGATGTACGCCGGCCGTATTGTGGAGGAGGGCCCCGCCACGGAGATCCTCACCCGGCCCCGGCATCCCTACACCCGCGCCCTGCTCCGGTCGGTCCCGGAGCTCGGCCGGTCCTCCGACCGGCTTGCGGCGATCCCAGGGACCGTGCCCAGCCTGGGTCAATGGCCCGCCGGATGCCGCTTCGCCCCCCGGTGTCCGGAAGCCCGACCCGAATGTGGACAGCGCATGCCCGAACTCAAGGAGATCTCTCCGGGACGGACCGTCCGGTGCCCCTTTTCGCAAGACTCGGAACCCTGATCCCCCATGCCCGAACCCCTCCTCGAAGCCAAGCATGTCCGTGTCCACTTCGACGTCCGACAAGGTCTGCTGTCCCGGGGGCAGGGTCAGGTTCGTGCGGTGGATGACGTCAGCCTCCAGGTGGCGTCCGGGGAAACACTCGGTCTTGTGGGCGAGAGCGGCTGCGGGAAGACGACGCTAGGGCGAGCCCTGATCCGGCTGATTCCGACCACCGGGGGCGTGATCCGGTTCGGCGGCGAGGACATCACCCGGATGGAGGGCGCCGTGCTGCGGGAACGACGGCGGCATTTCCAGATGATCTTCCAGGATCCATTCACCTCGCTGAATCCCCGGTGCACGGTGTCGGATATCCTGGGTGAACCCCTCGACATCCACGGATTGACGCCGTCGCCGGAGGCCCGGACGGAACGGATCCGGGAGCTGTTGCGCGGTGTTGGACTCGATCCCCAGCACGCCCATCGCTACCCGCACGAGTTCAGTGGTGGTCAGCGCCAGCGGATCGGCATCGCGCGCGCCCTGGCTGTCGAGCCTCGCCTCATCGTCTGCGATGAACCCGTCAGTGCCCTCGACGTCAGCGTACAGGCCCAGGTCATCAACCTGCTCCAGGACCTCCAGCAGCAGCGCCACCTGGCCTACCTGTTCATCTCCCACGACCTCGCCGTGGTGGAGCACCTGTGCCACCGGATCGTGGTGATGTATCTCGGGCAGGTGATGGAATCCGGCCCGGCGGCCGACCTCTGCCGGGAACCGCTGCACCCCTATACCAAGGCCTTGGTCTCAGCGATCCCCGTCGTGGACCCGGCGTCGAAGCGACCCCGGATCATGCTGGGCGGGGATGTCCCCTCCCCCATCGATCCTCCCTCAGGATGCCCCTTCCATCCGCGCTGCCCGGTCGCCGAGACCCGGTGTCGGACCGAGAAACCGGTGCTCCGGACCGTGGACGGCGGTGGGAGCGTCGCCTGCCATCGGGTTTGAGAACGGTCGACGGGTTCCTCGGCGCCCACGTCCCGGAGGCCAACCCGAGGAGCTGGACCCGGACCGCGCCGGAATCGACCGATCAGACCCCACCGCCCCGCACCCACTCCTGGAGCTCGCGATGGTTCACCTTGCCCGTGCCCAGCTTGGGAATCTCCCGCAGGTGCCGGAGCTCGCGCGGCACGCAGAGATTGGTCATGCCCCGGCCCTTGATCTCGGACCGGATCTGGTCGAGCGAGAGCCGGGAATCGTTGCTGACAGCGATCAGCATCTCGCCCTTGTCCTCGTCCGGAAGGCTCACCACGGCCACCTCGAACCGGTTGCCATACTGGGGGAATCCACCGGCCAGGGCCTCCTCGACCGCGGTCAGGCTCACCATCTCCCCGCTCACCTTGGCGAAACGCTTGAGTCGACCGAGCACAAAGACGAAGCCCTCGTCGTCCACCCGGACGATGTCGCCGGTGTCGTACCAGCCGCCCAACGCCTGGAACCGAGCGTTGGCGTCGGCATTGAGATAGCCGCGCATGATGTTCGGGCCCCGCACCAGGAGCCGTCCGCCCTCGGCGACGCCCTCGATCGGTTCCAGCCGCCACTCGATGCCGGGCAGGAACCGGCCGACGCTGCCGAACTTCAGCTCGAGCCGGGAATTGAGGCAGATCGCCGGACTGCATTCGGTGGCCCCGTAGCCCTCCAGCAGTCGGACCCCGAACTTCCGGGCCCACGTGTTGGCGGTCGCCTCCTGCACCTTCTCGGCGCCTGAGACGAGGAACTTCACCGAGTTGAAGTCGTAGGGATTGGCCCGGCGGGCATAGCCGTTCAGGAAGGTGTTGGTGCCGAACATCACCGTGCAGACCTTGTCGTAGACCGCGGTCGGGATGACCCGGTAATGGAGCGGCGACGGATACAGGAAGGTGTAGTAGCCCCGAACCAGTGGCAGCAGCACCCCGGCGAGGAGACCGAAGCTGTGGAACAACGGCATCGCGCTGAAGAACCGCTCGTCATCGGTCACATCGAGCACGCCGATCACCTGGCGGATGTTCGCCATCAGATTGCCGTGTGTGAGATCCACTCCCTTGGGGATGCCCTCGGACCCGGAGGTGAACAGGATGACCCCGCTCGCATTGCGGAGGGACTCGCGTGAACCCTCGGGCACCAGTCCCCAGCCCGGACACAGCGTGTGACGGATCAGAGCGGCCACCTTGGTGCCGGCCCCGATCGTCGGCCGGATGTCCTCGAGATGGATCAGCTCGATGCCGGCCTCGGCAAACGCCCGAAGGTCGAGCTTCGCCTTCTCCGCAAACACGCGGGAACTGATCACCGACCGGATCCCAGCCAGCTGGACGCACTGCACCATGGTCGGGACTCCCGTCGAGAAGTTGAGGATGGCCGGAACGAATCCGGCCGACCACAGGCTCATCACGGTCACGGGTGTCCCGTTGACATTGGGCAACAGCACACCGATTCGGGTGCCCGGAGCGGCCTCCCGCCAGCGTTGACGCCAGACCTGCGACAGGACATCGACACCGACCGTCAGGCGCCGATAGGTGAGGGCTTGGAACGTCGCATCCTCGAGCACGATCTTGCCGGGCAGGCTCCGTGCGGCCTCGACGACGGCCTCCAGCACATGGGCGGGTCCGTGTTCCCGTTCCACGGCGACCTGTTGGGCGAGCGCCGCGTCCCGGAGCCAGGATGTCATGCGCTGACGGGCCACGCCGTGGGAGACTCCCGACGGGACCGGCACCTCGTGGGCGATGCTGAAGTGGGCGGAGACACTCGGGAACCACTGGGTCCACCCGTCATGACGCACCCAGAGGACCCGGCGGGCATTGCGCAGATAGCAGGTGATGACCCGGGCGCCCGTCTTCTGGACGAGGAATCCGGTGCCATCGAAGAATTTCATCAGGGACCCGGTCAGCGAGATCCGGCCCTCGGCGAACAGGACCAGCCGCCCCCCCTTCCCCAGGAACTCCGCCATGCGCTTCGCTGCATAGGGCGACGTCGGATCCACAGGGAACGTGCGCCGGTTCACCATCATCTTCCGATGGAACCACGACAGTTCGGCGGTCCTCGAATTGGTCACGAAGCGCCAGTCGTCCTCCAGCAGGACACCGAGGAACAGCCAGTCGAGCCACGACACGTGGTTGGGCAGCAGCAGAACCGGTCCCGGGGTGCGCAGGACCTCGACGTTGTAGGCCCGGAACCGGAACCAGAATCCGAGCAGAAGTCGCGAGAGGGGTTTCATGAGTGGGTTGGAATCAAGGGTTCGGGGACAGGCTGGAGATGAAAGCGCCGTCTGCGTTGGATCCATGGCTGAATCAGGAGTCCGCACGCGAGGCAACCGGTGAGTCCGACGCACGCCGGAGCTCCCAGCGCATCCCACGGCACCGAACCGCCGCCAGCGCGAAGGGGGAAGGATGCGGCCAGGGTCGCACCCGGACCCGGAAACGGGGCCGAGGCGAGTGTGTTGCCCTCCGGGTCCAGGATCAGCGAGATGCCGGAGCTGGCGACGCGGAACACCGGAAGCCCGTACTCGAGCGCACGGATCCGCACCATCCGCGCGTTGAGTTCGTGTTCGGTCCGCCCCCAGGTCTCGAGATCCATGGTGGGCACCAGCAACGCCTCGGCCCCCTTGCGGACCAGGACATTCATGACACGGCGATAGCTGGCGTCATAACAGATGGCCACGCCCAAGGAGCTCCAGGGGGAAATCCACAGCTGCTGGTCGGGGGCCGGCTCACCATCCCGGAAGAACTGGATCGGCCGCGACTTGGCCTGTCGGAAGCAGACGTCCCCATGGGGATCGACGACGAAGGCCGTGTTGAGGAATCGATCGGATTCCCCCGAGGTGCGGAGTCCAAGAGCCGGCCCCCTCGTAGCCGACGCCGTCCCGGAATCCGGCAGAGCCTCGCGCCCTCCCGCCACCAGCCACTTCCGATGCCGATGGCACCAGGATCGGACGGCCGACGGAATGTCCCCATCGAACGTGTATTCACTCAGCTGGACAAACTCCACCTCGGGATCAGTCTGACCCAGGGCATCCGGAGCGACCAACACCTCCGGGACTCTCGGGGCTTCGAGTTGGATGCCCGCCACCCGGACGCCCTCGTGATTCTCCTTTGGCGACGTCCTCCGGGAGGAATCCGCCGTTAGAATCCCCGCCGTCAGGAACAGACAGCCTACTCCGGCCACAGCACCCCACCGTCGAAGGCGAGGTTGGAAGAGCATAAGCCCGGTCGCCGCGAATGAGGCCGCGACGAATCCAAGGCCGTGCACACCCAAGAACCGCAACCACAGCTGGGGCCCCTCGACGAAGATCGAGCCCACGGACAACCACGAGAACCGGAGCCACCAGACCTCGCTTCGGAAGTATTCCAGTCCACACCAGACCACCGGCGCCAGCCCAAGGGCCCAGCAGGAGCCACCGATCCGCTCGATGCGATGGAGCAGGACCACGAACCCGGCGTGGAACGCGGCCAGAATCGTCCAGAGCACCAGCGCGGCCGCTCCGAAGACGGAACCCAGGAAGGCCATGGGCGGCATATAGATCCCAAGACCGACCCCCAGCCCCGCATAGAAGGCGGCTCGAGGGGTGGGGAGCCTCCTGAGTTCGATCAGGCAGGCGAGACACCCGACAACGAGCCACGCGACCCGCGGCTCACGGAACGCGGCGTGGAAACACAGCACGGCACCGACCGCAAGGACTCCCGCTGGGATCCAGGCCAGGGGGGACGCACTTGCACTTCCCTGCCCTTTCTGTTCCGAAGGCATGGGGCTCATGAGTCACTCCGATGCCGATTCCTGGGTGGGCGGGATCCGAAGCCAGGCCACCACCGCTGCGACGATCACGGCCAGGACGAGAAACACCTGTGAGGCGGACAGCCCAACCCGGGTGCAGCCCAGCACCACGAGTCCCGCCGAGATCATTCCAATGTTGTCGCAGAAGTTCTGGACCGCGATCGTCTTGCCCAGTTTCGAGGGATCCGACTCGGCCTGAAGAGCCGCGTTAAGCGGGATGAGGAACAGCCCCGCCGCCACACCGGCGGCGACGAGCACGAACGCCACGGTCGGCAGGAAGACCAGTCCGACGCGCCGCGTCCCGTCCGGATCCACAGTGGCCCATTCCTGTCGGCCCCAGCCGCTGAGTCCGAGGGCTCCGACCGCGAAGACGAGCACGAGCAGGACCCCAAGGAGGAACCCGACCGGGCGGACCTTCCGCAGATCGCCGATCCTGAACGCCATCCCCGCCAGGAGGCTGCCCACCATGACCCCGACACTGAGCCAGACCCCGAGCAGCGCGATCTGGGTGTTGTCCGGGAGACGCAGCACATCGAGGCCCCAGGGCTGGAAATTAATCTTCATGCCGGCGCCACAGACCCAGAAGAGCGCGGTGCCGATCAGGATCTTCCCGAGGCGGGTGCCGCGGAGCGCCGACGCCATGCCGTCGCCCACGAACTGCGGGGTTTGGCCGAGACCGCGCCACGAGGGCACCGGCTGGCAGAGCATCTGGCCCAGATGGCGGAAGAACTCGCGGACACTCGTCCCAAGCCGGACGTCCGGAGAGGACGGAGTCGGGGTCATGAACACGTTCAGGGCCAGGGCCACTCCAAACGTCGCCACCAGGGCGGCGTAGCAGACCCCGATGGGGGCACGGTCGACGAGGACGGACCCGACGATCGCTCCCGAGAGGATCGCGAGCAGCGTGAGCAGCTCCACCATGCCATTGGCCTTCACCAGTCGCTCGCGGGGGAGAATCTCCGGCAGGATCCCGTACTTGGCGGGACCGTAGACCGTGGACCCGATGCCCACGATGAGATAGCCCGGAGCCTGCCAGACGTATCCATGCCAGAGGCTCAGGGAACAGACCCCTGCCCCGAGGACCTTCAGCAGGTTGCCCCCGAGAAGCCACGAGGTCTTGGAATGGCGGTCGTTGAGATAGCCGGCCAAGGGCGCCAGGAGCACATAGGGAATGAACAGCAGGCTCGTGTAGAGGGCGCTCCGGGTCCGGAGTTCGTCGAGCCCGATCTCCCCGGACCGTTGCAGGAGGGTGAGCTGTCCGACGATGACGGCCAGGATGGCGTTGTCGCCGAACGCCCCGAGGAACTGGCTCGCCATCAGCAGTGGATAGTTTCGATTCCGGTTCATTTGCCCTCCTGTTCCAAACGCTCGATGCCGCGCTCCGCGTTGTCGGCTACCTCCTTGAGAACCGCGGCCGTCTCGGTGGCCCGTCGGACCGAAACCCCCTCCCAGAGCCGCGCCGCGGCGCGATCGTAGCTCGGCAGGATCTCCTCGAGAACCCGGCGCCCCGCCGGCGTGAGCACCACTCGCCACGCTCGTCGATCCCCCGCCTCCTCCCGCCGCGTCACCCAACCGCGGGATTCCAGGCGGTCGACCAGCCCCGTGATGTTGGAGCGGTGCGTGAGCAGCTCTCGCCCCAACTCGCTCTGGGTCAGCCCCGCTTTGGACTCGAACAGCAGGTTCATCAGATTGAACTGAGCCGGACTGAGATCCCACCGCTCGAAGAACCGCCGACTCGCGTTCCAGATGACATCCGAGGTCCGCAGGAGCTGGAGCAGCGCGGGATACCTCGGATCGGATGGTTGACTGTGGCTCACACCCACTATCGTGCGCCGTTTTGTTGACATGTCAACCATCGACACTTAAACACTCGGCATGGAACGAGGCATGGGGTGGAGTCCGGGACGCTGGGCGCGGTGGCTCCTGGGTGGGGTGGTGCTCGCAGCGGTGACGCTGCAGGTTCTGGCCTACCGGCATGCGACGGCGATGGTCCGATTCTCGCCGGGGGCGCGACGCGTGGGGCCTCCGGAATCCCTGGGACTGACCGAGAAGCTGTCCGTCCTCGTCTCCGGGGTCACCCTACCCCGTCCGGTCAACACGCGTGATCCGTCCTCGCTCAATCTCCCGTTCGAGACCCGGACGGTGGTGGCCAAGGACGGCACCCCACTCGAGGTCTGGCAGGTGCCCATCTCGGCCGGATCCGTGGACGCAGCGACGACAACCCCGGTGGTCGTGATGTTTCACGGGTACATCTCCTGCAAGGCCGACATGCTGCCGATCGCGGCAGAGTTCCGCGGGATGGGGTTCGAGGTCTGGATGGTGGATTTCAGGGGATCAGGTGGTTCGGGCGGGATGACGACGTCGATCGGTTTCCATGAGGCGGAGGACGTGATTGCTGTCGCGCAGGAGGCCCGGGCTACGGGTCCCAGTCGTCCGCTATTGCTTTTCGGATCGTCGATGGGAGCCGCCGCCGTCCTGCGGGCCGCATCGCTGGGGCGGGCCGAGGCCGACGCCCTTATCATCGAGTGTCCCTTTGACCGGCTTCTCACGACCGTGGCCAACCGCTGCACCCTGATGGAACTTCCACGATTCCCCATCGCCGAGAGCCTCGTGTTCTGGGGTGGGTTCCAGCTGGGATTCGATGGGTTCGCCCACAACCCGGAGGACTACGCCGCCCTGGTCCGGATTCCCACCCTGCTACTGCACGGCGGACGCGACACCCGGGTGCGCTTGGAGGAGGCCGAGCGAATCCGGGATCGGCTGGGATCGTACGGAACTTGGATACTCTTCCCGGAGCTTGGCCACCAATCCTACGCCCAAGCGGAACCGGTCGCATGGCGGCAGGCGGTCCGGGAATTCCTCAACCCGCATCTGGGGGCGGCAGCGCAGACCCGCCGCTCCGACGGCCAGTCCCGGTAGAGCCGGGCATTCCCCGGTGGAGTCGCTCCAATCCACCACCGGCTACACGACGGGATGCCTCCGGCATTGATCAGAGAGCCGACGCTCCCTGACTCTTCAGGGACACCACCCCCCGCCCCCCGTATCCCTGCCGGGAGGCCATCCCGACCGCCGGGCCAACCACACCTCTCTCCATCCACGATGGATATCAGCCTGGCCGCGTGACCCCACCACCTCTCAATCCCGGATGGGATTTCAGCAGGTGCCGGCGGTTGAGAGCAGCGACACCTCCGGACACCCACGCCCCACGTCTTCCCGCATCCCGGAGGGATGCCAGCTCAGTCGAGGTATCGCGAACCCTAAATCACCCCAGAGTTCTCAAGAAATTCCACCAACTCCTCCCGGAACGTTCTGACGCGATGGTGTTCGGCCTGACGACCGAGGTGCTCCTGGACCGAGGCACATCCTCAACCGTGGACCAGTCCCCGGATCACCCTCATTTCCCGAACTGGAAGTGCTCAGATAACTCTTTGAAACACCTCGGATCCTAAGGACCCGGATAGAGGCGGTATATCTGAATATCCTTGGGATCAGCTATGGAAGGATAACACGCCTGGAATCGGCTTGCTGACTGACCCGGCAGGATTCCGAAAACATTAAGCCACATTCATTAAGCCACATTCGACCATCACCCCAATAAGGTATCGACCGACCCTCACCCCCTCCACGGTGTCGAACGACAATGGCTCCCAGCGTTATGTGATCCAGTTCCATTGAAGAATCATTTTGGGTTTTGACCTCAAAACGATCACCAACCGCTTGGACTTTGAATTCATACATCCGCAACGCCTCGACAACTTCAACTCCGACTCCGTGAATGGCTCCGGACCCCTGATAATCTCGTCGAGACGGCACTTCCCGCGCTTGCTCAATCGATTTTGTATTTTGCATTTGAACACCTCACCGATCGGAAGGTGCCAGCTATCTCTTTTGCCCAATTAAACTCGGTAACCTTGTTGGATTCCTTGAGGCGAAACTCCAACAATGTACCACCCTCTGACTCCGCCACAATTAAAATTTCCAAAGGATCAAACGAAACGATTCGAAAATTCGAAAAGATCCGAAATTGATAGAGATCTCGGGACCATTGCCTAACAAATTTACCCACACCGCATTCCGCTAAAAACTGTTCATACTCACAAGGAAGCGCCTCGAAATTATTTTCCAGAACCGCGATTTCACTTAATCCGTCGACTCATAGATTAAGAAAATTTCCGGCGTTTTAACCGATTCCAGCAGCTCTTTGTGCCAATTGGAACTCCTTATTTTATAAATTTCAGTTTTGCAGCGGGAAAAACTAGAAGGATACCGGCGATACGCCACTGAAAAACCATCAGAATTTCATTCAAGTCCAACCGTAATCTCCTCAACCAACGCTCTTTTTGCAAGATAATCCGACCCAATTGGAGTCAAGTGATTCGTGTCAAAAATTATTAAATTATCCGGAGCATTGGATCCGACAAAAATCACATCCGAAACACCCTTGAAACAATCAACCGCACTCACATACCGATAGGTCTTATTGGTTTGAAGCACAGTTTTCAGAAACAAGTCTTCATCCAAAATTTTCTCGTCAATGAATTTTCTTGGATCAAACATATCATTATTTAATGTTTTCAAGAAAACTTCAGGAACTGGGATCAAAAACCTCGGGCTTGGACCGACAAAAACCACCCGTCCAACACCAACCTTACGCAATTCTGCGTAAATAGCATTCATGTTGTCCACACTAAAATTCCTATCCTGACTAACAACCACAACATTGGGTCGACTATTCCTGATACACGTCAACGCAAACCAATTGGAATGCTCACAATAATTTTCGATAGACGGTTCCGATACGATACGAGGATGACAGTCCTGACTGGCGACCTGCAAAATCTCCCAGTCGGCCGGCATATTCTTTTTTAGCCCTGAATGCAAATGCTGAGCGTGGCTATCGCCCCACACGAAAACAACTTTTGAGTTTAAGCTCTTCCTTGAAAAGCAGTCGACTGAGAGATTTGTCGAAAGAGGCATCAACGTAGCGCCACCGTTTCTGTGTGCCAAATTATTATAAAAGCTGCAATCGTCCCGGAAGGCTATGTCAATTTTGTTTGAATAGTAGTATTTCATCTCCGGTAGGGAATTATCAAAATGACTAAGGATTTCCCGCTCCTTGCTTGATAATCTACCGGGATACCCTTTGGTGACATGCCCTCCAACTCCGAAAACAAATAGAACACTGGCCAAACCAATTAGATACACCGCCCCTTTCCGACGTCCTATTACGGCTTGATTTCGCCAAGGCTTCTCTATGTACCGATAGCTCAAATACGCGACAACAAAGACAAGAATAATTAATAAGCAAAACACGCCCGCGTTCAGGTAGGATCCCAACGTATATCGAGCGAAAGCAAAAATCGGCTGGTGCCATAGATACGCGCTATAACTCAGCAAGCCTATCCATCTCAGCGGTGAAACACTGAGCATTGTTCCAACAAAATTATCGCCACTCGCGTAATTTAAAACAAGAGCCGCGCCAATCGTAGGAATCAAGACGCTCTTTCCTGGGGTGGAGGTGCGGTTGTCGTACAAAAAGTACGGTAGTATAATTAACGCAATCCCAATCAAACCAAGGATTCCGGCCCTGATTTTGCGCCAGTCTTTCTTAGAACTTTCATCGCAGAAATTCTCGGCTTGACTGCGAGGCAATACAGCAACAAAAGCTCCAATCAACAGCTCCCATGCCCGTGTCATAAGATTGTAAAAGGCGAAGGCAGGATCCGTCTTGACAAGAATGTCAGCCGTTACAAAGCTGCATAGAATTACCACTAATATTATTATCGGGAGCTTCCTGGACCGATCCCGCCATCGAAATAAAAACGCTAACGGAAAAAATAAATAAAACTGTTCCTCAACACCGAGACTCCATGTATGCAAAAGCGGTTTCAAATCTGAAGAAGATTCAAAATATCCATGGGTTTTCCAGAACAGCATGTTTGAAGATGAAAAGATCACCGCCACAAGGCTTTGACTAAATCTCTTCATTTCGGTTGGCGTCAGTATAAAAAACGCAGCCAATGCTGACGCAACGAGCATTGTGAATAACGGAGGAATTATCCTTCGGATCCGTCGCTCATAAAATGAAAACAAGCTGAACGACCCATCCCTTTTCTCTTTTAATATAATTGATGTTATTAGATATCCGCTAATAACAAAAAATACATCCACCCCAATGAAGCCACCACTAAATGCTGAAACTCCGGCATGCGAGAAAATGACTGGAATAATTGCAAGGGCTCTTAATCCATCAATTTCGGGTCGATACTTCATAGTTCTGGAGCTTTAGTTTAGTGCACGCTAAACCGACGATACATCGAATTCGTTTGAGTCGATATTGGAGTGTAATTGTTGGGCCTGATGGAGTCCGTTTTTGGGAACGGAAACTCTTGGTGTATGGGGAGCAGATTCCAGGCCGGCATCGGGATGGATGCGGTTCCAATGGCGGTGGAATCGAGGTGCAAGGGTAGCGGGAAGGGATGTTTCTTTTTGCGAAGGACGCTCCGGACATTCTGTGCGGATCCGCCTCAGACTTATCGACATAAGGCGGCTATTGGAGTGGTGATTCGAGACATGGCCTGCGTGAGACTTTCCTTCGTTCTCGCCCATGAACTGGCCACGCTCTGCTGCGATCTCAAGCCCCGGCGAAGAAGGACCGGAGGCCGCAACCCCAAGTCCCCGACCCACCTGAGAATGCGTCTGGAGAATTTAGGAGGGCCAGACGAGTCTTGTTGAGGGAACTGGAGGTCAGACCCAATCCCCGATTCCAGCCCGTCCAATACCGCTCCACGCCACCCGAATCCTGCTCGCCGACGACCATGCCGTCGTCCGGAACGGCTTCCGGATGATCCTTGCCGCCCAGAGGGACCTCGAGGTGGTGGGCGAGGCCTCCAATGGCCGTGAGGCCGTCGCCCTTGCGGAACGAACCCGACCTGACCTGGTGGTGGTGGACATCGCGATGCCAGAGCTCAACGGGATCGAGGCCACCCGTCCGATCACCCAGAGCCAGCCGAACACGCGTGTGCTGGCCCTCTCGATGCAGAAGGACGCCGTGTACGTCCGCGAGACACTCCGGGCCGGGGCGAAAGGCTACCTGTTGAAGGACAGCAGTGAGCAGGACCTCATGGCCGCGGTGCGCGCGGTCGCCTCCGGCAAGGGCTGGCTCAGCCCCGGGGTTAGCGATGCGGTCCTTAAGGACTACCGCCGGCATGTCACCGACCCCGTGGACCTGCTGTCGCCCCGGGAACGCGAGGTCCTCCAGATGATCGCTGAGAGCCGAACCAACAAGGAGATCGCGACGACGCTAACCTCAGCGTCTACACGGTGGAGGCGCATCGGGGACGGATCATGGAGAAACTGAACCTGCATTCGATCGCCGAACTGGTTCGTTTTGCCCTGCGCAAGGGACTGATCGACTGAACCGGCCCATGACGTCCACTCCCGGCCTGAAGCGGTTCCCGGAACGGGCCGTCCGGCTCGCCCTCAGCGCGGGATTCCTGCTCGTTATCCTCCTCCTGGGTGCCACGGCCATCGTCGCGGTCCGCCAAAGCGGCAGGATCCGGCGCAGTGTCATCGAGATCACCCGCGACCAGCTGGTCATCTCCCGTCTGGTGCACGACATCCAGCAGGGTGAGAACGCGATCGTGTAGCTCCTCATCAAGGGCACACGGCAGGACCTGACACCCGCCGAGCGCCAGCAGCTGCTGCAGCGTTTCGACGAAAATTCAGCGCCAGGGAACGCTCCTCCAGGCCGAGAGCCAGGACCTTCCCAACGGCGGTCTCCGGACCCGGTTCAACGACGGGGTCGCCCGGTTCACCGACACCGCCCACCGGATCCACTCCCATCCTCAGCCCCATCCGCCCGAACTCCTGAACACCCTGTTCGCAGCGCATGAGGAGATCCTGTCCCTCGCCGACTCGATCGTGGACGCCAGCTTCCATCGGCTGACCGAGATCGAGCAGGACATCGATCTCCAGTCGAAAGAACTCGGGGACAGTTCGATTCTCCTGCTGGGACTCAGCGTCGGTCTCTCAATCCTCTGAGCGGTGGTGACCATGCTGCTGGTGGGACGGTCGATCCGGGTGATGCGGTGGCAGACGGACGAGCTGAACCGGGTGTCGAGGCACATGCTCCAGACCCAAGAGGAGGAGGCCCGACGGTTTTCTCACGAGCTGCACGACGAGCTCGGGCAGTCGCTCGCAGCCCTGCGGTCGAACCTCACCCAGGAAGGTCACAAGGATCCCGCGGCCGTTCCGACCGACTGTCTATTGTTGGTCGACGAGTCGATCCGGAACGTCCGGGAGCTCTCGCAGCTCCTGAGACCGGTCATCCTCGACGACCTCGGCCTGCAGGCAGGCCTCCGTTGGCTGGCCCTGAAATCGTCGGAACGTCTCGGGATCCGGGTGGCATTCCAGTCCAATGGCGAAGAGCGTCTGCCGGAGGATGTCGAGACCCATCTCTTCCGCATCTGCCAGGAGGCGCTCACCAATATCGCCCGGCACTCGGGCGCCTCCGAGGCGTCGATCCGGTTCGAGATGAGCCCGGGGAGTGTTGTCCGGACGGTGGAGGACGATGGCCGAGGACTGCCGGATCCGCCCCAGTGGGCCCACCCACAGTCGGGTCTCGGCATGACCAGCATGCGGGCACGGGCTCGGATGCTCGGGGGCGAACTCGAGGTCCTATCCCGGCAGCCCAAGGGACTTCGACTGAGGGTGGAAGTCCCGCGGAACGGTCCAGGACCAGGCTGACAGGCCGGTCCGAGGTCAGAACGGGGTAGTCGAGAACAGCGACACCATGACGGTGTTGTTCTGCTCCCAGATGCGCCCCCCACGGCGCTGGATTGTCTGGAGCATGTAGCCGACCTCGAGGTTCACGGTCTTCGACAGCTTCCGTCCGAGGGCCACCGCAGCGCGGTTCTGGTCGAACTGGTTCAGGACGACGTTCTCGCCAAAGTTGATGAAGACCTCATCCCACACCGCCATATACCACAGGCTCTGCTTCTTGAACGGGATGGTGGTCCGCAGCATGTAGCGGAACCGGTTTTCATAGCGCCAGTCGGCGACCGCCCACCCCCCGTCGGCCTGGAGTGCCACAACGCCGATCCAGCGCTGTTCGAGACGAAATCGCTGGACCCAGCGCAGGCCGAGGAAGTCTGCCCGCCACAGCACCTGTTCCCAGGCGGCATGGATGGGAAACTGGTGTGAAACCGGTAATCCGCCGTAGGGATAGGCCTCGATGAAGCAGTATCCGGCCGAAAGCATCACGGACGGGTTGATCTCGTAGTTCACCCCAGGCCGGGCGAGGAGCTGCTGCCAACGGTTCCCCAGGTCCGCCAGCCGGACCTGTCCCTCCAGATGGACCCCCCAGCCGTTGGTCCCAATCGGATGGTCCCCGAAGTACTGGAACCACAGGTTGTTGTTCCAGTCGGTCTCCTGGGCCCGGCAGAACGTCGTGGCCAGGACCAGCGTCAGGAGTCCGGACCGCAGCCACTGGAAAAGAGGGGGCATAGGCACACAGTGTGAATCCAAGTCTCGCCAACCTCAACGCTGCCTTCGCGCCGCCTGGGGGTATCTGGACACCGGCTCATGGGTATCCAAACCTTCGATCAGCAGTTCCCGGTTTTCGAGCAACCATTCGTGGGCCATTTCCTCGAGTTTCCTGATCACCGTGTGATCCACGAACCGGGTTCCAGAAAGATCCACCCTCACCTTCGGGTGCTTCATGTCGATCAGCCGACGACGGATCACAAGCCAGTTGCTGAAGACGGCCGAATCGCGAAGGCGGACGATCTCGATCCCTGTGGTCTCGCACTGCTTCACCGAATGGCGAGGCGAGAAGAGGTTGTTCAGCGACACACCCGACTGGGCATGGAGGAAAATGTTCAGGGCGTTTCCGGCTCCGACACCAGTCAAAGGATCGGTGGCCAACGTGGTGATCATCGTCACGACGAACACGAGCAGCTGACCTCGTCCGATCTCCCATCTGTGGAGGAACTCCCTGGGCGCGGGGAGGTTGAACCCGGTGAAACCCAGCATGGCCGCCAGCGCCGCGAGTAGGATGTAGTTCAGGCGCCACGGCACGCTGGCAACCTTCAAGGCGAATCCCCTCCTGTAGGAGTTCCTCGAGAACCGCTGGATCCGACTGGCCACCGTCGACTCCGCCTCCGCGGAGATCCGGATGTACCGAGGAGGGGGCCACTTCGAGGCCATCGACGGCTCGGAGGTCGACCTGCCGACCGTTCGCAGCTCCAGCGAACACCATCTGAACCGCATGGAGCACCTACCCATCGTCCGGGTCCAACCCCAGGAATCCCGACGTTCCTGAAGGGAGCGTGTCCGTCTCTTCCGCAGCCCCTTTCAATCCGTGAGTCTTCCCATCCTCATCGCCATCCTTCTCCCGGGCCTTCTGTTCCTGGGTCTGAGCCTGTTGTGGCTGCTGGGTCTCGTCCCCGGGGAACGCGGCATCGCCCGATCCTCCCAGGGGGTGGCCCTGCTCTCCTGGATCCTGTTCAGCATCGAAACCATCCCCATCCTCCGTCCCCTCGCGATGCCGCTGCGGCTCGACTACGGGGACTGGTTCGCCAGCGGACACGCCCACTTCGGCCTCTCCCTGTCGGTCGACCCGGAGTCGCTGCCGATGCTCTGGCTCACCGCGCTCCTGACCGGCCTGGTGGCCTCGTTCTCCGTCCGGTATCTGCACCAGGACCGGGGATTCCTCAGATTCTTTAGCCTCCTGAACCTGTTCACCTTCGGCGCCTACCTGGTCGCCGCGGCGGGTTCGCTCGATGTGCTGACCGTCGGCTGGGAGCTGGTTGGAATCACCTCGGTCCTGCTCATCGGATTCTTCCAGCTTCGGCCGGAACTCGTCCACAACGCCGCCCGCGTCTTCGCCTACTACCGGATCGCCGACGTCTTTCTGATCGCCTCCGTCCTGGTGTCGCACCTCTGGTTCGGGACGGCACACCTCGATACCCTGTCGCCCGTAGAAGTGTTGTCGAAGGGTGTCGATAGGGCGGGCCGGCTCCACTGGATCGTGCTGTTCCTGATCCTCGCCGCCTGTGGCAAATCGTCGATCGGCCCGTTCTTCGGATGGCTCCCCCGAGCGATGGAGGGCCCAACCCCCTCCAGCGCCATCCTCTACGGGGCGATCTCCGTCCACCTGGGAGCCTTCCTGCTGCTGCGGGTGCAGCCGCTGCTGCTGGCATCCGATCCGGCGACCGTGCTTCTGATCGTGCTCGGTGCCGCATCCGCACTTCTCGGAACCCTGCTCCATCGGAGCAGCTGCGATGCGAAGACATCCTTGTCGTACGCGACCCAGTCCCAGCTGGGCCTGATCTTCGTCGAGATCGGACTCGGATGGGTCTGGATTCCGATGCTCCACATCCTCGGACACTCCATCGTCCGCACGGCCTAGTTTCTCCGGGCCCCGTCGATGCTTCATGATCACCATCACGTCGGCGCCGCGGCGGGTGGTCGGCTGACCCCGACCGGGAGTCATCTCGAGGCGCTGTTCCCGCGAGGGCTCCAGGTTTGGTTGTATCGGATTGCCATCGACGGCGGGGGCTATGAGACACTCCTGGATCGGTTCCTCCTCAGACCCGACCTTGCGGTCGCCCGCTTCCTCGCCGTGCTGGAACCCTCGGCACCCTCGGTTTCCGGCACACCGTCCGGAAACACCTCAAAACAGGGGCATCAGCCATGAGCGCCTCGACCTTCCCCTACCTCTCCCTGGGCATCCTCGCGATGCTGGTCGGGGGCATCGCCTTCTCTGTCACACGGATCCGTCGCACCCAGGCAATGGGCATCGTGCTGACCACGACCCTGTTGGTGGGATTGGGCATCTGGAGCGCGATCGATGCCGGCGCCGCGTGGCAGCGGGATGGGTTGTGCTCCAGGCTCGGGATCGATTCCGGGACCGGCTGGACGATGTGGGTCCTTTGTCTGATGGATCTCCTGATCGTCCTCGTGGCTCCGGAGCAGGACCTACGACGTGGGATCGTAGGCGGCGCACTCATCCTCAGCGCCGGCAACCTCATCGCGTACGGGGCACACGATTTGATGTCGATGTGGGCCGGCTGGATCGTTGGTTCGATCCCTTTCGTCGTCGGGGACCTCCGCAGAGACGTGGCGGCCCGATCCGTTCTCATGCCGGCCGTTGGCAGTGTGATCGTCTTCGGGCTCGCCCTCATGGCACAGGCCATGGTCGCCCGTCCCCTCACGGTCTCCACCCTCATCCTCGTCGCCGTGGCCTTGCGCAAGGGGATCCTCCCGTTCCACGGCTGGGTCGTCCGTGCCTTTGCCGAGAGCCCGCTCGTCTGGATCATGCTGCTGTTCAACGGCCACCTGGGCGGCCTCCTACTGCTGCGCCATGCGATCGCCCGCCACGGTCTGGAGAGCGGGCTGGTCGAGATCGCCACGGGAATCGTCATCCTGTCGTCGATCGTCTGCAGTCTGCGCGGGCTCGTGGAACCCAACCCCGTCGGCTGCTGGGCTACCTGTTCACTGGACAGTCCGGACTCGTGGTGGGCGGCGGGCTCCTCGCGAACACCCAGGGGATCACCGGAGCGCTTGTCCACTGGCTGGTCGTGGTCATCGCCTCGTCAGGCCTCTTCATGCTCCTTCGGATCCTCGAGAGCCGGATCTCCGGTCCTGACTGGTGGCGTCAACCTCAGGGTCTCGGCGTCTCGGCACCTCGGCTGGCCGCTTTCTTTCTGCTCTTTGCCCTGACGCTGGCCGGACTGCCTGGAACGCTGGGCTACTGTTCCCAGGAGCTCCTCTTCACCGGAGCGGCGGAACATTCGATCCCTCTGGGATGGACCCTGGCGCTGACCTCGGCGCTCAATGCCATCAGCGTCTTTCGGCTCTTCACCCAGCTCTTCCTCGGTGTCCCGGCAACCCGTGCCCTGCCCGTTCCGGATCTGCTGTCCCAGGAGCGCTGGCCGCTCGCAATCGGTCTGGTTCTTCTCATCGTCACCGGCCTCTTTCCCTCACGCATGATGCGGCTTCCAGAGAGCCCGGCCCACGAGATCGGCACACCGGCTCAGGCACACGGCAGGGAGCACTGAACCGCTGCCAACGTCGATCGCTGCGCTTCCCAGACCCAGGGGAGATGCGGGAGGGCCCCACATCGCTCCTCGGCCTGAGGTCGTGGCCCCGATTGCCGCCACGACGAAAACACGGTACCTCTTCGCCCATGCCGAGTTTCGACATCGTGTCCCAGGTCAATCCGATGGAGATCGACAACGCCTTCAGCCAGGCCAAGAAGGAGCTGGCGACGCGGTTCGACTTCAAGGACAGCGGGGCGGAGATCGTGCTGGAGAAGAACGAATTCAAGCTCCGGGCCGGCGACGCCTTCAAGATGCAGCAGCTCACGGAGCTCCTCGTCGGCAAGCTGGCCAAGCGCGGCATCAGCCTGAAGAACGTCGACACCGGCAGCGCGGAGCTCTCCCCGCTCGGGCACGCCCGCCAGGTGGTCAAGATCAAGCAGGGCATCGACGGGCCCACCGCGAAGCAGATCTCGCAGTTCATCCGCCAGACGGGACTCAAGGTGACCGCGGCCATCCAGGGCGAGGAGGTCCGCGTCACGGGCAAGAGCCGTGACGACCTCCAGTCCGTCATCGCCGCGGTCCGACAGGAGGAGTGGGCCGTGGCCCTGAACTTCGTGAACTTCCGGGACTGACCCCCTTTCCGTCTCCCCCTCCCGCCGCATCGTCGGCCGCCCTTGGCGCACGGTTGCTCTTGGCCCTTTGCTCTTCGGCCTTCGTGCGGCAAGGTTGACGGGCATTCGGTGACAACCACCTGGCCCATTGACCGCTGGTGGAGGAGCGTCCGATCCCCGTTGGGAATCGCCCTGCTCCTCTCCCTGCTGCTGCACGGATACGTCTGGCTGATGGCGGTGCTGATCGAGGCGGCCTTGGCCAATGGCTGGATTCCTAAATTGATGGAGCCGGCCGTCGTTCCACTGGCCGCGAAGACTGTTCCGCCTCCGACCAACGCCCCTCCGGCTGAGGTCTGGAAGGAGGTCCCGCTGCAGTTCGTGGAGGTGGATCCGACGACGATATCCGATGCGCCCGACGACGCCACGTTCTTCTCCACCGCCAACACCCGTGCGGCGAACCCGGATCCGAAGACAAGTCCCCAGAACAAGCCCCGACTCGACGGGAAACGGGAGGATTCGCTGAAGACGTTCGACACGGCAAAGCCCACCCAGAAGGCCCAGCCGACCCCGGAGGCGGAATCGCCGCCCGACCAGGAAGCGGTGGCGGAACGGCGGGCCACGCCGACTCCGAAGCCGGCAGGACAGGAGCCCAAACTCGTCGAGAAAGCCCCTCCCCGTGAGGAGGTCCAGCCCGGCACCGCGCCCGGCGAAACATTACTGGCCAAGGCCACCCTGAAATCACAGGAACTCAAACCCCTGCCCCAGACCCAGCAGACGCCCCAGAAGGCCACGCAGCCGGAGGAGCAGGCGCGTCCCCAGAAGCGAAGGACCCCCAAGCGCCTCGCCGAGGTCATGCCCGCGCGAGGTTTGATCGTAGGCGAAACGATGCGCCAGGAGGGCGGGGTCTCCCGCATGTCGGTGGAATCGTCCCTCGACGTCAAAGCCAGCCCCCTCGGGGACTACCACTACCGCATGGTTCTAGCGGTCCAGCAGCAATGGTACCGGCTCCTCGAGGAACGGCGCTACGCCCTGGAGCGCATCGGAAAGGTGGTGGTGTCGTTCGACCTCCATTCCGATGGGTCCATCAGCGGCATCGAGACCAAGCAGTCGGAGGTCGGTGAGACGCTCTCCTTCCTCTGCGAGCTCTCGGTGATGCAACCCGCCCCGTTCGGCCGCTGGCCGGCGGATATCCGCCGCATGGTCGGGGGCGACGTCATCCCGGTCACCTTCACGTTCAACTACTACTGAGACATGTTTGCCCTCCTGGCCGATGGCGGCCCCTTCGTCTGGCTCCTCCTCGTGATGTCCGTGATCTCGCTCGCGCTGGTCCTTGAACGGGGCTGGTACCTTCGACGATCTCGGGTGATGCCCCAGGTGCTGGTCGACGCCATGGAACGGCTCGATGCCGCCGGTCTCCGGGGCACGTGCACCGCGATGCCCTCGCCACTGTCCCGGCTTGTCGTGACCGTGCTGGACCAAATCCAGTGGCCCAAGGAGGAAGTTGCCAGCGCCGTCGAGGTGAAGGCCCGACGCGAGGTCGCCCTGATGGAGCGCGGGCTCGTCATCCTGGAGATCGTTGTCGGAATCGCGCCCCTGGTCGGACTCGTCGGTACGATCTATGGGATCATTCCCCTGTTCGTTGACTTCGGTAAGGCCATATCCGGGGACTACGCCCTGCTCGCCAAGGGAATCGGGGCCGCTCTCAACAAGACCCTGGTGGGACTTCTCGTGGCCATCCCCACCCTCGTCGCGTGGAGCTATTTCAACAAAAAGGTGGAGGCCCTCGCCGTCGAGCTTGAGGGGCATTGCGACGCCCTGATCCGACGCCATTACCTCAGGGAGCGACTCGACGGCACGAAACCCGGCTCGCCCCGGCCATGAAGTTCTACCCACGACGCCGCAAGGCCGCCCCGGCCATCATCATCATCTCGCTGATCGATGTGCTGATCGTGATGCTGGTATTCCTGCTGTTCACCACCACGTTCAAGAACGCGCCGACGGTCAAGCTTGAGCTCCCCGAGACGAGCGATCCACCAAAGACGGGGGCCAGAAACGACACGCCACCGATGATCGTCACCGTCGCCGCGAGGGAACCCAACTACTTCATCGGTAACCGGGCCGTGACCGCCGACCGCCTCCTCAACGAGCTGCGAACCGCGAAGACCAACGATCCTCAGATGCGTCTTGTGATCCGTGGCGATGGGGACGCCGCGTGGCGACTGGTCGTCAAGGTCCTGGACTTCGCCAAGCAGTCCCAGATCACGAACGTACGGGCATTCACCAAGTCGAAGGTTCCATGAGCGACAGGCCGACCCGTACCAAAACGTCCGCAGTGCAGTCGACGACACCCCGGTCCGGATTTGTCGTTTCCCGATCCACGCATACCTTTCAACAGCAGTTGATACCACCTCCATGAACACTCTCCGGCTGCCTTCCTTCGCTCTTTCGGTCCTGCTCCACGCCCTCCCGCTGGTCCGGACCGCTGCCACCGCGGATGTGCTGGCCGCCGCGTCCCCGATCGTCGCGCTTCTGCGGTGGATTGGGGGTGCCGCCGCGGTCGCAGGCTCGTTCCATGCCGTGTCCGGGAGCTCGATCACGGTCACAAGTCCCACGGAGAGCCGGGTCCGCGCGACCAATGGCGTCGACATCGCCTTCCGGGTCTCCCTGACCTACACCTCGGGATCGACCGTCCGGAGTCCTGCGCTGTACGAGGCCTCGAATCTTCCGCCCGGATTCAACCCGCCCACCAAGTCGGGCTCGATCTGGCGGATCACCGGCAAACCGACGGCATCGGGCACGTTCGCCAACGTCATGCTGACCGGGTACCAGAACGTCAACGGCAACAAGGCCTCCGTTCCCCTCACCATCGTTGTCGTCGACGCTCCCCCTGCGATCACAACCCAGCCTGCCAATCTCACCGTGACGGCAGGACAGACTGCCACCCTTTCCGTCACGGCAACGGGCGGCTCTTTGGGATACCAGTGGCTCAAGGGAGATCTCGAAATCCCCAAGGCGACGAATGCCTCGCTCACCTTCCCGTCCACGACGGTCACGGACGGCGGGACCTACAGCGTCCGGATCTCCAACAGCGGCGGATCCGTCCTGAGTGCGCCGACCGTGCTCACGGTCATCCCGGGGAGCCTGCCACCGGAATTCACCGCCCTCCCCCGTCCGGCAAGGGTCCATACCGGCGAAGCGGTGGCCCTCAACGCCGCTGCATCCGGTGATGGACCGCTGTCCTGGTCGTGGTCGAAGGACGGGGTCGTCCTCCCGGGACAGACTGCCCCCACCCTCTCAATCCTTTCGGCTTCTGCAGATGATGGTGGAAACTATGTCGTGACCGTCACCGGCCCGGGCGGGGCGGCCTCGGCGCCCGCGGCGCGGGTCGCGGTGGTCCCCATCCTGTCCCTCGGGGATCCAGTGGTCGGTGGCGGAACCCTCTCCTTCGAACTGGGCGCCATCCCGGATCGGGTCTACGTCCTGGAAACCTCCGCTGTGGACTCTCCGAACCTCTGGAACCCCGTCACCGAGGCCTCCGCAACGGGAGAAGCCGGTCCCGCCGGGATCGTCCCACTTCGTTTCCAGATCTCGGAGCCGGCCTCCGCAGCCGGCCTCTACCGGGTACGGGCGCGCTAGCGCCACAAGGCTTCCATAGCCGCCGTGGAAGCAGGTTCCAGACGTCGAAATTTCCTTCGCGCATCCCTCGGGTCCGGTGTTTCATCCCGCCGCCCTCGATCCATGCCGAAACGTACCGACATCCACTCCGTCCTCATCATCGGCGCCGGGCCGATCATCATCGGCCAAGCCTGTGAGTTCGACTACTCCGGGACCCAGGCCTGCAAGGCCCTCCGGGAGGAGGGCTACCGGGTGGTTCTGGTGAACTCCAATCCGGCCACGATCATGACGGATCCGGAGTTCGCCGACCGGACCTACATCGAGCCGGTGACCCCGGAGGTCGTGGAGAAGATCATCGTCCGCGAACTCGACGAAATGCGCCGTATCGGGGTGCCCACCGAGGCCATGAACCCTGGCGTGGCCCACAAACTGGTGCTGTTGCCCACCCTGGGCGGACAGACCGCGCTCAACACCGCCATGCGACTGCACAAGTCGGGTGTGCTCGCGAAGCACGGCGTCGAGATGATCGGCGCCAAGGCCGAGGCCATCGAGAAAGGCGAGGACCGACAGATCTTCAAGGACCTCATGCTGTCGATCGGCCTAGACGTCCCCGTCAGCGGAACGGCCCACGACATGCCGGAGGCCCGGACCGTGGCCGAGAAGATCGGGCGCTTCCCGGTCATTATCCGTCCCGCCTTCACCCTCGGCGGCACCGGCGGCGGCATCGCCTACAACCGCGACGAATTCGAGGAGATCGCCAAGCGCGGTCTCGATCTCTCCCCCGTCTCAGAGATCCTCGTCGAGGAATCCCTGCTCGGCTGGAAGGAATACGAGATGGAGGTGATGCGCGACCGGGCCGACAACTGCGTCATCATCTGCTCGATCGAGAACTTCGATCCCATGGGAGTTCACACCGGCGACTCCATCACGGTGGCGCCGACCCAGACCCTCACGGACAAGGAATACCAGATCATGCGCGACCAGAGCTTCGCCGTGATCCGCGCCGTGGGCGTCGAGACCGGGGGGTCGAACATCCAGTTCGGTGTCAGTCCCGACACCGGACGGATGGTGATCATCGAGATGAACCCACGGGTGAGCCGGAGCTCCGCCCTCGCCTCCAAGGCGACGGGGTTTCCGATCGCTAAGATCGCCGCGAAACTCGCGGTGGGCTACCTGCTCGACGAGATCCGCAACGACATCACCCGGGAGACCCCCGCCAGCTTCGAGCCGACGATCGACTACGTCGTCACCAAGATCCCCCGGTTCGCCTTCGAAAAGTTCCCACAGGCGGATTCGACCCTGACGACCCAGATGAAGAGCGTCGGGGAGGCGATGGCCATCGGCCGGACGTTCAAGGAGAGCCTCCAGAAGTGTCTCCGTTCCCTCGAGATCGGACGCCAGGGGCTGGGTGGCGACGGCAAGCCCTGGCGGATCAGCGGTTGGAACCCGCGGATGGAGGGTTCCGAATCCCAGCCGGAGGGCCGGATGGTGGTCGATGTCTTCGGAGACCGGGACACCTTCCCGAGGGACGTGATCTCCCGGAAGCTGAGCGTACCGAACTCGGACCGCATCTTCTTCATCCGCCATGCTTTCCGGGCCGGGTTCTCGGTCGATGAGATCTTCCAGCTCTCCAAGATCGACCGCTGGTTCCTCACCCAGATTCGCGAGATCGTGGAGATGGAGGACGAGCTGGCGGCCTCTGCAAGCTGAGGCCTCGCCGCCCTTAGGGCGAGCCGGGAAGCATTCTAGGGGGTTGTCACGGAGGTGGACCTGCGGACCGCGGCCGACTTGCAGTCCTTCCGAATGCAGTCACCCTTCATCTCCGTCTGCCCTACCATGAGAGTTCCCCGAGTCCTATATCTCCTCCTGCTGGCCAACGTTGTTCTCGCGTCAACCGTTTCGCCGGTCGCCCAGACGGCGAAACCGGCCACACAGCCGGCACCGACTGCCACCCGTCCCATGAACCCGTTCCAGAAACCCCAGGAGACCGATCTCAAGAAGAAGCTCACCCCAGAGCAGTACAAGGTCACCCAGCAGTGCGGCACCGAGCCCCCGTTTCGGAATGCCTACTGGGACAACAAGAAGACTGGTATCTATGTGGACATCGTCTCTGGCGAACCCCTGTTCAGTTCGCTGGACAAGTATGACTCCGGGTCCGGATGGCCCAGCTTCACCCAGCCGATCGAGGGATCGGACATCGTCGAAAAGAAGGATCTGACCCACGGCATGGTACGGACCGAGGTTCGTTCCAAGGTGGCGGACTCCCATCTGGGCCATGTCTTCGATGACGGTCCTGGACCCACGGGCCAGCGGTTCTGCATCAACTCGGCCTCGCTGCGATTCGTTCCGGTCGAGCGCATGGCGGAAGAGGGATTTGGAGCCTACCTCGGGCCTTTTGTGAAGGCGGGTCTGATCCCCTTGGCGACCGCCACAACCGCCGCCGGGAAGCCTGGCCAGGGAAACCGTGAGACAGCGGTCTTTGCCGGGGGCTGCTTCTGGGGCATGGAGGAGATCCTGCGCAGGATCCCGGGCGTCCTCCAGACCACCGTGGGCTACACCGGCAGTTCGATACCAAACCCCACCTACAAGCAGGTGTGCACGGGCCAGACCGGCCACGCCGAGGCGATCGAGATCGTCTTCGACCCCTCGAAGATCAGCTACGAGAAGCTGGTAGGGGTGTTCTTCCGGATGCATGACCCGACCACCCTGAACCGGCAGCACAACGACGTCGGAACCCAGTATCGCTCGGCTATCTTCTACCTCGACGACCGCCAGCGCGAAACTGCCGAAGCGGTCAAGGCGAAGGTCGACAAATCCGGTCGCTGGAAACGCCCGATCGTCACCGAAATCACCGCGGCTTCCACCTTCTACCCCGCAGAGGCCTACCATCAGGACTATCTGATCAAGAACCCGGGTGGCTACAATTGCCACGTGCTGCTGCCCGAGTGACGTCCCGGGTGTAGGGTCAGTCTCCGCGAAACGCCGCCTGGATGGGCGGCGTTTGTGTTTCCGCGGGCATCGGGGCGGTGCTGAAACCATCGCCAGTCGGGATTTCGATTCGACTTGGCCCGGTTCCATGGCATCGACAGGGATGCACTTCCGCCGGATCCCCCGCCCCTTCTTACTCGCCGCCATCCTGTTCACCTGCGGCACGACGAACGCCGCCCAGCCCACGCCACCACGCTTCAGCGTGGCCTTGATGGACACCAACACCAGCCCGAGGGTGGACTTCGCCAAATACGCCTTCGGAAAATGGCTCCAGGACAACCCGATCCCATCGGACAAGTCCCGCTGGGGTGGCTTTGACGAACTGGCGCAGTTCAACTGGGCGGCGCTCAAGGACATCCTCGAGACCACGGCCGGCACCTTGAATCCTCCCGGATCGGTGGACCAGAAGGTCGGGGACTTCTTCGCCTCCGCCATAGATCAGCCCGCGATCGACGCTGCGAGCCTCAAGCCCGTCGAGGCCCGTCTGAAGCAGATCGATGGACTCCGCTCCGTCGCGGACATGGCAGGCATCCTGGCTACACTGCACAACGAGGGTGGGGGGGCCTGTTTCGGGGTGGGGGTTTCGGCCGACCAGAAGAAAAGCGATGTCAACGCCCTGTACGCCAGCCAGGGCGGGTTGAGCCTGCCGAGCCGGGACTACTACTTCGGAGACGCGTTCGCCAAGCAGCGGTCGGAGTTCGTGGCGCATGTCGGCCGGATGCTCACCCTCGCCGGGGACACTCCGGAAGCCGCAGCCCGGGCCGCCACCAATGTCTTCGAGCTGGAGAAGGCCCTGGCCACCAATGCCAAGACCCCGGTCGAACTCCGCGATCGCGTAGCCAACTACAACAAGATGGCCACCTCGGCACTCGCCGCGATGGTTCCCGCCCTACCCTTCGAGCAGTACTTCCGCGACCGCGGGATAACGGGGCCCGCCGCATCGGAGATCATCGTCGGACAGCCCCGGTTCTTCGAGGGACTCCAGCAGGCGCTGACAAACCGGCCGCTGTCGGACTGGAAGACCTACCTCCGGTACAAGACCCTCAACGATGCCGCGCCCGCGCTGGCCAACCCGTTCGAGGAGGAGAACTTCCGTTTCTATGGGACCGTCCTGCGAGGGACACCCAAGATGGAACCCCGCTGGCAACGTGCGGCCCGGATGGTCGACGGCGGGATCGGAGAGGCGCTCGGAAAGCTGTACGTCGACCGCTACTACCCCCCCGAGGCCAAGGCTCGGATGGACGAGATGATCTCGAACATCAAGACCGTCATGCGGGAGCGCCTGCAGAAGCTGGACTGGATGACCGAACCGACTCGTCAGAAGGCCCTCGCAAAGTTCGACCGGTTCGTGGCGCGGATCGGACATCCGGATCGGTTCCGGGACTACTCCTCCGTGGCCATACGTCGGGACGATCTCTTCAGCAACCTTCGAGCGGCCACGGAATTCGAGGTAAAGCGCAACCTGGCCAAGCTGGGCAAGCCCGTCGACAAGTCAGAATGGGGCATGACTCCCCCCACGGTGAATGCCTACTTCCAGCCCACCGCCAACCAGATCGTCTTCCCGGCAGGCATCCTCCAGCCGCCATTCTTCGACTTCACCCTGGACGACGCCGTCAACTATGGCGCGATCGGGGGGGTCATCGGTCACGAGATCACGCACGGGTTCGACGACCAGGGACGCAGGTACGACGCCGACGGCAACCTGGCGGACTGGTGGACGCCGGCCGACGCCGAACAGTTCACCGGCAGGGCCACCGCCCTCATCCAGCAGTACAACGCCTACAACGCGCTTCCAGGCCTGAACGTCAACGGGGCCCTGTCCCTGGGTGAGAACATTGCCGACCTCGGTGGCACCTCCATCGCCTTCGAGGCCCTCCAACGTTCCCTCAAGGGGAAGAAGGTGGCTCTGATCGATGGGATGACACCGGAGCAGCGTTTCTTCCTGTCGTGGGCCCAGCAATGGCGGACGAACTTCCGGGAGGATGCCCTGCGCCGTCAGGTCGCGGTCGGCCCCCATTCCCCGGGGATGTTCCGGGCGATCGGACCGATCGGCAACATGCCCGAGTTCTTCGAGGCCTTCGGGATCCGTGAGAGCGACCCGATGTGGCGGAAACCCGAGTCCAGAGTGAAGATTTGGTGACCGGAGGCCTCCGCCATCGCGGAGGGGCCGAACTACGCAAAAGCCTTAGGTGCGCTTGGGGGTGGGCCCTGTATCCCCCACACCATGGGTTGTGTAGACAGAGAGTAGGGAGAGGTGGAACCCGTGGTGGGCATTCCCGCTCTCCCATCAAGGAGTCATTCCATATGAAGTGTTTCTCGCTCCTGCTGGCGGCGATGGCTGGGACGGTGCATGCCATGGCGGCAGTGGTCCTGCCGATCGAGGTGTTGGGAGAACCCGGACACGTCGAATCGGTGGAGGTCAATCTTCCCCCGGGCTCTCACGAAGTCACTGCGATGAGCCTCAGGGTCCACGCGCTGAACACCCAGAACAAGATGAGCATCCGGCTCAACGACAGTCCGGACTGGATCACCCTCAACAGGGGCAACGTATCGTTTCCATTTCCGGACGGGAAACTCTACGGGATGTTCGGAGCCCAGGCGTCGATCCGCATGATCGTGCCGCTGAAGCCCGGCCTCGTCCGTCCGGGGCCCAATGTCGTCCGCTTCCGTTTCAACGATCAGGACGGAGTCTCGATCGGATATCGGGTTCTTGCCTTCAATTTCATGGCGACTCCGGAGTCCCAGCCGCTGATTCCCGCAGGCGAGTTCGTGAAGGAGGATCCTTCTTCTTGGAAGCCCCCTCTCGATTCCGCCGACGCCATCGCCGAGGGCAAGAAGCTCTGGTACTCGGCTCCCTTGTGGGACGGCGGAAGACCCATCCGGGTAGCCTGTGCAGACTGCCACGCCCATGACGGTCGGGACCTGAAGTATTTCAACTACTCGAACAAATCGATCATCGAGCGTTCGGTCTATCACAACCTTACCCGGGATCAGGGAACCCGGATCGCAAGCTATATCCGGTCCTTGGCAGTTCCCTACGAGGAGAATGGCCGTCCGTGGAATCCCCCCTACCAACCCGGCCCCGGCATCGACTCGAAGCCGGTTCGGAGCTGGGCGGCAGGCGCGGGTCTCGAGTGGGTGCTCGACCGCGATTATGACACCCTGAAATACATCTTCCCGGATGAAGCATCAATCAACTCGTACACCTTCACCAAGACGACCAATCCTCACGAAATACCCCTCTTCATACAGTTACCGGACTGGAACCACTGGCTGACCGCTCGCCACCCGATCGATCTTGCCGCGGACATCGGGAAGCCTCCTGGATGGATTCCTCCGGTGGCAGACGGCTACAAAAATGTACGTGATGCGACCCAGAAGGAGATGGCCTCCAAGGGGAGGGTCGCGGCCCTCAAAAAATACACCTACTGCGTCAACGAACTCTGGAACCGCACGCTGCAGGCCGGCCCGACTGGCATCAATGTCGCCCGCTGGAGGGTCACAAAGATCTGGGAAATGATGCAGGAGTTCGAATTCGAGAGTCTGGGGAAGGAATATTTCGGGACTCAGGCCCACTCGAGATCCTGGTATTCCGGCGAGGTCTTCCGGACCGCCCCCCATTTGACCAACACGCCAGTTACCGATACGTGGGAGTTCGAATCCATGCTCTGGTACCAGCTCCAGGTGGTGCTGAACGACAGCAACCGAAGGGTGAACGACACCTGGCCGATCGCCTTCGAATACCTCAATCCATTCTCCCACAATTGGAATCGGCCAGAGCTTCCGCCGTCATTCAGCATCATGCTCCTCGATAAGATGAAAACCGGTGAGGCAGGTGCTGACTATACGGTGGTCGGAGTCTCCGGACCCGCCTGGTTTCCGCACCTCAGCCTCCCGGACACTCTGTTCAAACAGGGGGCGGTCTCCTCCGAGATCGATCGGATCAATCCGGGTCTCAAAAAACGGATCGCGATCGCCTTGGCCTCTACTTGGGTCGAACGGAGCGAGCGGTTTTCTGCCGAGGACTACCAAAAATCAAACTTGACCGAAGCCTATTTCCAGGCGCGTGGCTGGCCACAATTCGGCACAGTGGTGCGTCAACTCGAAGAGGCGGGTGCCGATCCAGCCCTCGTGCAGAGGGCTCGGGCCTTCGTTGTCCGGGTCAATCCCAAACTCGCCGACAAGCCAGCGCCGCCTTCCAATCTGAGGGCGAGCCCGTAGTCGCTGCGCCGACCCTTGCGTCCAAAGGGATCCAACGTCACAGAGGCCAGAACCCAGTCGACTCGGCCCGCGGGGTCAAGCCAACCTCCGCGCGCGCATGACCACGCTCGGAATCGAGATCGGGGGCACCAAACTCCAGCTGGTCGCCGGAACACGAGACGGACGTCTTCTCGAACGGTCCCGTCTCCAGGTGGATCGGACCTCGGGTGGAGATGGCATTCGTGCCGAACTGGCCCACCACCTCCCTGCCCTGATCGAGGCCCACAAACCCATCGGGATCGGGGTTGGCTTTGGCGGTCCCGTCGACCATCGAACCGGACGGATCGCATGCTCCCACCAGATCAAAGGCTGGCATCAGTTCGAACTCGGCCAGTGGCTTCATGGACTGACCCGTCTTCCCGTCGCGATCGACAACGACGCGAATGTTGCTGCCCTCGGTGAAGCCCGCCATGGAGCCGGCGCCCACCGCAATCCGGTCCTCTGGATCAACATGGGCAGCGGGGTCGGAGGTGGACTTGTCATCGGCCGTCGTATCTACCACGGCGCGATCCCAGGAGAGGCCGAACTCGGACACCTCCGGCTGGACAAGTCCGGGACCATCGTCGAGGAGCGCTGCTCCGGTTGGGCGGTGGATCGACGGGTACGCGAGGCCGCGCGTCTCCATCCCGAGGGTCCACTGGCCCGACACCCGGCATCCTCCAACCATGGAAATTACCGCTTCCAGCCTCAAACTCCGGGCCAACACCCCGGAGGGCCATCAAGCGATTTCCTATCAGCAGCCACCACCCGGTGGGCGGCGGCAAGTCCGGATGTGAGGAAAGAATTTCCCCGGTTCTGCGGCTCCCAAGCCTACCTGCCCTGGACCGGGCGGCTCGGCCGCTGTGAGTTGCGTAAAGCCGGAAAGATCGGGGCCGGGTCAGTCCATCGTCAGCGTCAGGTTTTCGGCGGCGGTCCGGATCAAACCCACGAAGGTTTCCTCCGCCAGCGTGAGGCGGCGTCCGCGCCAGTGCAGTATACCCCAGTCGCGCTTGAGCTTGCGGCGGCCGAGTGGCAGCGCGACGAGCGAGCGGTTCTGCAGTTCCTGCTGCGCTACCCACGGGGCGACGATGCTGACGCCGAGCCCAAGCTTCACCATCTCCTTGATGGCCTCCATGGAGCCGAGTTCGATCACGGTGTTGAGCACCACATCCTCCTTGCGGAAGTAGTCGTCCACGATGCGGAACGTGTGCGAGCCCTTGCGGTAGATGATGAGGCTCTGTTTCGGGATCTCCTCCCGTTTCACCGAGCCGGTCTGCGCCCACGGGTGGAGCGGGGAGATGAGGAACACGAGTTCGTCGGTGAACAGCGGCAGGAAATCGAACCGTTCGTCGGGCGTGTGCTGGAGTCCTACGGCGAGGTCAATTTTCTGGCGCTCGAGGCCGAGCACGAGTTCACGGCTGTCATCCGGCTCCACCTGGATGAGGCTTTGCGGGAAACTTTCCTTGAACTCCCGTAGCACGGGCGGAAGCAGAACGGTGCAGACGGTCGAGGTGGCCCCAATTCGGAGCCGGCCCCGGCCCCATTTGCCGAGCTGCTCGATGCCTTTGCGCGCGGCCTGCATTTCTCGGAGAATCACCTCGGTATGTTTCAACAGATGTTCGCCCGACTGGGTGAGTATCACTCTCTTGCCCACCCTGTCCAAAAGCCGACAGCCGATGTCGGTTTCGAGGGCCTTGATGGAGTGACTCACGGCGGATTGCGTGAGGAATAACTCGCGGGCCGTCTGCGTGAAACTGCCTGTGCGGGCGAGGATCGCGAAGGCCTGCAACTGCCTGGTGTCGAGGGGACCTTGCATCAATGAATGGGCTTCATCCAAACCAACTGAAGTTTGCAGAGCACCCATTCGGCCAAGTTCGTGAAACGGCACCAACATCGCTTAGGCGGATGTAGTTGTGGTTATGACTGCCCGAAATCGCACAGTGCTTCCCCGGGAACTTCGCCCCCGGGTCCGTCCCACACCCATCCGTTTGGGCTACGTGCCGCTCTCGGACGCGGCGCCGCTGATCGTGGCGCAGGAGTGGGGTTGTTTTGCCCGTCACGGCCTCGAAGTGCGCCTGAGCCGGGAACTCGGCTGGGCGACCATCCGCGACAAGCTGCTCCATGGGGAATTGGACGGCGCCCACGCGCTCAACACGCTGCCCGTGGCGCTCGCGCACGGCCTCGGCGCGGTGAAAACCGATGTGGTGGTGGGCATGTTCCTCAACCTGCACGGCAACGCGATCACGCTGAGCAACGAACTGTGGCGTTGCGGTGTGCACGACCAGGCCACGCTGCGGAGCTTTCTCGCGGCGAACCGCAATCGCCGGACCTTGACCTTGGGGACGGTGGCGCTGAACTCGACCCATTCTTACCTGCTGAAGTCGTGGTTCCAACGGGCCGGGGCAAATTTCGAGAACGATGTCCGGCTCGTGGTAGTGCCGCCGGCTCAGTTGGGGGTTAATCTCGCGGCGGGGCATCTCGACGGCTTCTGCGCGGGCGAACCTTGGAACACGCAGGCGGTGGCCGCCGGGCATGCGTGGGTAGCAGCGACCAGCGCCGACCTTGTGCCGTATCACCCGGAGAAGGTGCTCCTGGTTCGGGGCGACCTTGATTCCGCACGCCGGGACGAACATCTCCACCTGATCGCCGCGCTGACCGAGGCGTGCGCCGTCTGCGACCAACCGGAAAACCACGATGCCATCGCCCGGCTGCTGGCCGGGCCGCGTTATCTCAACCTGCCGGCGGAACTGATCCGGCGTGGCTTTTCGGGCCGGTTCGAGGCGGGCCAGGGACGCACGCTGGGCAGCGAACTGCTCGTGTTCCACCGCGACGACGCCAACGCGCCGACCGCCGACAAGCTGGGCTGGATCGCGCGGCACCTGCTCGACGGCCTGACGCCGAAGCCGTTCACCCCCGCACAGCTCGGCCAGGTGTTCCGCCTCGACCTGTTCACCGCCGCTCAAGCCTTGATTTCCAATTCTGCAACCACTCCCAATGAAAAAGAAGCCTGCCTCCTCACTGCCTGATTCCTCCCGCCGCCGTTTCCTGAAGCAGACGGCCGCCGGCGCGGTCCTCGCCGGTCTGCCCACCGGCTGGGAGGGCCGCGTGTTTGCGGATGATTCGCCGGAAACGCCGAACTGCCGCTGCGGCATCATCGCGCTCACGGACTGCTCACCATTCGTGGTCGGCGCCGAGAAGGGTTTCTTCAAGAAGCACGGCCTCAATGTGACCATCGCGAAGGGAGCCAATTGGGCCGCCATCCGCGACTCGCTGAGCAACGGCGACAACCAGTTCACCCACATGCTCATCGGCATGCCGATCGCCAGCACAATGGGGCTGTTGGGTTCGCCCAAAAAGCCGATAGTCATTCCCTGGCTGGTGAACCGGAACGGCCAGGCCATCACTCTGAAAGCGGAGTGGAACGGCAAGGTGGGCGCCGATCCCAAGGCCTTGAAGCCCTTCGTGGACAAGGCGAAGTCGCTCGGCGAACCGCTGTCCTTCGCGATAACCTTCCCGCCCGGCACCCACGCGATGTGGATGCGCTATTACCTCGGTGCCGGCGGCGTCAATCCCGACAAGGATGTGGCCCTGATCACGGTGCCGCCGGCCCAGATGGTGGCGAACATGAAGATCGGCAAGATGGACGGCTTCTGCGTCGGCGAGCCGTGGAATGCGCGCAGCATCGCCGACAAGATCGGTTTCACGTCGGTGACGACTCAGGACATCTGGAAGGATCACCCCGAGAAGGTGTGCGCCTTTACCGCGGAGTTCGCCGAGAAGAATCCCAAGACCGTGAAGGCCGTGCTCAAGGGCCTGCACGAGACAAGCGTGTGGCTCGACGACCTGCACAACCGGCCCGAACAGTGCGACATCGTGAGCAAGCCCAACTTCATCAACTGCCAGAAGGAAGTGATCCTGGGTCGGCTGCTCGGAAACCTCGACTACGGCGACGGTCGCAAGCTGAAGGACGAGTTCTACATGCACTTCAGCAAGCGGAACTGCAATTTCCCGCAGCCGAAGTATGCCAAGTGGTGGCTCACGCAGTTCCGTCGCTGGGGCATGGTGCCCTCCGCGCCGGACTACGAGGGCGTAGCGAAGCAGGTGATGCGCGGCGACCTCTACGCCGAGGCCATGAAGGAGCTCGGCGTCACCGACCGGACCCAGGACGATTCGGGCTGGGAGATGTTCGACGGCGTCAAGTTTGACCCAAAGGGCGATCTTGAGGCCTACGCCAAGAAATTCGCGGTTCACTCGTTGAAGACCTGATTTGCAGTGTCCACTTGGCCGGCGGCGGTTTCTGTGTTGGCCGCCGTCGGCCCTCCTCCGCCCTTTCTGAAGTTCGCATGAGCAATCCGATTGTTCCCTCCAGCCTGACGGCCAGCGCCGCCGAAAGCGGCACCAAGGCCGCGCTGAATCTCAACTCCGCCGGGCAGAAGCCGTACGGCGGCCCCGACTGGTCGCGCTTCGCTAAGGTGGATTGGCTGCTGCTTCCATTGCTCGGCGTGGTGGTGGTCATCGTGTTGTGGTTTGCCCTGAGCGCCACGCTGTCGAAGGACCTGCCGAATCCCACGCGGACGTGGGAAGCCAGCAAGTCCTACGTGCTCGAACCGTTCGCCTATCGCGGCGAACTGGACCAGGGCATCCTGCGCTTCACCTGGCTGTCGCTCGTGCTCGTGGCCAAGGGCTACGTCATCGCCCTGCTGGTGGGCACGCCGCTCGGATTCGTCCTCGGGCTTTCCAAGACGATGACCAAGGCGCTGGACCCGATCATCCAGGTGCTGCGGCCGGTTTCGCCGCTCGCGTGGCTGCCGCTAGGCATGGTGCTGTTCCTCGGGGCGGGAAAACAGGCGAGCGAACTGGCGGCGCTCTTCACCATCGCGGTCTGCGCCATGTGGCCCACCGTGCTGAACACCGCGGTCGGCGTGCGCGCGATTCCCACCGACTACCTCAACGTGGCCAAGGTCCTGAAGCTCTCGCGCTGGAAGACTCTCACAAAGGTGATGATCCCGGCCACGCTGCCCTACATGTTCGCCGGCTTCCGGCTCAGCCTAGGCATCGCGTGGCTGGTCATCGTCGCGGCGGAGATGCTGACGGGCCGGCCCGGTGTCGGCGGCTTTCTCTGGCAGCAATACAACGCGCTGGTCTATGAGCAGATCATCCTCTGCATCCTGACCATCGGGGTTGTCGGTTTCATCCTCGACCGCCTCATGAGCGTAGTGGAGCGGCGTTTCAAGACTGCCTGAGCCAGCCTATGTCCTTCCTCCACATCACCAATGTCAGCAAGGGCTACGGCCCAGTGAACGACCGGGCCGAGGTGCTCTCCGACATCAACCTGAGCATTGAGGAGGGCGAGTTCGTTGCGATCGTCGGCTACAGCGGTGCGGGCAAGACCACGCTGATGTCGCTGTTGGCCGGACTGATCCGGCCGGACACCGGCAGCGTGAAGCTGGCCGGGCAGGAGATGGGTGGCCCGGGACCGGACCGCGGGCTCGTGTTCCAGAACTATTCGTTGTTGCCCTGGCTTACGGTGTTCGAAAACGTGAAGCTCGCCGTAGATCAGGTCCTGCCCGACAAGGCCGAAGCAGAGCGTGTGGCGCACACGGAGAGGTTCGTGGCCATGGTGAACTTGACCCCGGCCCGCGACAAACGGCCCTCGGAACTTTCCGGCGGCATGCGCCAGCGGGTCAGCGTCGCGCGCACGCTGGCGATGAACCCCAAGGTGCTGCTGCTCGATGAGCCACTCAGCGCCCTCGATGCGCTCACCCGGGCAATCCTGCAGGACGAGATCGCCCGTATCTGGCATGAGTCGCGCACGACGGTGGTGCTGGTCACCAACGATCCCGACGAGGCCATCCTGCTGGCCGACCGTGTGATCCCGTTGACCCGCGGGCCGAACGCAACGCTGGCACCGGGAATTCCCATCACGCTGCCCCGGTTCCGCGACCGCCGGTTCATCAACGAGAACGCCGAGTTCAAGCGCCTCCGCAACCAGGTTGTCGAATCGCTGCTCGCCGCGGGCGCCAAGCCGAAGACGACCATCACCCGCGATCTGGTACTGCCCGACATCGAGCCCGAGGACATCTCGACCCCGCGCCTTTCGTTCGGCCGCCGCGGCCCGGTTCGCCGCGGCGAGAAACGCAGCGAGACCGTGGAAGTCACTCCCTGACCTTCCGCCACTCCGGCACCGCATCCCTCCTCCATGAGCGCCTATTGCGAACTCTTCAACCTGACGAAGATCTATCCCTCGCCCAAGGGGCCGGCGGTCATCGTGAAGGACTTCAACCTGCGGCTCACCGAGGGGGAGTTTGTCACGCTCATCGGCCACTCGGGCTGCGGCAAATCCACGGTGCTGTCGATGGTCGCCGGTCTGAACGGGATCACCGACGGCGGCATCATCCTGGCCGGCCGGGAGCTCGCGGGACCGGGGCCCGACCGCGGCGTGGTGTTCCAGTCGCCGTCGCTGCTACCGTGGCTGACCGCGTTCGAGAACGTGATGCTGGGGATCAACCAAGTCTTCTTCACCGCGCCCAAACACGAGCGCGAGCAGATCGCCGAGTATTACCTCAGCGTCGTGGGCCTAGCCGACGCGATGCACAAGCGCCCGGCCGAACTCAGCCAGGGCATGCGCCAGCGCGTGGGCATCGCCCGCGCCTTCGCGCTGAAGCCGAAGATGCTCCTGCTCGACGAGCCGTTCGGAATGCTGGATTCGCTGACCCGCTACGAGCTGCAGGCCGTGCTGCTCGATCTCTGGCGCAAGAACCGCATCAGCGCCCTAATGGTCACCCACGACGTGGATGAAGCGCTTTACCTGAGTGACCGGGTCGTGTGCATGACCGACGGACCCGAAGCCGAGGTAGGCGACATTGTGGAGGTGAAGTTCCCGCGGCCCCGCGACCGCAAGGCGGTGATGGAACATCCGGACTACTACCCGCTGCGGGAACGCCTCATTGAATTTCTCGAAGTCCATGCTCATCGCCGCCGCCCCAAGGCCGGAGCGGCGTGAGCCCGGCCGCGGCCGGCAACAAAAGCGTGACTTGAGTCAAAGTCGCCCGCAGGCCAATGGGTTTCCCTGCCTTCAAAGAGACAATCCAACCATGAAACCGATCAGAACCAACGTCATCACCCTCAGCGTGGCCGCCCTGGCGGCCGGACTCCCGTGCGCCCAGGCCGGCGACTGGGGCATCAGCAGCCCCGTGGCCGTGTCGCCCGGCTGGCTCAACGAATACTTCCGGGCGGACGATCCCTACATGAACTCCTGGAACATCGGCGTGCTCTACTGGGGGCGCTACGAGGTGAAGCAGAACGGCGGTTTCGTCGGGCCCGGTTCGATTGCGGACTTCCGCACCGACGTGGACAACGACAACAACTATCTGCTGACAAAGGTCCTTCCCCGCGTGGGCTACACGGGCAAGTGGTTCGAGGTCTTCGTCCAAGGGCGACACAGCTCGGTGGCCGGCGACGAACGTTCCGGCTCGGGCAACGGTGCCATCAACTTTTCGCCCACCGACCCGACGCTGGTCACCAGTGCGGGGCCGGTGGGAACCGGGGTCAGCCCGGAACAGGACGGTCCCTTCGATCTCCAGCAGGCGTATGTGGTGATCGGCAATCACAAGGAGTTTCCCGTGTCCGTGAAGGTGGGGCGGCAGGAGATCATCCTCGGGGAACAACGTCTGGTGGGACCGTTGCCCTGGAACAACATCCAGCGCCAGTGGGACGCCGTGCGGCTGCGTTATCAGACATCGTTCGGCTCGTTCGATGCCTTCGGCAGCTACTTGGTGGCGCCGCGGGACAGGCATTTCAACGAATGGAATGAAAACGAGGCGTTCTCCGGATTGCAGTTCGCCACCAAGAAGATTCCCAAGCTCTGGAGCGAGTTTTACTTCCTGTCCCGCAACGTCAGCAAGGACGCCACGGCCGGCTATCTCGGCACGGTTCCCGCCCCGTTCCGCCCGCCGGCCGCGCAGGACATCTACACCGTCGGCACCTACCTGAAGAACTCGACCAACGACTGGCAGAACGTCGAGTTCGGGCTGCAGGCCTACTACCAGTTCGGCAACTTCCGCGACTTCCGCAACCAGGGCGCCTTCGCCGTGCGCGAGGACCACAGCGCCTATGCCGTGATCGGGGCGGCGGGCTACACGTGGAAGGAGAGCACCTTCATGCCACGGCTCGGCTTCGAATACAGCCACGCCTCCGGCGACAGCGATCCGCTGGACGGCGAACACGGCACGTTCGTCCACCTCTATCCCACCGGCCACCTCTTCTACGGTTACGCCGATTTCACCTCGCTCCAGAACATCCACAACCTGCGCCTTCAGAGCTCCGTCATGCTGACGCCGCGGATCCGGCTGCAGGTGGACGGGCACGCCAAGTTCCTCGCGACCGTCAATGATACGTTCTACAATGTCGCCGGCCTGCCTCGTGGAGGCGCGGTCGGTGCGGCCGGTTCCCAGCGGGTTAACTATCTCCCGGCGGCCGTGCGAGGGACCCGCTATGGGATCAATCCGGATGCCGGCAGCTTTGTGGGCACGGAACTGGACATCACGCTAAACTACCGCGTGCACAAGAACCTCACCCTGGAGGCCAACTATTCCCGCTTCTTCGTCGGCGACTATGTGCAGGACTCGCTCGCCCGGGTCGGTTCGCAGGATGCCGATTACTTCTACGTGCAGGCGCAGTTGAATTTCTGAGTTGCCCGCTGCACGACTGCTCAGACTGCTCAAAAACAAACACACCCGTCGCGGATGCGAATCTGCGGCGGGTGTTTTGCTTTTTGCCGACCGAAACCGACCGGGCAGCCCGGCATGGGCTTCCTGGGCCGGAATCGTGGAAGGATGCGGCCGGTTCATCGTTGCAATGAAGACAATGAGCGACCCTCACGGGCTGGGCGGCATCCGAAACGCTCCCCGTCCGCCCGACGATGACTCCGGTTCCCTGCCTGCCCGAAAATGCGCCCTTCACCCCCGAACAGCGGGCGTGGGTCAACGGCTTCCTCGCCGGCCTTTTCTCCAATGCCAATGGCGCCGGAACCGCTGCAGTTCACCCAGACGCCCGGCCTGCCAGCCGAACTGCCACGCCCCTGCTCATCGGATACGGATCGCAAACGGGCAGCGCGCAGGGACTGGCCAAGCGGGTGGCCAAGGAGGCGGAGAAGCGCGGCTTCGCGCCGACCGTGAAGGAATTGAACGCCGTCGCACCGGCAGAACTGGCGACGCTCGCGCGCTGCGTCGTGATCACCAGCACCTGGGGCGACGGCGATCCGCCGGACAACGCGGCGGGCTTTTGGGCGCAGCTCAGTGCCGACACGGCGCCGCGGCTGGAGCAACTTTCGTTCGCCGTGCTCGGCCTTGGCGACAGGAACTACGCCGAATTCTGCGGCGCCGCGAAGAAGTTCGACGAGCGGCTCGCAAAGCTCGGGGCCACGCGGGTCACGACGCGCGGGGAATGCGATGTGGACTATGAGGCCGCCGCCAAAGCTTGGTTGGAGGGACTATGGCCGGGACTTGAACCCGCCGAAACGGCAGCCGGTGAGCCGGTGACCGGCAATCAGCCAGCGGTCACCGCGCCCACGAAGGATGCTCCGACGCCCGTGCCCGAGCAGAAGGCTGACTCACCGAAGACTGAATACTCACGCGCACGTCCGTTTCCCGCACGGCTCAAGACCAACCGTCGCCTCAACCGCGACGGTTCGCAGAAGGATACTCGCCATTTCGAGATCGTCCTCGAAGGCGGCGGCCTGAGCTACGAGGCCGGCGATGCCCTGGGCGTGGTGCCCACCAACTGCCCCGCGCTCGTCGAGGAGTTGCTCGCAACGCTAGGCTTCAGCGGCGACGAATCGATTGCAGACTCCGGCAGCGGCACCTCCACCATCCACGATCAACTGTCCACCGCGCTCGTCATCACCGCGCCGCCACCTGCGTTCGTGAAGGAAGCCGCCACCCGGTCGGGCAGTGCTGAACTTCTCCCTTTGCTCGAGCCGGCGAAGAAGGCCGATTGCGACAAGTGGCTCTTTGGCCGTGACGTAGTGGACGTGCTCAAGGCGTGCCTTGGTGCGAAGTTCGCGCCCGCCGAATTCACCGCGCTGCTCCGCAAGCTCCAGCCGCGGCTTTACTCCATATCCTCGTCGCCCAAGGCGCATCCCGGCGAAGTGCATCTCACTGTTGCCGCTGTGCGCTACGAAGCCCACGGACGCGGCAAGAAGGGCGTCTGCTCCTGCTGGCTCGCGGACCGCGTCGTGCTGGGGGAAACGGCTGTTCCCGTCTTCGTGCAAAAATCGCACGGCTTCCGGTTGCCGGAGGATCTGGGCAAACCGGTCATCATGATCGGCCCCGGCACCGGCATCGCTCCGTTTCGCGCCTTTTTGGAGGAGCGCCGGGCCACGGGTGCAAGTGGTCGGAACTGGCTCTTCTTCGGTGACCAGCAGCGGGCCTGCGATTTCCTCTACGAAGAGGAACTCACGGGCTGGAGCGCAGACGGCTTGCTCACCCGCCTCGACCTCGCCTTTAGCCGCGACCAGACGGAGAAAATCTATGTGCAGGACCGGATGCGGGAGCACGCCGCCGAACTTTGGCGCTGGTTGGAGGAGGATGCGCACTTCTACGTCTGCGGTGACGCCAAACGCATGGCCAAGGATGTGGATGCGATGCTCCACACCGTAGTCGAAACCGCTGGTGGCAGGACCCGGGAACAGGCCACCGAGTATGTTGCCAATCTGAAGTCCGAGAAGAGGTATCAGCGGGATATTTACTGACATGAGCACGCCCCCACTTTCCCTCACTGAGATCGCGGGCCAGAAGCTCAATTCCGAGCAGATCGCCTATTTGGAGGGGCTCTTCGCCGGATTGAGGAATCGCGGACTGTCGTTCGGCGACGTGCTGCCCAACCCGGCGGCCGGTCCGGCGCGACCCAATCTTGACGACCTCATTCCCGAGGAACGGCTCAAGCACGAGCTGCATCCGCTCGACGCCTATCCGTTGCTGCTCCAGCACGCGGCTGCCAACCAGGCGCCCGACACGGAGTGCACCTTCCGCTTCAAGTGGCAGGGCCTGTTCTTCCTTTCGCCGAACAAGGAGGCCTACATGGCCCGGCTGCGGATCCCGGGCGGACAACTGCACAGCTTCCAGCTCCGGGAACTCGCCAACATCGCGGATCAGCTGACCAGCGGCTACCTCCAGATCACGACCCGCGCGAACCTCCAGATGCGCCTGATCCAGCCGAAGGACACCGTGGAATTCCTCCGGCGCATTCAGGCGATCGGTCTCCACACGCGCGGTGCCGGCGCGGACAACATCCGCAACCTGACCTGCGATCCCACCAGCGGTGTGGACCCGGATGAACTCATCGAGACGCTGCCGATCACCCAGGCGCTCGGGCAGTTCATCCTCAACCACCGCGAATTCTATGACTTGCCGCGCAAGTTCAACATCGCCTTCCACGGCGGCGGAAAGATTCCGACGGTGGAGGACACCAACGACATCGGCTTCAGGGCGATTCGGGTCGCCAGGAAAGTTGCCGGTCTGCCCGTCGGGGACGCTCTCGTCACCGAGCAGATTGTCGAAGGGGTTTACTTCCGCTGCGCTCTCGGCGGCGCGACCGGCCACAAGGCTTTTGCCCGCGACCTCGGCGTGCTCATCCGGCCCGAGGAGATCCTGAAGGTCACCGCCGCGCTCCTGCGCGTTTACATCGCCAACGGCAACCGCGGCGACCGCAAGAAGGCGCGCCTCAAGCACCTGCTGGAGGCGTGGACCATCGACCAATACCTCGCCGAAACGGAGAAGCTGTTGGGCTATCAGCTGCTCCGCATTCCGGCCGACGCCAAAGCGGCAGCCGGCGATCCGCAACCCGCGCTCCCTTCGCATCCCCACGTGGGCGTCTTTCCGCAGAAGCAAGCCGGGCTGAACTGGATTGGCGCCGCGGTGCCGGTGGGCCAGATCACTGCGAGACAGCTCCGCCGCCTCGCGGAGATCGCCGACCTTTACGGCAGCGGCGAGGTGCGGCTGACCGTCTGGCAGAACGTCGTCCTGCCGAACATCAGGGACGCCTTCGTCGAAACCGCGAAGAAGTCGCTGGTCAAACTTGGCTTCGACTGGCGGCAGTCGAACCTGAAGAGCGGTTTCATTGCCTGCACCGGCAATTCCTACTGCAAGTTCGCCGGCGCGAACACCAAAGGGCACGCGATTGAGCTGATGAACTGGCTCGACCGGCGTGTGCAGCTCGACCAACCCGTCAACGTGCACTTCACCGGCTGCTCTAATTCGTGCGCCCAGCATTACATGGGCGACTTGGGACTGCTGGGAGCCAAGGTGAAGGTCAGCGGTGAGACGGTGGAGGGTTACCACATCTTCGTGGGCGGCGGCTTCGGCAAGAACCAGGCCGTGGGCCGGCAGCTTTTCACCGGCGTGAGCGTAGACGCGCTCAAACCGACCATGGAGCGCATCCTCCGGAACTACCTGAAGCACCGTTCGCCGGGGGAATCCTTCCTCGCGTTCACCACGCGCCATGAACTCGGCCAGCTTCAGGAGCTTCTGGGAGCGGAGTGAACGTCACGCGATGATGAATTCTCGCCAATCGGGCAGGGCGGCGCCGATCGCGGACAGTTCGGTCACGACGATGGTGGACGTTTTGCTGGCGGAACAGCGCGAGCTGACTGCGGTTGACCGGTTCTCCCGCCTTCACGAGGCGCATGCGGAACCCCGGCTCGCGCCGCATTACCGCGGCCTGATTCCGCTCACCGCGCCCCGCCCCGGGGAGCAGTATGCCTTCGAGGTGGACCTCGACCGCTGCTCTGGCTGCAAGGGCTGCGTGACCGCCTGCCATTCACTCAATGGGTTGGATGAGGACGAAGCCTGGCGTGAAGTTGGTTTTTTGGTGGGGGAGGCGATCATCCTACTGAACGCTGCGGAACACCCGGCTTCGCTTCGACGAGACGCCGAAGCAGTGGGCGGACTGCGGGGTGGGGGAGAAGTGCGCACCGAACCCAATCGCCGCTTCGATTCGCGGGCGCTCGGCAACAAGGTCATCCCGCTCCAACAGACCGTCACGACTGCCTGCCATCACTGCGTGGAGCCCGGCTGCCTGCTGGGGTGTCCCGTGCTGGCCTACGACAAGGACCCGTTGACCGGCATCGTCCGGCACCTCGACGACCAGTGCATTGGCTGCAGCTATTGCATCCTCAAATGCCCCTATGAGGTTCCGAAGTATTCGGCCCGACGCGGCATCGTGCGGAAATGTGACATGTGCCACGGCCGTCTGGCCGAAGGTGAGGCACCGGCGTGTGTGCAGGCGTGTCCCAATGAAGCGATTCGAATCACTCTGTTGAAGCCTGCTGAGGTCGCAGCGCAAAGCCAGAAGTCGGAAACAGGAAGTTCGCATCGGAGCAGCGGCGCTGACTTCGAGCCCCGCACTTCCGACTTCAATGAGTGGCTGCCGGATGCGCCGGATCCGGCCATTACGGTGCCCACGACGCGCTATCGGACAAAGTTGCCCCAACAGAATCTGCGGGCGGCTGACCGGGACCGATTGACGCCACAGCCGCCTCACTGGCCGTTGGTATGGATGCTCCTGCTGACCCAGATGGGGGCGGGCCTGTTCCTCACGTCCGCAATAACCAGGCCGTGGCTGACATCGGAAGTGCACCGCACGCTGGCGACGGTTTCCTGGCTGGCCTTGCACGCCGGCCTGGTTGCGAGCGTGTTCCACTTGGGGCGGCCAGCACGGGCGTGGCGCGCCTTTCTCGGTTGGCGCACATCCTGGATGAGCCGGGAGATTCTCTTGTTCGGACTGCTCTCCGCGTGCGCATCCGCGACGGTTGCAGCCGAGTTCGGAAACCAAGTTGGTTTGGGGCAGCAGACGGAGTTAGGGGGAATGCTGGGCATCGTCACGGCACTGGTGGGCTGTGTGGCCGTGTTCAGTTCGGCGATGATTTATGCGGACACGCACCGGCCGTGCTGGCGGGCGCAGGAGACGTTCATCCGTTTTTTGGGCCAAATGCTGCTGCTCGGATCGGCCGGTGCGGCGGTGACCGTGGGCTGGGTCCATTTCGCCTCTGGCAAGACGGCTGGGCTGGCTCCCGCACTGGCGGGCGTGGCCTTTGTGGTCCGGACCGGACTGTTTGTGTGGGAGCGTTGGCTCCGGACTGCGGCTAGGGACAATCCGCAGCATCCCGCCTATCGGGCGGTTCGGCTGGCCGAAGGCTGCTTCGCTTCCGTGCTGCGGGGCCAAGTTGGGCTGTTCGTGCTGTCTTCGGTCGCAGGCGGCCTGGCGATGTTGGGGACGGCGGGGATTAGTCCCGTGTGGGCGACGATATCGCTGTTGTCCACGTTCACCTCGTCCGTGTTGAAACGGATGCTGTTCTTCACCACGGCGGCCGCGCCGAAGATGCCGGGATTACCGTGACGCAATCGCCCTCCAACTCGTGGCTGCGCCAGTGGTCCGGACCGATGACCTCGGATCTGGTGCGGGTGCCGGGAGCCTTCGGCCTGGGGCAGGTTCCCGCGCGCTTTATGCCCGATGCGGTGACCACGATGGTGTGCGGTTATTGCTCCACCGGCTGCGGTCTTCAGGTGCATCTCCGGAATGGCGAAGCGGTCAATCTCACACCCGATCCCGAGTATCCGGTCAACCTCGGCATGGCGTGCCCCAAAGGCTGGGAGGCGCTGACCGCACTGGAGGCGACGGACCGGGCGACCCGCCCCCTGCTGCGCAATCGCGAGACTGGAGCACTCGAGCCCGTTTCGTGGCTGCGGGCGGTCGATGAATTTGTCGCGCGGTTCAAGGGCATCCAGGAACGTCACGGACAGCATAGCATCGCCTTCCTGAGCACCGGCCAGATGTGCACCGAGGAAATGGCGTTGCTCGGGGCGCTGTTCAAGTTCGGGATGGGCGGCCTGCACTGCGACTCAAACACGCGGCAGTGCATGGCGACCGCGCACGTCGCCTACAAGCAGAGCTTCGGCTTCGACGCGCCGCCGTTCACCTACGCGGACTTCGAGGAGTCAGACTGCCTCGTCTTCGTGGGCGCCAACCCGTGCATCGCGCATCCGATTATGTGGCAGCGGATGCTGCGGAATCCTCGGAAACCCGACATCATCGTGCTCGATCCACGGCGCACCGAGACGGTGATGAACGCGACGCTGCACCTGCCGCTCGCGCCGAAGTCCGATCTCACGCTGCTCTACGGAATCGCGAACGCGCTGATCCGGCGCGGGGCGGTGAAGCGGGACTTTGTGGAAGCGCACACCAACGGTTTCGAGAACTTCGCCCGGTTCGTGGGCGAATTCACACCGGAACAGGTCTGCGCTGCGGCCGGCCTGGACCGCGCGGACTTCGACCAGTGCGTCGAGCTCATCGCGACCCGGGTGCGGGTGAGCTTCTGGTGGACGATGGGGGTCAACCAGGGACACGAATCTACCCGCACCGCGCAGGCCCTCATCAACCTTGCGTTGATGACCGGGAACATCGGCCGGCCCGGCACGGGGGCCAACAGTATCACCGGTCAATGCAACGCGATGGGGTCGCGGCTCTACTCCAACGTGACATCTCTGTTAGGCGGACGCGACTTCGCCCAGACTGCGCACCGGGAGGAGGTTGCCGGGTTGCTGGAGATGCCAACCGAAGCGATTCCGTCCGCGTCCTCTTGGGCTTACGACCAGATCGTGGACGGCATCGAATCCGGCGCGATCCGCGGTCTGTGGGTCATTGCCACGAACTCCTCGCACTCCTGGATTCAGCAGGACCGGTTCAATGAACTGGTGAAGAAGCTGGAATTCCTCGTCGTGCAGGACCTTTACCCAACGACTGAAACGGCGCAGCGAGCCGACCTCGTTTTGCCCGCGGCCGGTTGGGGAGAAAAGGAGGGCACCCTGATCAACAGCGAGCGCCGCATCGGGCTCGTGAAGAAGGTGCGGCGAGCGCCGGGCGAGGCGTTGAGCGATTTCAGCATCTTCCGTCTAATCGCCGAGGGTTGGGGCTGCGGCGGGCTGTTCCGCGAATGGCGTTCGCCGGAAGCCGCGTTCCAGATCCTCAAACGCCTCAGCGCCGGACGCCCCTGCGATATCACCGGCGTCCGTGACTACCGGCACCTGGACGAAACAGGAGGGATTCAGTGGCCCTATCCGGAAGTCGAATGTCGGAAGCCGGAAACCGGAAGTGAGGAAACAGCTTCGCAGCTGGCACTTCACACTTCCGATTCCAAGGACAAAGAGCGCCGACTCTTCGCTGACGGCCAGTTTTTCACGCCAGACCGGCGCGCACTGTTCCTCTTCGACTCACCGCGGCCGGTCGCGGAGCCGACGAGCAGTGAATTTCCAATGGTGCTGCTCACCGGCCGCGGCACGTCGGCGCAATGGCATACCAACACACGCACCGGCAAATCGGCCATCCTGCGCAAACTCTATCCGGCCGAATGCTACGCGGAGATTCATCCCGACGACGCGAGGCGGTTGGGAATCGTTCCCGGAGGAAAGGTGCGGATCCGTTCCCGCCGGGCAGAGTTGGTGGCCAATGCATTCGTGACGCCCACAGTGCAGCCCGGGCAGGTGTTCATTCCGATGCATTATGACGCCGTGAACCGGCTGACCTGCGCGAGCTTTGACCCCCATTCCCGGCAACCGAGCTACAAGCATTGCGCCGTGGCGCTTGCGCCGGCCTGAACCGTCAGCGCAGCCGATACGCGGTGAGGTTCCGGCTGTCGCGCACGAACTGGCGTGACCTCGCAAAACTGATCCAGACTCTCACTCCCTCTGGATCAGTTTTACGAGGTCACGTCAAAACCACGACCGCCTTCCAATCTGAAGGCACACCCATAGCCGTCGACGACTGTCTTCCCGTCTAACAGAATCTCGCATCACAGAGGCGAGAACCGTGTCGACTCGGCCCGCGGGGTCAAGCCAACCTCCGCGCGCGTATGACCACGCTCGGACTCGAGATCGGGGGCACCAAACTCCAGCTGGTCGCCGGAACACGAGACGGACGTCTCCTCGAACGGCGCCGACTCCAGGTGGATCGGGCCTCGGGTGGAGATGGCATTCGTGCCGAACTGGCCCACCACCTCCCTGCCCTGATCGAGGCCCACAAACCCATCGGGATCGGGGTTGGCTTTGGCGGTCCCGTCGACCATCGGACCGGACGGATCGCGTGCTCCCACCAGATCCAAGGCTGGCATCAGTTCGAACTCGGCCAGTGGCTTCACGGACTGACCCATCTCCCCATTGCGATCGACAACGACGCGAATGTGGCCGCACTCGGTGAAGCCCGCCATGGAGCCGGCACCCACCACGATCCGGTCCTCTGGATCAACATGGGCAGCGGGGTCGGCGGTGGACTCGTCATCGGCCGTCGCATCTACCACGGCGCCATCCCCGGAGAGGCCGAACTCGGACACCTCCGGCTGGACAAGTCCGGCACGATCGTCGAGGAGCGCTGTTCCGGTTGGGCGGTGGATCGACGGGTACGCGAGGCCGTGCGTCTCCATCCCGAGGGTCCACTGGCCCGACACGTGGGGGATGCCAGACAGGGCGAAGCACGGTTCCTGGCTCCGGCCCTGGCCGACCACGACCCGATCGCCCAGGCCATCCTGAGCGAGCTCGCCGACAACCTCGCCTTCGCCCTCTCCCACGCGGTCCATCTCTTCCATCCAGGCATCATCGTCGTGGGCGGCGGTCTTTCCCTGATCGGGACGCCACTGCGCGACGCCATCGCCACCGGTCTCCCGCGGTATGTGATGGACTCGTTCCACCCGGTCCCGGAGATCGCGCTCGCCGGCCTCGGCGAGGATTCCGTGCCGGTGGGGGCTCTCGCCCTTGCCTTCGACGCGGCTGGCACGGCACAGGGCTGATCCGCTGTCCGAAGCACGCCCCATTTTCTCCTTGGAGCCCTTGCCCCTGTGCCAGGAGCATTGGTCCATGATCGATTGGATCTCGTCCTACCTCGCCGAACAGCAACGCCTCCTCGGCACCCTCGACCCAAAGCAGCTTGCGTCGCTGATTGCAACCCTCCAGGACGCCCACCGGCGCGACGCCCAGGTGTTCGTCATCGGCAACGGCGGCAGCGCCGCCAACGCGAGCCACTTCACGGTCGACCTCGGAAAGGGCGCCTCGGATGTCCTGCCCCGCCGCTTCCGTGTCCTGTCCCTGACCGACAACGTCGCCTGGATCACCGCCCTCGGGAACGACTACAGCTACGAGGACGTCTTTGTGCGCCAGCTGGAGAACTACGCCCGCCCCGGCGACGTTCTGATCGGCATCAGCGTCAGTGGCAATTCGCCCAACTGCGTGAAGGCCTTCGAGTGGGCCAAGGCCCAGGGACTGAAGCGGATCGCCCTCGTCGGCGCCAAGCGCGGCAAGATGGCGGAGCTGGCAGACCAGCCGGTGGTGATTCCCGACACCCATTACGGGCGGGTCGAGGACGCCCAGATGACCATCCTCCACCTCCTCGCCTACGCCTTCTGGGAGAATCCCAAGTGGGCCCAGTGACGCCGACCGCCGCCGGGCGGTGACCGGCCCGCTCACCCCATCGTGCCGATCAGCGATCACATCCGGAACAAGCTGTCCCAGATCCCGCATCGTCCCGGGGTCTACCTGCACAAGGACCGCTTCGGGACGGTGATCTACGTCGGCAAGGCCCGGGATCTCCGAAAACGGGTCTCCCAGTACTTCCACCCGTCCCGACGCATGGGATGGGACCTCAAGTTCAACGCCCTCGTGGAGGCCATCCACGATCTCGACTGGCACGTCGTCAAATCCGAGCCGGAGTCGCTGCTGCTCGAAAGCAAGCTCATCAAAGAGTTCCAGCCCCGGTTCAACATCGACCTGAAGGACGACAAACGGTTCCTGATGTTGAAGGTGAACCTCAATGATCCCATTCCGAGGTTCACCCTGACACGGCTCCGGAAGGACGACGGCTGCATCTACTTCGGTCCGTTCGCCCACTCCGGGAGCGTCCGCCGTGCGCTGACGCTCATGCGCCGGAAGTTCCACCTCCGGGGCTGTCGTCCGCTCACCCCCGGCGAGGCCGACTACAAACACTGCCTCTACGGCAATCTCAAGCACTGCACCGCCCCCTGCATCGGCAACGTGAGCCGGGAGCAGTACCTCGCCCAGGTCCGGGCCGGGATCGAGTTCCTCCAGGGACAGACCGATGAACTGCGCTCCGAGCTCGAGAAGGAGATGCAGAAGGCCGCGACCGATCTGGACTTCGAGAAGGCCGCCCAGCTGCGGGACGCCCTTGAGGACCTCAAGCGCACCACCCAGAAGACCGAGAAGTTCGAGCGCATTCCCTACACCCTCCCCGTGGCGGTCAACCCCGAGGCCGATCTCCGGGAACTGTCCCGCGTGCTGGAACTGCCCGAGCCCCCGGCGCGGATCGAGGGGTTCGACATCTCCAACATCAGCGGAACGTTCGTCGTGGCCTCGATGGTGAGCTTCTGGCACGCCCGACCCGACCGCAGCCACTACCGACGCTTCCGGATGAAGTCGGTCGTACAACAGGACGACTTTGCCAGCATGGCCGAGACGATCCGACGCCGGTACTCGCGTCTCCTGCGGGAGGTGCGATCGGGAGGCCTCGACCCAAGCGATGCGGAGTCCGGCGAGGGCAGCGTCCCGGAACTCCAGCGGGCCATCGACGACACCGCAGCCGCCCATCGCGGACGTCCGGCCCGTTCCGACACCGACGCGACCGTTGTCCCGTGGAGCCCCGCTCCGCCCGCCAAGGCCCGCCTTCCCGACCTCATCCTGATCGACGGCGGTCGCGGTCAGCTCAACGCCGCCCGCGCAGAGCTTGCGCAGCTGGGTCTCGAATCCATCCCCATCCTCGGCCTCGCCAAGGAAAACGAGGAGATCTACCTGCCCCACCGGGACGAACCCCTCCGCCTGGGACTCGACAGTCCGGCGGTGAAGCTTCTGCAGCGGGTCCGCGATGAGGCCCATCGGTTCGCCAACACCTACAATGCCCAGCTCCGGCTGAAGAAGATCTCCGAGAGCATCCTCGACGAGTTCCCAAGCATCGGCGAAGGACGCAAACAGGCGCTCCTTCGGCGCTTCGGCTCGGTCCAACGGCTCCGCACGGCAACGATCGACCAGATCGCCGACGTTCCCGGATTCGGCGGCGTCCTGGCCTCCGAGCTCAAGCGATTCCTCGAGGCACGCCAAGGCTGATTCCGGCAGCACCCCGGATCAGGAACCCCCTGCAACCGGACCGGACGATCCCCCTGCCCCGGTGCCGCCTCCCCTCAGGATCCGGTCCAAGCGCTCACAATCCCGCTTGAGGGATGCGGTGGCGGCCGAGAACGGCACCTGCTGGGACAGATTTCTAAGGCGGAGCAATCCCGCCAAGGCGGCAAGAAAGTACAGCCCAGCAATCCCCACCAGGACGCCCACCGGCGACACAGGCCAGAGGGCCACCACCACGGCGGCACTCAGGCACAGCAACCCCAGCAGCGCCAAGGACCACGTCGCGACGAGAAGCCCCACCATCCGGAGCAACCGGACCCGCTCCAGCCGGAGGGCGGCGGCCCACAGATCGACCCGATCCGTCAGGACGCCCCCCACCAGCGAGACCCACGAGGCCAGATGGGACCGGAGCCTCAGGAGACCCAGAAGCGAGGTCATGCGGACCGACGACGGGTGGCCCAGACGCCGGCAGCCAGGCCCACGACGAACGCGACCCCCGCCGATTCCCAAGGGTGGGACCGGACCGAGGCATCGGCCGCCGCCATGCCCCGTTTCGCCGTGTCCGAGGCGCGACAGGCAAGGCCATCACACGCCTCACCCGTCTGGGACAGGATCTGGGACAAACGGCCGCGGAGATCCGCGATCCGGGATTCCTCGGGTGGATTGCGATTCTGAAGGAGGGCCTCGAGGTCGGAGGCGAGGGTGTGGAGATCCGAGACGACCCTCTCGGAGCGGAGTGTGTTTTGAGTCATGGAAGTAATGGGTTTTTGATCTGACCGTGGACGTGTAGTCCCACCCCATGTCTGACCGCAAATCTCTCTGTGTCCGACGCTGGGCTCCTCGCTCCGGGTCCTTCCCTTGAATCGTTTTGACCGCGGACACGTCCTTCGCCAGCGTTCCCCACACAATCGCTACCCGATGAAACCTCTCTCCGTTCTCTTGCTCGCCGTCGCCCTCAGTTCCGTGGCCTTTGCCGCCGATGTGGACCTGAGCAAACTGCCGCCCGCCGCCCCCACGAAGGGGCTGACCTTTGACAAGGACATCAAGCCCCTCTTCGAGAAGTCCTGCTTCAAGTGCCACGGGGCCGAGAAGCAGAAGGGCAAGCTGCGCGTCGACTCCCTCGAAGCGACCCTGAAGGGCGGCGAGAACGGCGCGTCGGTTGTGAAGGGGGACAGCCTCAAGAGCTCCCTCCTCGTCTCGATCTCCGGACTCGACCCCGACACCGTCATGCCGCCCGAGGGCAAGGGCGAGCCGCTCACCAAGGAGCAGGTCGGGATCGTCCGCGCCTGGATCGACCAGGGCGCCAAGTAGGGCAGCCCGCCGCAGGGATCCCCGTCCCTGCCCTTCAACCGCCCACAGCTGCATCCGCCCGACGGGCCAGATCGAAGTCCTTGGCTGTCAGACCGCCCTTATCGTGGGTCGTGAGCGCCAGGGTCACCTTGTTCCACCGGATATCGATATCCGGGTGATGCTGGGCGTCTTCGGCCAGGCGAGCCACGGCATTGACGAAGGCCATGGCGGCGAGGAAGTCGGGGAACTCATAGGTCCGGTGGATCAGGCGATCCTGCAGGGACCACGACGGGATCGTCCGCATCTGATCGCGGAGCGCTGGGGCTTCGAGGAGTTCCATCGCTCTCGACAATCCGCCCTTCCGGATTTCCGGCAAGATTCCTCAGACAAATCCCCCGGCGCCATGCGTCCTCTCAGGAACGCATGACCCCGGCCGAACTGGAACGCCTCTACGACACCCACGCCCAGGCGGTGTTTGCGTTCCTGCTCAATGTCACCCGGAACGAGGCCGACACCCGGGAGGCGCTCCAGGATCTCTTCCTCAAGCTCGGCCGCCGGGGACTCGACGTCGACGGACTCCGGGACGAACGGGCCTACCTGCTCCGCCTGGCCCATCACCAGGCGATCGATGCGATCCGGAGGCGGGAGACGCGGCTTCGGATCGAGACCGCTTCGGCCGAACCCCTGGAAGTGTTTGCCAGCTCCCCGGATCCCGATACCGACACGTTCCGCGCCGAACTCTCGAAGGCCCTCGAGACGCTTCCCTCGGAGCAACGCAGCGTGGTGCACCTCAAGCTCTGGGAGGGACGCTCATTCGTCGACATCGCGTCGATCCTCCAGATCCCCGCCAATACCGCCGCAAGCCGGTACCGGTACGGACTCGAGAAGCTGCGTGGACACCTCCAACCCCTCTACGACGAACTCCATACCTGAACCTCGCCATGGATTCCTCCTCCACCTCCTCCGACCCGGAACGCCACGCCTTCGAGGCACGGCTCCGCGACCAACCCCTGCGCCCCGTCCCCCAAGAACTTCGGGAGTCGATCCTGTCCCGTCATACGTCGAACCTCCGAACAGCAGAGCGTCGCCCCAGCCCCAGCGTGTGGGAGACGTGGTGGAGTCGGGTGTCGTCGCCGCTGACCGGGTTGGCCGGGATCTGGGTCCTTGCATGGCTGGCCTTCCAGATCGATCCGTGGATTCTCGGATCTCAAACCCCATCCGTTGCGGCACCTTCCGCGCGCGCCGTCCGGGAGGCGCGGGAAGAACGGCTGGCCCTGCTCCGCTCCCTCGAGCAACCCGGTCTCCAACCGGAACCCGAGCCCCAGACGCCGGCCCATCTTCGACCCCGAAGCCAGCTCCGACGACGCCACCGTCCCAATCCAGTGCAGGGACTCCCACACCTGCACCTCGCATGGAACACCGGAGCCAAGACTGTGTTTGCCCGTGAGGTTCAGGCCGCTCGACTGGTCCATGAGACTGGCTCGCTTCCCACCTCCGACATCCGACCCCAATCCGAGACCCCGGTGTTCCTCCTCAACGCCTGAGACCCACACCTCCCTTCGATCCAACTTCCATGACTCCTGAAACCTTTTTCTGCTGGTGGGAAGAAAGTCCCACCAAGGGCTTCCGATTCCTCCGCCGGTTCCGCTCCCCGACACCCCGGCCCGAGGAGACGCTGCCGTGGTCCCGTCTGCTCCGGAAACTTCTCCTCCCAACGATTCTCCTGGCGCTGGGCGCGATTCTTCGACGGTTCTCCCCGGTATTGGGACTGGTGTGGCTGGCTCTTGGTACGTTCATCGCGACCTCCATCCTCTGCCACTCGCTCTTCACGGTGGTGTCGTGGAACCGACGCGCCGCCCGGATCCGCAGCGGCATTCCAGCCGCGGTCCCGTCCCGCTCCCTCTGGACCGCGATGCTGATCCTCGTCTATGCCGTGCTCTTCGACATCGCGACCCCGTACGTCCTGCTGACCAGTCTGGAGAGGGCTCATGGGGCCCTCCGATGGAAGGCCACCCGAGACACCCTGATCGCGAAGGGGGAGAGGCTGGGGTTTCGGGAGCTCGCCGGATGGGAGGTGCCGGACGATCAGAACGCGGCGACGATCCCCCTGTTCCGGGAACTGATGCGGACCAATTCGGCGGAGGTGATGAAGACGAATGGGGGAATTCGAATTCCCACAGCGGGACAGGAACGCATGAAGGTCTTCAGCCGCCCCGAAGAACAACTGCCTGAGAGGTCCAGGAAGATCTGGCGTCCCACGACCCTTGAGGACTGGTCGACCGCGTTCCGATCCGTCCAGGACTACCGGGATGGGAAAACGAATGCGGTCTCAAAGCCGGACTCCACCTCCAGGCGGCGGGTTCCGCCCCGCCCGGATCTCCCGGAGTATCCCGCCGCACCGGCTGGAGCGTCTGCCGCGACCGTGGTGCTGACCGCGCTCCAGGTGGCAAAGCCCGAACTCGACCTGATCCGCGAAGCGAGCGGGCGTCCGTTCTGCCGCTTTGACTACGCCTGGGACGAGGGATTCGAGATGCTCCTGCCGAACCTTGGGGCCCTGAAACGGATCCAGAACCACCTCGACCTCCGCATCTGGGCCCTCATCGCCGATGGCCAGACGAACGCCGCCTTCGAGGAGACCCTGGTGGCGCTGCGGGTCTCGGACTGGCTCCGCGAAGATCCGCTGCTGATCTCCCAGCTCGTCCGCATCGCGCAGGCACAGATCGCCACCGAATCCATCTGGCACGGCATTGCCGCCCACTGCTGGACCGACGCGCAGCTTCAGGAATTTCAGAAGCAGCTGGCCCAGCGCGACTCCCTGGCCGGCATGGCGCTGGCCCTCGAGGGAGAACGCAACGGAGCCATCCAGACCATGGACCGGTGGGTCAGGAACCCGAAGGAGATCTCCCAGGTGCTGAACCCTTGGAACGGCGGCCCCCACGATGGCTCGGCCGACTCCCTGGAGCAGACGTTCTTTGCCACGGTCCTGCCGCGGGGTTGGATCCGACAGAACCAATCGACTCTGGCTCTCGAAACCCAGCGGCACATCGAGGCCGCACGTCGGCTCCGCGGAGGAACACCCACCGCCGAATTGCGGGACCTCATCCAGGAGGCCGAAACCTGGGATTCCGAGGCCCAGGCCCGGTACCGCGACAACCCATCCCCCTACACCGCATTCGCGCGGCAACTGGGAAGCGCCCTGGGGAAGTCCGTGGCCAAGGCGGTCCGCAGCCAGGTGATGAACCGATGCGCGATCACCGGCTGTGCCCTCGAGCGATATCGACTCCGGAACGGCGCCTATCCCCAGACCCTCGAGGCCCTGGTGCCAGACTTCCTGGCGGCAGTGCCGATCGACCCGATGGATGGTCAGCCGATCCGCTACGCGCAGAACGACAATGGGCTCTTCCGTCTCTGGTCCATCGGTGACGACCGGCAGGACCAGAAGGGCCGTCGAAGCAAGGAGGGCTTGCACCAGGACTGGACCTGGCCGGCGTCCTACACCGAATAGGATGGGTGTCACGACGGGGACTCACACGGCGGCGCGAAGATCCACAAGCTCAAGAAGCTGAAGCTCCACGGGAAGATGCTCCTGGCCGACGGCAAGCGGGAGATCATCGGCTCCATCAACCTCGCCCCGGGCAGCTTCGATGACCGACGTGAGCTGGCGATCGAGGTCGACGACGACACCTTGGTGCAGGAGCTCCACGATGTGGCGCACCAGGACTGGGAGCATTCCCACAAGCTGGACCTCTCGGACGAAGGCCTGCTGGCGGATCTCGAGAAGCGCGGCAAGGCCGGCGATGCGGGGAAGCTCGTGCTGGACGAGTAGGTCGACAGCGTGGATTGCAGGGTCGGGACGGGGTGGCTCTTGGAGGTCCGCAACGGGTCAGGACCGCGCGGTTCCATGGCAGTCCCCGGACGAACCACAACTCGTACTCGCCGGAATCAGTGGCACCTGGGGTGGGGTGGTGCCATCCTTGATGCAGGGCACTGCATCATCCACCGCTGTCCGCCCATCTTGCTGCACGCTCCAGGATCTCGGCACTAGGCCCCTCCCCATTTCTGTGTCACCTTCTCGGCATGAAGGCATCCCTCGTCCGTTGTGTCATCGCCCGGAGCCTCTCCTCGTTCGTCCTCGTTGCCATCCTCGGCGCTCCAGGACTTGGCGCCCAGGATCCCACCCCACCCTCCCCGTCGACCCAACGTCCCCCAGGTTCACCAACGGGGTCCCAGCCCGGCGGACGCCAGAAACGTACGGATGCCTTCGAGCGGTTTGACCGGAACGGAGACGGTCGGGTGACCGCGGACGAGATCAACAACCCCGTCATGCTGCAGTGGCTGGATCGCGACGGCGATGGGGCCATCACCCGACAGGAGGCCGCCGAGGCGATCACGGAGATCGGCGGACGTCGCCGATGGGCCGCTCCTTCCACGACGGCGACCAACGCTCCTCTCGCGACGACGTCCGCCGCGGCTGAGCCCAAGGAATCCTTCTGGCCTGTAAACCCCATCACCTGGGGTGTCGGACGACGCCTCCAGGCCGGCTCCTGGACCAGCCTCGATGGACGTCCAGTCGATCTCGATGCCCGCCCATCCGGCAAGGGACGGCTCCTGCTCGCCACCTCGTCGACCTGCCCCCTCAGCCGCAAGTACGGCCCCGCCCTCGGACGCCTCGCTACAGAGGCCTCGGCCCAGGGTTTCGAGGTGGTCTTCATCGCACCGATCGACTCGGACCCGAAGGACGATCTCAAGGCGATGGCGTCCACCCATCGGTGGACGGCTCCGGTGCTCCAGGATCCGAAGGGTGAACTGGCCCGACGCCTCGGCCTGCACAGCACCACCGAGGCGATCCTGACCGACGCCGCCGGAACGGTCGTGTACCGCGGGGCGGTCGACGACCAGTATGGTTTGGGCTACGCCAAGGCCGAGCCGACCCGTCGCCCCTTGAAGGACGCCCTGGCAGCGGTGCTGCGTGGGGACCGTCCCGCGATCGCGGCCACGACCGCCCCCGGATGCGATCTCGATTCCGCAGGACCGATCCCGGTGCCGACGGGTGCTGCGGTGACGTTCCACAACCGGGTCTCCCGCATCCTCCAGACCCACTGTCAGGGATGCCACACCACCGGCGGCCCGGGCCCGTTCGAACTGGAATCCCTCGGCTCGGTCGGAAGCCATGCCCGCGTGATCCAGACCCAGGTCGAGAAGGGCCTCATGCCCCCGTGGTTTGCCGCGCCGGAAAAAGGCGGGGCTTCCAGCCCCAGTCCCTGGCTGAACGACCGTTCGTTGCCGGAGGACGACCGACGGGACCTCGTTGCCTGGCTGTCGGGGTCCCGTCCTGCGGGTGACCCGAAGGACGCCCCCCTGCCCCTGCCTGCGGCGGGCGACTGGAGCATCGGGAAACCGGACGCCGTCTACACGATCCCGAAGCCGATCGCCGTCGCGGCCGAGGGGGTGATGCCGTACCAGAAGGCCACCATTGAGACGGGCCTGACGGAGGACCAGTGGGTGACGGCGGTGGAGATCCAGCCCACGGCCAAGGCGGTGGTCCACCACGTGCTCGTGTTCGCGCGTCCGCCCGGACAGCGGGGGCGGGGCGGCTCGGATTCCAGCGGCGACGGCGTGACCGGGTTCTTCGCCGCCTACGTGCCCGGGAACACGTTCCAGATCTACCCGGAAGGCTTCGCCAAGCCCCTGCCGGCCGGGAGCCGACTGCGGTTCCAGATCCACTACACGCCGAATGGAACGGCAACCGAGGACCAGATGCGGATCGGGTTCCGGTTCGCCAAGGAACCGCCGCGGCATCGTATCCATGTGATCGGCATCGCCAACCCGCTCCTGCGCATCCCACCGGGAGCCCCGAACCACGAAGAAACCGCCTCGCTGCCGGTGCCCCGCGAGGCCCGGATCCTGGCCCTCATGCCCCACCTCCATGTCCGCGGAAAGGCCTTCCGCTTTGAGACGGTGGAGGGCGACGGCGACCGGAAGACCCTGCTCGAGGTACCGCGCTACGACTTCAACTGGCAGCTGAGCTACCGGTTCGAGCGACCGGTGCCAATCCGCAACGGGACCCGGATCCGCGCCACCGCCTGGTACGACAACAGCTCCGGAAACCCGGCCAACCCGGACCCTACCCAGGAGGTCCGCTGGGGCGAGCAGACCTTCGAGGAAATGATGCTCGGCTACGTGGAGTACTACTTCCCCGACGCGGGGATCTGAGGAGCACGCTGGAGGCGATCGCGAAGCCGGGCGACCGCGTGGCACCACCAGAAATCCGGCCTCCGGAAGGGGTCGTGGTTCCAGCCCGCGTCGGCCCTCAGCTCCGGGGACTCCAAGCCATCACCGAACCCCAGGACCTGTCCCCACTCGAGGCCACGGGCTGTTTCCAGGAGCTGATCGAACAGATCCCACATCACCTTGAACCCCATCACGCCATTCGATGTGGCGCTGGATCCAAACGGGATTTCGAGGAAATCGACGAGACCCGTCGAGGACCAGTCGACCTGCCTGAATCGCCCCCGGAGATAGGGGACGAGGTACTCGAAACGCCCGCCGTCGAAGGGCTGCATGCCCAGACACCGCGTCGACCGCAGCAGGTGGCAGAAGAGGGTGCTGCCAGACCTCGGCACCGAACAGACCAGATAGCGCGTTCCAGCGGAATCCATGGGGGCCCTCACCAGTTGATGTCGAGCTGGAGCTGGAACACCACGGCGGTCTCGCGTCGGGCGTTGTAGGCGGGGTCGATGACGAACTGGACATCGGGCTGGATCCGGACCAGCGGGGTCAGGTGGAAGCAGTAGCCCAGCTCGATCGCGGTCTCGTCCTGAACCGGTCTGGAACCCCCATTCCGGAACGGATCGCTCCAGCAGACGGCGATGCCCACGCCGTCGTTGGGCTGCTCGGTGGTGATCCCGAGCTGCTTCAGCGGGGCCTGGACGATCATCCCGGTGGCGATCTGGTTAGCCGCGCTGCTCGCCCCCGAAACCCCGCCGAACCCAAACCGGCCGAACCACCCCAGCGGGGTGTTCGCACCGAGCCGCTACTGGAAGTTCAGTCCCACCCCTGCTCCGACGTCCCCTCCCGCCTGTGCCAGGAAGGGCTGGACACGATAGACCCCGTTGCCCAGGCCCAGGACGTTCTTTCCCACGTATCCGATCTCGGTGACGGAGACCCAGGACCGGTCGTTCCAACCCACCCACGGTAGGCGTCCCGCGGCGATGTTCCCGATGGAGGTGCCGTTCATGACATACCACGAACTCTGGGGCTTCCACTGGAGGTTGACCGACGGCGAATACGCGGGCAACGGGACCACCATGCTGTTCACGAACGCGGAGTTCAGGAACTGCCCCCGCGCGGTGTTGGCGAACGTGTTGAGGTCGAGGTAGTTCGACTCGTTGATGATCCCGGCGACCGCCACGACCCGGCCCCCGGCCAACGACTGGTGCCAGGCCATCTCGGCGACCTCGACGCCGTTGCGACCGTTCCAGAGCGAGGCCGGATTGACCAACGATCCGATGGCCCCCGGCACCGTCTGGCTCCGGGTGCTGCCGAACCCCTCGAGGACCTTCACCTGACTGCTGAGCCAACCGGCCTCATTCCCGTGGGCCGTCGAGTAGACGGTCCACTTGGAGAACCAGTCGAAGGTGTAGAAACCCATGCTCGGATCCCCCGAATGCGCTCCGTCCATCGTGAGCCAAGTGACGGTCTGGGCCAGCGAGTAGTTCAGCCCGTAGTCGGAGACCCGGTACTTGAACGCCTGGATCCACTCGGCGTCCGTGGTGGAGGTGACGAGGGCCCCGGGCCGGAGCGCCGTGTTGCCCACGGCGTCGGGAGACGCGATGTAGGGGCCGAGCTTGGGGTGGAATCTCGGGAACCATGTGAACGCATCCGCCCCCTCCCGCTGGGCCTCGAGGCGTTCCTCGAGCGCCTTGGGACGCGTGGTGCCCGGGGCCTGCCTTGGAACTTGATACCGCAGGGAGGCCGCATCCGTCGGGAGGAGGGTGCTCGGCACCTCGTCCTTCGGGGTGGCGACGAGGTTCCCAAGGTTGTCATACCTGAGGAACGTCTGCGCCGGGTTTGGGGCCCCATCCTGTCCCGCCCAACCCATCCAACCCGCCCAGGTCAGGACAGGAAGGATCCCGAAGCGGCGCAGGCGAGACGATTGTGGTGAGGGGAATGTCACTGGAAAGGGGTGTTCAGGATTCCGTGCGCTCCGCATCCGCAATGGCCCGCAGGGCGCGGCGGCCGATCCAAATCATGACGCCGATCCCGACCGAAGCGCCGATCGCCGACAGGATCAACTGGGGATCGTGCAGCCGATCGGGGTGGCGTCCCGAGCCCATCCTTGCGACATGGGCGGCCACGTACCCCAGGTAGACCTCGACCCAGACCATGGGCAGCAGACAAAGGCTCGTGGCCAGGAACGTGCGGACGGGGAGACGCGTGGTGCCAAGGAGGTAGCTGATCCACACCGGACTGAGCGGCGACAGGCGCACAAGGGCCACCAGGCGCCCCCCCTCACGGACGATCACCCGCTCCAGGGCCGCGAGTTTCGGACGCCGACCCAGCCAGTCCTGGATCACCGACCTGAGGAGGAACCGGGACAGGAGGAAATCCACCACGGCCGCGGCCAACGTGCCGATCGAGGCCAGCACACACCCCTCCAGGAGGCCGAAGAGCAGTCCCGCCAGAAGCGTGAAGACCGAGTTGGGCAGGAACACCGACGTGCCCAAGACCATCAAGCCGACGAAGGCGATACGCCCCATCCACCCAAACGCCGCGATCCACGATTCCCAGATCCGGAGCTCGTGTCCCAACCAGCGCCCCAGCAGGACCAGCAGCACCCCGACCACGACGACGGCCAGAACGCGGCGGATCAAGGTCTGCGACCCGGTCTCCGTCCCCACAGATCCAAGGTCAGGGGACATCCTCAGGTCGTGGATCCGGGTTGGGCTGTATGCCCCCATGGACCACCGGGCTGAGGGAGGTGTTGAGCGACACCAGACGCGCCACGAACACGGCGACGTAGAGCGTGCCACACAGGGCCTCCATCATGGCCAGCATCCGGGCCGGCATCGACAGCGGGAGAATCTCGCCATAGCCGACCGTGGTCAGGGTAGTCACACTGAAGTAGAGGGCATCGAATCCATAGAGCCGGTGGACATGGGCTGGGAGCCCCCCGAAGGAGTTCGGCACGAGGAGTCCCACCAGCGAGTAGGCCGTGCTCCACCAGACGGCGAGCATGAGGTAGGTCACGATCCCGGCCGACAGAACCTCGGAGTTCACCTTGGGCGACGTAAGGATGAACAGGATAAACCGGGCGATCACGTAGCTGATGAAGGTCAGCAGGGTCGTGCCGAACAGCAGGACGGGAAACCCGTCCGACCGATGGTGCTGGAGCCACCATCCGATCACGACCGGCGTGACAAGGATGCCGGCCGTCAGATTGTGGATCCAGGCCCCTCCCACGGCCAACACCGCGGCAACGAGGCTCACGGTCACAATGATCGAGGCGATCCAGTGCCCATTCGGCAGCATCTCGGTCCACGGGGTGACGATGAAGAGGCCGGCGATCGCGGCGAGGAACCAGGCGATGGAATGCCGGAAGAGCCCGGTCCTGGCCGGAGCCAGACGGGATCCAATCGAGGGACCGATGGTCTTGGGGGGCATGGCGTTTCGGAACGGAATCGAAGCCCCATGAAAACCCCACCGGCCCCCGTTCGCCAAGGTACAATGGGCCTGGCCTTCGTCGTCCGCAGGAATGGGGCCGGTCGGAGTTGCGCATTGAAAAGCTGAACGAGAACCCCGCAAGCCCCAAGGGTTTGTGTCGGCTCCGGGCCAGGATCCCAACCGCCCGGCGATCCGCATGACCTCCCTGACCGTCGCCCTGCTCGCCTTCGTCTGCCTCTCCGCCAGCATCGTGCTGGGCTTCCTCCTCCAGAACCGGCTGCCCAACCACCATCTCGATGCCGACAGCAAGGACACCGTCAAGCTGGCCTCCGGCATGATCATCACCCTCACGGCCATGTTGGTCGGCCTGCTCGTCAGCTCGGCGAAGTCGTCCTATGACAGCCTCAACGCCGGAGTGGTCGAAGGCGGTGCCCGGATGATCCAGCTCGACCACGCCCTAGCCCACCTGGAACCGGAGACGATACCCATCCGACGTCAGATCCGGGAATCGGTGGAGTTCACCCTGGCCACGGTCCTCACCCAGAACGGCGCCTCGGAGGAAGGCACCGAGGAATTCGAGAAACGCTCGTGGATCGATGCCATCCAGCAGCGCATGCGGGCCCTGAAAACGAGCACCGATGCCGAACGTCAGATCTACAATGAGGCCTATCAGCTGGCCATGGATCTGGCCGGGAACCGCTGGAAGCTGATCGAGCAACACCAGTCGGCCCTGCCCACCCCGTTCTTTGCGATCCTGCTCTGCTGGCTGGGACTCCTGTTCACGACCGTCGCCCTCTTCGCCCCGAGGAACGGGACCGCCATCACGGTCCTCATGATCTGCGCCCTTTTGATGTCCTCGGCGCTCTTCCTCATCCACGACCTGAACCAGGTCCCTAACGGTCTCATCCGCCTGTCACCTGCCCCGCTCCAGAAGGCCCTCGAGCTCATAGAACCCCTGTGAGGTCCGCCGCCTCGACCCGCTCCCCGAGGCGGAGCACTCGGTGGCGCTGCCCCAGCAGCCGACAGGTCCGCTCCAATTCCTCCGGGGACGCCGTGTTGAACGCGAACAGGTCATAGTGGCCGGGAATCACGCACCGCACCCCGGAGGCCCTGGCCACCTGGGCCGCTTCACGGCCCCAGAGGTTCCCCGCCACCCGACGCTCCGGGAGACTCCCATTGATCGGCAGGAAGGCGATGTCGATGCGGGCCAATCCCAGACGCTCCACCATGCCCGGGAACAATACCGTGTCGCCCGAGTGGTAGAGGGTCCATGGCCCCACCCGGATCAGGAATCCGAGGTAGATCGGACGCCCCTTCGAATCCACGTCGAGCAACTCATGGGCCGCCGGGACCGCCTCGAACGAGAACGGACCCGCCTCCGTGCGACACCCTCCCGGATCGAGGACCAGTCCCCGGATGCGGTCGTCCGGAAGCCCGGATCGTTCCCGGATCGTGACCCGGTTGGCCTCGGGACCGACCATCCGCAGTGCGGGATTCGCGGCGATCACCGCGCGCAGTGTCTCGGCATCCAGATGGTCGGTGTGGGTGTGGGAGGAGGTGATGACCTCGATCCCCCGGAGACGGCCCGGGTCCACCACCCGTTCCGAGATCCGGACATGGGGCTTGTCGGTCCCCTGGTATTTGCGGGTGAGGGAGTCCGAGAGGTAGGGATCCAGGAGCAGCCCACTCCCGTTCCACAACACCAGATACCCGCTCTGCCCGAGCCACCAGATCCAGAGGCGGTTGGCGTCACCGCGGGCCGATTCGATGTCCGACAGCAGGGCGTCGTCCTGCAGCCTGGGACGGATCATTGAAGCCATGGGACTGGGGCGGACCGGGTCACTCAGAGGGTCTCACGGACCTGGCGGACGCCGGCGACCATGTGGGCGAGCTTCTGACGCGCTGCCCACCGGGCGGTCTGGCTCAGGCCGCAGTCGGGCGCGAACACCAGACGGTCGGCCGGCGCATGCTCGAGACACCGCCGGACCCGGCAGGCGATGTCGTCGGGCGTCTCGATGTAGTAGCTCTTCACGTCGACGATCCCCACCGCCACATCACAACGCCGGGCGATCTCGCGGATCACCTCCAGCTCGCTGAACTCCCGGCTCGCCATCTCGACATGCATCTCGTCGCAGTGGATGTCGAGAAAGGCCGGGAACAGCGGGGCCAGCCGACGCGGACCCACGGCGCGTGCCTTGTAGTTGCCGAAGCAGAGGTGGGTGCAGACGCGCGTCCGGCCCCGGACCGTCTCGACCGTCCGGTTGAAGAGGTCGACGAACCGCCGTGGATCCTCGCGGTGGGCGTAGCAGCTCATGCTGGGCTCATCGACGCTGACCTCGCGACACCCGGCGGCCACGAGGGCCTCGAGCTCCTGTCGCACCACCGGAAGTAGCGCCTCCGCGACGGCCCACCGGTCGGGATACCCCTGCTCCGGGTTGGGGAGGGGGCGTCCGGACAGCGTGTAGGGACCCGGCACCGAGGCCTTGAGGGTGGGGGCCTGGGACGGATCGGGGACCAGGACGGCAGTCACCCGTTGAAGGCGTTGGAACTCCGTGACGGCTCCCAGCCCCTGCGGGGCGGACAGCGGACCGGTGATCCGATGACGCCCGCGTTGATCATGGGCCGGAGGACCCCAGCGGCGGGGCGGGGCCGATTCGAGGTCGATGCCCGGCAGATGACCGTAGAAGGACAGGTTGAAGTCGAGCCGGGTCTGCTCCCCGTCCGTCACCACGTCGAGCCCCGCGGCCCACTGGTCATGGACCGCGGCGACCACCGCATCGTGCTGGAGCTCGGCCAGGTCGTCTGGACCGAAGCGGTCCAAATGGGCCGAGGCGAGTTCCAGCCATCCTGGGACGGGGTAGCTGCCGATCACCGAGGTCCGAAGGAGGTGTTGCCGCATGCGAGAAGGCTATCGGATCTCCTCCACCGCGAAAACGTCTTCCCGGCCTCGTCTCCGATGGCCGGATTCCCGGATTCCCACGGAGAACCCATCCGCCTAGCGTTTCGGGGTCATGAACTGGACCTTTGTGTTCGCTGCGTCGCTGTTGTTGCACGGAGGCCTGCTGGCCCAGGACTGGGCCAAGGCCCGTCTCGAGAAGTCTCCCCGCCACCTCGAGTGGGTGGACGTCAGGAATCGGGACCGCAAGGTCGCCTGCTTCATCGCCTTTCCCGAGAAGAAGGAGAAGGCCACAACCGTCGTGGTCATCCATGAGATCTTCGGCCTGACCGACTGGGTACGCGGAGTGGCCGACCAGCTGGCGGAGGCGGGGTACATCGCGATCGCGCCGGACCTGCTCTCGGGCCTTGGCACCGGGGGCAAGGGAACCGCGGGCTTCACGGGGAATGACACCGCGCGGAAGGCCGTCAGCAGCCTTCCGCCGGACCAGGTGGTTTCCGATCTCGATGCCGCGGTGGGCTATGTCGTGGGTCTCCCGGCATCAAACGGCAAGGTCGCCGTGGCGGGCTTCTGCTGGGGTGGCTCCCAGACGTTCCGTTTCGCCACCCGCAGCACCCGGATCAAGGCGGCATTCCCGTTCTATGGGGCTGGCCCGACGCTGCCGGAGGACATCCGACGCATCACAGCGCCCGTCTACGGGTTCTATGGGGAGAACGACGAACGGGTCAACTCGACCATCCCGGTCACCGAGGAATTGATGAAGGCTGCGGTCAAGAGCTACACCCCGGCGATCTACGGGGGAGCGGGGCATGGGTTCATGCGGGTGGGTGAGGCACCCGATGCCAACGCCACCCAACGCAGCGCCCGGGAGAAGGCCTGGAAACGCTGGCTCGAGCTCCTCGGAAAACTCTGAGATCCCCCGGATCGAAACCCCAGGCCGCCTCGATTCCCGAAAACCGCTTCCGCCGAACGCAGGAAGCGCCTAGTCTACTGGACCATTTTCCTTCCGCCATCATGGCCAAACATTTCTTCCCAAAGATCGGGACCATCCGCTTCGAAGGCCCCGGCTCCACCAATCCCCTCGCGTTCAAGCACTACAACGCCGACGAACTCGTCGAGGGACGTCCCATTAAGGACCACATGCGGTTCGCCGCCGTATATTGGCACACCATGCGCGGAACCGGGGCCGACATGTTCGGCGGCGGTACCGCCAACCGGCCCTGGAACACCGGCGAGTGCTCCACCAAGGAGGCCATCGAACGGGCGCGGGCGTTCTTCGAGTTCGCCACCAAGCTCGGCATCCCCTTCTACTGCTGGCACGACCGCGACCTCGCCTCGCACGGGAGGAACCTCCGCGAAGCGAACGCCCAGTTCGACGCCGTCGGACGCGAGCTGAAGAAGCTGCAGCGCGACACCGGGGTCCGGCTCCTCTGGGGCACCGCCCAGAATTTCGTCCACCCCCGCTACATGCACGGCGCCGCCACGAGCTGCAATGCCGACGTCTTCTGCTTTGCCGCCGCCCAGGTGAAGCGCGCCATGGACTGGACCCACGAGCTCGGAGGACAGGGCTACGTGTTCTGGGGCGGCCGCGAAGGCTATGCCTCCCTGCTCAACACGGACATGAAGCGGGAGCTGGACCACCTCGGCCGCTTCCTCCACATGGCGGTCGACTACAAGAAGAAGATCGGCTTCAAAAACCCCTTCTTAATCGAGCCGAAACCGAAGGAGCCCACCAAGCACCAGTACGATTCCGACGCCGCCTCGTGCCTCAACTTCCTCCGTGAATACGGCCTGCTGGAGCACTTTCAGCTGAACATCGAGGTCAACCACGCTTGGCTCGCGGGCAAGACCATGGAGCATGAGCTCGAGGTCGCCGGAGCCGCCGGCGTGCTGGGGTCGATCGACGCCAACATGGGCGACTATTTCCTCGGCTGGGACACCGACCAGTTCCCGACCGACCTCTATCTCACCGCCAAGACGATGCTCAGCGTCCTGAAGTACGGCGGATTCAAGCACGGCGGCGTCAACTTCGACGCGAAGGTCCGACGCGAGAGCTTCAGCGAGGAGGATCTGTTCCTGGCCCATATCGCCGGCATGGACACCTTCGCCCGCGGTCTGAAGATCGCGGCGAAGATCCGCGCCGACGGCCGCCTCGACGCGTTCGTCCGGAACCGCTACCGCACCTGGGACTCCGGCATCGGCAAGAAGATCGAGGACGGCAAAGCCACCTTCGCCGACTGCGAGCGCCATGCCCTCAAGCTCGGCAACGTCTCCGGACTGGAGTCCGGTCGCCAGGAGCTGCTCGAGGCGATGTTCAACGAGTTCATCTGATCCGGATTCCCCATACATGGGTTCCGAGTCAAAGATCCTGGACGCCTCCAACCTGCCCGCCTGGCGGGCGGGGCTCCGGACCGCGGGCAGAAGACTCGTCGTCACCAACGGGTGCTTCGACCTTCTGCACCCCGGCCACGTGGCCTACCTGGAGTCCGCCAGAGCCCTCGGGGATGCCCTGCTCGTCGGACTCAATGGCGACGACAGCGTCCGCCAGCTCAAGGGACCGAGTCGTCCCCTGAACACGGAGTCGGATCGCGCCCGGGTGATCGCCGCTCTCGGCTGCGTCGACGCCGTCTGCATCTTTCCAGAGATGCGGGCGACGCGGTTCCTCGGCTGGGTGCAGCCCGACATCTACGTCAAGGGCGGGGACTACACGCTCGAGACCATCGATCAGAACGAGCGCCGAGCCGTCGAGGAGGGCGGCGGACGGATCGCGTTCCTGGCCTTCGTGCCCGGCAAGTCCACCACCGGCCTCCTCGAGAAGATCCAGCGCCTCTAGCCCCCCTCATGTCCGATTCCACCGCTCCCGAAACCCCCTCCACCGTGTCGGGACGCCACCTGCGCGACCTCAAGTCGAGGGCCCAGCATCTCGACCCGGTCGTCAAGATCGGGAAGGCCGGCCTCTCCGACGGGTTCTACGCGGCGCTCAACCTCGCCCTGGAGCAGCATGAGCTGGTGAAATTCAAGTTCGAAGACCTGAAGGACCAGAAGAAGAAACTGGTCCCGCAGATCGTCAGCCGGACCGGATCCCAGCTGATCCAGCGGGTCGGCAACGTCGCCGTGGTCTACCGCCGACGGAAGGTCGCTGCGGTGGACGACGCCGCGGAATGAAGGCGCCGGGGCGTCCCGTCCGTCTGGGTTCACTGCATGGTCCACGGAGCCCTTGAGGCGCGTGGTGAACAATCCGCTCTCGACACCCGCCGCTTCCACCCGAACCTGTCGGGACAATGTCGTCGTCGGATTTCGTCCACCTGCACCTCCACACCGAGTACTCGCTGCTCGATGCGGCCTGCCGGCTGGATCGCCTCATGGACAAGGCGGCAGCCCTGAAGCTTCCGGCGCTCGCCATGACCGACCATGGCGTGATGCACGGGGCCATCGAGTTCTACGAGGCCGCCCGCAAGCGCGGCATCAAGCCCATCCTTGGCTGCGAGGTCTACGTCGCCCCGGGAAGCCGCCTCGACAAGAGGCCGGGCGCGGGGATGCGGGACGTCTACCACCACCTGGTCCTCCTCGCGAAGAACACCGCCGGCTACCACAACCTGGTCCGACTCGTCACCGCGGCCAACCTCGATGGGTTCTACTACAAGCCGCGCATCGACAAGGAACTCCTCGCCCAGCATGCCGACGGCCTGATCGCCCTCTCCGGATGTCTCGCCAGCGAGGTCTCCGAATCCATCCTCAAGGGCGACGAGAAGAAGGCGCGCGACACCATCGACTGGTTCAAGCAGACCCTCGGGCCTGACAACTACTACCTCGAACTCCAGAACCACGGCATTCCGGAGCAGGCCAAGGTCAACCGATCGCTCATCCCGTGGTCCAAGGAGTTCGGCCTCAAGCTCGTCGCCTCCAACGACGTCCACTACGTCGAGCGCGGCCACTGGAAGGCCCATGACTGCCTGATCTGCATCGGAACCCAGTCGCAGGTCGCCGATGCGAAGCGCATGCGGTACCAACCCGAGCAGTTCTACCTGCGCTCGGCCGACGAGATGCGGGCGCTGTTCGCCGAGACGCCCGAGGCGGTACAGAATACAGTCGAGGTCGCCGAGAAGTGCCAGCTGGAGATTAAGTACGGCAAGGGAGCCGAACACTACCCCGTGTTCCAGCCCCCGGAGGTCTGGACCCGCGAGGGCTACCTGCGACACCTCCTGTGCGACGGCCTCTGGAAACGCTACGGGATAGAGGCCGATGTCGACGGCAGCGAGATCCGCGTCGACTCGGTCCAGGATCCCCGTCGTCTCGACTTCCTCCTGCCCAAGCCTGTCCCGATCGCCGAGGGCGAACCGAAACCGGAACCTGTCCTCCCGACCGGCACCGACCATCCTGGAATCGCCATAATTCTCGACCGGCTCCGACTTGAACTGGGGGTGATTGAGAAGACCGGGTACGTCTCCTACTTCCTCATCGTGGGCGACTTCGTCCGCTGGGGACGCGACCACGGGATCGCCTGCATCGCGCGTGGATCGGCCGCAGGGTCGATGGTCACCTTCCTCCTCGAGATCGCCAACGTCGACCCGCTCCGCTACGGCCTGCTCTTCGAGCGGTTCCTCAACCCCGAGCGCGTCAGCCCGCCCGACATCGACATCGACTTTGCCGACGACCGCCGGGCCGAGGTCATCGAGTACGTGCGGCAGAAGTACGGCCGAGATGCCGTCGCCCAGATCATCACCTTCGGTACCCTCGGCGCGAAATCGGTGATCCGCGACGTCGGACGCGTCATGGGCCTCAGCTTCGGCGAGTGCGATCGCCTCGCGAAGATGATCACGGATGCGAAGTGGGGCCTGAAGGATGCCCTCGAGAAGAATCCCGAATTCAAGGCCGCCTACGAGGGTGAGGAGGTCACCCGCGACCTTGTCGACTCCGCCCTGCTGCTCGAGGACCAGGCCCGCAGCGCCGGCGTGCACGCGGCCGGTGTCGTCATCGGCGCCCAGCCGCTGGTTAATCTCCTGCCCCTCAAGAAGGACGAGGACGAGGGCATCGTCACCCAGTACGCGATGGGTCCGGTCGGCGATCTCGGACTCCTCAAGATGGACTTTCTGGGTCTCAAGACCCTGACGGTCCTCCGGAACACGGTGGAACTCGTGGAACGGACCCGAGGGGTGAAGATCGACCTCGATGCCCTGCCCCTTGATGACGCCAGGACCTACGAGCTGCTGAACAACGCGCAGACCCTCGGCGTGTTCCAGCTGGAATCCGGGGGCATGCGGGACCTCTGCAAACGCTTCCAGATCGCCAGCGTCGAGCACATCACCGCGCTCATCTCGCTCTATCGGCCGGGTCCCATGGACCTGATCCCCGACTTCATCAAGCGGCGTCACGGCGAGCAGGTGGTGGAATACCCGCATCCCCTGCTCGAGCCGATCGCGCGGGAGACGTACGGGATCCTGATCTACCAGGAGCAGGTCATGCAGGCGGCCCAGGTGCTGGGCGGCTACACCCTCGGCGGCGCGGACCTTCTCCGACGCGCCATGGGCAAGAAGAAGCCCGAGGAGATGGGCAAGCAGCGCGAGACCTTCGTCAAGGGCTGCGCCGAGAAGAACCAGATCCCCGCACCCAAGGCCAACGAGGTCTTCGACCTCCTCGAAAAGTTCGCCGGCTACGGATTCAACAAGTCTCACGCCGCCGCCTATGCCGTCGTCGCCTACCAGACCGCCTACCTGAAGGCCAACTACCCGGTCGAGTTCCTGTGCGCCATGATGACGAACGACCAGGCCGACCTGGCGAAACTGGCGCAGTACATGGCCGAGGCACGGGACTTCGGGATCGAAGTCGTGGGGCCCGACGTGAACGAGTCGGACGTCCGGTTCGCGCCCGCGGCTCCGTCCCCGGCCTCCAGCGACCCCTCTGCCCCCCCGCAGAGGCCTCGGATCCGATTCGGCCTCGCCGCCATCAAGGGCGTCGGAGAGGTCGCCGTGGAGTCCCTGCTCGAAGCCCGACGCCAGGGTGGACGATTCGTTTCCCTGCCCGACTTCTGCGAACGGATCGACACCCGAGCCGCGAACAAGAAGGTCCTGGAATGCCTCATCAAGGCCGGGGCCTGTGACGCGCTCGGGTTCAACCGGGCCAGCCTGATGGCCCAGCTCGACGGCGCCATGGCCCGGGCCAGCTCCATCGCGGCCGACCGCGTCCGGGGCCAGTCCTCCCTCTTCGACGCCTTCGAGAGTGCCCCAAGTCCCGCGGCAAAGGCCAAGGCGGTGGAACTGCCCGAATGGCCCACCAGCGAGAAGCTGGCCTATGAGAAGGAGCTGCTCGGGATGTACCTGACCGGTCACCCGCTCCAGCCCTACGAACCCTTGATCCGACGCTTCGCTGTCCATTCCATCGCCGATCTGCCGACCCTCGAGAACAGGGCCATGACTCGGATCGGCGGTCTCGTCTCCGGCCTGCAGGAGGGCATCAGCAAGAAGTCGGGGAAGAAATACGCGATGGTCACCGTCGAGGACCTCACCGGGAACGTCCAGATGCTGCTGATGAACGAGAACTACGACCGGTTCCGCAGCCTCCTCAACATCAACGTTCCGGTGCTCGTGACGGCCGAGGTCAACACCAGCGAGGATCGTCCGAAGCTTTTCCCCCAGGAGATCCTCCGGCTCGAGGAGGCCCCGCGGAAGTTCACCCGCCAGGTCCATGTCCGACTCCGGGCCGACGCCCTCGACGCCGTCCGACTCGAGGCCCTGAGAACCCTGATCGAGGAGCATCGTGGAAAGACCCCCCTCTTCCTGAACCTCCGCATGGCGAACGGCGCCACGGCCTATCTCGAGGCGAACGACCAGTTTTCGGTCACCCCATCCGCCCAACTCGAGGAGGCGGTCAATGCGTCGATGGGCGTCGACACCTACTGGACCCGCGTGGACACGTCCCTGCCGGAACGGGCACCCCGCAAGTGGGAACGCCGGGCCTCCGGTGACGAGGGCTGATTGGGGCGATGGTGCCTCGGAGAATCCGGAACACAGGCCACCAACGCCGCGTGCACGTTGGAGGATTCCGGAACGGCGGACAAAAAAGGTTTCGGAAAGGCCCCCGAAGAATCGACCTCCGACGACAGGAGAACCTCCGACCCGCCCCAGCCCTAGGCGATCAGATGGGTCAGGACGTCGAAAGGAACCTCGTCGGTGAGCCCCAGCGGCTGGTTCCAGCGACGGAATGTGAATTCCGCTGTGGGCTCATCCACTGAGCCGAATGGAGCGGAGGAACTGGGAAGAAGCCGCCGTCCCAGTTCATCGAAGAGCTCCAGGGTGACGAGGTTGCGGTGACCGATGAAACCGCAGGGATCCAGATGGACATGGAACTGGCCCTGCAACCAGTCACGGTCCGACTGGTAGGGTATCCGATAAAGACCCACCTCGACGTCCACGGGACCGAGTCGCGTAGCGCGGACGAAGAGCAGATCACCGGCCTGTTCGTAGAACTGCCAGAACAGGTCGCGCTGGTGCACGGCCGGATAATCCGCGGGTTCGTTGGAGTCCTCGAAACGACGGATGCTGATGCGGAAGTGATGGGCTCCTCGACTCCTGAGCGACTCGCTGAACTTGTAGCGGAGGCCCAGCATTTCGGAACCATCCAAGGATGCGGAGGGCAGGCACCAGCAGCTCTGCAGTGAGACACCCTCGTCCAGGTCGAGTTGGCCATCGGAGAGGATTCCACTCCGATGGCAGAGCCTGTGGCTGGGCACGGGGCCGACATCCTGGAGCAGGACATATCCCGGGGCATTGTCCGCACCCTCGGTTTCCGGGGAGGGTTCCGACTTGAGCCTCAGTCCAGAGGCACCCCGATTGGCCCAGGATGGGTCGAGGTCTCCAACTGCTCCCAGACAAGCGCCCGCGGCCGTCGGTGCGCCCCCCTGGAAACGGCAATGGGTCGAGCCGTGACTCGACCCCACCGCCACGAAGTGGTGGCCCGCCGAATGGGGCGAAGCCGGTTTGCCGGGCGTGTTCATGGTGTTCGGATTCCTGACGGATTCCGTTCCGGAATGTCCTCTCGGGACAGACCATGAATCGGACCGAACACCAGAACGCCCCCCGGAGGACGGTTCTTACCGCACCGGTGACCGTGACGATCAGCGGGAGGCGCGGCGCTTGTCGCTCAGCGATCCCAGGAACGCCACGATCGCGTCGACCTGCTGGTCGTCGAGCTTCTTGCCCAGCTGGAGCCACGCCATCTCGCGCACGGCGGAGGACAGCGTCTCGTGCTTTCCGTCGTGGAAGTAAGGGGCGGTCAAGGCAATGTTGCGCAGGCTGGGAACCTTGAAGACGTACTCGTCGGCCTCATCCTTCGTCACCTCGATCCGGCCCTTGTCCGCCGCGTTGGAATAGGCTTCGAAAATGCCAAGCTTCCGGAACCCATTGCCGCCGATCAGGGGACCATTGTGGCAGGTGGTGCATCCGATCTGGTTGAACAATTCCAGTCCCTCGATCTCACGGGAGGTCAGGGCCTTGTCGCCTCCCTTGAGGAACTCATCAAACCGGTCGTGCGTGATCAGCGTGCGCTCGTAGGCTGCGATGGCCTTGGCGAGATTGTCATAGGTGACCGGATCCTTGTCCTTGGGAAACGCGGACCTGAACTGGCTGACATAGCGCTTGTCACCCTTGAGACGCGCGACCACTTCGGCCTCGCTGGGCATGCCCATCTCGATGGGATTGAGGATCGGTCCCTTGGCCTGGTCGGCCAGGGTTTCCGCACGGCCATCCCAGAACTGGGCGAGATGGAATCCCGCGTTCAGCACGGTTGGGGAATTCCGACCACCACGCTTTCCGAAGGCGCCAGAAGAGGTCTTCTCGTTGTCGACGCCACCCCGGTTCTGGTCGACCACATGGCAGGAGTTGCACGACTGGCTGTTGTTCTTCGAGAGCCGCTTGTCGAAGAAGAGGCGCTTTCCAAGCTTAACCTGGGCCTCGGTGTCATTTTCGGATCCGGGCATCCGGTCCGGTATCGTCCCAAGAACCTCCATCGCCGGTTTCCGGGCCGCCACCGCGTCGGCTGACGAGGACGCTCCGAGGGTTCCGATGGCGAGTAGACCCGCCATCCCAATCCAACAGATCTTGGTGTTCATACGATTGATGTTGAGCATGTTGTGCGGGAAGATTTACCCGGAATTCCGAAGGGACAAGTTAGTTCCTGCAGCACTGGGCAAGAGACAAGGGGCACTACCGGCCACCAGACGGGACCGCGGGCCAAATTCCCGCCCAGAATCGCCAGGATCCCTGGAGCCCCAAAGGCGCAATAACAAAAGGGCCGATGGCCACCATGGTCGCCATCACCCCGTAGAATCCTGGTTTCCTTACTGCTAGGAACTGGTTCAGGATCCTGTTCAGGATCCCTTCTCGACCTTGAACCCGGCCTTTTTGGCCGCCGAGGAGATGCGGCGGCTGCTGGTCACCGACTTGTCGAACTCCACCGCGGCGACGTGGCTGTCCGGGCACACGTGGGCGGACTTGACACCCTTGACCTTCAGGAGTGCGGCCTCGGCCTTGGCGGCGGAGGTGGCGCAGGTCACTCCATCCAGCTTGAACTGGGCCTTCGTCACGTTCGCAGCCGCCTTGGTTGCGCAGCAGGCAGAACCCTTCTCGCACTTCTCGGAATCACCCGCGAAGCCGGGGAGGGCCAGAGCAGTGGAGGCGGCGAGGATCAGAGCAAACAGGTGTTTCATGGGAACGGTAGGTTTTGGTTTGTGGGTGCTCCTGCCCCGATGGAGGAGCGGAGTTCACGAAGTGGTAGGCTCCGATCCAACCCCTGTCCACGCAAAATCCGGAGAGCTTCCGGTCGGGGTCCGTCCGCCCCCTAATGGGTGGGCACCCAACCTCGCCCAGGGATGAATTCACGGCTCCCCGAGGACCTGCAGCCCACGCTGGCCGCAGAAAGGATGCCCAGGATGACACAGACCACGACGAATCTCCTCATGCGGCCATCCTAAACAGGTTTGCCGGACCCTCAAGCATGCAGCAGGCTGCCGCTACCAGGATGAGGACAGCACCACCATCATTGAAGGGGCATCTGCTCCTCGACGGCGGGAAGCTCGAGGGCAGTGTCTTCTTCCGTTCGGTGGTCCTGGTGTGCCAGCACGATTCACAGGGCGCCTTCGGGCTCGTGCTGACCCAGCCGACGGAGCATCGGTTGGACAATATCCTGCCGATCGACCTTCCCGCCCACCTCGCAGGGCTGGGACTTTTCCAAGGCGGACCGGTTCAACCCAATACGTTCAGCTTCCTGCATCTCCATCCCGGGGGTCCGGAGGGCAACGTGCTCGAACATCTTTCGTTGGGCCATGAGCCAAAAGATCTCGAACGAATGGCATCCAGCTGGTCCGAGGACCAGAGACTCCTCCCCTTCATGGGCTACGCAGGATGGAGTCCGGGCCAACTGGACGATGAGATGCGGCGCGAGTCCTGGCTCTACCAACCTGCTGACGCCGGGATGTTCCTTCGCCTGGATCCGCGGCTGTTGTGGCGCCAACTCCTTCGCAGTCGCACGGACTGGCAGTGTCGCCTGCTGGCCGAATCCCCTGAGGATCTGACGTGGAACTGAACCGGAACGAATCAGGCCTCGTCACGTTCGCGGTCCCGGAGGAGTCCCATCCGTTCCTCCGAGCCTGGGGCGATGCCACCGCCTCAAGACCCACCCGGGAGGGTTCCGCATGCTGGCGGTTCGACGATCTTGACGTGCTCGTCACCGGGATGGGATCCCGCAATGCAGAAACCAGCGTCGAGAGATTCCTGGTGGACCATCATCCCCGGTGGATCGTCACGGCGGGCTTTGCCGGAGGCCTCGATCCGGGGTTGCCTCGGGGAACGGTCGGCATCTCCAACGACCCGGGTTTCCTGGGCATTGCCCTGGCTCATGGATCCAGGTTGAGACCCATGAGCTTCCATGAGTCCCGCCGGGTCATACAAACCACGGCGGCCAAGGCCGAGTTGCACCGGGCATCCGCATGCCACGCGGTCGACATGGAATCCCAGACGATCCGCCGAATCTCCCTCGCCCGAGGCATCCCATCGGCCACGATCCGGGTGGTCTCGGATGACGCCAGCGAAGACCTTCCGCTGGATTTCGGTGCCCTGATGGGGCCGGACGACCGGATCGACTGGGTGCGACTGGCGCTCACGCTGCTCGGATCCCCTTCCCTGATCCCCAGGCTCATCCGCTTCCAGGGTCGCCTCAGACCCTGCGCCGACAGCCTTGCGCGAGCCCTTGTCGATGTCCTTGGGATGCTGCACAGACCCGCCACGATCACGGCACCGGATCGGGCAGGCCCTCCCATCAACCGCGCAATTTCCAATTAATGGCTTGCAGAGGAAGAGGTGGATCGGTATGCCACTCCGCTCTTTACTGAAGCGATCAATCCTATGGCTCGAATCTGTCCCATCTCCGGCAAACGCCCCGTCAAGGGGAGTCACATTTGGCGATCCGGCAAGGCCAAGAAGGAGGGTGGTATCGGCACCCATGTGACGGCCATCACCAAGCGTCGCTTCTTCCCCAACCTGCAGAAGGTCAAGGTGGTCCTTCCGAACGGCCAGGTGAAGCGCATCCGAGTCGCGGCGAGCGTCATCAAGAAGGGACTCGTGGCCAAGGCGCCTCGACGCACCTGGAAGAAGGCAGCCTGAGGGTTGCAGGCGCCCTGCCTGTTACCGCTAACCCACCCCGCGGCGACAACAGCCGCAGCATCTACGAAAGGACGGATCACCTTGGTGACCGTCCTTTTCGCTTTTCTGGTCTCTCTCCAGCTATTCTCGGCGGTGGAGTGCCCTTCGGATCTCCCGGTCCGCTTCCCGGGTCTTCAGGTCCTGTCTCTTGTCGAAGTCCACCTTCCCCTTGCAGACAGCGAGGCTGACCTTGACCCGATTGTTCCTCCAATGGAGGTCCAGCGGCACCAGGGTCACACCCTTGGAAGTGGCTGACTCGGCCAGTCGGCGGATTTCCGAACGGTTCAACAGGAGGCGCCGTTTTCCCTTAGGCGCGTGGTTGTGGATGTTCCCGAACCCGTATTCGTCGATGTGCATCTGGTGGAGCCAGACCTGGCCCTGCTCGACCCTGGCAAACGCATCCGAGATCTGTGCCTTTCCAGAACGGATCGACTTCACCTCGGTGCCCCGCAGTACAATCCCGCACTCGACCTTCTCGAGGATGTGATACTCGTGCCGGGCCTTCGAGTTGGTGATGATGATCGACATCAGCAAAAAGCCGGAGGAAATTCCTCCGGCTCGGTTTCGATTCTCCTCGGATTGTCGAGGATCCAGCCCCCGCCTAGGAGGTCAGTGATCGCGTCCGACGTTTGCGTTTGGACCCTTCCGACGCCTTTTCCTCGACCGCCGGGGTATCCTCTTCGATCTGGAAGCCGATTTTCTCATGGATCAGCTCCATCAGGGCGATGTCGGCGATGCCCATGGTAGGGTCCACCTCCACAAGAGGCCGACTGATGCCACCGCCGCCGCTGTTGAGCTGCCGGACACGACGGGAGATGATGTTCACAAGAATATGGGGGTTGCCCACCTTCTCGAGTGCTTTGCGGGTGAGTTCTACGTTCATGAAGGACGAATCGCTTCGAGCCCACAGTGTGCAAATCCTTTTCCGCCTCGATCAATGCAAATCTTCAGGTGGATGACTCGCGGGCGGGGCACCCCTGTCACCACGCCCGCTCGATCGAACGGCGCTGCCACAGGAACTCGAACATGTTGCCCTCATGGGGCTGGTCCCAGGAGATCTTCATGGTCGAAACCGGGCCGATGTTCAGACGCTCGATGTGGGCGTAGGCCTCGAGATCCGCGATGAAGGCCGGATCCTTGGTGATCGCCGTGCAGGCCAGGGTGTAGCCGATCTTCGACAACATCTCGGACTGGGGACAGGTCACAACGCTTGCGTAGGGACACAAGAACTCCCGGTTGGCCAGTGGATGCGCGAACGAGTCGCACCGCACGATCGTCGGCCGCACGTACGTACCCCCCTCGAACACCAGCTTCCGAGGTCCGCCGCGATACCCGGCAGTCACATCCTCGGCTCCGGCCGTCTTCAGGCCGTCGTCGATCTGGGCGTCGATGAAGTCCGCCATCTTGGGATTGGCGAACCCGGACAGTTTGGCCCCCTCGTCTTCGGGACGTGTCGGAGCCACCGGACCCAGGCGCTGGGCCAGGGCATCCGCGATCTCGGCCCCATACTTCGGGACCACCACAGCGCTAGCGTTGATGCACGAACGCCCACCGTTGTCGGAGATCGCGCCAGCGATCACGTCGATGTAGTCGCGCCAGTTCTCGATCTGGTCGTCACCGATCAGGAACTTGCTCCAGCCCGGTCCGTGGATCTGGATCGCAGGCGTGTTGGCGTACTGCTGGGTGGTGGACTTGTCACCAAAGATCAGCGCCCGCCCACAGGTGTTGAGGATGGTCGCGGCACCGTCATGGTCCGTCGGGTAGAACCCGAAGGCCTCCGAGGGCACCCCGGCGGCGATGAAGGCCTGGATGAGCCGGTACGGGGTCCAGGGCTCCTCGCGTCCGGGTTTGATGACCACCGGGGTCTTCAGGGCGATCGCCGGGAGCCAGAGCGAGTTCACCGCCGGTGAATTGCTGGGCATCACCAGTCCGAGGGCCTGACAGGACGGGAAGAAGCTGAGCTTGGTGCCGAACTGCTCCCCGAAGCCCCGGTCGATGATCGAGAGGTCGAGACCCCGCGACAATCCATTCAGCACCTCCGGCATGTGGGTGAGGGCATAGTGGATCTTGGTCATGTTGCGCCGGACCATCACATGGGGCAGTCCGCTCGTGAGGCTCAGGGTCTCCACATACTGCTGCGGGGTCTGGGTGTGTCCCCGGTCCCCCAGCGGCAGCGTGCCATTGATGAACAGGTCGCCCGCCTTGGCCGAAAGCTCCATCAGCTGAGCCACGGTGAACCTCTTCAGCGCGGCACGGGCCGGACCCAGCCTCGCCAGATCCCGTTTGAGGATCCCCCCGTTCACCTGTGAGACCAGTGCGAGGGTCTCTCCCGTGCGGTGGTTCTTGACCTCGACCTGCTCGAGGGAGGCATAGGAACGGCCCAGGCGCAGCGTGGGGAGATGGGGAATGAAGTCCGACATGACGGGGGAAAATGGTACGCCTACGTATCAATGCCAACTGGAAACTTCGGGCGGACCTGGCCTGTCTTGCCCGACGCGATTCCATCCGACGATCAGCGGCGTCCAAGGCTGCCGAGATAGGCGACGAGGTCGCGGAATTCCTCCGCCGAGAGGGTGTCGACGAGGCCCTCGGGCATCAATGATCCGAGCTGCCGGAACACCTCGATCGAGGTCTTGGGAAGGATCACCGTCTGCCCCGAGAGATGGTCGGACAGGGTCATCGCCTCCGGGGTCTCACCGCGCAGGTAGCCCTGATAGGTGGTGCCGTCCTTCGTGACGATCTCGGTGGCCATGAAGCCCTCCTTGACCTCCTTCTGCGGGGCCACGATGGCGCCGGTGATCGACTCCAGGCTCTGGGCCGTGCCCAGGGCGGCCATGACGGGACCCACCTTCCCTGGCGTGCCGTCGACGCTGTGACAGCCGGTGCAGGCCAGCTGGGCGGAACGGAACACTTCGCCACCGCGGACCGGGTTGCCGGAGGCCCGCGCGGCGGTCGCGATCGAGGGAACATCCGACACCGTCCAACCGCCGCTCCGCTTGCGAGCCCCCGCCGCAGCCCAGAGGAGATCGGTCAGTTCGGAATCCTGGCGTCCGCCGCGGGCCAGTTCCTCGAGGAGTACCGCAGCGTTTTCCGGAGTCGGCTTCCGGGATTCCAGGGCCTCTCGGAGCAGCGGCAGCGCCTCCTTCTGCCGGAGGAAGGCGACGGCGATCGGGCGCACCCCATTAGACCCGGCATCGCCGGCCATCCAGTCGGCCGAAAGACGCGCAGCGGAGCGTGCCTCGACCGGCACCAATGCCGCCAGCGCTGCGCTCCGGATGGCGGCCGGACTGCCGGATCCTGCCCAGCCGATGAGCTGCGCCGTCACCCCATCCCCACCGAGGAGGGCGGACCCCTCGACCGCGGCGACACGCTCAGCCACCGAGGCGGACTCCGCCGAGACGAGGGCCTTCAATCGATCCCGGAGGGACTCCACCCGCCAGGCTCCCGCCACCAGAGCGGCGGCAGCCCGGAGTCCGGGATCCTTGGAATCGAGAAGCGCCGCGATGGCCGGGGCCACGTTCCCTTCCGGAACCACGCCACGCAAACGGCTGGATGCCGCGGCCTCCCGGAGCCGACGCGCCTGCAGGGGCGCATCGTGATCGACACCCACCGTGAACGACCTTGGTTGCAGGAGCACCGCCAGATCCCCAGGGCCACCGGCACGGGCCACGAGGGATGAGAGCTGTCGCACCGTCTCCGCATCCAGAGCCACCTCGCCGATCCGACGCAACCGTCCGGCCGCATACTGGGCCGAGCCCGAACCTCCGTCGGCCTTCGCGAACGCCGCCGCACGGGCTGGCTTCTTCAGGAGCTCCAGGGATCCCGCCTCATACGCCCGGGTCCACTGCGGACGCAGCTGGGCAACCGTCTGGGTGAAGGCGTAGTCGAGAGGGCCATCCATCGGACGATCCGCCACCTCCGCAGCGACTTCCACCGCCCCGGGACTCGCGACGAAGCTGCAGGCCACGACAGCCTCGAGACGGACGCGCGGGTGCTCGTCGCGGACCAGGTCACCCAGATCCTTGAGCACCGCCTCCACCCGTTCCGGACCCGGACCTCCTCGCCGGGCCCATTCCCCAAGGACCCGGGCCGCCATCGCGCGGGCCTCGGGTCGACCCGACGCCTTCAGGCCCAGGAGGAGCCGACGCGCCGCCGGATCGGTGTCCCGCCCCAGCTCCGTCAGGACACCCAGGGCCTCGAGTCGACCGTGGTCGGCCGACTCCGATTTCCCGGTCAACGTCTCCGCCCAGCGGACCACGGCGTCGACAGCGGACGACGGCGCACGGTCGGCAAGGGCCCGACGCGCCATCTGCCGATCCCAGCGCTCGGACGAGCCGAGGGCCTTGACGAGGGCCTCGTCCGAAGTCCTGCCGAGAGGTTTCCAGTCCACCACGGACCGGCCCTTCGCGGTGACCCGCCAGATCCGTCCCCCGGCCTTGTCGCGGGCCGGATCCCGGAAGCTGTTCTGGTAGTGGCCGATCACCGGGTTGTACCAGTCGCAGAGATACAGGGCACCGTCGGGTCCAAACCGGGCGTCGACGATCCGGAAGGCGATGTTCGTGGACTCGATCAGCGGGGGGAGTCGCTCGGCCTTGAAGGACGAGCCGTCTGGCGTCAGGCGGAACCGCTCGACGCTGTTCTGGAGGTAGCCGCCTGACACGGCCTCACCCTGGAAGGCCGCGGGCCAGTGGGAGTTCTCGACGATGTCGGCCCCACCGAACTTGCGGCCCTGGTTCCAGATCCAGCGCTGCTCGACGAAATGGTCGGTCGGGATCATCGCCTGCGTCAGGTGATAGATCCCGTGTCCATTCCCGGCGAAGACGAAGGGCTGTCCCCAGCGGTCGAAGACGGTGCCGAAGGGATTGTGGGCGCCCATGGCCCCGCTCCAGAAGGGATCCAGACGGACCTGTCGCGGCCAGAACCGCCAGACACCGGCCTGGCGGAGTTCAGAGACGCCCCAGGGCGTCTCGATCCGGCTCTCGGCATGGAGTCCCTGCGAGAGCATCAGCTCCCCGAGCGGTCCCCAGCAGAAGGAGTTGATCGTCTGATGCGTGTCCCCGGTGCCGAATCCGCGCAACACGACCCGGCGTTGGTCCGCCCGACCGTCGCCATCCGTGTCCTTCAGATGGAGCAGCTCCGTGGCGGCTCCCACGTAGACACCCCCCTCGCCCCATTCCAGTCCCGTCGGAATATGCAGACCGGAGGCGAAGACGGTCGACCGATCGGCCCGTCCGTCCCGGTTGGTGTCCTCGAGCACCACAACCTCGTCGTCCGGTTCCTCCCCGGGCTTGATCTGGGGATAGGCGGTGCTGCCGACAACCCACAGACGACCATCCGGGTCGAACCGGATCTGGATCGGCTTGCGGACCCCTTCCCGCTCGGAGGCGAAGAGCTGCACCTCGAACCCGTCGAGGACCCTCAGGCTGGCTCGTTCCTTCTCGGGATCCGACTGGGCCCGGAGCGGCGCAACGACCGGGGTGGTGGCGAGCCCGAGGAAGACCCCGGCCCAACCCAGTGCCAGGAGCA
>VHCG01000006.1 GCA_016871805.1 Verrucomicrobiota bacterium
GAGTTGTCTGCGCGACCTGCGGGTCCGGGTGGCTGGATGAACTGAACTCGGCCAGGGACTGGCCAATCCTGAATCAGGAAACCGCGCCTGCGATTGCCTCACCACGGGCGATCTGGGTGGGCTTGTGCCGAGCGGTGACGGCCGTGCCTCAAAACAAGGTTTTGGGGTCCATGCGGTGTCCCCGGTGAGCCAGTGGGACCCTCCAAGCCTGTGGATCTGATGGCATCGAGAGACCTCCAAGCCGTGCAGCGATCGAGTCACAACCTTCACCTCACATTCCTCACGCCTCACTAACTCCAGACCGACGACCTGACCCCAAGCCCAGACGCCAACGACCGGATAAATGACCTGGCCCTAAAACTTCTCGCTGGCCCTAAATCCTCTCTCTACCACCACTCGATTCGTCCTACGTCTCCTCGGGGGATTTTTCCGTGGTCAGGGTTCGGGATGCCTTTCAGGCCACGGTGTGGATGCGCTCGTAGATTTCACCCAGACTGATTTCCTCATGCCACGATGCTGCGACATCGACGCCGTAATGGTTTCGAAGCGAGCGGCAGAAGGATTCCAATTCCATCGAGTCAACGAGGTCGCCCGGTGGGTGAACTGAACGGTAGACGTCCATCACCCTATCCTCAGGACGGAAACAAAGCCGCCTGCGGTCATGGAACCCGAAGGCTTCGATCAATTGATCAAGAAACTCCCGAATCTGCTGTTTCGGAGTTTCCGGGAATCTGCGATGCCAGCGAATGCCAGTGCATGGCCGCTCCCGATAGGTGCGCAATGCACACCTGCTCCGAATCTCCGCCATCAGGCCAGTAGCCAAGGCGCCCGCCGAGAAGACCGACCAGAGAATCCAATTTGGATTGAACCCGAGTTGCCAATAGGCAGTCAGGGCACCTGCGAGAATCAGCCCGCCAACGAACAACCCCTGAAGTATGCGAATCGGTGACATCCGTGACGTGCCTTCGGGCTCATCGGCTCAGGTCAGCTGGAGCGTCGCGAGCAGCGGCAGGTGGTCCGAGCCATTCCCCGACCTCACCTCGGCGGCGAGAGCCTTGACAGGCCCCTGAATCCAAATGAAGTCGATCCGGCGATCGGGATGGTTAGTCGGGTAGGTGCCGCCACCGCTGATGCCCGCCAGACGCCACGCGTCCTTGAAGTGGGTGTTCATCTCGACATCGAAGCGACTTCCGGGTTGGTCATTGAAGTCGCCGGCCAGGATGAATGGCAGCCCCCGATGCGCCTCCATCGCCTTCAGGATCTCAGGGATGCACGCTCGACGGGTGGCGTCGTCGGACCGGTGGTCCAGATGCGTCGAGCAGAACACGACCGGGTGGCCGTCGACATCGACCACGGCCTGGAGCAGTCCCCGCTGCTCTCCGCCACCCACGGCACGGTAGAGCAGGTTCGAGGACTTCTGGATTGGAAAGCGGGTCAGGATCGCGTTGCCGTACTCACCGCCCTGCAGTGGGATGTTCCTGCCAAACAACGGGGTCAGGCCGGTGAGGTACGCAATTTCGTTGAGGAGGTCGCGTCGACCGGTCCGATCGGCGCCCCGGTCCACCTCCTGGAGTGCGACGAGGTCGGCATTCGAGCCCTTGATGGTCTGGGCGATCCGGATCAGGTCGAGCTGTCCGTCCAAGCCCTCGCCATGATGGATGTTGTAGGTGAGGGCTCGCAGCGTCGGTCCGGGTTTTCGGTGGCCTCCGGTGGCGCAGCCGGCGATGGTGGCTCCGTTGAGCAGGGCGAGTTGGCGCAGGAATTGGCTTCGATTCACGATGCAGGGAGTTTCCCGAAAGACCGGCACGAGGCAAGAGCCGGAAGCCTGGAGGGCGAGATGGAGACCGGGCGGTGCCGACCCAGCCGTCCAACCACGTTGACGGGATGCTGTCGGATGCGGCCTCATTGAACCGAACGCTATGGAAAGCCTCCTGCATTTCATCACGTCGACGGATCCCAAGGTCCGTGACCAGGCTCTCGACGAACTGTGTCGCAGGGCTTCCCGTGACGAGCTCCTCGTTGCAGCCGGGGAGCTGGATGCCTTCCGACGAAAGGCTGACAACCTCTACGAACGGGTCCGTGCCCTGTTCTTCCTCTACGCGATCTACCGGTTCCACCTCCCTGGGAAACTCGAGGAGGCGTCCGGTCCGCTGGTGCCATTCCAGGGGTTCCATCACCTGCTGGGACGTCGCTTCGAGGAAGCTGTCGACACCTTCCTGCGGATGCAGTCCGACCAGGGGCCCAGCGACGGCCTCTGCTCCGCCCTTGCCGCCGCCTATCACCGCCTTGCCTTCCAGACCCTGGCCGACCAGGTCCGCCGCAGCGTCCGCACCGTGCGGGGCAACCAGTGGATGTTCCGAATGGGACACCCGGGTGACCAGCCACTGCGGATCCGACGCGAGCTCCTCGAGCGCGGAGTCGACGGCACCTATCCGATCCTGCGCGAGCAGACCCCGGTCCGCATGGATCTCACCAGTTCGGCATGGTCCGACATCTTCTTCCTGGGGATGGACTATCCGGAGGGTGCGAAGGTCCTGAACATCTCGGTCGATCTTGGGGTTCATGGACGCGACCCTGTTCCGCGCCCGCCGGTGAGTGCCTGGCTGCGGGTCCTGGACGAACCGGTCCTGCGTCTGACCTCCGTGGACCTCGGGGCGACGGCCGATCTGACCTCGCTCGGGGACGTCTTCGATTTTGCCCGGGATTACCTCGGACTCCTGAAGGCGGCGGTGATCGCCTCGGGTATCGTCCCACCAGGAATCGAGGGTTCCGGCCATACGCTCTCCGACCTTCTGGAACAGGTGGTGGGCCCTGGGTGTGGGCTGGAAATCGTCTCCTGCGTCAACGACATCCCCAAGGGCTCGCGTCTCGCCGTCAGCACCAACCTGCTCGGATCGCTCATCAGCGTTTGCATGCGGGCGACGGGGCAGACGACCGGGGAGACCGCCGATGGCGCTGGGGCAGCCACGGAGGGGGGGTTGACCGGGCCGCTTTCGGAGTCCGATCGTCGCATCGTCCTCGCCCGTGCGCTCCTCGGCGAGTGGCTTGGGGGATCCGGCGGCGGCTGGCAGGACTCCGGGGGCGTCTGGCCGGGCATCAAGCTCATCACGGGCGTGGCGGCTTCCGAATCCGATCCGGAATCCGGCATCTCCCGGGGACGGCTGATGCCGACCCACCATGTGTTTTCCCGCGAAGAGATCCCCGAGTCGGCACGTCGGGCTCTCATGGACTCGCTGGTGGTCGTCCATGGCGGGATGGCCCAGAACGTGGGTCCCATCCTCGAGATGGTGACCGAGAAGTATCTCCTCCGCAGCGCCTCCGAGTGGGTGGGGCGTCAGGAGGCGCTGGGTGTCCTGGACGACGTCATCGCCGCGCTGCGTCGGGGAGACATCCGGGCTTTGGGGGCTGCGACGACCCGCAATTTCCGGAAGCCGTTGCAGACGATCATCCCGTGGGCTTCGAATGCCTTCACCGAGACCCTGATCGCCCGGTGTGAGCAGGAGTTCGGGTCCGACTTCTGGGGGTTCTGGATGCTGGGTGGCATGTCGGGCGGTGGCATGGGGTTCATCTTCGCCCCGGCCCGCAAGGCCGAGGCCCAGGGGCGTCTCCGGGAGATCATGCTCACCACCAAGCGGGAGCTGCAGCATGCGCTGCCCTTCGCGATGGATCCCGTGGTGTTCGACTACGCCATCAATGAAAACGGGACCTTTGCCGACCTGCTCGGAGGTTCCGAGGCCCTGATGCCCCCCGGATACTACGCGCTCACCGTTCCAGCCTTGCTGAGGGCGGATCGACGCGATCTCCCGCCGGTGCGCCGGTCGGAACTCGACAAGCTCGGTGCCGCGTCCCGGACGCGTCCGGAGCTTCGGGGCATGGTGCAGACGTTGTTCGATGTGCTGCTGCCCAAGGGGCGGGACGAGCAGGCCGGCGCCACCCCGCTCCAGGCGCGGCTGGAGGAACACGGATTCGACCGGGCCCAGCATGAGCGCATCCGGGCCGAACTCCGCGAGGGCCGGATCGGACTGGCCCAGAACCGGCTCCGATCGGACACCCGGATCGAGGATGTCGAACCGGGCGATGTCGCCGACCCGCTCGGGTCCGGTGCGGCAGGAGGGGCCCGTCGACAGGGCGAGGCCCTGCTGCGGTCGGGTGCCGTCGCGGTCGTGACCCTCGCCGCTGGTGCGGGGTCGCGATGGACTGGGGGCGCCGGGACCTGCAAGGCGCTGCACCCCTATGCCAAACTGGGAGGACATCACCGGACCTTCCTCGAGACCCATCTTGCGAAGTCGCGCCGGATCTCCCTCCAGTCCGGCCGTTCGATTCCCCACGTCTTCACGACCAGCTACGCCACCCACGAGCCCACGACCCGATTTCTCGGGCGCGTGGGGAACTACGGCTACGAAGGCCCCGTCCTCCTTTCGCCCGGACGCAGTGTCGGCCTCCGGATGATCCCGACCGAGCGGGATCTCCGGTTCCAGTGGGAGGAGATGCCGCAGCAGGTGCTCGACATCCAGCAGCAGAAGGTTCGGGACAGTCTCCGGGCCGCGCTCATCGGCTGGGCCCGTGGTGCGGGTGAAGGGGGCGACTACACCGACAACCTCCCGATGCAGTGTCTGCATCCGGTAGGCCACTTCTTCGAGATCCCGAATCTCCTTCGGAACGGTGTCCTGGGACGGCTCCTACGGGAGCATCCGGATCTGCAGCATCTGATGCTCCACAACATTGACACCCTGGGTGCGGATGTGGATCCGTCGATGCTCGGACACCATCACTCGAGCGATGCGTGTCTCACGTTCGAGGTGATCACGCGGCGGCTGGAGGATCGGGGCGGTGGCCTCGCCCGTGTGAACGGACGTCCCCGCCTGGTCGAGGGCCTCGCGATGCCCCGCGAGGAGGACGAGTTCCGGCTCAGCTACTACAACTCGATGACGACGTGGATCCACATCGATCCGTTCCTTGGGGCGATGGGTCTCGGGCGTCGCGATCTCATTGAGCCCGAGTCCGGCGGCGAGAAGATCCTGGCGGCAATCCGGGACCTTGCCGCGCGAGTGCCGACCTACATCACGCTGAAGGACGTGAAGAAGCGGTGGGGCCATGGCCAGGAGGACGTCTTCCCGGTGGTGCAGTTCGAGAAGCTCTGGGGGGATCTGACCGCGGTTCCGGAACTGGACTCCCGTTTCGTGGTCGTGCCCCGCAGCCGAGGTCAGCAGCTCAAGGATCAGGCCCAGCTCGACGGATGGCTCCGCGATGGGTCGGCAGCCCATGTCGAGTCGCTCTGCGCGTGGTCCTGAAACCTAGACGTTCAACGTCGTCGAATGTATGAGGGTGTTGCCGGTCATTGCGTTCCTGATCGTGGCGTCCGGTCTGGCCAGGAGTGGCGAGAGTGCCCCCACCTCCCCAGGTCCAATACCGATCGAGACGCGACAGGCTCATGCGGTCTTCCGGATCACACCTCGGCTCTACTCGGGTGCCCTGCCCGGAGGGGACGCCGCCTTCGCGGAATTGGCGAGCCTGGGCATCCGGACCCTGGTCAGCGTCGATGGGGCCCGTCCCGACGTGGTCGCGGCCCATCGCCATGGACTCCGATACGTCCACGTTCCAATCGGCTACGATGGCATCCCAGCCCAGCGGACGGCCCAGCTGGTGAAGGCCCTCTTGGAATTGCCAACCCCGCTCTACGTCCACTGTCACCACGGACAGCATCGAGGGCCTGCTGCCGTTGCGGTGATGGCCATGGCCCGCGAAGGCTGGTCCCCGGATCAGGCGGTGGACTGGATGCGCCAGGCGGGTACGTCCACGAACTACCCGGGACTCTATGGTGTCGTCCGACAGTTCCGCTGCCCGGATCCCCAGCCGATCGAGGCAGCCGGGGAGTTGCCCGAGACGGCGGCGGTCCCGGCTCGGGTGACGGCCATGGTCGACATCGATGCCCACTGGGGTCGGCTCAAGGTGTGGCAATGGCGGTCGTGGAAGCCGGTGCCGGGCGATGCTGCGCCCACGCTCCATCAGGAGGCCCTGCACCTATGGGAATCCTTGCGTGAACTCGGACGACAGGAGGCGACCCAGCGTCTGTCCGAGGGCTACCTACGGTGTCATACGTTGTCCGAGGAACGAGCCAAGGCATTGCTCGACGAGACCGCGAAGCCGGAGCCGCTATCGGTTCAGCGTCTGGATGGACTGGTCCGTAGACTGGGCGAGAGCTGCACTGCGTGTCATCGCGTGCATCGCGATTAAGCCAGTACCCGGCTTTTGACCTTCCCGGCAAGGGATCGGCTCCTAGCATCCGGCGCGTGACGCCCCGGAAGGATTCCTCGACAACCCCATGGTGCTGGAGGTGTGCGATGCGTCGGGTCGCTGTAGCTCTGTTCGCCGTCTCGACCAGTGTTGTCGCGCTCCTCGCCTCGGACCGTGTGGATCGATCCCTTCCGGATCAGTGGCGCCGGGAACGTCGAATCATCGACCTTCACCAGCACGTTGAGGGCACCGAGGAACGTCTGCGGCGATGGCTGCGCATCATGGACCGGGTCGGGGTCGGAATCGGCGTCAACCTCAGCGGCGGCATGGTCACGGCCAAGCGTGGCGAGACCTCCGCTTTCGAGCGGATCCAAGCCATCACCGAACGCATTGCTCCCGGCCGCGCGGCGCTGCACTTCAACCTCGACTACGCCGGCTGGGACGAGCCGGACTTTGGTGCACGGGCCGTCCAGCAGGTCGAACGCGCCCACGCCTTGGGGGCCTCGGGACTGAAGGAGTTCAAGCGCCTCGGCCTTTTCCTGAGGGATGGCTCGGGACGCCTGATCCGGATCGACGATCCGAAGCTCGATGGCGTCTGGCGTCGCTGCGGTGAGCTGGGGCTGCCGGTGAGCATCCACGTCGCCGACCCGCTTGCCTTCTGGCTGCCCTATACCCAGCAGAACGAGCGCTGGAAGGAGCTGAAGGACCACAGAAACTGGTGGTTTGGGGATCCCGACCAGTTTCCCTCCCGGACCGAACTCCTCGGGGCGCTCGAACGGGTCATCATCCGACACCCGGGCACGACCTTCGTCTGTGTCCACTTCGCCAACAACGCGGAGGACCTCGACTGGGTTGATCGCCAGCTCGATGCCCACCCCAACATGTTCGCCGATCTCGCGGCGCGGATCCCCGAGCTTGGACGTCATGACCCCGCCCGGACCCGGGCGCTGTTCACCAAGCACCAGGACCGCATCCTGTTTGCTACCGACTTCCAGGTGTATGACCGGCTCATCCTGGGATCCTCCGGGGATGGGGAACGGCCGACCGATGACGAGGCGGTTGCGTTCTTCGAGAAGGAGTGGCGCTGGCTGGAGACCCGCGACCGCGATTGGCCGCACATGACACCCATCCAGGGGGATTGGACGATCAGTTCGATCGGGTTGCCGCCGTCGGTCCTGAGGAAGGTCTACTTCGACAACGCCCGACGTCTCCTTGTGAGGTCTCTTCCATTCACCACTCTCCGTGCGAAGCGGATCACCCGTGATTTCCGACCGGATGGACGCCTAAGCGAGCGGGAGTGGGCTTTGGCGGAACCCTTTCCGCTCGAGCAGGAATCGCTTGATGGGCGGGTGCGGGCGGAACTCAGCACGACCTGTCGGGCACTGTGGTCCGACCGCTTTCTGTACCTGTCCTACGAATGCCCCTTCACGGTCCTGACCGGTTTCGGCAAGGCCCGTCTGGGGGAACGATTGGACAAGGGGGCCTCGCTCTGGGACCGCGACGTGGTGGAATTCTTCTGTGCACCGGATCCCACGAGGCTGACCGAGTACACGGAGTACGAGTGGGCTCCGAACAACGAGGCGTTGGACCTCCGGATCCGCCGCCCGGACTTCGACTTCCCCTGGAACAGCGGTATGGAGTGGCGGGTCCGGGTCGACCCACGCAGAAAGGTCTGGCGGTGCGAGGTGCGGATCCCGCTCGAGGCCCTCAGCGCGACCCGACCGGTTGTGGGGACCCGGTGGCGGGCCAACCTCTATCGCATCGATCGAGCGAATCGCGCGTTCCTGGCTTCCAACCCGCTGGTCACGGGCAGCTTCCACACGCCCGAACGGTTCGGGTGGCTGGAGTTCACCCGGTAGGGACCCGGTGCGATGGGTATGCCGGTGGCTGGCCCCTTCTAGGCATTGCCGCCTGCGGGCTTCGCAGCGGGGGACTGAAGCCGGTTGAGCGCGCTCAGGACGGCCTTCATCGACGCGAGCTGGATGTTGGTGTCGACTCCGGCACCCCAGCGGGCCTGGCCATCCGCCGTACGGATCTGGATGTAGGCGATGGCGCTCGCCTCGGTGCCGGCGCTGAGGGCGTGCTGCTTGAACGAGACCACTTCGAAGGCCGGGGCTCCGGCACTGACGAGCGCGACCACGAACGCGGCGATGGGCCCGTTGCCCTCGCCTGAAATCATGGATTCCTTGCCGTTGCGACGGACCGAGGCGCGGCAACGGAAGACCTTCTCCACGCCGTCGACATGGAAGTGGTGCAGCTCCCAGGGCGAGTTCGGCTCGATGTATTCGCGCCAGAACAACCCGCGCAGCTCCTCGCCCTTCACCTCACGGCCGAGGGCGTCGACCCAGTCGTTGGCGATCGGCCCGAACTCCCGCTGCAGTTCCTTGGGCAGCTCGATCCCGAACTCGCTCTCGAGCAGGTACGCGACGCCACCCTTGCCGGACTGGCTGTTGACCCGGATGACCTCGCGGTACTCCCGGCCGATGTCGGCGGGATCGATGGTGAGGTAGGGGACGTCCCAGTGCGGACGACCGCCGTCGGCCCACTCGGCCAGGCCCTTCTTGATGGCATCCTGATGCGATCCGCTGAAGGCCGTGAACACGAGTTCGCCGGCGTAGGGGTGCCTGGGCGGGACGGTCATGCCGGTGCAGCGCTCGTAGACCTCGCGGATCGCGTTGAGGTCGCCTAGGTTGAGCTGCGGATCGATCCCGTGCATGTAGAGGTTCAGGGCGACCGTGACGATGTCGAGGTTCCCAGTCCGTTCCCCGTTGCCGAAGAGCGTGCCCTCGACGCGGTCGGCCCCTGCGAGGAGGCCCAGTTCCGTGGCGGCGACGCCGGTGGAGCGGTCGTTGTGGGTGTGGAGACTGACGGTCAGGGCTTCGCGATCACGGATGTTTCGGCAGATCCACTCGATCTGGTCGGCGTACACGTTTGGCATCGCGACCTCCACGGTGTCGGGGAGGTTCAGGATCATCCGGCGCTTCGGCGTGGGGCGCCAGACGTCCATGACGGCCTCCGAGATCTCCTTCGCGAACTCGATCTCGGTCGCGCTGAAGCTCTCGGGCGAGTACTGTAGTCGGACGTCCGTGCCTGCGAGCCGGGGCAGACGTTCCTGGATCCATCGCGCGCCCTGGACGGCGATCGCCTTGATCTCGTCCTTCGACTTCCCGAACACGACGCGGCGCTGGGCCGGGGAGGTGGAGTTGTAGAGGTGGATGACGACCCGCTTGGCGCCAACAAGGGACTGGACGGTTCGCTCGATGAGATCCTCCCGTGCCTGGACCAGCACTTGGATCGAGACGTCGTCGGGGATCCGGTTCTCCTCGATGAGGCGCCGGTTGAAGGCGAATTCGGTGTTGGAAGCCGAGGGAAAGCCGACCTCGATCTCCTTGAACCCGCAGGTCACGAGCGTTTGGAACAGCTCGAGCTTCTGCGCGACGTTCATGGGAATCGCGAGGGCCTGGTTGCCGTCGCGGAGGTCGACGCTGCACCAGATCGGCGCGCGGGTGAGATGCCGGCTGGGCCACTGGCGATTGGGCAGGTCGATCAGCGGAAAGGGGCGGTACTTCGTTGCAGGATTCTTCAGCATGGCGATGGGGTGTCGGAGGGTCGGCCGTGCGTCGGGATGTTGGTGGTGCAAAAACAAAAACCCCAGCGCCGGATTGCGGCGATGGGGTTGAAATCGGACATGACCCTCACCGGACCCCGGACTCCGTCCTGCAGGCAAGCCCCGAAAGGGCCCGCAGGCGGAACGTAAGTCGGAATCCCGGACGACGGATCATGTCGAAGGATGTATCGGTGGCCTTCATTGCGGGCAAGCCTGATTCCTGGGGCAGCACACGGAGGGGAGGGGGCTCACGCGTCCTCATTCCCCCGCATTCCACGCCCCGATGGCTCCCTTGCCTGGGGCCTTGGCGACCGGTTCGGAGGTCGGATCGCTGAGCGAGTTGAGCACCGCCTCGGCCCGGGTCTGACCCGGGTCGTGCAGATGACGCAGTGCCTTCCGAAAGGCGGCGAGGCGGAAGTCGGCGTCCCCATCACCTCGTTCGACGCGGTCGAGGAACGCCGCGAGTTCGATGAGCTTGCACCGCGCATCCATGAAGTAGAGATCCAGCACCTGTTGCCGTGTCATAGAGTTACCTTGGAAGTCCGGTCGGAGAGCCGCAAGTGCCGGCTTGCTCGGACGCGTGGAGTGGATGGGGGGCGTCACACCTTCGGCAAAGGTCCCATACCGAGTCCCGTAAAAGACCTCGAGTAAAAGAGGGGACGCAGCGCACTGCGTCCCTTGGGAAGGGAAGTGACTCTCGTCGCCAATTCGGAATCACCTCCGGTTCACCGTGAACCAGAACTGGCCGCGCAGGGGCTTGCCGCCGTCCGTGGAATCGACGTTGTACTTCAGCTCCATCTGCATCACCGGGGCCAGACCAGGGATCTCCAACACCACCGTGCGGCCGTCCGGCTCCAGCCGGGCGGACTTCACCTCGACGTCGTCCCGACCCTCGCGGTTGGGATCCTTCACCGACCAGTCCTTGGATCCGTACGCCTCGGCGTAGCGGTAGTTCCACTGCTTTAGACCGTAGCTGCCCGGATCCTCGGCGGTGCGACGATCCAGAGGCTGGGAGAAGGTGACTGCGATGCCGTCCGGCACGACCCGGAAGCCGACCGGCAGCCCGGTCCGTTTGCCCGTGAACCGCACCCGCTGCAGGGCGCCGTCCTTCACCGCACTCGTCTGCCATCCGGTACTGCCGGCGACAAACAACGATCCGTCCGGGTGGAAGGTCCCGCGGTTGGGGCCACTGAGAAACTTCGCCGGCAACGGCACCACCGCACCCTGGCGGGCGGGTTGTCCCGGTTCGGCATCCCGCAACACCAGCATCATGCCGCAACGTCCCCACAGGAGATGGAGCATCTGGCCGCCCAGCGGACCCCACTGGCCCTTTGGCACCCAGACCTGGGAGCCGGAGGAGTTGTCGACCGAATGGGGAATCCAACACAGCGGGGCGTCGTAGCCGAGCGGACGCTCCGGGGTGACCTTGGGTCCACCAAATCCGTAGTATCCCATTGGGCGGATCTCCGCGAGAAGCGAGGTCGGGGTCCAGGTCCCCTGTTGCGGGGCCGCGGTGACGACTGAGCCGTCGGGACTCACCCCCATGCCGTTCGGGTTCCGGAATCCGGTCGCGAGTGTCTCTGCGGATCGGCCGTCGGCCGACACCCGGTGCACGCCGATCGGATCGACGTAGAAGAACCGTCCCGCCTCGTCCCTCTCGAGACAAGTGACATAGTCGTGGCCGCCGGTGGAGGTCTGGATCTCGTCGTGGAAGTTCTCATACAGGTCGGCCTCGCCGTCCTGGTTCAGGTCGTGCAGCCGGGTGATCCGGTCGCGGCCCAGCACGAACACCTTGCCGTCCCGGACCTTCAACCCGAGCGGCTGGAACAGTCCGGTGGCGTAGCGGGTCCACTTCAGGTGCTGCAGGGAGTCATCGATCCCGGTCACCCGCCAGACGTCGCCGTGGATGGTGCAGAGGTAGCCGGCACCGTCGGGGGTGAAGTCGATGCCGGATCCGAACAACAGTGCCTTCTCCGGGTTGTCATACGGCAGTGTGAGGGTATCGATCGCGAGGACGTCGGTGTCGGCCCCGCGTTGTCCGCGGGTGGTGAGTACGGGCCAGCGGGAGGGGTCGGCCTTGGCAACCGTCTCCGGATCAGTCCCGGGCTTGGCCTGGGAAGCGAATTCCCAGAACGCGTTGGTCTGATCCTTCGAACCTCCCCATAGGAGGACCGAAAACACGACGGGCCGGGTTTCTGGCGCGAGGGTCACCTGCAACCGCACGCCATTGGAGATGCGATCGATTGTGGCCCCGCCGATCTTCATCGCCCCCACCACACCCGCGGCAGAGGCCGTGCTCCCGTCCTCCATCTGGGCGAGAAGCCAGTCCACCTGGGACGGATTGGTGCCGACCTGTTCCCGAACGTCGCTGAAGCTCTGCAAGGACACGTTGGTTCCCTTGAGGTGTCCCGATGCCATGAAGGAGAGACTCCGATCGTGGGGAGCGACCCGGAGGGTTCGGACAAAGACAGGTCCGGCCCGCGAATTCCGCAACTCGGGATGCTCCAGGATCCGCACCCCATCGACCTCGTAGTCGAGGACCGTCCCCGCCTCGCCCCGATGGATTCCGTGGAAGCGATAGGATCCCTGTGATTGGGGACCGGGTCCGATCGCCGTGAACCGCTCCGGCTGGGCCGGACGAAGGGCGCCGATCAGGCCGAAGCGCATCGGGTCGAACTTCAGAAACCCTCCCGTCCACGCGGCCCGGAGCGCGCCCGTTTCGGTGTCGTAGGCCATTGCCCCGCCATCCTTGGGGCCCACCTTCACCGTCAGGCCCTTGGCGAGGGTGGATCCGTCGGACAGTCCGAGATTGGAGGCGAGGAACGGACCGATGTCGGTGTCCTGCCAGCGGTTGTCGGCCCAATCCTTCTCGACCTGCGAGGCGGGTTCCCGTCCTGAGGCGGTGGGTTCCCCAGAGGACCGGGACGTCGGCACGGCGCCTTGTGTGCCTCCGGTGGCGGGATTCTGCGGTGCGGCGGCGAGCGCGAGGGCCTCGCGACGTTGATCCTTCGGCAGCGTGGCCCAGGGGTTCAGCGTTCGGGACCAGGCCGGCCCGGGACCGGATGACTGGAGGCCCACCCGCTGGATCTGGCCGTCACACCCGAGGCCGCCTTCCACAAGGCGTCCGATCCCAAGCTGGGTGCTCTGGCCATCCGCAACCACCCGTCGCTCGACGCCCTGACGCAGCACCTCCCGGCCATCGACCAGCAGGCGCACATGGTCTTTCTGGATGTCGACCTGGGCGATGTGCCACTGCCCGTCGCACAGGTTGACTCCGGAACGCAGGGTGTCAGGTGTTAATCCAGGGGCGTAGAAGCTGAGATCCCCGGTGCCGGCGTAGGTGTAGAGTTCCCAGTGGGTGGGGGATGATTTTGCCTCGCTCGCGAGCAGGATGTTCCAGGTGTTGGGACGGTCGAGTCGTGCCCGCACCGTGGCGAGTAGACGCGGCTGCCGGAACGCTGGGTCGCCGTCGACCCGGACGCCGAGGACCCGGGAGTCGAGGGCCGGTCCACCGTCGACGTCCACGACCGCGGCACCGGGTGTGGGCAGTTGGGAGGGCTTCTGGGTGGAGGCGGGTTGTTTTCGGGACGTGCGCTTCGGGGGCGCATCCGAGGTCTCGTGGAGCCGGGAGGCGAGCTTCTCGAGTCCGGCAAGTTCCTTGAGCAACTTGACCTCGGCGTCCTCGTCGGTGTGACCGAGGATTCCGACAGGCCCTCGCCAGCCGCTGGACTGGAGGATCTGCATCATGCGGAGCTCCTCCTCGCCCTCGCCAAGCGAGATGATCTTCTTTCCGGCCTGGTCGCCCTCCCAGGTCATGCCGTTGAGGTTCACTGCCAGCAGATGGGGCTTCAGCGTCTGGAGTTCGGAGGCGAAGGTGTTGATGTGTCCGTGTCCGTGGTGGAAGTTGTAGACAGAGCCAACGTTGGTGTGGCTGGCCGCCCGCAGTGCATGGAGCACGGCGACCTGGTGGGTGGGTTCGCCGAACCAGCCGAGGTGGTTATACAGGCCGACGGTGCACCCGAGCCGTGCGGCGGCGGCGCAGACGGGGCCGAGGGTCGTGGCGGCGTCTTGGATCTTGGTCCGGAGGCGGACGGGATCGGACTCCGGCTCCGTGCCCAAGGTGATCCAGAGCTGGGGATGGAGCTTGTGGCGTTCGATACAGGCTAGGATGGCCTTGGCCTCATCGTTCAGTCCGGCCGGGAACCACCAGGCGACGAGGTCGATGTGCCGCTTCTGGAGTGCGGCGACCTCTGCGTCGAAGGTTGGGATGTGTTCCGAGCGCCAGTCGTAGGCGAGTCGGCGGATGCCGAGGCGTTCGAGCATGGCGGCACGCTCCTCCGGGCCACGCTTCCGGGAGTCGAACGGCACGATGCACCAGGCCACGAGATTGGTCCTGGAGAAGAGCCCAGTGGCCGGCAGTGCGGCCCGGACGGGCAGGGCGGTGAGGAGACAGGCGAACCCGAGGAACAACGGCAGCAGTCGGTGCATGGTGATGCGACCAAGACTGCCCGGAGCGTGTGGAAGACAGAAGGGGGAAAGCGGGGACTCACGCGGAGAGCAGGAGAGGAGCACGCGGAGACTCGGGGGCGCGGAGGACGGATAGAGAAATGGGAAAGAGGAGAGCACCAGGAGTTCCTGGATGCGGTCACCGAGCCTGTGTGTTGAAACCGTGAACCCTCCATCAGTCCAACACGGTTTGGGTCCTATTCAGGTCCTGGTCTGCGTCGTCTTCCACCACCTCCACTTTTTTCCGCATCTCCGCGTCCCCCTGTGAGTCCCGATTGCTCCGCACCTCCGCGTGAGTCAGGCGAGGATCGGATGGATTACCTCGCCGCCGATGTCGGTGAGCCGGTAGTCGCGGCCCTGGAACCGGTAGGTGAAGCGCGTGTGTTCGATCCCCAGCAGATGCAACAGGGTCGCCTGGAAGTCGTTTACGTGGACGGGGTTTTCGGCAGTGTTGTAGCCGAAGTCGTCGGTTGTCCCGTAGGTCATTCCACCGCGCACGCCGCCGCCGGCCATCCAGAGGGAGAACGCCTTCATGTGATGGTCCCGGCCGTAGTTGCCGTTCGCCATGTCCCCCTGGTTCATCGGTGTGCGACCGAACTCACCACCCCAGATCACAAGCGTATCCTCGAGCAGTCCCCGCTGCTTGAGATCCCGGATCAGCGCGGCCGACGGTTGGTCGACGGCCTTGGCGGTCTTGGCGATGTCGGCCGGCAGGTTGTTGTGGTGATCCCAACCCCGGTGGTAGAGCTGGATGAACCGGACACCCCGTTCGGCGAGGCGGCGTGCAAGGAGACAATTGTTCGCGAAGGACGGTTTGCCGGGCTCGGCCCCATACATCTCAAGAATCGAGCGCGGTTCCCTGGAGATGTCGGTCAGTTCCGGGACGCTCGACTGCATGCGGAACGCCATCTCGAACGAGGCGATCCGGGTGGCGATCTCCGGATCCCCGACGGTGCGCAGGTGCTCGTTGTTGAGATCCCGGGTGCCGTCGATGAGACGCCGGCGGATCTCCGGCGTTATCCCCTGCGGGTTGTTGACGAAGAGGATGGGTTCGCCACTGGAGCGGAACTCGACGCCCTGATGGCTGCTCGGGAGGAACCCGCTGCCCCAGTAGCGCGTGAGCAGGGGCTGGTCCTGACCGAACCCGGATGCCAATACAACAAATGCGGGGAGCTGGTCGTTCTCGCTGCCGAGGCCGTAGGAGATCCAGGAGCCCATGGCCGGACGTCCGGCCTGTTGATGACCGGTCTGCATCAAGGTGACCCCGGGATCGTGGTTGATCGCCTCGGTGTGCATCGAGCGGATCAGGGTGAACTCATCGGCGACGGAGCCGATGTGGGGCAGCAGATCGGAGATCTCGGTGCCGCACTGGCCGTGGCGATCGAACTGGAATTTGCTACCGACACAGTTGAGGGGTTGTCCCATGAGCTGGGCGATGCGCTGGCCCTTGGTGAGGCTCTCCGGCATGGGTTTGCCGTTCATCTGGATGAGTCGGGGCTTCGGATCGAAGAGGTCGAGATGTGATGGGGCGCCCGACTGGAAGAGGTAGATGACCCGCTTGGCTTTGGGACGACGGTGCAGGACCGGCGCCAAGCCGGCCGGGGTGTCGGTCGATCCGAGCGCGGTGGCCGCGGGCTGGAGCAGCGAGGCGAGTGCGGCCGAGCCGATGCCCTTGGCGGTGCGTCCAAAGAAATGACGGCGGGTCAGCAGCTGGGAGAGGGTGTCGTGCGGGTTCATGGTCACTCGCGGGTCACGCATTCATCGAGGTTGAGGATCACGCTGGCGAAGCCGGTCCAGACGGCCAGTTCGTTTGGAGGAATCTGGGTTGAACTGGGGCTCTGTCCGACCCGGGCCAGGTCCTCGGACGCCTTGGGGTTGTTGGCGTACAGGGTGCCCAGGTCGGTCACGAGCCGTCCCATCGCGTCCTGTTCGCGTTCGGTGGCGGGTCGTGCCAGGGCGGTCTGGAAGGCGCGGTCGATGCGGGAGCGAGGCGTGGTCTCGGGTGACTCGCGGAGGATCCGTTCGGCGAACACCCGGGAGGCCTCAAGGTAGGTGACGTCGTTCATCGTGACGAAGGCCTGGAGCGGGGTGCACGTGGCCTGACGCTGGACCGTGCACAGCGCGCGGTCGGGGGCGTCGAACGTCTGGAGTGTCGGGTTTGGCACCGTGCGTTTCCAGAGGGTGTACAGGCTGCGGCGGAAGAGTTCCTCGCCCTGGCCGACCTCGTATTTGTTCCCGGCGAACATCTTCTCCTCCCAGAGCCCGGGCGGCTGGTAGGGCCGCACACTGGGGCCTCCGATGCGTCGGACGAGGAGTCCGCTGACCGCGAGGGCATTGTCGCGGAGCATCTCGGCCGACATCCGGAACCGGGGTCCTCGGGCAAGGAGCCGGTTGTCGGGATCCCGGGCGAGGCGGGCGGCGTTGACGTGGGACGACTGGCGGTAGGTGGCGCTCGTGACGATCCGCTTGAGGAAGATCTTCACGTCCCAGTGGTCGTCGATAAATTGTCGGGCCAGCCAGTCGAGCAGGTCCGGATGCGACGGGGGCTCCCCGTTGGTGCCAAACTCGTTGGCGGTCTTCACGAGGGGGTTGGGGAAGAACAGGCCCCAGAACCGGTTCACCGCCACGCGCGACGTCAGGGGATTGGCGGGATCGACGACCCACCGGGCGAGGTCGAGACGATTCGTCGATCCGATGTAGCGGGCGCGAGGAAGGCAGCTGGTCGGTACATCGGCGCTGACGACGTCCCCCTTGGCCCGGTAGTCGCCGCGCACCCGGATGTGGCTGGCCCGGGGCTTGGCCATGTCTTCCATGATGCGGAGTGTGGGAATCACCGCCTCGGCATCCGTCTGCCGCTTGCGGGCTGCAGCCAGCTCCGTGCCAAGGGTCTTCACCTCGGGGAGGTGTGACTCCCGGAAATAGTGGCGCAGGTCCGCAACCTGTTCCGGGGTGCGTTTGGACACGGGCAACCGGGCGATCTCCCGCATCGCGAGGAACTTCGGATCACCGGCGTCCCGATCGGCAGCGAAGTACATCCCGCAGGCGCCACCCTTGTTGACGATCTTGACCACGAGAGGGTTCTCACCGGCGAGGAGCGGGGCCTGGACCTCGTCCTGATTGGGACCGACCGAACGGCTGAGGTCCTTGGACAGCAGCTCCTTGCCGTTGAGCCAGACCCGGATGCCGTCGTCGCTGCCGAAGAAGAGGGGTTGGGTGCGCGTGGTTTGGGCGGTGAGGGTCCGGTGCAGGTAGGTCGCCCCGATGGCGGTGTCGAGGCCTTGGACCACTCCCTCTTTCCAGTTCGTCCGGGACTGCCACGTGATCCGTCCGTCCTGGAATGTGCCATCGGCCTTGATGGCCTTCTCGGGACCGTACTCCTTGGCGAAGGGGACAGCGGGATCGGTCTCCACGAACGGTCCCGCCTGGCTCCAGGGACCGAGGGTGAGCCCTTCGGGCGATCCGGTGCCCCTTAGGATCTCCGCCTCCCAGGCAGCCTGGACCGAGTCCCAGTCGGATCGGGTGACGTCGAGCGCCTTCTGGTGTCGGTTGGCGAGTTCCTGGGCCTGGGTCTTGGTGGTCTGCAGCTCGCGGGCCTGGGCCTGGGTCGGGACCTTCACGAAGGGAGGTGCCGGATCGCTGTCGAGTCCCTTCTCATCGATCCGGTTGAAGAAGTCGTAGAGCTGGTAGTACTCGCGCTGGGTGAAGGGGTCATATTTGTGGTTGTGGCATTCCGCACACTGGATGGAGGACCCGAGGAAGACGGTGCCGAAGGTGTTCACCCGGTCGGTGACGTACTTGTTGAGGTATTCGTCGGGATCGGCTCCACCCTCGGTGCTGGACATGCCGTTGCGGTTGAAGGCGGTGGCGATGCGTTGCTCCAGTGTTGCCCCGGGGAGCAGGTCGCCGGCGAGCTGCTCGGTGAGGAACTGGTCGAACGGCAGGTTGCGGACGAAGGCCTGGATGACCCAGTCGCGGTACTGCCACATCGAGCGGGGGGCGTCGGCGTGGTAGCCGTCGCTGTCTGCGAACCGAGCGAGATCCAGCCAGGGGACCGCCATCCGTTCGCCGTAGGCCTCCGTGGTCAGAAGGCGGTCGACGAGCTTCTCGAAGGCATCACTGCTGGAGTCGGCGAGGAAGGCATCCACCTCCTCGACGGTGGGAGGCAGGCCGGTGAGATCGAGCGTGACCCTTCGGGCAAGGGTGCGTCGATCGGCCTCAGGCGAGGGCTGGAGCCCCTCCTTCTCGATCCTGGCGAGGAGGAAATGGTCGATGGCATTGCGGGGCCAGTCAGGGTTCCGAACCTCGGGAGCTGCGGGTTTCTCGGGGGTGATGTACGCCCAATGGGCCTTCCATTCGGCACCCTCACGGATCCAGCGGGTAAGGAGTTCGACCTGGGCCGGGTTGAGGCGCTTGCCGGTCTTGGCTGGGGGCATCTGTTCTTCGGCATCCGTGCTGGTCACGACGGCGAGCAGTCGGGAGTCGGTGGGCTTTCCAGGTACGATGGCGTGGTGTCCCGAGTCGAGGCGCGCGCGGGCCCCTTCCGATTGATCGAGTCGCAGGCCACCCTTGCGCTTAGCCTGGTCGGGTCCGTGACACTGGTAGCAATAGTCGGCGAGCAGCGGGCGGACGTCCCGGTTGAAATCGACCCGGTCCTGGGTGGAGGACAGGGCGCGGAGCGCACTGAGCACCGAGCACAGGGCCAAGAGCAGACGAAGCATAGAGGCGGAAGGCATGGGCGCCATGAAGGCTAGGGCAATGTCCGAGAGTGTCAGGGTGGGCACGGAGAGGTGTCAACAGACGCGGCTTGCGGGGAGTGGGGTTGGGTGGGTGATGCAGTGCCCTGCATCACTGGGTGCGGAGCACCCACAAGTGGGGTGGCGAGGGCCTGGGATTCGGAGAGGAGCCGGGGCCTGGGAGTGGCTTGGGCGTGGGGTAGGCGCTGTGGACGCCCCTGTGCCACAGAGCCCTGCAGCACCCACCCGATAGGCCTGGCCTGAGGCTCCCCTCAAAGGCCTAGACGCCCACGGAGTTCGGCAGCGACCTTGAGATCGGGTCGGGCGGTGGTCAGGTCGTCGAGGATGCGTCGGGCCTTCTCGGGATCCGTCCGGGCCTGTGCGGAGGCACGGGAGACCAGTTGTGCGTATCCGCTGGTGAAGTCCCGGCTCCGGCGAAGACTCTCCCAGAATCCCTGTTCCGCCTGCGTCGCATCCCCATCCACCTCGGCGATGACCCCGCACAGGTAGGCATCCCGCGCCGACAGGTAGTCGTCGAACCGTCTCCGCCATTCCGGAGAGATCCCGGTGAACAGGGTCGAGGGCACCGGACGCGGCCGATCCAGAAGCTGGCCGAGCAGTCGATGTCCCGGTACCGGGAAGCGCGTCAGGGTCCGAGGAGCCTCGAAGAGCACGATCGGGTGTGTGTCGGTGTTGATCCTTGCCTCCCCTGCCAGATCGCGAAGCCAGGCGGCGTCGGCGAACCAACATCCCGCGATCGGTAAGACGTCCCCCAGCGCGACCGGCTTGAGCGCCTCCCGGAGACGGGGATCGGTGATCCGTCGTTCGAGCAGCGCGGGATCCAGCTGGAGGGGCCCTGTGCCGCCGACCAGTCCCAGCACGGGGGTGTCGGCATTGAAGCGCAGCAGCAGTCCGTTGGCATCGGGAAAGACCGACAGGAATGTGGCGGTGATGGTGCGCAGCGTGGGCAGGTCGAGCTGGAAGAGCGGCAGCCACTTTTAGAAGAGCCCACCCTCGGCAAGGCGCCCACGGATGGCGGTGAAGTGCTCCCGGGTGTAGAGCCCCGCTGCACCGTCGCGCGCCGGGTGGAACAGGTCGGCGATGATGACATCGTGGCGTCCGACCGACCCCCGCACGAACCGTCGGGCGTCGGCGACATGGAGCCGGAGCTGGGGACCATGGTCGTTCTGGGGTGCGAATGCGGATTGGAGCGCGGCGACCTCCGGGACGAGTTCAACCCCGTCGGCGGTCAGTCCGGGATGCGTTCCGAGCGAGGCGAACGAAATCCCGGTACCCACCCCGAGAAACAGGGCATGGCGCGGACTGGGATGGAACAGCAGGGGCAGATGGCCGTGCCGACGCTCTGCGATCGTGGAGGCGGTACCGCCCATGGTGAACCGGTTGTTGGTGCGGAGGATCCGGTTGCTGTCGGGCTGCCGCACCACCGTGACGGTGTCGGACGGCCCTTCCACGAGGTGGAGGATCTGGCTGCCGGGAGGCGTCTGTTGCAGGTGCAGATTCCGGGGAAGGACGAACAGGGCTGCGGCAACTCCGATCACTCCGATCCAATGGGGGCGGGGCAGTCGGAGAAGTTCGAGTAGGGCGAGGTAGACGGTCCCGAGCAGGATCAGCGTCCAGCGGGATCCGAGGGCGGGCAGGAGGCCGAGTCCGACCACGACCGGGGCGAGGGCTGCGCCGATGAGATTCCAAGCCACACCGCGAGCCAGTCCCATAGGGGAGCCCCGCGCTGCGGTGGCGAGGGTGCTGAAGAGGAGTCCCATGACAACCGAGGGCAGGGCCATGACGGAGAGGGCCACGCCGAACTCGGAGGCGATTGACGCGAGGGTTCCGTCCCCGATCCAACCACGCAGCAGTCCGCTCAGGGCGCCGGTGACGGGGAAGGTCCAGCCGGCGAGGGCCACCGAGGTCGCCAGGGCGATCAGCCACCGCGGCACGGCCCGGCCTGGGTCCGGCGCGAGCCGGTTCTGCAGTGCAGCGCCCAAGGCGGTGCCGATCAGATACACGGACAGAATTGCGGCGTAGGTGAAGACGGTGTCCTCCAACACCTGGCTCAGCAGGCGGGTGGCCAGGAGTTCGTATCCGATCCCGAGAAGACCCGTTGCCCAGAGCAGGAGTCCGAGCCGAGGAATGGGATTGCCGGCACTGGGAGTCGGAATAGCCCTGTGGGAGGTCGATGCCGACTGCGGGGTCCGGGCGGGCTGCGCAGGGGTTTCCTCGGACCTACACCGGAAACCAATGGCCGCGAGGACGAGTGTGCAGAGGAGGTTGAGCCCCGCGAAGAACGTCACGGAGTTGGGCAGGCCGAGGGCGGGTTGGATCCAGAGGATAGCGATCGCCACCCCCAGGACGGCGCCGAAGGTGTTGGCGGCGTACACTGGTCCGAGCTGGCGGTGGGGGTTTGTGCGGTGGAGCTGGGAGGTGAGGTGTTCGATGGCCGGGAGGGTCGCTCCCATGGCGAGCGTGGCCGGCAGGAGGGTCAGTCCCGGCAGGAGAAAACAGGCAAGCCAGTGGAGGGCCTGCGACGGTGCCGGGCCCAGGGCACGCCAGGAGGCCTCGGTTGCAACAGGGAGGAGCCAGTTCGTGAGCAGGGCCCAGCAACCGATCAGACCTTCAAGTCCGGCGCAGCGCAGGGCCTGGGCCCGGGCGTTGTTCCGTTGTCGACGCCACCACCAGGCCCCGCCGGCAAGGCCGGCGAAGAAGGTGGTCAACACCCCGAAGGTCGCGGGGATCTCCTGTCCGAGCCCCAGCGACAGCATCCGGGTCCAGCCGAGCTGGAGTCCGAGTCCGGCGGCGCCGGACAGGGCGAAGAGGAGGCGAAGGATTGGGAGCACGACTCAGTGGATGGAAACTGGGTGGGTGATGCAGTGCCCTACATCACTGGGTGCGGAGCATCCATAGGGGAGTGGTGAGGTTTCGGGATTTGGAGAGGTGCCCGGGCCTGGGAGCGATTTGAGCCTGGGGAGTGTGGGCGTCGTGAACACCCAAGTGCCACAGAGCATTGCGGCACCCACCTGGTGAAGCGGGGTTGGGTTGGGGGACGGGTGAGGCCTGGTTGGGCATAGCCCGGCAAATCCCAGCGGCCTCCGGGCGTTCAGAATCCCTCTCCGACTCACACGACCTCCGGGATGCGGTACTGCTTCCGATAGGCCGGCCTCAGCAGGGCATTGGCGTCCCCGCTGTTGGTGAAGCGTTCGGTCGTGGCGTCGAAATCCAGCTGGCGCTTCCCGACACGGTAGGAGGTGTTGGCGAGGTGGACGAGACACGCGCTGGGGTGGGCCTTGGCGATCTCCGCGTTGGGCTCCTTCCGGGAGCGCACGCAGTCGATGAAGTTCGGCTGGTGCCACTTGTCGGGAAAGTAGCCCTTGTCCTGGTCGAGGATCTTCCCGCCCTCGACCACCACCTGCCAGCCACAGCCATGGCGACCCAGGTACATCAGGGCCTTCGTGCCGTAGATCTCGATCCGGGTCGCGGAGGTTGGCCAGTGCGGCCATTTGTCGCCGTAGCGCACCTCACCCGGGAACTTCCGCATGTATCCCGTGGCGTTGCCACTCTCGCAGGTCATGGTGAAGTCCCCGTAGTCGTAGGTGATGCATTGGAACTCGGGAACCTCGCGTTGGGACTGGAACGCGTGATTGCCGCCGACGCACAGGACCGATTTTGGGTGTCCCGGATCACCGAGGGCCATGCGGGCGAGGTCGAGCTGGTGGCTGGCGTCGTCGGCCAGGGTACCGCCCTTGTAGGCCCAGTAGGGATGCCAATCCCGGTGGCGTCCGGGATTGTAGGGCACCTCGGGTGCGGGACCGAGCCAGGCATCCCAGTCGAGCCCCGCGGGGGCCGGGGCATCGGGCACGGGTTCCCAGCGGGCGCCGTCGAGGAGGTTGTAGACCTTCACGTGGACGATCCGACCCAGCTTGCCGCTGGCGATGTAGTCGCGGGCGGTGGCGGCGTACGGACCGCTCCGGTTCTGGAATCCGACCTGGACGATGCGTCCGTATTTCCGAGCGGCCTCGATCATTTTGCGTCCCTCCCAGACGCTCATGGAGGGGTTCTTCTCGACGTAGACATCCTTGCCGGCCTGGCAGGCCCAGACGGTGGCCAGGGCATGCCAATGCTCGGGTGTGGCGATGACAACGGCGTTGACGTCGGGATCCTCGAAGGCGACGCGCATGTTGCTGATCCGGCGCGGGGCACGGCCCTGGGTGGCGGCAAGTTCATTGACGATTCCGCCGCCACGCTCGGTCCAGACATCACAGACGTACTTGAACTCGACGCCTGGCAGCTTGGACATCCCGGACGCGTGGGCAGCGGCCCGTCCGCCGGCACCGATGAGGGCGAGGACGACCTTGTTGTTTGCACCCTGGGCCTGGGCGGCCCATGAGGCGAGCCATCCGGTTCCCGTGGCAAGGGCGGCGGTCATGCGGCCCGAGGTGCCGAGGAATCGTCGACGGTTGAGGCGATGGGAGTTCATGGGCGGGGAGAGGAAGCGAGTCCATTAAAGGGGTTCGGCGTATAACTCTCAACGTTCGACTCCACACTTTCCTTTCGCGTCGCCGCCTCTCGGCATCGGTCTTCCTGCCTCCGCCACGAGTTTATCAAATGCCGTGTCGGACGCGCTCCAACGCGTGGGTCCATCGGGTTGCCAGCTGGCCTGCCTGTTCGAGAAACGCTTCGGCCTCGCCCGGGATCAGCCGGAAGGTGTCGCTGTAGACCATCTATACCCGGTCCGAGGCGAAGACGCGGAACCTTGGATGGTCCAGGACAAGGCCCCAGAGCTCCGGGGTGAAGAGCGGATGGATTCGGTCGGGTTGGGGGGCCTGGAGCCAGGCGTCCTTCGAGAACGCGGGATCCTCCTCGAACCGCATCCGCTCCCAGCCCTCGATCGGATGGATTCCCGACCACCGCGATCCGACCGCACAGGCGAACTCAGGCCATATCCAGAGCGGACTCTCGATCCGCATCACGATGTAGGCCTTCCTGCGTCGTTCCCGTCCGCAGAGGTATCCGAACAGGGAGGTTCGCAGACCTTCCTGGACGCGCTCGTCTCCGGATCGTCCCTGGGTATTACCGGGCGATTGGAATCCATCGAACACCAGCCGGGGACGGTCCCGATGCTCCGCCGGAATCCAGTCGGGGATGAGTTCGTGTCTGAGGTCCACGACCTGGAATCCCAGGGAGGCGAGACGTTCCCGGCATTCGCCATCGAGGCGCCTGGCCAAACTCCTGAGCAGGGCGACCAACGCGATGCTAGCCACCAGCAGGTCGACCCCCATGACGGCGCCGGTGTGGTCCGCGTATTGGGGTAGAAGGAAATGGAGGAGCAGCGGGGACAGGGCCCAGACAAGGACGAGGACCGTCAGCAGGGTCCCCTCACGACGATTCAGTTTCATGGGCGGGTGGCCGCCGGGTCTGCAACCTTTACAGAGCGAAGAATTGTCGGATCCTGCCCAGCAGATCGCCGGACCCTCTCGATTCCTGTCTGGCGCTGGCGAACACGGCATCGCGCTCGGCCATCCGGCCCCCGAGTACCTGGCTGAGGATGGTCGCGAGTTCGGGGCGCAGGGCCATGATCCGGCCCAACGAGTCCTTCGAGATCTCCAGCACCTGTGTCTCCTCGAGCGCCGTCACGGTTGCTGACCGGGGCGCACCGGTCAGGAGGGACATCTCCCCGAAGTAGTCCCCTGGGTTGAGGGTTGCGAGGCGGGTGGGTGGACCGTTGCCGTTCCGGGCAGTGACCTCCACGCGTCCCTCGAGCAGCACGAACAAGCTCTCGCCCGAGGCACCCTGTCGGACGACGGGTTCGCCCACACCAAACAACCGTTCGACGCCTTCACTGGCGATGCGCTGGAGCTCGCCCTCCTGAAAGACGCTTAGCAGACCGATCGTGCCGAGCCGTGCGATGCGGCGGTCTATCACCTTCTCGATCGAATCGACCTGAGGCGGTGGCATCTGGGTGAGACGAACCGCATGAGTCGCTACCGGCATCTCGATGGCGTTCCGGGAGAATGCATACCAGATCCGGTCGCGCGCTATGCCGTCCACCCGGTCGCGCTTGTCGAAATCCCTCGTGAAGAACCGGACCCAGTACTCGATGCCGCGGTCCTTGAAGTCGTTGGTCACCACGGATGGGGCCGGATGGTCGAGGACGCCAAAGCTCCCCCGGATGGCATCGAGGATGATGGACTGGACCCGTTCGGTCGGGACGCCGTAGGGGGCAATGACGAAGAGCGACCGTCGGGACCAGGGATCGGGCTTCGTGAAGTTGCGGATGGACGCCTGTGCGAGTTGGCCATTCGGAATGATGACATAGGCCTCGTCGAGGGTGAGGACCTTGGTGGCCCGCCAGTTGACCTCGATGACCCGGCCGATGTGGGCGGGATTGGCGTCGTACTGGATCCAGTCGCCGACCTCAAAGGGGTTTTCCGCGTGGATGGCGAGGCCGGCAAAGACGTTGCCTAGCGTGTCCTTGAGCGCAAATCCGAGCGCGGCCGTGACTACGGCTGAACCGGTGAACAGGTTCTGCGCATTGATCCCGCCCTCGTGCAGGATGGTGATGAAGGCGAAGACGACCGTGATCCAGCGGAGGATGTCGATGACGATCGTGGGCAGGGGCTTTCGGAACCGCTCCCAGAGGCAGGCCGTGGCGAGGAGAAGGACGGACTGGAACAGCGATGCGAGGATCAAGAATCGCGAGAGGAGCCTGGCTGTAGCGACCGCGCCGTCGAAATTCGGGAAGAGCAGCAACACCATCGAGGGAAGGGGCGCCATGACGAGCAGCAGGACCGGCCAGCGGGCGCGCATCCGGGATCCACCGGGAAGGCTCAGAAGCAGCAGCAGGCAGGCGCCGACCGCAAGGAGAGCCTCCGTGAGGAGGTCCATGCTGATCCACGGCGTTGGAATCGACTGCGCCATGAGGAGGAATCCGTCGGTAGTGGGATCCGGGGTGTCAGACATAGGGCAGCTGCGAGGAAGTGCACCATGAAACCGGCCGGATGGGGAAGGCTTGGGATTCACGAGGCCGCCGCACGCAGGAATCAGCCTTTACCCTCCGCCCTCGTTCCGGCAGAACTCGCATCCCCATGGAACGTACACTGATCCTCTGCAAGCCCGACTGCGTCGAACGCAACCTGTCTGGTGAGGTCCTGTCCCGATTCGAGCGCGCCGGCCTCCGCATCCAGGCCGCCAAGATGATGCGCCTGACCCCGGAGCTGCTGGCCGAGCACTACTCTCATCTCAGGGACCGCCCGTTCTTCCCCGAGATCCTGTCCTTTATGATGTCTCAGCCCGTCTTGGCAGCGATTCTATCCGGCGACAACGCCGTGGCCAAGGTTCGTGAGCTGCTGGGTCCGACGGATTCCCGCAAGGCCCCCAAGGGCACCCTCCGTGGCGATCTCGGCACCGACGGCATGCACAATATCGCCCATGCCTCGGATTCGAACGAGAGCGCCGAGATTGAGGTTCGTCGGTTCTTCCGGGCCGACGAGATCCCGGCCTGACCGGCCAGTCCCTCCGGTGGGCGCCCCGTGCGGGGGCTGCCTTCTGCGAGCGTTCAGCTCCAGAAGGGATTCAGTGCCGAGTGTCGTCCCACCCGGACGCTCTGTGAGATGGCGGCCGTGATGTGCTGCTTCGCCATTCCCACGGCCTCTTCGAGGCCGAGACCCAGCGCGAGGTAGGCTGTGATCGCGGCGGAATAGGTGCAGCCGGTGCCGTGGGTGGAGACTCCTCGGACAAACGGTGCCGAGAGGATCACCTGCTGACGGCTGCCGATGAACACATCCGAGGCCTTGGGGCTGCGTCGGAGGTGTCCCCCCTTGAGCAGCACCGCGCAGCCGAATCTCAGGTGGAGTTCCACCGCGGCAGCCTGCAGTTCGTCGAGGGATCGGATGGGGTGCCCGAGGAGCAGGACCGCCTCGTCGAGGTTTGGCGTGATGAGGGTCGCCAGGGGAAATAGCTCGCGGGTTAGGGTTCGGATGGCGGACGGCTTCAGCAGTTGGGCGCCGCTGGTGGCGACCATGACGGGATCGACCACGAGTGGCGGGGCCTTCGTCGTGGGCCAGACCTCCTTGATCGCCCGGATCAGGGAGTCGCTGTGGAGCATGCCCGTCTTGCAGGCGGCGGGTCGAAGCTCCGAGAACACGGCCCGGATCTGTTCCTGCAGGAAGGCGGGGGTAACGGCCTGCACCGCTGAGACCCCTTTGGGATTTTGGGCGGTGAGGCAGGTGACGGCCGAGGTGCCGAAGGCTCCGATGGCGGCGAAGGTTTTGAGGTCGGCCTGGAGTCCGGCACCGCCACCGGAGTCGGATCCGGCGAGGGTCAGAGCGATGGGCTGGGACGGGTGTCTGGAGGAGGGCATCTCAGTCGAGATGTCCGGCACGGGCCATCTGGTAGACGTCGGCGATCTTCTTCACGTCGGCCCGGATCCGTTTGCCAAGGGTCTTGGCAAGCTCGAACAGGAGCGGCGTGGCGAGTTCGGCCTGTTCCTTACAGAGTTTCTCGAACCGGTTGGCGGTGATCCGGAGCAGGGTTGAGGAGGAGTTTGCGACCACGTCCGCCGAGCGCGGCCCCCCATCGAAAAGAGCCATCTCGCCGAAGATGTCGCCGGGACCGAAGCGCGCGAGCTCTGTCTCCTTGCCGCCTGCGATGATGCGGGCGCGGACCTCGCCGTCGAGGACCGCGTACATCGCATCACCGGGAGCGCCCTGGTGGACGATGACCTTGTAGGCGTCGGCCTTGACGATCTCCATGATCTGCACGAAACGGCCGAGCTGCTGGTCGTTCATGCCCGAGAGAGCGCGGACGCGTCGCAGCATTCCCGGCCGGAGACCCATCACCAGCGGGGTCACCCCATCCGCGGCACCGGTGGCGGTCGAACGGCCGGCGAAAGCGTCGTCCAGCTCCGCCACTTCCCCGGCCTTGATCCATTGGTCCTTCCCGCCGAGATGCACCCAGGTCGTGGCCACAACCCGCTCCTCCCGCACCCACTGTTCCACGGTGGCGAGGGGGACAGGGCCGTAGACGACATCGTCGGCCGCCCAGATCTTGAACTCCGTGGGTTGATGGGATTCGGACATGGTTGAGAGATCAGAGCGGTGATCGGTCGGTTTTGGGAGCGAAAACTGTGGTCGATCACCAGCCGTTCCCGGGAGTCGCGGGAACGAAGGGCCAGCACTTCCTCCGCTTGGGATCCTGGGAACAAAAAACCCCGCGGCCCTTGGGGCCTACGGGGTTGAGGGAGAAAGGACGGTTCAGCCGAGCTTCGCCAGGGCCGCCTTGACCGCCTCGAAGTTGGGTAGGTCCTTGGGTGTGGCCGTCTGCTCAGAATATTGGACAACCCCGTTCTTGTCGACAACGAACGCCGCGCGAGCCGAGGTGTCTCCGATCCCGGCAAGGTTCGGGAACACCACGTCGTAGGCCTTCGTGGTGGTCTTGTTAAGATCGCTGCCGAGGCGGATGCCGATCTTGCTCTGGGTCGCCCAGCTCTCCTGTGCGAAGGGGCTGTCCACGCTGATGCCGATGACGTCGGCGTTCAGCGAGTGGTAGGCGCCGAGACCGGCGGTGATGTCGCACAACTCCTCGGTGCAGACCCCGGTGAAGGCGAGTGGAAAGAAGAAGAGGACCGTGTTCTTGTTGCCGAAGTTGTCGGAGAGCTTGATGTCCTCGAGTCCGGCGGCGGTCTTTTGTTTGAGGACGAAGTCAGGGGCTTTGGAGCCAACAGGGATGGGCATGGTGTAATGACTGGTTGAACGTTAATAGTGCGGCCGAAGGCTAGGAGCAGCCACTGCTGCGAGTCAAAGCACTTCAGGAAATCGATGGATAGGGGTCACAGAACCGCAAGGACCTCGGCCGGGTGGGCCTCGGGTTTCACGGTGGTCCAGATGTGCTGAATCCTTCCGTCGGCTCCGATCAGGAAGGTGACTCGGTTCGTGCCCATGTACTTGCGGCCCATGAAGACCTTCTCACCCCAGACCCCGTAGGCTGTGACGATGTCCTTGTCGGTGTCGGCGATCAGCGGGAAGGGGAGCTGGAACTTGGTGGTGAACTTCTGGTGGGCGGTAACGGGGTCGACACTGACACCCCAGACGAAAGCCCCCTTCTTCCTGAAGTCCCCATGGAGGTCGCGGAACCCGCAGGCCTCTTTGGTGCAACCCGGGGTGTCGTCCTTGGGATAGAAGAACAGGACGACCGGCTTCCCCTTGGCGTCGCGAAGCCGGACCTGGGTGCCGTCCGTTGTGAGCGCCTCGAAATCAGGGGCACGGTCACCGACCTTGAGCGCGAGAGTGATGGCTTTTGGCATGGAAGATCAGGGTATCGCGGAAGTCGGTGTCGGCAACCGTTCCGAGGAAAACAAAAAGGCCGGCGCCAAAGTGCCGGCCTTGCGATTCACAGGGGTGTCCCGGGTTACTTGAGCACCGCCTGATGGAACTCGAACCAGTCGTCGAGGTTGTTCAGGTTGATGGCGTCGGGAAGCACGCTTCCGTCGTCCGGGAGACCGTTGGCGGAGAGGATGCCCTTCCGGGTCTCGTCGGCATGGATGTAGCCGGCGATGGAGACGTTGAGCTTGTGGATGTTGCCCTTGGTGAGGTTGACGCCGGGCTGCTGCTTGATCCAGGCCTCGAACTGGGGATAGGTGGGCTTCTGCTCGGTGATGAAGGCCTTGACGGACTCGGCCTTCAGGCCGAGGGCGCCGATGACCATCATGTCATAGCCCTGGCCGATGCCAGGATAGCCGGGGGCGAGCTTGCCGCGGCTCTCGAGGGAGACCTTCTGCCAGAGGCGGGGAAGGTGGAGGATGCCGAGCGGGCCGGCGAGGCCGGAGCTGATCAGGGGAACGTAGGAGTCACTCATAGTAATCGAGATGAATTTGGGTGAGAGGTAAGTCTAGGCGAACCGTTTCCGGTGGGGCAACGCTTTTGACGGGATTCGCGGCGCGGCACCTGCGCGAATCCGCCCAGGACGGCCCCGTGGCGGTCAGAGCGCCACCTTGAACTGTTCCCCGCCATGGACGCTCCGGACGAAGGCCGCGAGAAGGACCGAGACCTGTGCGAGGTCCTTCAGGGAAATCATCTCCACCGGCGAGTGCATGTAGCGGTTGGGGAGGCTGACCAGGGCGCTTGGGATGCCGCCACGCGTCCAGAAGATGACGTCGGTGTCGGTGCCGCTCGTGGAACTCATCGCCTCGTGCTGCAGTGCGATCTTCGAATCCGAGGCGCACTCCTCGAGCCGGGCCACAACCCCGGGGTGGTTGCAACCGCCGTGGGTCAGCGTCGGCCCGCGTCCGAGGCGTACGTCGCCATGCTGGCGTTTGTCGACGGTCGGGATGTCGGTCGCGTGGGTGACGTCCACCACCAGCGCCACATCCGGGTGCAGCGAGTAGGCGATCTGTCGGGCACCGAGCAGCCCGACCTCCTCCTGGATGTTGGAGACGGCGCACACCTCGGCCTCGATCGGACCGCCATCCTCCCGGATGAGGCGGAGCGTCTCGGCCACGGCCCAGGTGCCGATCCGGTTGTCGAAGGCTCGGGCCACGGCGATGTCGTCGTTGAGACGCTGGAACCCGGCGGCGATCGTGATCGGGTCGCCGATCCGGATGCGTTTCAGGACCGCCTCGCGCGAGGTCTCCCCGATGTCGAGGAAGAGATCGTGGATCTTGGGCTCGTCCCTCTTGTCGTCGCCCTTGGTGAGGTGGGGGGCGACGGACCCGAAGACGCCGGGGACGGGGCCGGACCTGGAGTGGATGACCGCCCTCTGGGCGCGGGTGATGCCGGGGTTCACCCCGCCGGCACGGCGGACGTGGATGAATCCGTCCTCGGTGACGTGGTTGATCGTCATGGCGATCTCGTCGGCATGGGCGGCCAGCATGATGCGGGGGCGGCGCCCGCTGCCGATCCGCGCCACGCAGTTGCCATAGGCATCGCTGAACGTCTCGTCGGCGAACTGCCGGGCGTAGTCGAGCCAGACCCTTTGGCCGCGGTGTTCGTGTCCGGTGGGGCTGGGGGTGTTGACCAGGGTTTCGAGGAACGCGAGCGATTCGGGACGCATCGGTGGAGGGTATGAGGGATGCCTCCTGCTTCAAGTGACTTCGCGGCATGGGGAGTGCACGCGGAGGGGACTCACACGGAGGCCCGGAGCCGCGGAGAAAAGAGGGGGAGGGAGGTCGGATTTGGGAACCAGGGGAATCGGTTGAATCGGGTTGGTTCCGAGGGGCCTGCTGGGCGTTGTGACGCACGATGAACCCAGGTGGACAGAGGAGCCGCGGGGCACGCAGCAGGCCCCCCCGGGTGATCCGCAGACGGGAATTCTTGGGGGGCTGGCGTTCCGGGCCGTCGAGCCTTCGACAGTGACTCCGCCCATTCTCTCCTCCGATGGCCTTCCTCCAGGTCTCCTTGCCGGGCGAGTCCCCCGCCTTTTCCGGTTTCTACTCCGGGCCCGATCTCCCTAGCCTCTACGCGTGATCCTCATCGTGATGGGTGTCTCCGGATGCGGAAAGACCACCGTGGGCTCGTGGGTGGCCCAGCGGCTTGGCTGGGCGTTCCGGGACGCCGACTCGTTCCATCCTCCGGAGAACATCGCGAAGATGAGTGCCGGCCTGCCGCTGAATGATCAGGACCGCCGTCCGTGGCTCCTCGCCATCCAGACCTTCATGCGGGCCGAAAACGCCGCGGGTCGAAGCGCCGTCATCGCCTGCTCCGCCCTCAGGCAGCAGTACCGTGATCTCCTGCTCTTCGGGGATCCCCAGGTTCGGTTCGCCCACCTCCATGGCAGCCGCGATCTGATCGCTGCCCGTCTCGGGGAACGGAAAGGCCATTTCATGCCGGCGACGCTCCTCGAAAGCCAGTTCGCAACGCTCGAGGTCTCGGACGACATCCCGCGCTTCGACATCGCTGCTGCCCCGGAGAGGGTCGCGGCCGACATCATCGACCGCCTGCAGCTCGGGCACTGAACCGCCTCCCTCTGCAAGTCGGCCAGGGTCGGTGGACTCCCGTAGACGAGTCGTGGGCATCACAGTGCCCTGCGATGCGTGGGCTCTTCTCACCTTGACTGGAGGTGTCTCCACCTCGTGGAAGAGTTGCAGTGCCCTGGCCGGTAGGGGTTCACGTCCACGGTCCGCCTTGCCCACGCTGGCGGTTCCAGGCTTCCACCGTAGAATGCGCCGGTGATCGTTGAACTCATCACGACCGGGTCCGAGCTGCTCCTGGGCCGGGTCCTGAACACCCACAGCCAGTGGATCGGCACCCGCATGGCCGAGCAGGGAATGCCCCTGTCGCATCATGTGACGGTTCCCGACACCGCGGAGGCCATCTGCGGGGCCGTGCAGACGGCGCTGTCCCGGTCCGATCTCGTGATCACCACCGGCGGACTCGGTCCCACGAGCGACGACATCACCCGCGAACGCATCGCGGGGCTGCTCGGCACCCGACTGGTGTTCCACCCCGAGGTCGAGGCCGCCATCCGGGCCTTCTTCGAGTCGCGTCGTCGTCCGATGCCCGAGAAGACCCGCGTCGAGGCCTGGGTTCCCGAGGGAGCGACCTATTTTCTGAACCAGCACGGGACGGCTCCGGGGCTTGCCTTTGACCTGTCCCCGAATCCGTTCCGGTCCGGAGGCGGCCGCTCGGGTCTGATCCTGCTTCCGGGGCCACCGAGGGAGCTGCATCCCATGTTCGACGAACAGGTGCGTCCCTGGATCGGGTCCCGCTGGGGGGCTGCGGAGGGGTTCATGACGAAGACCTACAAGACGACGGGACTGGGAGAGTCGTTGATGGAGGGGCGTCTCGAGACCCCTCTGGCCCCTCTGATCGCCGACGGCTTGCAGGTGGGCTACTGCGCCCGGGTGGGGGAGGTTGATGTTCGGTTCTCGGCCGCGGGATCCACGGCATCGCAGCTCCTCCGGGCTGCCGCGGAAATCCTCTTCCGGGAGGCCGGTGAGTTCGTCTTCGGGGAAGGGGAGGACTCCCTGGAACAGGTGCTCGTGCGGACCCTGACCCAGCGGTCCCAGAGCCTGGCCCTGGCCGAGTCGTGCACCGGGGGGCATCTCGCGAATCGCATCACCAATGTTCCGGGGGCCTCGGCCGTGTTGTTGGCCGGGGTGGTGTCGTATGCCAATGCCTCCAAGACCGCGTTGCTGGGGGTGTCGGAGGCCCTGCTGGCGGAGCATGGGGCGGTCAGCGAGCCCGTGGCCCGTGCGATGGCCGAGGGGGTGCGTCGTGTCACTGGGGCCGACTATGCCCTCAGCACGACGGGCATCGCGGGGCCGGGAGGTGGGACTGAGGAGAAGCCGGTGGGTACGGTCTTCATCGCGATTGCGGGTCCGCACGGCACCACCGTCCGAAAGCAGCTCAACCGGTTCGACCGCCTGACCTTCAAGTACTCGACCGCACAGCAGGCGTTCAACCAGCTCCGGCTTGCCCTCGCGACAGCGTCGTCCCCGGGGCCTGGCTGACCTGTCCGGTGGGTCCGGTGGGTGCCGCAGTGCCCCGCGCCCATCACACCCCAGGGATGGCAAGCCATCCTGGCCCGGGTGTTGAGCCCGGGCTGGGTCCACCTCGGGTCAGTTCGGCCAGCCGATGTCCACCTCGGTCGAGACTGGTCCTGTCTTCCGGATTCGTATCTCCTTCGCAGCATCACCGGGGCGCCACCCGTGCCCGGGTCCTCCGCACCTCCCATGACGCTTGCCGAACTCACCGCACTCATCCGCAAAGGCACCATCGACACCGTCCTCGTCGCCATCCCCGATCCCTTCGGGCGTCTTGTGGGCAAGCGGTTCCATGCCGACTTCTTCCTGAAGAGCGTCGCGCATCATGGCACCCATGGGTGCAACTACCTGCTGACGGTGAATCTCGACATGGACCCGCTCGAAGGATTCGCCGTGGCGAACTGGGAGTCGGGGTTTGGTGACTTCGAATTCCATCCCGACCTGTCCACCCTGCGCATCCTGCCATGGCAGCCCGGCGCGGCCCTTGTGATCTGCGATTTCAATCGTCCGGATGGCCACCTCGTCGCGGAGGCGCCGCGGTCGGTCCTGCGTGGACAGCTCGCCCGCCTGGAGTCTCTGGGCTGGACCTGTGCCTGCGCCTCCGAACTGGAGTTCTATCTCTTCAACCAGACCTTCGAGTCGGCCTGCGCCTCCGGGTACCGCGACCTCATCCCCTCGAGCGACTACCGGATCGACTACCACCTCATGCAGACGACCCGGGACGAGGCGCTGATGCGCACGATCCGCAACGGACTGGTGGGCGCCGGGATCCCGGTCGAGAGCAGCAAGGGCGAGTGGAGTCGGGGGCAGCACGAGATCAACTTCACCTACGGCGCGCCGCTCGAGATGTGCGACCGGCATGTGCTCTTCAAGCAGGGGGTGAAGGAGATGGCAGCGCAGCATGGGAAGGCCGTGACGTTCATGGCCAAGTACTCGCCGACCGAGGCCGGAAACTCCTGTCACCTCCACCTCAGTCTCTGGAAGGGGGGGCGCAACCTCTTCGCGGCCGAGCCGGTTCGCGCGGGCAAGGGGAAAGGCACGGGGGAGGGGGCACCGCACTCGCCGTTGTTCCGGACGTTCCTGGGAGGACTGCTGAAGTACTCGCCGGAGCTGTGCCTCTTCTATGCCCCGACGGTGAACAGCTACAAGCGGTACCAGTCCGGCAGCTGGGCGCCAACCCGCATGGCCTGGGCGACCGACAACCGGACCACGGGATTCCGGATCGTCGGCAGCGGGAAGTCCTTCCGACCCGAGAACCGGATGCCGGGCGCGGACGCCAATCCGTACTTGGCCTTCTCGGCGATGCTCGTGGCCGGACTCGCAGGCGTCGAGGAGGGGCTCGACTGCGGTGAGGAATACCGCGGGAACGCCTACATCGATCCGAAGCTCGCCCGGTTGCCGTCGTCGCTTCGCGATGCGACCGACCTCTTCGATCGGTCCACGCTGGCCCGACGCGTCTTCGGGGACGGCGTTGTGGACTTCTACGTACGCCATGCACGACTGGAGCACCAGTCGTTCAGCGATGCGGTCACCGACTGGGAGAAGCGCCGGTACTTCGAGCAGATCTGAGCGGAGGGGACCGTTGGGCCGCCAGCGATCGCGGATCCGTCCCTCGGCCCGTCCTACGAGGCCGATCGCATCAGGTAGTGCGACAGCGCCACGACCACCAGCGCATGGCGGATGGTGCCGTTGGCCAAGAGTCTTGGGATCTGGTCGCGCGGGACGAGTCGGACCGCGATGTCCTCGGCCTGGTCGAATTCCGTTTCGTGGCGCAGCACGCAGTCCTTCACCAGCAGCGTGTGGCAGGTGTTCGACTGGATGGCGGGGTTCGGGAAGATGCGGCCGATCAATTCCGCCTGCTGTCCCTCGTAGCCCGTCTCCTCGCGGAGTTCCCGGATGCCGGCGACAACCGGATCGGTCTCATGGGGATCCATCACACCGCCAGGGATCTCGAGTTCGACCGTTTCGGATCCATGACGGAATTGCTCCACCATCACGATGCGTCCGTCCGGGGTCACCGGGACCACGTTCACCCAGTCGGGGCAGTCGATGACGAAGAAGTCGTGCTGGCTCCCCGTGCGGGGGTTGAGTTTCAGATCGGACCGAAGGGAGAAGATCCGGTAGTGGGCCACGGATCGTGAGGACATCCGATGCCAGGGCTTGATGGATGGATCTGGGGGCATCAGCGGGCTGTTGGAGCGGTACGGGCCGGCCTCTGGATCAAGATCCGGTCCTGGACTGGGCGGCCCACCCCTGCGACATCAGCCGCAGGAGGTGGGTGAGGGCCTCTTCCGGGGTCCGCCCGGTGGTCTCCGAGAGCTGTCGGGCGCGCCGGCACAATTGTGCCGCCATGTCGGGACACTGGGCGGCCGGGCAGCCGAGGGATTCGAGGACCTGTGCGATCTCGCTGTCGGAGGGGACCATCGCGTCCGGTGCTGGTGGGACGGTCTCAGCCCAGGGAGGCCCGGCTGACGATCTTGATGGAGGCCACGTTCTGCCGTTCCACGGGTCGGCTCCGCTCTCCACCGCCGGCCACGCGGGTGGGCACCTCGCCGAGCTTGCCGAGGACGTCGTCCCCCTGCACCAGCGTTCCGAACGCCGTGTACTGGCGATCGAGGAAGGAGGCGTCGCCTAGGCAGATGAAGAACTGGCACCCTGCGGAGTCGGGATTCGCCGAGCGGGCCATCGAGATCACGCCGCGCTGATGGGACTTGGCGTTGAACTCCGCCTTGATCTTGTAGCCCGGGTCCCCGGTGCCCCACCGGGCCTCCATGGAGGGGTCCTTGGTGAGCGGATCCCCACCCTGGACCATGAACCCGCGGACGATCCTGTGGAACGCCGTGCCGTCATAGAATCCCTGGCTGGCGAGCTTCTTGAAGTTCTCGACGGTCTTCGGGGCGACGTCGGACCAGAACTCCAACACCATGCGGCCTTGGGAGGTTTCGATGATGGCGACGTCGTCGGGCTGGGGGGTGCTCATGGAGGAGAGGTAGGGGAGTCTTGGGGTGCCTTACTTCGCGGGCTTCAGTTCGGAGCGGGGAATGAGGGTGGCGCTCTCCAGGACCACCGGGGTCTTGGGGCTGCTGCCTTGGGGTCCACCTACGGGAACAGCCTGGAGCTTGTCGAGGACATCCATGCCCTGGATCACCTTGGCGAAGGCCGTGTATTGGCGGTCGAGATGCGACGCCGTGCCGAAGCAGATGAAGAACTGGCTGCCGGCCGAGTCTGGGTCCCGGCTCCGGGCCATCGAGACGGTCCCCTTCACATGGGGACGGTCGTTGAACTCGGCCTTGATCTTGTAGCCCGGGTCCCCGGTGCCCCAGCGGGCCTCCATCGCAGGGTCTTTCGTGAGCGGATCGCCCAGCTGGATCATGAATCCGGGGATGAGGCGGTGCGACTTGGTGCCGTTGTAGAATTTGTCACCGGCGAGCTTCTTGAAGTTCTCGACGGTCTTCGGGGCGACTTCGGGTGAGAACTCGAGGACAATATCTCCGAAGTCCTTGAACTTGAGGACCGCGACCGTGTCTGCGGCGGCGGTCTTGGGGGCATCGGCCGCGTTCAGGGACAGGCTCAAAACAGCGAACCCGAGACAGATCAGGAAGTGCAGTTGCTTCATGGCCTGCAAAGGAATCCACAGCCACCTGCAGGTGTCACGCGGAAGTTCATTCCGGAGCAGGTGGAGAGCTGGTGATTCGTGTGGCGGTGCCCCCGGGGTGGGTGATGCAGTGCCCTGCATCACTGGGTGCGGCAGCACCCACTGGGGCGTGCCCCTAAAGTGGTTCTTCGCTGTTTTCAGTGGCTGTGAGCTCGATGGACGCCTCAGGGGCCACCCGGTCGATCCCGGAGGGATCAAAGCGATTAGCCGGTGGTTGAGCGCGGCGACACCACCGGAGTCGGACGCCCGAAGATCTTCCTACACCCCGGAGGGGTGCCAGCCGCGTCGAGAAACCCTCTGTCGAGGAACCGCAACGGAGTCCGGTCGGCATCGTGGCGTAGCTGGCATCCCTGGCGGGATGCAATGCCTCTTGACCCTGTGACCGCTGGTGTCGCCGCGCTCAACCACCGGCTACCTGCTGGAATGCCTCCGGCATTGGAGATCCCCTGGGTCCATCCACCGAAAACGACGAAGTACCCCTCAAGGTGGGGTTTGGAACGGGGTGCTGGCGGATTCTGGGCACGGGGCCCGCACACGGTAGGGCTCCGACCCGGTGCGTTGCCTCACCCATCAGGCCCTCACATCCCATCGAAGGATTCGGGATCCCCAGGCTTTCCACCCGACTGGAGCAATTGGAATGGGGTGGTCAAAAAACGACAGATATCCGATGGGATACCGAGGGCTCAGGTTTTGTTCATCTATTGTAAAATGCTGAAATCAAGATGGATACGAGCAAATGTGAGGACTGATTTGAGTCGCTGGCATCTCCGGTGCTCTCGATCGGTTGGTCGGGAGTCTGTCGGAGTTTTCTCTGTCAGCCGACCGGTCGCCGGGAGTCCAGCGACGTAACCACCCAAGACTGCAAAAGAGCCATAAAATGAAAAAAATCGAGGCCATCATCAAGCCGTTCAAACTCGAGGAAGTGAAGGACGCGCTACACGAGATCGGAGTCGCCGGCATGACCGTCAGCGAGGTGAAGGGATTCGGCCGCCAAAAGGGCCACACCGAAATCTATCGGGGAAGCGAGTACACCGTCGACTTCCTGCCGAAAATCAAAATCGAGCTGGTGGTCGGCGACGAGAAGGCCAGCGAGGCGGTGATGGCGATCATCAAGGCCGCCAAGACCGGCAAGATTGGTGATGGGAAGATCTTCGTCTCACCGGTCGAGGAGGCGATCCGCATCCGGACCGAGGAGAAGGGCGAGAGCGCGGTTTGATCCAACCCCGAACACAGACTTCAACCACACAAAACCATGAAGAAACTCCTACTGACCCTGGCCCTTGCGATCGGCTGCTCGTGGATCCTCACCGCTGCCGATGCCCCTACGGAACCCACGCTGGAGCAGCGCGTGGCGGACATCGAGGCCTACATGAACAACGGTGCGCGCACGCCGGATGTCGCCTCGAAGGTTGCGGGACCCGGACCCGGTCACAATGCCTGGCAGATGACCTCGACCGCCCTGGTGCTGTTCATGACCCTCCCTGGACTCGCCCTATTCTACGGTGGCTTGGTCCGCAAGAAGAACGTGCTGTCGGTCCTCGCCCAGTGCATGGGCATCGCTGGTCTCGTGACCATCCTCTGGTGGGCGGTCGGGTACAGCCTGTCCTTCGGGGGAGGCAACGCGTTCATCGGCGACACCGCCTACGCGATGTTCAAGGGCGTCGAGCCCGGCAAGGTGGGCGCGGGCTACCACTGGATCAGCGATTCCATGTGGGCGATGTTCCAGCTCACGTTCGCCATCATCACCCCTGCGCTCATCCTCGGCGCCATTGCCGAGCGCATGAAGTTCTCCGCCGTCCTGCTGTTCGTCGCGATCTGGATGTTCGTCGTCTACTTCCCCTTCGCCCACATGATTTGGTCCACGACGGGTTTCATGTGCGGTCCGCTGAACAAGGACGCGGGCATCAAGGCGATCGATTTCGCAGGCGGCACTGTGGTGCATATGACCTCCGGATGGAGCGCGCTGATCCTCTGCATCATCCTCGGCAAGCGCCGCGGCTTCGGTAAGGAACCCATGACGCCGCACTCGATGACGCTCTGCATGGTCGGCACTGGCATGCTCTGGGTTGGATGGTACGGATTCAACGCGGGCTCCGCGCTTGGGGCTGACGCGATCGCCTCCAATGCCTTCACCACGACCACCCTGGCTGCCGCCGTCGCGGGCTTAGTCTGGCCGATGTGCGAGTGGATCATCCGCGGCAAGCCCAGCGTGCTCGGCTTCTGCTCCGGCATCGTCGCGGGTCTCGTCGTCATCACCCCCGCCTGCGGCTTCGTGAACGCCTCCTCCGCGGTCATCATCGGCGTCCTGGCGGGTGTCGTTCCGTTCCTCGCCTGCTCCTACCTGAAGAAGGCCCTCGGCTATGATGATGCGCTCGACACCTTCGGCGTGCACGGCGTGGGCGGCACCATGGGTGCCATTGTCACCGGCATATTTGCCGACGAGAGCGTCAATGGAGTTCTTGGCAAGGGCGGCATGGACCTGCTCCCCGGACTTCTGGGCAATCAGATCAAGGCCGTACTGGTCACCATCGTCTGGAGCGTCGTGGCCACCACCATCATCGCGTTCATCGTGAAGGCCGTCATCGGCCTGCGTCCGAGCGATGAGGTGGAGATCTCCGGACTCGACCTCGCCGAGCATGGCGAGGAGGGGTATCACGGCTGATCCGGTTTCCGAAACCCACCAAGGCGCGCCTTCGGGCGCGCCTTTTTTCATTTCCAGGGGACATCCCTTTCGGAGTCGCCATCCCAAACGCCGGCATGCCAGAGACACCTTGGACGTTTCCGAGCATGCGTCCGTTGTGTCGTGTTTGCAATTCGCCGTACAGGCGTGTGGGCTCGTTGGTTCGCCAAGCCCCTCTGGAAGGTTTTGAGGTCACCTGAACTGAGCGACCTACGCCACACTTCCACCGCTCGACTCGAATCTCGACGGGGGCCTCTTTTCAGTCCAGGCCTCCTTTCCGGGGGCAGCCCGCCCCGAGGATGCGACAAACCACACCATTTTGCTTGTTCAGTACGCCCGGAGTCTGTACGACTTGAACAAGTTCTCCCGTGATCCCGCACTGGATTCCAGTTGCGTCGTTCCGAGGAGGCGAAACCCAAAGTTAACATAAATTACTAATGTTTAACGCGTTGCCATGGTTGTTTCGGCGGCTCTCGGGCCGTTGGACGAGGAGCCATGGCGGCGATCCCTGCAGTGTAGCTACATCCCCTAAATCCTCACCAAGTAAACCTATGCAAACATCTAACCTCCGTACGCTCCCGTACGCCGCTGGCGTTGCCGCGGCAGCGGCGCTGATCGGCATGTCTGCGGCGCAGGCGGCCGACAAGACGTGGGACTTCACCAACGATCCGTCGGGTGAACTCACCATCGCTGGCAACAACGACCAACCGTGGCAGAACGCGGGTGGCAACCCGGGTGGCTTCCTGGCGTTGACCTATCCTCAAAACAGCCAATACGCCGCGGTCGTCTTCCCGAACCTGGATGTCGGCAAGATCGTCACCGGATTCACCATTTCGGCCGATCTCCGCGTTGGTAATCCAACCGGTAACCGCGCAGCGGATGGCTTCAGCGTGAGTTTTGCTCGCGATGGAGACCCGATCCTCGCCGACCCCGGCAGTGACACCGGTTTCGCCGGCCGCTGCTGCGCTGAGACGGGAACCCGAACCGGTATCGCAGTGTCGTTCGACACTTGGCAGGGCAATACGTTCCCGAACGATCCGGCCGACACGACGGACATCGAGGGCATCATCGTCCGTTTGGATGACGTGACCGTGAAGAAGGTCGGCTTGCCGACCCGCAACGGCGCGTGCGATGACCTCACCACCCTGCAGACCGGTCCTCGTGACGCGGATTATTGGAATGCTGGTGGCGACGCCCGGGCTGCCGACTCCTGGAAAACCCTCTGCTGGAAGCCATTCGCCATCAACCTGACCACCGACGGCAAGCTGACGGTGTCGTGGAAGGGCAACGCGGTGCTGGACGGGTTCCAGACGGCGTACTTCCCGACCGCCGGACAGCTCGTCCTCGCGTCCCGTACCGGTGGTGCCAACGAGCACACCCACTTCGACAACCTGAAGTTGACAACGATCGCCCAGACCGTCACCGCGATTCCTGGCCCCGTGAGCAATCTCAAGGCGGCTGAAGCCGGTGCGAACCGGGTTCTTCTGACCTGGGACAAGGCTTCGGTTGCCGGTGATGCCAACGCGAAGGTGGCCTATGAGGTGCTCCGCGACGGTGTTGTGATCGCTCCCACCCTCACTGCGCTCACCTTCGAGGACCGGGGTGTGAACCCGACCAAGTCCTACACCTATGTCGTGCGCGGCAAGAACATCGCTGGCGCCGCGGGTCCGGACACGACCCTCAACGTCACAACCGCGGGCCTTGTGGATCTCTCCGCCTTTCTCCAGGCCAAGGTCTGGTTCGGCATCAGTGGCACAGCCGTGGATGCGCTCCTGAGCGATCCTCACTACCAAGATCCTCCGGACAAGACCTATTACGTCAACGGCATGAGCTTCGGCGAGACCTCTGGTTTCGGAAACACCTACGGCGATAACTTCGGCGTGGTGATCCAAGGTACCTTCACGGCCCCTGAAACCGCTTCGTACAAGTTCTTTGTTCGCTCGGACGACGCCAGCCAGCTGTTCATCAATACGGCGGGCGGCACTGCTCCTGATCCGACGGCCAGCACGCCGATCGCGAATGAGGACGGCTGCTGCAAGAGCTTCCTCGAGGACGCTCCGTACGCCAGCGAGGCGATCGCCCTCACGGCCGGCAAGCAGTACGGTCTGACCTACGTCGTCAAGGAAGGCGGCGGCGGCGACTGGGGTCAGGTGGCCATCCGCAAGGAGGGTGATTCCACCCCCGCGGGCAGCCTGAGCCCGATCCGTGGTGCCATTCTCTCCGGCAAGGGCGATGGGGTTGGCGCTTCGATCTCGTTCACCACGCAGCCGGCCAATCTGACCGTCACGGCCAATGGCCCGGCGGAGATGAACGCCGAAGCCACCGGTTCGTCGCCCTACGGCGCCGACTACGGCAAGTCGGTTGTCTATCAGTGGTACGTGAACGGCACCCCGGTGCTCGGAGCCAATGGTCCGAAGTTCTCCGTGGCCGTCACCCCGAAGGCCTATAACGGCGCGAAGGTCAAGGTCGTCGCCTCTGTCGCGGGAGCCTCTGTGACCAGCACCGAGGCGATCCTGACCGTCAACGACGACAAGGTCGCCCCGACCGTCAAGCGCGTCAGCGGTTCCGACACGTTTGATTCCATCACGGTCATCTTCTCCGAGCCCGTCGTGGATCCCTCCGCGCTGGATGCCTCGAAGTACAAGGTCACCGGCCTGACCCTCAGCGCCGGAACCCGCATCAATGATCGTACTATCCGGTTCACCACCACCAAGCAGGCGCTGGACACCAAGTATGACGTGACCATCACTGGCGTGCTCGACCTCGCCAGCAATGCCTCGGCCTACACCGGGTCGTTCGTCTCCTACCGGTTCCAGCCGGGCGTGGTTCAGTTCAACATCTGGAACAACGAGACTGGCGGTTTCGACAGCTTCGACCCGAACAAGGCTCCGACCCAGGTCCGCCTTGTTGACAAGTACTTCACCGGCACGGGTCTGTTCGAGAACTACTTCGGCCAGCTGAAGGGTCTCTTCAAGGCACCGAAGACCGGCGACTACGTGTTCTGGGTGGCCTCCGACGACCACGGCGAGCTGTACCTCAGCACCGACGAGAATCCGGCGAACAAGAAGAGGATTGCCGAAGAACCAGCATGGTGCGATCCCATGTATTGGAAGACAGACGGGGGCGCCAACTCCGGCTCCCGCGGCGAAGCTGGCCAGACCACCAACCGCTCCGACGAGTATCCCAACACGGAGTGGGCCGGTGGTCAGGGTGCCAAGATCACTCTGCAAGCGGGTAAGAGCTACTACCTCGAGGTCCTCTACAAGGAGGGCGGCGGTGGTGACCACGGTGCGGCCACGTTCACCTACCTCGGTGATCCGGTCCCGAACAACGGCCAGACCGCTCTGACCGGCGACAATGTGGGTTGGTACATCGATCCGCAGACCTCGCCTCCGATCCTCGCCAAAGCCCCGGCTACGCAGAAGTTTGAGCGTGGTGGCACGATCAAGTTCGTCGCCGAGGTGACTTCGGCCCTGCCCGTGACGGCGAAGTGGTACAAGAACAAGAGGCTCATCGAGGGTGCTACTGGCACCACCCTGGAGATTCCGAATGCGGGTCCCCAGCACATCGGTGACTACTACGTGGTCATCTCCAACGAGAACGGCTCGGTTTCGTCCTGGCCCGACAACAATGCCCGGGCGATCATGACGGGAGCGTACGTGATCGAGGCTGAGGACTACAACCACAGCCGCGGTAAGACCGTCGAAGCCGCCAGCAAGCAGCCGGTGGCCGACAGTCTGTACAAGGGTCTGGACGGCATCCCTGGATTCGACCTCGTGTTCAACAGCTCCACGGATGATCCGTGCGCGCACGGCAACAGCTACCGCAACGGTTGGAAGGATGAAAACGGCACCTGCGTGGCTTTCCCGGCCGGTGCGGGTGGCAATGTCGACGTGGCCATTGACAACGGTGCCAACCAAGATCGGCCGGACTATGTTGCCGCCAACAACTACAAGATCGGCTGGGTCGGCGACACGACCTGGTTCAACTACACCCGCGACCTCCCGGCCGGCACCTACAATGCCGTGTTCGTGGGATCCCGCGATGGTACCCAAGAAGACCACAACACGGTCGCCCTCGAGATCGTGGCGGACGGCACGGTCGAGAACGCCCCCGGCACCAAGGTTGCCGAGGTCACGTTCGCGAACACCGGTGGATGGAGCAACCTCGACCAGATTCCGTTCACGAACGCGGACGGATCGGCTACGGCCATCGCCATCTCCGGCAAGACCACGCTGCGCCTCCGCTGCACCAAGGGCAATCCGGACTTCGACTACATCCTGCTCTATCGGGCGGGTGCAGCGGGTCCGACCATCACCGGCATCACCCCCGGTGCTGACGGCAAGATTACCATCACTTGGACGGGTGGCGGTCAACTCGAGGCGGCTGCCAGCCTGAGCGGTCCGTGGGGCCCCGTTGCGGGTGCCACGACTGGCACGTTCGTCTGGACTCCGGGTGCGAATGACAAGGTCATCTACGCCCGCGTCCGCAACTAAGCCGACGTTAGGTTAATCAGACGGGGCTGGAGGCAACTCCAGCCCCGTTTTCCATTTCCAAGGGACGTAACCCAGGCTCGTCGTTAAGCCGTCTCCGCTTCTCGGACCTGCCGGCCCTCGGCCGGCATTTGGTGGGATCCGCAGTGCTCTGCGGCACTGGGCGCGGAGCGCCTCCCTACTCCGGGCCCACCTACTCCGCGAAGGTCGATCCTTGCGGTCGGTGATTCCCACGACGCCGGAAATCCGGAACGCCGGCGGGCAATGCAGTCCTCAGCCATCCTGGACCACGGGTGAGGCTTGAGCCTGGGGGATGGGTGTGCGGGGCGCACCGAGGGCTGCAGACATGGTAACACCCACCAATTGCAGGCCTGCGGCCCATCCGACCCTTGGCATCCCCTCCCGGTCTCCTTCAGTCTGGTTCGACTCCATGCGCCATTCCCCGCATACGTCGACCCTGTTGTCCGCCGTACTCGCGTTGGTGTCCTGTTTTCTCTCGATCCGCCTGTCGACCTTCCCCAGCCAGGCTGCCGGTTCAACGGAGACTCTGTTGGAACCCATTCCGGTCCACCCTGGTCCTCCTGCGGGCTTCTCCCGCTTGGAAGCCGACCGTACCGGCATCGGATTCACAAATCATCTATCAGAGTTCAATGCGGCCCAGAATCGCATCCTCGAAAACGGATCGGGTTTGGCCCTCGGCGATGTCGATGGCGACGGGTGGTGCGATGTCTATTTCTGTCGACTCGAGGGTGACAACGTGTTGTTCCGGAACCTTGGGGACTGGCGATTCCAAGACATCACCGCCGCTTCGGGTGTCACTTGTGCCGGAGACCTCTCCAGCGGTGCTGTGCTGGTCGATGTCGATGGGGACGGGGATCTCGACCTGCTCGTGAACTCGCTGGGTGGCGGCACGCGGGAGTTCCTCAACGATGGGAAGGGAAGGTTCAGCGAGGTGGTCGACTCCCGTTTGGCCCGACGCTTCGCGGCCACGTCGATGTCGCTTGCCGACATGGATGGCGACGGGGATCTGGACCTGTACGTGACCAACTACCGGACCGACACCTACAAGGATCGTCCACCTGGCCTGAAAGTGGAGGCGCGACAGAATCCCGATGGCTCGGTGACAGTGGAACCGCGGGACCGCTTCATCACCTTCGGGGCCCGCCAGACCGGGGTGGAGGTCTTGGAACGGGGGGAGCGTGATTTTCTCTATCTCAACCAGGGTGACGGGCAGTTTGTTCCACTCTCCTGGGACAAGGGCACGTTTCTGGACGAGGACGGCCGGCCGCTCCAGGCACCCCCAACAGACTGGGGACTTGGGGTGCTGTTCCGCGATCTGAATGGTGATCGATGGCCAGATCTCTATGTCTGCAACGACTTCGTCTACTGGCCCGACCGTCTCTGGCTCAACGAGGCGGGCACTGGTTTCCGCGCAGCGCCCCGGACCGCGTTGCGGAGCCAGAGCCTTGCCTCCATGGCGGTCGATGCCGCGGATCTCAACCGGGATGGATGGGATGATCTGTTCGTGGCCGACATGCTGAGCCGAAGCCTCCGACCCCGCGCCTGGCAGCGTCAGAATCTTCTTGAGGGCCTCGTGCGTTGGCCTCACGAGGACCCTGTGTTCCGTCCGGAGGTCCCTAGGAACACGCTCCAGATTGCTCGCGGTGATGGCACCTTTGCCGAGACCGCGCAGTTCGCAGGGCTTGCTGCCACGGACTGGACCTGGTCGGTCGTCGCGATGGATGTGGACCTGGATGGATGGGAGGATCTGCTGTTCGGGACCGGGAACCTGCACGACGTTCAGGACACCGACGCCATTGCGGAGACTGCGATGCAAAAGGGTCCCCTGACGCCGGATTCACGGCACCGGAACTGGATGCGTTTCCCTCGACTGGATCGTCCGAAGCGCGCCTTCCGCAACCGGCACGATGCCACGTTCGAGGAACGGGGCAGGGAGTGGGGCTTCGACGATGTTGGCATCGCCCATGGGATGGCTCTGGCCGACCTCGACAACGACGGCGACCAGGATGTCGTGGTGAACCATCTCAACGCCTCCGTCGGGATCTATCGCAATGACTCTGGGGCTCCGCGGGTGGCGGTGCGGCTGCGCGGAGCCCACGGGAACACGGCCGGGATCGGGTCTCGCATCACCGTCTCGGGAGGACCGGTGGTCCAGAGTCAGATCCTCGTGAGCGGGGGCCGGTACTGCTCGGGCGACGAGGCCTTGAGGGTCTTTGCGACCGGATCTGCCCGGCGGGTCGAGGTCGCTGTGACCTGGCCCTCGGGACGTGTCACCCGGGTGCCCGACATCCCCGTCAACCATCGGGTTCTGATCCATGAGGACGCCAGCTCCCCCCCAGTCGACCCACCGCCTGCCGAATCGGGTTTGACCCTGTTTCGTGAGACCGCCATTCCAGTGCCGCCGTGGCCTGCAGAGCATCGTGCCGACGCCGAATTTGTCCGCCAACGGCTGCTGCCAAGGGCGCTTGCAACCCGGTCGCCGGGCGTGGCGTTGGGAGATCTCAATGCGGATGGGAACGACGACCTGGTCATCGCGGGGCTCCCCGGTTTCCTGGGACTGTCCTTCCTCGGGAACGGGCGAGGGGAACTTGCCGTCTCGGGATGGCCTGCGATCCCTTCGGGCAACCGGGCTATCTCGGCATTCCTTCCGGCGGGAGGCGCGCCTCCGTCCCGGTTCTTGGTCGCCACCGAGGCCCTGAATGGAACCAACACCACGGCGACCCTCCAGCTCTGGACGCCGCAACCGGGAACCCTTGAGCCCGTAACGGACCTGCCCTCTGTCGCAACGGCCCTTGCCAGTGGCGACTGGGATGCCGACGGGGATCTCGACCTCTTCGTTGGCGGAGGCTCCCAGCCGGGACGCTATCCGGAAGGCACCATCTCCAGACTGTTCGAGTCCAAGGACGGCCGATGGATTCCGATCCAGGACCTGCCCGGTGCCGGACGGATCGAGTCCGCCCTATTCACCGACCTGACCGGGGATGGGTTGCCGGAGCTGGTGGCGGCAACGGACTGGGGTCCGGTCCGGATCTGGGAGAGAACCGATGGGCGGTTTCGTGAGACCACGGAACGGTGGGGTCTGGCGGATCGTGCGGGTTGGTGGCGTGGGATTGCTTCCGGGGATCTCGACGGTGACGGACGGCTGGATCTGGTGGTGGCGAACTGGGGCCGCAATTTTGGCGAAGGACGCATCCCGTCGCCTCCGGCCGCGGTGTCGGTCGAAGGATGGGGATTCTCCGTGCCGGGAACGGACCGCCTTGGGCTGGTCCTCGGCTCGACAGATCCCGAAACGGGACGACTGCTCCCGTGGCGGGATCATGCCACGCTGACGGCGCTGCTGCCTGCGGTCCGGAACCGGTTTCCCACCGCCCATGCCTATGCCGAAGCCTCGCTCCCCGCAGTCGCGGAGGGCGTTATCCCGCCCCCACGGCGCTGGGTTGCGACGATGTTCGAGAGCATGGTCTTCCTCAACCGAGGCAATCGCCTCGAGCCCAGATCACTCCCCGCGGAAGCCCAATGGAGCAGTTCAAGTGGCGTTTCGGTCGCCGACCTCGATGGGGACGGGCACCTCGACCTGGTCCTCACGCAGAACTTCTTCGAGCTGGACCGGGAATCGTCCCGTCAGGATGCCGGCCTGGGACTCGTGTTGAAGGGCAATGGCGACGGGACCTTTCGTGTTCTGCGTCCTGCGGAGGCCGGCCTCTATTGCTGGGGTGAGGGTCGTGGATGCGGTGTCGGGGATTTCAACGGGGACCGTCGACCAGATCTCATCGTGGCCCAGCGTCGTGGTCCGCTGCAGATGCTGCTCAATCAGATGGGTCAGCCCGGGTATTCCGTGCGACTCCTCGGCCGCAAAGGGGCCACTCCGGCTTTTGGAGCCGTTGTGCGTCTGTGCTCCGGGGATACGAAAGGACCCGCGCTGGAGGTGCAGTCGGGGTCGGGCTGGATGTCGGCCTCCAGTCCGCGCCTTCTTGTTGGACATCCCCGCCGGCCGACCTCGGCGTCGATCCGTTGGCCGGGCGGACGCGAGCAGGTCGTGCCGTGGCCGCAGGATACCGATGCGCTCACCTTGACGCAGCCCTGAGTCCGATGGCCCCCGGCCGTGCTGCCTGCGGGATTCATCCACTCGCGTCATACCGCATCCCGTGTTCAAACTTCACTCGTGCACTCCAACGGGCGTTTCCGCGGATTGGTCCTCCTGCTTGCCGGGCTCTTCGGTACGGCGGTCCTCGGCCAATCCACCCAGAACTGGCCACGCTGGGACGCGTGGAAGTTGGCCTGTGATCGGCTCCCGGCGAACCAGGCCCTGTTGAAAGGGGCGCCCTCGGCCTCTCCGGATCTCCTGCCGCTCCGTCGATTTCACGACTTCGAATCCGTCCTCGACGCCTTTCTGACCCAGGCCGTCCAGGGGCCGATGCGGAACGCCTCGAACTGGGTCGGACCATTGCCAGACCTGGCGTCGTTCCTGGACCTTTCTGGCAGCCCGGTCACGCGCCCGCCCCTCCCGTTCCAGCCCTTTGCCCAGAAACTGATCGTGCCGTCTGGGTCCTCGGTGCTGCTCCAGGGGGATCTGCATGGGGACATCCATTCCCTGCTCGCGGTCCTGTCGCACCTGCAGCAACAGGGCTGGATGGAGGGTTTCGAGCTCAAGCCGTCTGCGCCCCAGCTGATCTTTCTCGGGGACTACACGGATCGCGGCCAATACGGCGTCGAGGTCCTCTACACCCTGATGCGCCTGAAGCTCGCGAATCCCGACCGGGTGCATCTGGTTCGTGGCAATCACGAGGACCTGTCCCTCGTGTCCCGGTATGGATTCCTGGCCGAGGCCCAGGCGAAGTTTGGTCGGGACCTGAACGTCCCAAAGATCGTCCGACTCTACGACGTTCTTCCGGTCGTCCTCTACCTCGGCTGTGGAACCAACGGGGTCCAGCTGTGTCACGGCGGCATGGAGCCGGGATTCGATCCGCGTCCGCTCCTCGGGTCCTTGGGCTCGCCGCGGTTTGCCCGGATTGGTGATCTGCGTCAGGCGGAATTCCTCAAGGCGCATCCGGACTGGCTGAAGGCGGATCCGAAGTCCCGGGTTGAGGCGGAGCGGATCTTCCGGGACTTCACCCCGGAATCGCCGACGGCGCCGTCGGTGCTTGGGTTCATGTGGAACGACTTCACGGTGTTCCGCGAGGAGCCGGGCTTCGCCCATAATCCGGAACGGGCATTCGTCTATGGCGACACGGCGGTGGGGCCGCTGCTTCAAGAGATCTCGACGCCCGGGTTCCGGATCTGTGCCGTGATCCGGGGGCATCAACACTCGAGCCAGTCGAACCCGCTGATGCGCCGGCTGGTGGCGTCCCGTGGACTCTTCCGTCACTGGCAGGAGCTTCCGTCGGGTGAGACCTTCGCGGCGACGGCGCAGGCCTTGGAGGCGAAGGTGGAGGTGGGGTCGAGCCGACCGGTGCCGTTCGGCTCGGTGTGGACCCTGAATGTGAGTCCCGACAGCATCTATGGGTTGGGGTGTCGATTTGGGTTTGCGACCTGTGCCCGCCTGAAGCTGGAGTCCCGTTTGGAGGACTGGCGGCTGGAGCCGATCACCGTAACGGTGCCGGTGGTGGCCAAGTAGATCCCTGCCGCCCGCGGGCGGGCCCTGGTGGGTGCCGCAGTGCCCTGCGGCACTGGGCGCGGAGCGCCCACCGACCCCGGGGTGTGACGGCGGTGAGAGGCTCAGACGGACCTGGGGTGCAGATCCCGATGCCCGTGAAACGCGGCGGAGTCCGTGTGGTTTGAGTTCAAGGGGTTGCCTGGGGCGTGGATGCGGATCAGGCCTGGGGTGGATGGGTGCGCGGGGCGCACCCAGCGCCGCAGACACTGCAGCACCCACCGGCGCAGGCCTGTGGCCTACAGATAAAGAGGAATCGGGCGAGAGTCTGGTTTTGGATGGGCAGAACGGGTGCTGCTGTGAGCAACCCACCGTTGCCAAACCCAAGGTGTCCACTCAGCCTTTTTAATAGTCGTAGCGCTGCATCCGACCGGCATGAGTGAGTATCGCGTCCAATTCGAGGTCTTCGAGGGTCCCATGGACCTCCTGCTTCACCTGGTGAAGAGGCAGGAGGTGGACATCTACGAGGTCAACCTGACCCGTCTGGCGACCGAGTTTGTGGCCTATCTCGACCGGATGCGGGAGCTCGACCTCGAGGTGGCTGGGGAGTTCCTCGTGATGGCGGCCACGCTGTTGTACATCAAGAGCCGGGAGCTCCTGCCGGTCGACCAGCAGGTGAAGCCGGCGGAGGACGACACCGAGGAGGATGATCCGCGCTGGGAGCTCATCCGGAGGCTCGTGGAGTACAAGAAGTTCAAGGACGCCGCCGCCACGCTGCAGGGTCGCGAGGAGGCCATGGGCAGCATCTATGAGCGTCGCCCGCCCCGGATGGAGTTCATCGAGATGCCGGCGCTTCGGCGGGGCGAGGTCTCCGTGTTCGAGCTGGTCGGGGCGGTCAGTCAGATCCTCAAGCGGTTCAACACCCAGCCCGGCATGCACGAGGTGCAGGCCGATCCGCACACGGTCAGCGAGAAGATCGAGTCCCTCCGGACCCTGCTGTCGGAACGCAGGCGGACCCGCTTCAGCGAGCTCTTTTCGGCAGCCTCCTCTCGCAACGAGGTCGTCTGCATCTTCCTGGCCCTGCTGGAGCTGACCCGTATGCGTCAGCTGGTGCTGAGCCAGAGCGATGAATTCGGGGAGATCGATGTCGATCTGGCCCCGCCGGAGGTCCTGACCCCGCCTCCCCCGCCTTCGCCGACCGATGAGCACGGGCATCCGCAGACCACCCCGGTTGCGGAAGGCTCGGAGGGTCCGCAGACCGCCTGAATCCCGCCGTACACGTCCCATGTCGATCGAACTGAAATCCATCCTCGAGTGCCTGCTCTTCTCGGCACCCAAGCCGTTGTCGGTCTCCGAGATCCGGGACGCGCTGAACCGTGCGGCGACGGAGGAGGAGGCGACCCCGGAGGCGAAGTCGTTCCACAAGGTCCCTGTCGAGACAATCGACGAGGCCCTTTCGACCCTGTCCCAGGAGAACGAGGCGGCGGCGAGGAGCTATCGGCTGGTGTGCGTGGCGGGGGCGTGGCAGTTCGTCACGCAGCCGGAGTTCGGTCCCTGGCTCCGTTCCTTTGTGGGCGTCAAGAACCGTCCTGCCCGACTCTCCCAGCCGGCCCTGGAAACCCTCGCAGTCGTCGCCTATCGGCAACCGGTGACCCGGGCTGAGATCGAACAGATCCGCGGTGTGGCCGTGGATGGAGTGATGGCCACCCTCAAAGAGCGGGGCTTGATCGAGGAGGTGGGCCGTGCCGAGGTGATTGGTCGGCCGATGCAGTTCGGCACGACGATGGCGTTTCTGGAGTATTTCGGGCTGGGGCGCCTCGAGGATCTGCCAGCGGCGGATGAGCTGCGTCGGATCCCGGTGGTCCGACCGGAGTCCCTGGCCACGGTGGAGCCGGGTGTCGTAGCCGACCTGCCGGAGCTGCCTTTGGAGCAGGCGGATCCGGAGGTGGCTGGCGGGCGGGGGGTGACGCCCGAGGCGGCGGAAATCCCTGAATCAAACGCCCGACTCGAGGAACCTCCGGCAGCCTGAACGGCGGATTTCGCCCGGTTGGCCGGTTTTGCCGGTTTTACCGATCAGACCTTCTCGGCCTTGGTCGTGCCGAGCAGTCCGGCGGGTCGGAACAGGAGGATCAGAATCAGGATGCCGAAGGCGATGGCATCCCGGAACGTGGAAGCGCGGGTGCCTGAGATGAAGGTCTCGACCAGTCCGATCAGCATCCCTCCGAGTGCGGCGCCGGGCAGGTTGCCGATCCCCCCCAGCACGGCGGCGACGAAGGCCTTCAGGCCCGGCAGTGTGCCCATCAGGGGGTCGATGCTCGGGTAGTTCATCGCGTAGAGGATTCCGCCGGCGCCGGCGAGCGCGGAGCCGAGGGCGAAGGTGAACGAGATCACCCGGTCATTGTCGATGCCGACGAGGGACGCCGCCGTCGGGTTGAAGGACACGGCCCGCATGGCGGTGCCGATCCGGGTCCGATGCACGACGTGGTGCAGTGCGCCGAGCAGGACGAGGGCGACGACGAGCACGGCGATCTGGCTGCTGGAGAGGGTGAGTCCGGCGAAGTTGACCTGGGACTGGGGGAATACCGACGGGAAGGCCTTGGGATTGGCGCCGAAGACCTTCTGTCCGCCCGCCTGCAGTAGCAGCGACACTCCGATGGCGGTGATGAGAACGGTGAGCGTCGAGCGGTTCCGGAGCGGTCGGTAGGCGAGCTTTTCGATCACCACGCCCAACGCGGCGCAGGCCAGCATGGCTCCGGTCAGGACAAGCAGACCGCCGATCAGGGACCCGCCACCCAGTCGTGGGGTGAGGTAGAGTCCCGTGTAGGCCCCGATCATGAACACGTCGCTGTGGGCGAAGTTGATGAACCGCAGGACCCCGTAGACCATGGTGTATCCAAGGGCGATCAGAGCGTAGATCGCGCCGAGCGAGAGCCCGTTGAGCAGCTGTTGTAGGAGTTCGGTCATGGGGTCGGCGGGGTGCCGTCCTGGTGAATCAGACTGCGGGGCGGGTTCGGGTGGGGTCAAGGGTGTTGGGGATTCCGGGGTGTATTCCGGGGTGGAGTTGCGCCGACACCGCCCCTGCGGTTGCCTGTCCGCGGGTGTTGGCTAGTGTCCGATCGCCATGCGCGTCACCCGACTCCTCCATACCCGATACCGGCTCAACGACCTCGAGCGCTCCGTCACGTTCTATCGACAGGTCCTCGGATTGGAGGAGGTGCGCCGTCACAAATCTCCTCGGGGCTCGGAGCTGGTCTTCCTCAAGGCACCGCAGAGCGAGGAGACGATCGAGCTGTGCCATTTCCCGAATTCCGGACTGGTGGAGGTTCAGCCGGATCTCACGCATGTCGCCTTCGAGGTCGAGTCCCTGGCCGCCTTCGGGGAGCATCTGGCTCGACTGGGACTGAGGTATTCCGACGGACCCCACTACAAGAGCGATGGATCCGGCGGGTTCGCCTTTGTGGACGCCCCGGAGGGGTATGAGATCGAACTGATCGAGCGTCGTCCGACCGCACCGGGATCTGGCCTGGGATATTGAACCCATGCGCTGGTGTGGCCAACGGTTCGGCTTCCAGTTCCCCCGGCCGGCATTGGTCCTGGGGGTGCTGAATGTCACGCCGGACTCGTTCTCCGATGGCGGGCTCTATCGGGATCCCGGCCGGGCCGTGGAGCGTGCCCATCAGTTGGTGGCCGAGGGAGCGGATCTGATCGACGTGGGTGGGGAGTCCACACGTCCGGGTGCGGATCCTGTGGAGGACGCCGAGGAACTGGCCCGTGTCGTCCCGGTCGTGGAGCGGTTATGTCGGGAGCTGAAGGTGCCGGTGTCCATCGACACCCGGAAGCCGTCGGTTGCCGAGCGCTGTCTGGATCTCGGGGTGGCGGTGGTCAACGACATCGGGGCGAACCGTGAGGATCCGGCCCTGTGGCGGATCGTGGCGCGTCATCAATCCGGCTACGTGGCCATGCACATGCAGGGAGATCCCGGGACGATGCAGGTGCGGCCTAAGTACCGGGACGTGGTCGATGACGTGGTGGGGTTTCTCCAGGGCCGGCTGGTGAGGTTCCAGGAATCCGGCATCACTCCGGACCAAGTCGTCCTCGACCCGGGCATCGGTTTTGGAAAATCGTTGGACCACAACTTGTCCCTCCTCGCGCACATCGATCGGTTCCAGTCCCTGGCTCGACCGGTCCTCCTTGGGGTCTCCCGGAAATCCTTCCTGGGACGCGTGCTGGGCGTGGCCGAGACCGAACGCCTGCCCGGTGCGCTGGCGTGTTCCGTCTGGGCGGCGTCGCGTGGGGTGCAGCTCTTCCGGACCCATGATGTCGCACCCACGGTGCAGGCATTGAGAACCCTCGAGGCGCTCTCCGCCTCGATCGCCCCCGTCCCATGAACCCCTGGATCTGGGTCCAACAAGGGTGGCGTCCGGTGCTGGAGATCCTGATCCTGGCGACCGGGATCTTCTGGGCCTTCCGCTTCATCAAGGGCACCCGGGGCGGACAGATAGTCACGGGGCTCCTTGCCCTGCTCCTGTCGTTGACGATCATCACCCGGGTCCTCGACCTGAAGGTGCTGAACGTCCTGATGAACCAGATGTTCGGGGTGCTCGCCCTTTCGATGGTGGTCATCTTCCAGCCTGAGCTCCGTCGGATGCTCGCGGAACTCGGCACGCTGTCGGTCTTCACCAACGCCCAGCAGCAGCGCGAAAGCATCGAGGACATCGTCCAGACCGCCGATCGTCTGTCACCGGTCCGCTTCGGAGCTCTCATCGCGCTCGAGCGCAACCAGCCCCTGTCGGAGGTCGTCGAGGGCGGGGTGCCCGTCAATGCGGAGCTCACCCCGGAGATGCTCGAGACGATCTTCTTTCCGAACAATGCGATCCACGACGGCGGCGTGGTGGTGCGCGACAATCGGATTCTCCGGGCCGCCTGCATCTTCCCCCTGACCTCGAGGACCGATCTGTCGAAGTCCCTCGGGACCCGTCATCGTGCGGCGCTGGGGCTCACCGAGGAGACGGACGCCATCGTGGTGGTGATCTCCGAGGAGACCGGGGCCATCTCCTATGCCCGGAGGGGGCAACTGACAAGCAATGTGACGGTCGAGGAACTCCGGGCGTTCCTGAGCGCGGAGATGGTCACCCGTCTCCAGCCCAAGGGCTGGATGGGATGGTGGCGACGGTTTCGGGAGGGCGTGGGCCCGAAGGAAGGAGGATCCTGACGATGACGTGGAAGACCCTTTTCCAGGAGAACCTCTGGCAGAAGCTCTTCGCCCTGGGGCTGGCCATCCTCATCTGGCTGACGGTTAGCTCGAGCGAGGCGGTCCGGTTCGGCGCACTGGATGTCGAGGCGGTCGAGGAGATCGCGGACGTTCCGATCGTGGTGCTCACCCGTGCGGCGGATGCATGGCGCTACGTGGTGCGACCCGAGCGGGTGTCCGTGATCCTGCGCGGGCCTGCGGGGCAGCTCAGCGCGGTCACGGTGATGGGGCTGGAGGCCTATGTGAATCTCGTGGAGCTGGACCAGGGCTCCGGCGAGGTCGAGATCCATGTGAATGCCCCGGTGGGGACCCGTGTGATCGAGGTCGATCCTCCCCGGGTGAGGGTCGAACGGATTCCAGAGTCGACCCACAAACCCTGAGGGTCGCCTGCAGCCGACCCTTCCACTGTCCCACCGTCGGCAGGCGTAGGAACGTTCCGTCGAGTCGTTTGGACCCTTACTGGGCCGTGATGCGCACTCCGAGCCGCTCGAGGGTCGAGCCTTCATCACGGAACAGGCTGGAGAGCGCGGCGTAGTAGTCGAGTTCCGACCGGACCTCGTTGGACCGGGCCGAGGTGAGATCCCGCTGGAGACGCAGGACCTCGAAGGTCGTGCTCTTGCCGTTCTCGAGCTTCTTCTGTTCGGCATCCAAGGCGGCCTCCGCATAGGCCCGGGCCTCGCGATTGGCCAGGATCCGACCGTAGGCCGACTCCGCCACGAGGATCGAGTTGTCGATGTCGCGCATGACGTTCTGCTCGATCTGTTTGTGGCGGAGGATCAGGCGCTCCTTGGTGATCTTGGCGGTCTGGAACGCGCTCCGGGCCCCGACGTTGCCGAGCGGGAAGGTAAACCGGGCCCCGACTCCGTAGCCTTTGTAGTCGGCATTGCCGAGTTGGTCGAAGGCGCCGCCCACGGGGTCTCCCAGCGGGGGGGATCCGTTGGTGTTGCCGAAGGCGATCTGGTTCGCGGACACACCGAACGATCCGGTGAGGTCCAGCTGGGGGAAGAGCTGGTTCCTGCGGAACCGCACCGTGACGTTCTGCTTCTCCATCTCGATCTGGGACTGGAGGACGTCCGGACGCATCGTGAGTCCGCGCGACCAGCTCTCGGGACGGCTGAAGGGATAGGGCTGCGGGGAGAACTTCTCGGAGGGTTTGACCTGGGTGTCCCGGATCTCGGAGTAGTCGGTGGTCAGCAGGCGCCGCAGATTGTTCTGGGCGGTTCCGAAGTTCTGACGGGCCTGGATCAGGTCGGCGCGGGTCGAGGCCACCTGGGCCTCGGCCTGTTGGGATTCGAGGGGTGCCATGGCCCCCACCTCGACGCGCTTGCGGTTCTCGGTCAGCAGCCTTTCGGCGAGTTCGACCGCCTTGGTCTGGACCTCGATGCTCGCCATCGCCGCGGCGAGGTTGTAGTAGACCAGTTGGACGTCGGTCGCCGTCTGGATCATCTGGGCCCGGACGGTCTGTTCCTCCTGCAGGAGGGTCTTCTTGTTGAGGGAGATGGCCCAGCGGGCCTGGTCGATCCAGAGGTTCCGCAGCAGGGGCTGCGTCAGGGCGATGCCGGCGTTGCCGAACGCACTGTCCTGGTATTGGAGGAACCCCGCCCCATTGCCGCCGACGCGCGATCGCACTGGGTTCATGTTGCCGGTCAACTGGTAGCTGGTTCCGGCCTCGGTCGGCAGGAGCCCGCTCAGCGAGGTGTTGAATTGCTGGGTGTAGGAGACGTTGGCCGGGGCCTGGAAGGAGGTGATCTGACGCTGGGAAGGATTGTCGGCCCGGTTTCCGTTGTATCCGAAGCCGAAGTTCGGATCGTAGGCCGAGTAGCTGCCCTCGAGGGCGAGATCGGCGAGGTCGGGGGCGTAGCGGACGATCTTGAGCTCCAGGTTGTTCTCGAAGGCCTCCTGGATGCATTGTTCCAGCGTGACGTCGCGGGTCTTGACCGCGTCCGCGGCCCACGACGGGATCAGGGCCACGCCGGAGGCCAGGAGGAGGGAACGGAGCTTCATGATGCGTTGAGACTGAGTAGTTTGCCGACCAGGGTCAAACGGACTTTGACCTCCACTCCTGACACGCCGGGTAGGGTTCCGGTTTCAATCGAATGCGATTGTTTTGGCGTCGCGGCTCCCCGGGCGATCAGCTCCAGAGGTGTTCCCCGGCAATGCTCCGGGCACAGTCGAGTGCCGCACCGAGGCCGTCCTCGTGGAACCCATACCTGAAATAGCTGCCTGCGAAGTAGATCCGGGCACCGGGCCTCCGGTTGAGGGCGGGAAGCTCCTTCTGGGCCCGGATGGCTCCCAGGCTGAACAGAGGATGCTCGTAGTCGATCCGGCGGAGGACGGTGTCCGGCCGCATGTCCTCCTCGCCGTTGATCGACACGAAATACTGGGTCGTGCGGCTGACGCCTTGGAGGGAGTTCATCCAGTAGACCGTCGAGGTGTGACCGGGTTCGTTCCGGGTCACCCGGTAGTTCCAGGAGGCCCAGGCCCGTCGTGCGCGCGGCATGAGCGACGTGTCGGTGTGCACGGTGGCCCGGTTCCGCTGGTATCGGAATTCCTGTAACAGGCGTCGTTCCTCGGACTCGGGCTCGGAGAGGAGGCGGAGGGCCTGGTCGGCATGGCAGGCCAGGATGACCCGGTCGAAGGACTCCCACCGGCCGCCCTCGGTCACCACCGTGACCCCGCCCGAGACGGGGCGTTCGACCGCACGGACCGGTGCGTTCAGCCGGACCCGATCGCCCAGGAGCGGCCAGAGACGTCGGACATACTCCCTCGAGCCGCCCTCGACAGTCCACCAGGGGTGCTGGGTGTGGAGGCCGAGGAAGCCGTGGTTGTGGAAGAATCGGAGCAGCGTGGTGGCCGGGAACGCCAACATCTCGTCCGGCGGGGTGCTCCACACCGCACTGCTCATCGGCACGAGGTACAGATCGAGGAAGTCCTGTCCATAGCCTCGAAGGGCCACGTAGTCCCCCAGGGAGGTCTCGGCCCAACGGGGATCCTCGAGGGCCGTCACGGCCTCCTGGTTGAATCGACGGATGGCCCGCAGGAGGTTCCAGAACCGGGGTCGGACGAGGTTGCGGCGCTGGGCGAACAGGGTGTCCCAGCCCGAGCCACAGAACTCGAGTCCGGTCGGCAGATGCTGGACCCCGAAGGACATCGAGGTGGGCTTCACCGGCACCCTTAGCTCCTCGAACAGCCGGCAGAGCAGGGGATAGGTGACCCGGTTGAACACCATGAACCCGGTGTCGAAGGACACCGTCTCGGAGGCGCTCCGGACGTCGATGGTGTTCGTATGGCCGCCGGCGTAGTCGGCCTGCTCGAATAAGGTCAGGTCGAAGCGATCACGGAGAAGGTAGCCGCAGCCCAGCCCGGCAATGCCGGTTCCGACGATGGCGAGCCGTTCCCGGGACATGGCGGGGTCAGATCCTCGAGGTCGTCGGAATCCCCGGGGATCAGGGCTTGGGCTGAGGACCCAGGTGCATCTTGGTGTCGTACGCCGCCGAAGGCACCGGACGGAGATCCCAGATCAGGCCGGTCCAGGACATCACCTTGAGCAGGTAGTAGGTGATGTCGACCTCCCACCAGTAGAACCCCTGACGGGTGCAGGTCATGTGCTTGTGGTGGTTGTTGTGCCAGCCTTCGCCGAGAGTGATCAGGGAGAGGATGAAGCTGTTCCGGCTGTCGTCGCCGGTCTCATAGCGTCGTTGGCCCCAGACATGGGCCATGGAGTTGATGCAGGAGGTTCCGTGGAACAACGCCGTGGTGCTGATGAAGAAGCCCCAGACGAGCATCTGGCCGCCGGAGGTGTGGAGCCCGGGGGCGTAGGCCTCAAGCATCCTGCCCAGAACGAACAGGAGCACCGCCGAGGCGATAGGCACCAGCGTGTCGAAGCGATTCAGGAAGACGAGTTCCGGGAACTTGGCGAGGTCCTTCACCCGGGAGTAGTCGGTCGGAAAGTTCTTCCGGCTGGTGATCCAGCCGATGTGCGACCACATAAACCCGTGCTGACGCGGAGAATGCTTGTCGTCCTCCTCGTCCGAGTGCTGGTGGTGATGGCGATGGGTGTAGGCCCACCAGAGGGCCCCCTTCTGCACGCACGTCGCTCCCCAGAGGGCCAGGACGAACTGCCAGGCCCGTGAGGTCGAGAAGGTCCGGTGGGAGAAGTAGCGGTGGTAGAACCCGGTGACCGCGAACATCCGGATGAAGTACAGGAAGACCGCCGATCCCACGGCAAACCAGCTCCAGCCGGTCCAGATCACGCCGAGGCATCCGACATGCAGGATCACAAAGCTCATGGCGCGGACCCAGTCGACCTTGTCGGGCTGGCTCTTGAGCGTCTCAATCCGAGGGGCTCCGTAGTCCGTGTCGAACCACTGGACGAGGTAGGTCAGGGCACGGCGGAACGGACCGAGGTGGGCTGCAGTTGCGGTGTCTGTCATGGATTCGGGGAACGGCTCGTTCTCTCAAGGGGCGCCCTGGCCCGACAGTGTCGGGCCTGGGCGGAACCCAAGGCACAATTGAATGATGACATCATACCGTCAAAAGACCAGCACGGTCTCGGTGGTGCGAGACCATTCGGTTTTCCATGATGGTCTGCATAAGTCAGGCGTCCTGGGAGCGTCCTTGCGGCTTGCCGGAGGGGTGATGGGTATCCGATCCTCTGGCCTGCTTCCGATGGAATTACTCCAACACTGGCTCTGGTATCAGGGGCACTTCCTCGGCATCGAGTGGCACGTGTGGAAGGTAGTCGGCTGGACGGGCAACCTGGCCTTCACGGCCCGGTTCCTGGTCCAGTGGTATGCCACCGAGCGGCGTCGGGAGGTGGTAGTGCCCGTGGCGTTCTGGTGGCTCAGCATCACCGGGTCGTGGCTCCTCCTCGCCTATGCCGTGGTGCACAAGCGCGACTCCGTCTTCATCTTCGCGAACCTCTTCAACTGGATCCCCTATCTGCGGAATCTGATCATCCAGCGTCGGCATGAGCGGACTCATCGGGAGTGTCCGTCGTGCTCGAGGACCAATCCTCCCCAAGCCCGGTTCTGCATGAACTGCGGGAGTCCCGCGGCCCCCGTCTCCGGGTCCTGACCCTTTCCACGGACGTGGGACCTCAGGGCTTGCCGGGCCGGATGGCGTTTGTCCCGGCGATCGGTTCCAGACGGAACCGATCGAGCACGTGGGTGGCGTAGTCGGGGTGTCGGCCCCCGATCCGCTGGAACACGGGCAACAGTTCGGCCATGGGGATCCACTGCTGCTGGGCCTCCTTGAGCGCGGTCTCCTGGGCCACGATCTGGAACCGCAGGAGCTGCGACTGACGGTACATGAACAGGCAGAGGGCGGCGGTGCCGACCACCGTGGCGACGAGGAGGATGCGGACCGTGCCCTGGAGGGTCGAAAGCTCGGAACGCAGGCGTGCGACCTCGCTCGCGGAGGCCGTGTCGGACTGGAAATCGGAACCCGATGTCATGGTTTGGCGGTGGGCTTCGGCCCGGGATTGTTGGTGGAGAGGTCAAGCACCAGTCCATTCTCGGCGAGCGCCTTGAGGATCGCCCGGTTGCTGGCGTTGCCGTAGTGGAAGCTCTCCCGGACCAGTCCCTCGAAGGCCTGTCGGTTCACGTTGTGTGTGTGGAGGCGCAGGGCCTGTCGGTTGGCCATGGCGGTGTAGTAGATGTGCAGCGCACAGAGGGCCGCCAGGACGACCGCCAGACACAGCTGGATCCCGGCGAGAGTGGAGAGTTGGGATCGGCTCTTCATCGATACGCCCCTAGGCTAGGGGGCGTCGTCGCGGATGGGAAGGATGTCATTCGCGAGGGGTCACACGGAGGGGTTGGGGACGGGCTTGATGCTTGCCACCCGACGACCCAGTCGCGAACGTCGGGCTACCATGTCCCATCACTACGTGGAGCGGGTCGTCGACCTGCTCGATCCCTCGGTCAATCGCCTGGTCAACCTGACGCTTGAGGAGGCCCGGGCCCGGGTGCTGTCGGGCGATGCCGCCGCGGTGGGCGGGATCGAGGGTTCGTTCGCGCTGCTGGCGCGGGAGGGCAAGACCGCCCGGATGGCGCGCTCCCTCGACCGCCCCATGCGCTACTTCCTTGCCAAACGCCAGGAGGGACCGGCCCTGATCGTGGCCGACCGGATCGACGCGATCCACCAGCAGCTCCAGCGCGAGGGCCTGGCCGACCAGTTCCATCCCAGCTACACCCGGATGGTACCCGCCCACTACGTCGTGGAGATCCAGCTCATCGGGTGTCCCGACCCCGATCCCGCCTACACCCGGTTCTTCACCCCGGAGCGGAACGCGTTGCCGACAGATCTCGACGAGATCGGTCGTCGGTACATCGGAGCGCTGGCCGACGAGGTCGCGGCCCAGCTTCGGCTCATCCCCGAGTCCGAGCCCATCGGGGTGGCCTTCTCCGGGGGCATCGATTCCGGGGCCGTCTTCCTCGTCGCCTACGCCATGATGCGGAAGCTCGGGATGAACCCGGCCCGATTGAAGGCCTTCACCCTGAGCCTTGGCGAGGGGCCCGACCTGGCCCAGGCCCGCGAGTTCCTGGCCCGACTCGACCTCGGCCTGTTCCTCGAGGAGATCCATGCCGATCCGGCCGACATTGACCACGCCGAGGCCCTGCGTGTGCTCGAGGACTACAAGCCGCTGGATGTCGAGTGCGGGATCATGGCCCTCGCCCTCTGCCGCGGCATCCGGAAGCGGTACCCCGACTGGAAGTGGCTCTTCGATGGCGACGGGGGGGACGAGAACCTGAAGGACTATCCGATCGAGGAGAACCCGGAGCTCACGATCCGTTCCGTCGTCCACAACCTCATGCTCTACCACGAGGGATGGGGTGTGGGCCGGATCAAGCATTCGCTGACCTACAGTGGCGGCCTCAGCCGCGGCTACGTCCGCACTTATGCTCCGAACCGTCGGTATGGGTTTCAGGGCCACAGCCCGTTGATGGGACGCGGGGTGATGGCGGTCAGCGAGGGCATCCCGTTCATCGAACTCACCCAGTACGACGTCCCCACCCTCTACTCCCTCAAGGGCGAGGTGGTGTCCCGTGGGATCCGTCAGCTCTTCGGCATGGAGATGCCGGTGTTTGAGAAGCGTCGATTCCAGCATGGGGCCATCCGACCCGAGACGCTCCGCAACCATGTTCCCGGACAGGAGGCGGTCTATCGCAGGCAGTTCCTCGCGATGTACCCGTAGAGGGGCGGGCGGTCCGGGATCCGTGGAGGTGATCGGTGATCGGTCCGCCTGAGGAATCCTGTTGCTTCGATGGGACCTCTCTCGACACAGTCCCCGCGCTTTCGGAGAGGTGGCTGAGTGGTTTAAGGCGCACGCCTGGAAAGCGTGAGTGGGCTCATACCCCACCGGGGGTTCGAATCCCCCCCTCTCCGCCAAGCCTCCTCGGGACTCCTCTTCCGGGTTTGTGATCCGGTTCGCACTCTCCCGAGGGTCTGTTGCCGTCCCCCTGCTTGACGATTCCGTCATGTGGTCTCACCAAAGGGGGAGTCACCATGAGCCAGCACCTCTTCGCCGCGTTCGCCCAGTCGGCTTCCAACCGGTCTGAAAAGCCCGCCCTGTTCTGGGCCCGGGAACAGTTCTCCTACGGCCAGATCCTGCAACAATCCCTCTGGGTGGGGGCCCGTCTCCGGACGCAGCTCGGGGTCCAGCCCGGCGATCGGGTCGCCCTCTGGCTCCGGAATCGGCCGGAATTCGTCTCGGCCCTCTTCGGCATCCTCGCCGCCGGCGGCGTCGCGGTCCCGATCAACAACTTCCTCAAGCCGAACGAGATGGCCTACATGCTCGAGGACGCCGGGGTGAAGGTCGTCCTCACCGAGGACTCCAATCCCGAGGCCCTCGCGGCGCTCCAGAACCTCCGTCCGGATCTCCGAATCCTGCGTGTCGAGGACCTCGTGGTGGATGCCGGACCGGTCGCGTTCCAGCCGGTCGACCGCAGCCGCTCCGACCTTGCGGTCCTGATCTACACCAGCGGCACGACCGGCAAGCCCAAGGGAGCCATGCTCACGCACGGCAACCTCCTCCACAACGTCGAGTCCTGCCGTCAGATCCTCCAGATCGTGGACCTCGACCGGCTCGTGCTCCTGCTGCCGATGTTCCACAGCTTCATGCTCACGGTTGGCATCCTGCTGCCGTTGCTGGTCGGCGGTTCGATCGTCCTGATCAAGTCCCTGACCCCGCCCAAGGCGATGATCGAGGAGATCCTGATCAACCAGGGGACCGTCCTGCCGGCGATGGCGCAGGTGTTCCGGGCGCTGTCGGGTCTGCCCCCGGGCATCGAGCTGTCTCTCCGCCTCTGCGTCAGCGGTGCCGGGCCGCTCCCGATGGAGATCCTCAAGGGGTTCAATGCACGGCATCCGAAGGTCCCGCTCATCGAAGGCTATGGCCTGAGCGAGGCCAGCCCGGTGGTGTCGGTGAACCCCATCCAAGGACCCTGGATCCCCGGCACCATCGGGATCCCGATCCCGGATGTGGAGATGACCGTGCAGGACGATTCCGGGGCACTGCTCGCCGACGGGGTCGATGGCGAGATCTGCGTCCGGGGTGGAAACGTGATGGCCGGGTATTGGAACGCCCCGGAGAAGACCGCGGAGACCCTGGTGGGCGGCTGGCTGCGGACGGGCGACATCGGCCACCGACGGCCCGACGGCTACTACGTCATCACGGACCGCAAGAAGGACATGCTCAAGCCCAACGGCATCAATGTGTACCCCCGCGAGATCGAGGAGGTGCTCTACGGGTTCCAGGGCATCCGCGAGTGCGCCGTCGTGGGCGAGCCCGACGAGCGGCGTGGGGAGCGGGTCATTGCGTTCGCTGCGATGGACGAGGGGCGGGTGTTCGACGAGAAGGCGGTGATCGCGTTCCTCAAGGAGCGCCTTGCCGACTACAAGGTCCCGCGTCGCGTGATCCCGCTGCCTGCGTTGCCCCGCAATGCCACGGGCAAGATCCTGAAGACGTTCCTGCGCGAGATGCTTCGGACGGACTCGGCGTCCTGAGCAACGGGAGGGGTTGGGTCTCACGTCGGCGCTGGACGACGGGACTCGCGGGGAGACGAAGGATCCGGAGGGCCAGGCCGGCATCCCAGCGGGGAGGTCGGGGAACGATGAACCTTTGCGAGGATCGGGCCGGATTTCTGACCCACATCCTGAAGGGCTGCGTCACATCTGCGGGGGCGGCGTGGGCCGATTCCTATGTCGGAGCCGTGTCCGAGGAACCCGAACCCTCGATCCGGTGTGCAGATCTGGCTGGCCGACATGGATTCGAACCATGACTAAGGGCTCCAAAGACCCCTGTGCTACCTTTACACCATCGGCCAAACGCGGCGTGAACGTATGCAGCGCAGCCGGGACGGCAATCGCAAACTGAAGGGTCGCCATGATCCTTGAGCGTCGTCGCGGGGCAGGACCTTGAAAGGGACCCGATGGACGCACGGGCGGATCAAAAACATCCTCTTTACTCCAGGGCCTTCGTTCCCATCCTCAGGTCGCATGTCGGCAGCGCCGCAGTCCGCGGTGGTCGGGACCCCGACCACCCAAGGAGGATACGATTCCAACAACAGCACGGTACCGGGATTGGACCAAGCCATCACCCGGTCCCAAGTCTTTTTGCTGTCCGAGCAGAAACCCGAGGGCTACTGGATCGGTGAGCTCCTCGTCGACGCCACACTGGTCGCGGACCTCGTCGTTTTCTACCACTGGTGGGGTCGGGTCGATCGCGAGTGGGAGCGTCGTGCGGTCAACCACATCCTCGGCAAACAGCTGCTCGATGGCGGCTGGAACATTTATCCGAATGGTCCGGCGGAAGTGAACGCCACCATCAAGGCGTACGTGGCCCTCAAGCTCGCGGGCTTGCCAGCCACCGATCCCCACATGCTGAAGGCCCGTGAGATGGCCTTCTCCCTCGGCGGGGTTCCGAGGATGAACACGTTCTCGAAGCTGTACCTGGCGCTGATCGGCCTAGTCGGCTGGAACCACGTCCCGACCATCCCCTCCGAGGTTCTTCTGATCGGTAAATGGTTCCATGTGAACTTCTGGGACATGAGCAACTGGTCCCGCGCCATGCTCGTCCCCCTTGCGATCATCAACCATTTCCGGCCGACCCGGCCCCTGGCGGCGGGGGTGACGCTCGACGAGCTCTATCCGAACGGAAAATGGGAGCTCAACGAGACGCTGCGTCCCCGGTACTTCGACTTCAGCCTGCGCAACGCGTTCCTCTGGCTCGACAGGCTCCACAAACTGGCGGAGTGGTTCGCGCGTCACGGTCTGCATCCGTTCCGAAAGCGCGCGCTCAAGAAGGCCGAGCAGTGGATGCTCGAGCGTTTCGAGGGCAGCGACGGTCTCGCCGCCATCTTCCCGGGCATAGTGAACTCGATCATCGCCATGAAGGCGCTGGGCTATCCGGACGACCACCCGGAGGTCGTCCGCGCCCATGGCGAGCTGCTCAAGCACATGCACCAAGAGCCGGACTCGGTCCGGATGGAGCCGTGCCTCTCCCCGGTCTGGGACACCGCCATCGTCGAGATCTGCCTGCGCGAGTCCGGCGTGCCTGCGGATCATCCCAAGATCAAGCGGGCGGCCAGCTGGATGATGGATCTCGAGATCCGGTTCCGTGGAGACTGGCAGCACAAGAACCCCGCCGACGTCGAGCCCTCTGGATGGGTGTTCGAGTTCGCGAACAAGTGGAACCCGGATGTCGACGACACCGCGATGGTGCTGCTGGCGTTGAGGGGGATCCCGACCGACGACCGCGTGCGCCGCGACGAGTGCTTCGCCCGTGGTCTCAAGTGGATGCTGACCTTCCAGTGTCGGGACGGCGGATGGGCGGCGTTCGACAAGGACTGCACGAACTCGATCCTCGAAAAGGTGCCGTTCGCCGACCACAACGCGATGCTCGATCCGGAGTGCGCCGACATCACGGCCCGGATCCTCGAGCTGATGGGGTATGAGGGCTACACGCTCGACAACCCGCAGGTGAAGGAGGCCATGCGCTTCCTCATCAAGACCCAGGAGGCCGACGGATCGTGGTTCGGTCGCTGGGGCGTGAACTACATCTACGGCACCTGGCAGGTGCTGCGCGGTGTGCGGGCCTTGAAGGTCGACATGAACCAGCCGTGGCTCCAGAAGGCGCGCCACTGGCTGTTGGGTGTCCAGCAGCCCGACGGCGGCTGGGGCGAACGGTGCAACACCTACGACGATCCGATCTTCAAGGGCAGCGGTCCGAGCACCGCCTCCCAGACCGCCTGGGCCATCATGGGGCTCTGTGCGTTCGGGGATTCCCACTGCGCGGCTCTCCGACGGGGCATCGAATACCTCGTCCGGACCCAGAACGAGGATGGATCCTGGACCGAGGAGGAGGTCACCGGGACCGGGTTCCCGAAGGTGTTCTATCTCAAGTACGACATGTACCGGAACTCCTGGCCGCTCCTTGCCCTGGCCACCTACCGGAAGCTGCTCCGGGGGGGAGAGCCCGGGGACATCAAGGCCTGAGCCCAAGCCCAAGCCCAGATCCCGGCCCGTCTGCGGCCCGGTTTCCTGTCCGACCCCTTTGGTGGGTCACTTCGCGAACTCCACGCACCGCGTCTCGCGCACGACGGTGATCCGGATCTGTCCCGGATAGAGGAGGTCCTCCTCGATCCGGTGGGCGATCTGCCGGGCCAGCTGGTAGGAGGCCGCGTCGTCGAGCTCCTCCGGCTTCACCATCACGCGCAGTTCCCGTCCGGCCTGGACGGCGTAGGCCTTCTCGACCCCGGCGAAACCCGTGGCGATCCGCTCGAGGTTCTCCAGCCGCTGCAGGTAGGTCGTCATCGACTCGCTCCGGCTCCCGGGTCGGCTCGCGCTGATGGCATCGGCCGCCGAGACGAGGATGCCCAGCAGGTTCTCGTGCGGCACCTCGTCGTGATGGGACGCCACCGCGTTGACGATGTGGGGCGGCTGGCCCTGCTGCCGAAGGAAATTTCCGCCCACGATGGCGTGCGGACCCTCGACCTCCTGCGACAGGGCCTTGCCGATGTCGTGGAGCAGGCCGGACAGCTTCGCGGCCTGGATGTCCTGGCCCATCTCGGCGGCCATCAGACCGGTGAGGTGGGCGACTTCGACCGAATGGTGGAGGACGTTCTGGGAGTAGCTGTAGCGGAAATGGAGTTTGCCCAAGAGCCGGGCGATCTCGGGACGCAGCGGGGGAAGGCCTGTCCGTGCCACGGCGGCCTCCCCGGTCTGGAGGATGAATCCCTCCATCTCGGTGTTCACCGCCGTCACGACCTCCTCGATCCGGGCCGGGTGGATACGCCCGTCGAGGACCAGCCGTTCCATCGCAAGCCGGGCGACCTCGCGTCGGACCGGGTCGAAGGCCGAGAGCACCACCGCGTTGGGGGTGTCATCGACGAGGACCGTCACGCCGGTGATGGACTCGAACGCGCGGATGTTCCGTCCCTCCCGGCCGATGATGCGTCCCTTCATCTCCGAGCCGGAGACCGCCACGGTCGCGGTGGTGGACTCGAAGGTCTGGGTGGCGGCGTAGCGTTGCAGTGTGATGCCCACGATGCGCCTCGCCTCGGTCTCCGCGTCGCGACGGGCGTTCTCGAGCAGGTGGCGGCTCAGGTCGGCGGCGTCCTTCCGCGCCTCCCGTTCGACCTCCTGGAGCAGCATTGTCCGGGCGCCTTCGGCATCGAGCCCGGCAATCGACTCGAGCCGCGCCCGGGCCTCGACCCGCTGCTGGCGGAGCTGCTGGCGTTCGTGATCGAGGGCGGTCCGGTCGGACTCCAGCGTCCGGGATCGGGTGTCGATCTCCGACTCGAGCCGGGCGATGCGGTCCAGCTGGCGGTCCACGGTCGACTCCCGCTCCCCCAGTCGGCGTTCCTCGGCGGCGATCGTGTCCTGGCGGCTGGACAGCGCCTTCTCCAGCTCGACCCGGTCCCGGACCAGCTGCTCCTGGGCGGCGAGCTTGGCCGCCAGCTGGGCGGCTTCCGTCTCGCGACGGAGCCGGTCCTGCCACGACTGCTGCTCGGCCAGCCGGGCTGCTGCCGTGGCCTGCTCGCGTTTTCGGGCACGCGCGAGGGCGACACCGATTCCCGCCGCCGCGGTGAGCGCAGAGATGCAGAGGATCAGCGGGTTCGAAGGCATCGGGTCAGGAGCGTCGTGCAGGTCCCTCGTGGATCCCCGAGGGCGTCAGGACGTAGTCCATCGGCAGGTCATGGGCCTCGACAGGCAGATGCGGCACGATCTGGATGTCCAGCCCCACCCCGAACCGGATGGCGTTGGTCCCTGCCAGCAGTCGGTCATAGAATCCGGCGCCGCGTCCGAGTCTTGCCCCATCTGTCGTGAACCCTAGGCCCGGGACCAAAACCAAGTCCAGTCTCGGTAGGGGAACGTTGAGGCAGCCCTGGGAGGGTTCCCGAATGCCATAGCGTCCGGTGGTGAGGTCGGCCGCGGGGCGTTCGATGCGACGGGCCCCGTAGGCTTCGATGAGGGGATCGAAGGCCGGTAGAGCCACCTCCTTGCCCTCGTCGAGCGCGGTCTGCAGCAGGGGCCAGACATCCGGCTCGTCCTCCCTCGGGGCGAACAGCAGGACGCACCGGGAGAACCGCCAGTGGGGATGGAGCCGGATCCGCTCCCGCAGCGCCGCGGATCCCTCCTCCCGCGCCCCGGGGGGGAGTTCCCGGATCCATTGGCGGAGCCGGGTTCGGATCTCGGATTTGGAGGACGGCATCACGGGATCTGGGACTGGGACGGCGATGGGGATGGCAATGGCGTTTGGGACTGCGCCTCGCGCCAGCGCATGACCCGCTCCTTGATCTTCTTCTCCACGCCCTGTTCGGACGGTTCGTAGAACCGTCTCGGCGCACCGAGGTGGTCCTGGGCCACGTGGTGGCCCGGGAAATCGTGGGCGTACTGGTACCCGACCCCGTGTCCGAGCCGCTTCGATCCCGGATAGTGGCCGTCGCGGAGGTGCTGGGGCACAGGCAGCGTGCGTCCGTTCCGGACGTCCTCGAGCGCGGCATCGATCGACATGATGACCGTGTTGCTCTTGTGGGCCGTCGCGATGTAGAGGGCGGCCTCGGCGATCGGGATCCGCGCCTCGGGCCAGCCGATGACCTCGGCGGCCTGACAGGCCGAGGTCGCAAGGACGAGCGCCATCGGGTCGGCCAGACCCACGTCCTCGGCCGCGTGGATCATGATCCTTCGGGCGATGAACCGTGGGTCCTCCCCGGCGTGGATCATCTTCGCCAGCCAGTAGAGCGTCGCGTCGGGGTCGGATCCCCGCATCGATTTGATGAAGGCGCTGATCGTGTCGTAGTGCGCATCACCGTCCCCGTCATAGACGATGGCCTTCTTCTGGATCGACTCCTCGGCGACGCCCAGGTCGATCCGGATCACGCCATCGGATCCGGGGGGCGTGGTCAGGGCGGCGATCTCGAGGGAGTTGAGGGCCTTGCGGGCGTCCCCATCGGAGATCCGTGCCAGGTGCTGCAGGGCGTCGAGGGCGGCCTCGACCCGCAGGTATCCGAGGCCCCGATCGACATCCGAGAGGGCGTGCTGGAGCAGGTGTAGAAGATCGTCCTCCGTGAGCGGACGCAGCTCGAAGATCTGGGACCGCGACACCAGCGGTGAGTTGACGAAGAAGAAGGGGTTGTGGGTGGTGGCTCCGACGAGCTTGATCACGCCCGATTCGACGTCCGGCAGCAGGACGTCCTGCTGGGATTTGCTGAACCGGTGGATCTCGTCGACGAACAGGAGGGTCGGCTGCCCTGTGTTTTGGAGGCGATGGCTGGCGCCGCTGAGGATATGTCGCATGTCGGCGACGTTCGATTCTACCCCGCTGAGTCGCTCGAATCGGCATCGCGACTGGGTTGCGATGATCTGGGCGAGGGAGGTCTTCCCGGTCCCGGGGGGGCCGTAGAGGATGAGAGATTGGATCCGATCGGCCTCGATGGCCCGGCGCAGGAGCTTGCCGGGGCCGAGGATGTGGGACTGGCCCGTGTACTCCGCGAGCGTCCGGGGTCGGAGCCGGGCGGCCAGCGGGGCAGGGGACGACACGGTTCCGGCGGCTTTCGCGGCCGCCGGCGGGACCGGGGAGTCCCCGACCACGAACAGGTCATCCTGCGCCATGCGCACCAGCATTCCTGAATCCTGGCCGGTCAGCCAGCTCCCCGGTGGGTCCGATTCCAGATTCCTGGGCGTTTTTGAGAAGCAGCCGGTCGGGTCGTGTTGGGATCCCCGGGCATCCATCAGGGGCCGGCACAGCCCCTCAAACCGCGTGGGGACGGGCGTTTTTGGGCCATTCCGGCTGGAATGCCGTCGAGAGTCCGTTGCAGCGATGCGAGGACCCCGGGGTGGCATCCGGGGTGCTTTATCAGAACGCAGATGGTGCTTCGTCGCTGGGACGGGCTTCCGGAGTCCGTGTCAGTACATCACTGCACTACCCATCCCCACCGGGGTCATCCCGGCGGCGGGCACCGTCGTGAATGGGTCGCCGTCGGAGACGTCCGGCGGCGACCTTCTTCATGACCGACCCCTGCTGGGTTCAGACGGCGATGGCGGCGCGGGTCCGATGCGATTCAAGCCCTGCGGCGAAGAGCTCATGGCTGCGCACCGCCTCATCGGGGGTGACGCAGCCGAAGCGTCCTTCCAGGGCGCCGGCCCTCTCGGCGGCGTAGGCCGCCCACATCTGCAGGAAGCAGTCGGGGAAACCCGGCTCGAAGATGCCGCCGGTGATCGTCGGAAATGGCGTCTGGAACCCGAGGTCGACCCGGACCCATCGCTGCTCCTTATGCCGTTCGAAAATCCAGAGCGTCTTGGGTTCCGCCGTGGAGTACCGGGCCCCGCCCTCGGTGCCGAGCACCTCCACCCACCAGGTGTTCGTGGCCCCCGGGGCCAGCCGCTTCATCTCCAGACGCATCGGCACCGTGGATCCCGAGACTTCGAGATCGCAGTGGAGCTGCGCGTTGTCCCACGTGTCGCATGCCGCGAAGCCACCCTTCCCATCCGGCCTCTCGGTGTAGACCTTCTGGAGCTGGGAGTAGACCCGGACCGGATTCCAGCCGAGTCGCAGTGGGATGTGCGCGACGTGCATGCCGAGGTCGCCCATGACGCCGATCTCGCCGCAGTACTTCACCTGACGCTTCCAGTTCACGGGCTTCGAGGGGTCGAGGTCGCTGGCGTGCCAGAAGCAGGAATGGACCTCGAGGACGCGTCCGAGCTTCCCGGAACGGGCGATGTCGACCACCCGCTGGGCCCCGGGCAGGAAGGGGAACTCGGAGCTGCAACGCACGAACCGTCCCGAGGCCACTGCGGCATCCCGGATCCTGCGGGCCGCCGCGAGATCGATCCCGAACGGTTTCTCGGCCAGCAGATCCTTCCCGGCGGCGAGGACCTCGAGATAGATCGACTCGTGGAGATGATGGGGCACCGCGACGTAGACGACGTCGACATCCGGCGAGGCGAGGAGCTCGCGGTGATCCTTGGTGAGCAGGCGGACCGTGGGGATCTGGCGGAACCAGTCGAGCAGTGTGCCCTGGAGATCGCAGACCGCCACGAGTTCGACCCGTACGGGGAACCGCTCGAGGACGAACCACCGGGCGAACGCGCTCGCCGCCTCCCGGCCCATCAACCCACCCCCGATGATTCCGACCCGCATGACATCCTTCATGGTGCGGATCATCATCTCCAGGCCGCCTGTGCCGCAAGCCCGTGACGGCAGGCCTGGAACCGGGCGGTGTTCCAGGGCGACGAATCCTCTGCTGACATCCTCCGGGCTCCCGTTATTTTCGAACCGTTGCCTATGAAGACCGCCACGTCCGCAGAGAATCAACCTCTACAGAGCCTCGATGAGGTCGAGGATTTCTATAAGCAGCGATACCCCGAGCCCATTGCGGCACCGGCCGACAAGAAGTCCACCGTGGGCCATGACCCCGAGAAGAAGCAGTCGGAATTCCGCAACTACGAGGCGGATGCCCGGCCGACGGTCCGGGAGTTCTACCGGTTGAACCACCAGTTCCAGACCCACGAGTTCGTCCGGGCCAAGAAGAAGGAATACCTGGGCCTCAACCGCATGAAGATGGGTATCTGGGAGGCCGCCGAGTATCTCAACCAGCTGGTGGACGACAGCGATCCGGACACGGACATGTCCCAGCTCGAGCATCTCCTCCAGACGGCCGAGCAGCTGCGTCGCGACGGCCAGCCCCGGTGGATGGTCCTGACCGGGTTCGTCCATGACCTCGGCAAGATCCTGTGCCTCTGGGGTGAACCGCAGTGGGCGGTGGTGGGCGACACGTTCCCGACCGGATGCGCCTTTGCCCCGAAGATCGTGTTCTCAAGGTTCTTCGAGGCGAATCCCGATTCCCAGAACCCGGCCTACCAGACCCGGCTCGGGGTCTACAAGCAGGGGTGCGGCCTGGATGCGGTCGACATCTCCTGGGGGCACGACGAGTACATCTACCAGGTCTGCAAGGACTACCTGCCGCCCGAGGGACTGGCGATGCTGCGGTTCCACAGCTTCTACCCGTGGCATCGGGAGGGCTGCTATGACTACCTGCTGAACGACCACGACCGCGCCATGCTGCCGTGGGTGCTCCGGTTCAATCCCTACGATCTCTACACCAAGAGCCACGAGAAGCCGGACGCCGTGAAGCTGCGTCCGTACTATGAGGAACTGATCCGGGAGTACTTCCCGGACAAGGTTCGCTGGTAGCACTGGACCGGTGCCCTCGGTGGCGCCGACCCCGCCATGAATCCACGACTCCTGTGGGCCGGGCTGCTGGCGGTCGGTCTGGCGGTGATCGGCCTCGTCTTCGGGGCCGGTGTCTTAGTGGCTCGGTCGATGCGACCCGGTGGCCGGTCTGGGATCGCTGACACGGCCGCCGTCGTCACCCAGGTCCAGGCCCTCTCGCAGTTGGTCACGGTCCAGTATGTCTTCGAGAAGGTGGTCGTCCTGGACGACGTGAAGTGGTACGGACAGAACCGTCTCCTGATGATCGCCCATGGGGTGGTGAAGGCTGGCGTCGACCTGCGGAAGGTCACGAAGTCCGACGTCTCGATCGATGGCGACCGGTTGCGGCTGAGGCTGCCGCGTCCCCAGCTGGTCGACACCTATCTCGACGAGTCCCGGACGGAGGTCCTTGAGCGCAGCACGGGGATCCTCCGGCAGTTCGACCAGCAGATGGAGCAGGACGCCCGTCGGCAGGCCCTTGAGAGCATCCGCAAGGCGGCCCGCGCCGCGGGCATCCTCCGGGACGCGGAGGAGCGCACCCGGCTCCAGCTGAACGCGCTCGGCGTCGCGGCGGGTTTCCGGGCCGTGGATGTGGAGTTCCGATAGCCCTGGAATCCGCACGGATCTCGCACGACGCAGTGGTCGATCCACAGACGCCGCTTGACCCGGTCGCCCGGGACTCCGACAACGTCCTCATGCATTCCCCCGCACTCCACCGGGCCGCGCTCGCGCTGTCCATCGGTCTTGTCCTTGGCTCCGTCCTGGAGGCCGCCCAGCCCATGCTGGTGTCGTTCAAGAAGAGCCAGATGACCGACCAGTTCTGGGCGGAGGGGGCGAACGCCGGGGACTTCAACCACGATGGTGTGATGGACCTCGTGTATGGGCCGTTCTGGTGGGCGGGACCCGACTTCAAGACACGGCGTCCCTATGCGCCGGCATCCGAGACGTTCAAGCTGAAGCAGGCCGACGGCACGGAGAAGACGATCCCCGGATTCGAGGGGGCCCTCGGCAAGAACAACACCTACTCCAAGAACTTCTTCGCGTTCGGGACCGACCTCAACAAGGACGGCTGGGACGACATCCTGATCCTCGGCTTCCCGGGCGAGAAGTCGTCATGGTACGAAAACCCGAAGGGCCAGCCGGGCCTCTGGACGGAGCATGTCGCGATCGAGGTCACCGACAACGAGTCCCCGAACTACATCGACATCACGGGCGACGGGGTGCCGGAGATCGTCTGTTCCTCCAAGGGCAGCTACGGATGGGCGAGCCCGGATCCGAACAATCCGGCGGCGCTCTGGACCTGGCATCCGCTGAGCCCCAACAACAACTACCATCGGTTCACCCATGGCATGGGGGTGGGTGATGTGAACGGCGATGGCCGCATGGATCTGCTCGAAAAGGATGGATGGTGGGAGCAGCCGGCCTCGCTCGCCGGGGATCCGGTCTGGCCCCAGCACAAGTTTCCGTTCGGCGTCGGCGGGGCGCAGATGCATGCCTACGACGTCAACGGCGACGGGTTGAACGACGTGGTCACGAGCCTGGCCGCCCACGGGTATGGCCTCGCGTGGTTCGAGCAGGTCCGGGGCGCCGATGGGATCACGTTCAAGGAGCACATCCTGATGAACAAGGAGCCCAACGAGAACCGCTATGGCGTGAAGTTCTCCCAGCTCCATGCGGTCGACCTCGTCGACATGGATGGCGACGGACTCAAGGACATCGTGACCGGCAAGCGGTTCTGGGCCCATGGCCCTGCCGGGGATCCGGAGCCGGGTGCCCCTGCGGTCCTCTACTGGTGGAAGCTGGTGCGGGGACCGGGTGGGTCGGTGGACTTCGTCCCGCATCCGATCGATACGACCTCGGGGGTCGGGACCCAGGTCGCCGTGCGGGACGTCAACAAGGACCTGATCCCGGACGTGATCGTGGGCAACAAGCGGGGCCTGTTCCTCTTCCTCCAGCAGCGACATCCCGTGTCGGAGACGGAATGGCAGGCAGCCCAGCCAAAGCCCATCGACTCAACCTCCGGGAAGTAGGTTCGGTCTGGAGGGGTTGAATGGTCCGCTGGACCGCTGAATCCCCTGGATCGACTCAGCGGGCGCGTTGGGCGAGGAGCTCGACGAGCCCGGCAAGGACCTCGTCCCGATCATTTCCCTCGAGGGCGAGGGCCAGCTGGGCGGTGAGCAGTCCGTAGCGCGCACCGATGTCGTAGCGGCGCCCGCTGGCCTCGAAGGCCAAGTAGCGCTCCTTCCGCGCGAGGCGGCTGAGCGCAGCGGAGAGATGGATGCCTCCCTTGGGTCCCCGGTCCGCCACCATTTCCCCGAGGATCTCCATGAGTCCTGGGGTCAGTACGTGCATCCCGAAGAAGCAGAGGTAGTGGCCGGCGCGCAATCCGGCCACCACGAGCCGCTGCTCGGCCTCGGTGGGGGTGGGCTTCTCAAGGACCTCGGCCACCTCGTAGAGACCCTGGGAGCCCTGGACCCGGCGTCCGCCCACCGCGCCATAGAAGGGGAGCTTGCTCTCGTGGGTGGGTTGGACGGCCGAGATCGCCGATTCTGTGGTCTGGGCCAGCGTCACAAGCTGGCGTGCGCAGCCCGTGGTCGCGTTGCGGACATACAGGTGGTCCCCGACCAGCAGGAGGAACGACTCGTCGGCGGTGAACTCCCGAGCGCACCAGACCGCGTGGCCATAACCAAGCGGTTCCAGCTGCTCGATGAACTCGAGACGTCCCGCGTGAGGGCCTGCTGCCGCGCGATAGGCAGAAGCGTCCCCGGGGCACACCACCACGCCGATCCGATCCACGCCCGCGTCGAGGGCCTCCTCGATGATGATCGCCAGCGCTGTCTTCGTGGAGCCGTCACGGTCCACCAATGACTGGAGCGGTAGCGTCCGTTGGTGTTTCCCCGCCGCCGTGATCACCGCCTTCTTCAGGTGCATGGACGACATTGAAAGGGCCCGGCGGAATCCTCCAAGAGGAAAAGCCACTCCTGGATGGCAACGCTCTGGGACACGGTCTCCGGGACGGATTCCGGCGTCTTGAGGAAGGGCCGACCCCATCCGGCTTACCTTGGATCGAGGTTCATCGCCCGACCCCTGGACGCGGTCCCCGGGGCGGTCGATCCCCGAGCGTCGATTCCGCGAAGAGCCGAAGGCCCTCCAGGGTGAGATGGGGATGGACCCGATCGATCTCCGGCAGCCGGCGCACCATCTGACGGGCATAGCCACCGGTCGCCACGGTCGGGGTGCCCTCGTGTCCCAGCTGCCCGCGGATGCCCTGCAACACCTCCCGGATCAACCCGCGGTAGCCCGTCAGGGTTCCCACCTGCATCGCCTCGACGGTGCTGCGCCCGATCGAGGTGCGCGGTTCCCGAAGCGGGATCCTGGGCAGCTGCGCTGTCTTCTCGTGGAGGTAGTCGGCGAGCGCCGAGATGCCCGGGGCGATCACCCCGCCGATGAACCGCCCCCTGGGGTCGACGACGTCGAACGTCGTCGCCGTGCCGAAGTCGATCGCAATCACCGGCGCTCCGACGAGTCGCCGTGCCGCGATCGCATTGGCAATCCGATCTGTGCCGAGGGTTTCGGGACGGGGGTATCGCAACGTCAGCAGTTCCCCGGGAAGGGTGTCCGGCCGCAGGACGACCGGCTCGTGTCCCAGTAGTCCCTTCAATGCCGTCTGCGCCGGGCCGATCGCGGCGGGGACGACCGAGCACAGGGCCGCGTGGGCGGGGATCCGGGACCCGAGCCAAGCCCGGAGGTGTCGCGGGAGCCGGCCTCCGAGGACCTCGGTGGTGTCGATGTCGCGGGTCTTGCGGACGCCCCGGGTGTCGGCCCAGCCGAGGTGGGTGTGCGTGTTGCCGATGTCGAGGAGCAGGATCATGACGAGGGTCCGGCCGAGAGCAGGCTGACCTCCCCGCCGATGATGCGTTCCAGCCGTCCGTGCTCCGTCCGGAGCAGCAGGGCGCCCTGTTCGTCGAGCGCCTCGGCCAGCCCATGGATCTCCCGGGGACCCACGCGGATCGAGACCCACCGTCCGAGCGTCGTGCAGCGCCGTTCCCACTCGTCCACAATCGTCCCGAAACGGCCTTCCAGGACGTCGTGGTAGGCGAGGTCCAGTTCCTCGAGAAGCCGAGCGGCGAGTGCGGGTCGATCGATGCGCCGTCCGGACTCGAGGGACAGCGAGGTGGCGATCGAGCGGAGCTGGGTCGGGATCTCCGAGGCCGAGAGGTTGACGTCGATCCCCATGCCGAGGATGACGTGGTGGATCTGGTCGGACTCCGCCCCGAGCTCCAGCAGGATCCCGCCGCATTTGCGCCCCCGCAGGTGGAGGTCGTTGGGCCATTTGATCTCGGGTTCCAGCCCCGAGGCCTGTCCGATGGCCCGGGCGGCGGCGACCGCCGCCATGACGGTCAGCTGGGTGGCGGCCGTCAGGGGAATCCGGGGACGCAGCAGGACGGAGAACCAGAGCCCACAGCCCGAAGGAGACTCCCAACGGCGTCCCATCCGTCCCCGCCCCCGGGTCTGGGATTCCGCGAGGACCACGGCCCCCTCCTCGACCCCATCCCTTGCCAGTCGTTCCACGACGTCGTTGGTCGAGGAGGTCTCCTGGAACACCTGGATCGACCGTCCAATCCGTCGGCGATCCGGCAGCCTCGAGATGAGGTCGTCCGCATGCAGGCGGTCGGGTCCCGATCTCAGGACATAGCCGCCGTGTGCGGTGGAGGCGATGTCGTATCCCAGCTGGCGGAGGGCGCCGATGCGGGCCGTCAGGCCGGTCGCATCGTCCGGGACCAGGCTGCCGAGGTCGGACACGGCCACCCCGGCGTCCCCGGCCCTTCGCAGGCGGGTCAGGATGCGCGCATCCGGACTCATGCGTCGAAGTCGAGTCCGAGATCCACCGCCGGGGCGGAATGGGTGAGGGCACCGACCGACACGAAATCCACCCCGGTCTCGGCGATGGCCCGGACGGTGTCGAGGCGCACCCCGCCGCTGGCCTCCGTCCTCGACCGCCCCGCCACCCGCTGCACGGCCTCGCGAAGGGTGGGCAGGTCCATGTTGTCGAGCAGGATGATGTCGGCGCCCGCGGCGACCGCCTGGTCGACCTGGCCAAGGGTGTCGGTCTCGACCTCCACCCGGAGTCCCGGCCAGCACTGCCGTGCCCGGTCCACCGCAGCGGCGATGGCATTGGGCTGGGCATCCCGGAGTGCCGCGAGGTGGTTGTCCTTGATGAGGACGAGGTCGTGGAGACCGGTCCGATGGTTGGTACCGCCACCACAGGCGACGGCGTACTTCTCGAGCCGACGCCATCCAGGAGTCGTCTTCCGTGTGTCGAGGATCCGAGCCTGTGTGCCCTTCACAGCGGCGACGAACCGCGCGGTCAGGGTGGCCACGCCGCTGAGGCGTTGGCAGAAGTTCAGGGCCACCCTCTCCGCGGTCAGGATTCCCCGGGCGGACCCCTCGATCTCCAGCACCGTCGACCCTGCAGCGATGGCCTCCCCGTCCCTGGCCCGTGGCGTCATGCGGAGATTGGGGTCCAGCTGAAGGAAGGCCTCGATGGCGAGATCGAGTCCGGCCAGCACCACCGGTTCCCGGGCCCGGAGCAGGGCCCGGGCCCGGGTGTCCGGCGGGACGCAGGCAAGCGTCGTGACGTCACCGGTCCCGACATCCTCCGCGAGGGCCTGGCGCACCGCCTCGCGGATCTCCTCCTGCTCGAGCTGCATCATCACGGAAAGGCTGCGAGGAAAGGACCTCGTGGGAAAATGAAAAGTCGGGATCTCCTGGAGGGCGATGCCTCCCGGTGGCCGGGTCCAGGCGGCCTCCGGGCACGGAACGGATCCCCGTGAAATCCGATTGACCCTCGTGGCTGATTCCCAACCTTGTGCAGCGTCATGATGAAGCCCCTCACCTCTTCGGTCCTTCTCACCGGATTCCTCTCGGGTTCCCTCCTCGCCGGAGGCTGGACGTTCGTCCGCGGTCCCAAGGGCGACGGCTCGACGCCCGACCGGATCGCCGCCAAGTGGCCTGCCTCGGGACCCAAGGTCCTCTGGAAGGTCCCCAGCTCCCTCGGATTCAGCTCCTTCGCCGTTGCCGACGGCCGGGCGTTCAACCTCGAGCTGCGGGAGGTCGACGGCGCCCAGCAGGAGGTGCTCGTCGCCCGGGACGCCAAGACGGGTGCCGAGGTCTGGGTGAAGCCTCTCGGCCCGGTCAAATACCAGGGGGGTGGCGATGACGGCACCAAGGACAACCGGGGCGGCGACGGTCCGCGATCGACGCCGACCTGGTCCGACGGCCGTGTCTACGTCACCTCCGCCAAGCTCGTCGTGTCGTGCTTCGACGCGAAGAGCGGGGACCTCGTCTGGCAGAAGAACGTGATGAAGGATTTCGGGGGTCCCAACATCTCGTGGGAGAACGCCGCCTCACCGTTGGTCGAGCAGGGCATGGTGTTCGTCGCCGGCGGCGGGGCGGGTCAGTCGCTCATCGCCCTCAATGCCAAGACCGGCGACGTGGTCTGGAAGGCGTTCGACGAGACCCTGACCCATGCGACGCCGACACCGGCCACGATCCATGGCCAGCGGCAGGTCATCTTCTTCCTCAAGTCCGGCCTCCTCGCTGTCGAGCCGAAGACCGGCAAGGAGCTCTGGCGCCATCCGTTCCCGTTCCGCGTCTCCACCGCCGCGTCGCCGGTGGTGGATGGCGACCTCGTCTACTGCTCGGCCGGCTACGGCGTCGGCGCCGGCGCCTGCCGGGTCTCCAAGGACGGCGGCAACTGGTCGGCCAAGGAAGTCTACCGCTTCGAGGGCAACAAGCCCCTGGCCAACCACTGGTCGACGCCGGTCCTCCACAAGGGCCACCTGTACGGGATGTTCCAGTTCAAGGAATACGGTGAAGGCCCCGTGAAGTGCGTCGAGATCGCCACCGGCAGGGTGAAGTGGGAGAAGCCCGGTTTTGGTCCCGGACAGGTCATCCTCGCGGGCGACAAGGTCGTGGCCCTCGGCGACGCAGGCCAGCTGGTGGTCATCGACACCAACCCGGAGGCCTACACCGAGCTCGCCCGGGCGGATGTCCTGGACGGCAAGTGCTGGGGTTCGCCCGTCGTGAGCGATGGCCGCGTCTATGCCCGCAGCACCAAGGAGGCGGTCTGTCTCGACGTCTCCCGGTAGCCGCCGCCGTCGCGTCCTCCCGGGCTCCGGTCCGGGAGGCCAGCGGCCCGGTTGCCTTTTTGCCGGTTCTCGACACGATCCGGATCGAGCCGCAGAGTTCCCAAACCTGTCCCGCATCTCCTCCACACATGGCCAAAGTCATCGCTGAAATGCTCGTCGAGTCCGTCAAAATGGAACTCCCGGACGTCAAGACCGTCCGGTTCCAGTGGCCCGAGGGCTACGACCCGGGCGAATTCAAGACCGGGCAGTTCATCACCGTCTACTGGCCCCACAAGACCAAGTACAAGCGCGCGTACTCGTTGAGTTCGAGCGGTCTGGATCGGGGGTTCTACGAGGTGACGGTGAAGCGGGACGGCAAGATGGGGACGAGTGTCGTGGACTGGGTCGAGGCGGGGGACAAGATGTTCGTGATCCCCCCGACCGGCCGCTTCCTCCCGGTGTTCGATCCCCCGGGCAAGCATCTGATCTGCGTCGCGGGCGGCTCGGGTGTGACCCCCTTTCGGGGCTTTGCCCGCGAGGCCACGGCCCGGAACCTCGATACCCGGATCACGATCCTCTACACGGTGCGGACGACCCAGGACATCATCTTCGCGGAGGAGTTCCGTGAGCTCGAGGCAAAGAATCCCCGGTTCAAGTTCCATGTCACCTGCACCCGCCTCGCCCCCGAGGATCCCTGGACCGGTCGTCGCGGACGCGTGACCCCCGAGTGGGTGAAGAGCTTTGTGGATGACCCTGCCAACACCGTCTTCTACGCCTGCGGCACCAACGCGATGGTCGAGGCCGTCGAGCACCTCGTGATCCACGATCTCGCGCTGCCCAAGGAGCAGATGAAGACCGAGAAGTGGGGTTGAGTTCCGGGCTGCCGGGCAGGGTCCCGGACCACCTTTCCGCTTTGAGCGGATCGGAATGAATCTAGGCTGGGGGCCGTGAGGGTTCTCCGGCCTTTTTTCTTGTGGGGATGGCTGCTGCTGGCGCCCGTCCTCGCCCAGCACGCCACCAATGCTCCCGACTTCGGCGCAGCCACCACCGAGGCGCTCAAGCTGAAGCTGGGTCCCGGACTCCGGATGGACGTATGGGCGGCCGAACCCCAGCTCAGCAACAGCGTCGCCTTCGCGTTCGATGGACGTGGCCGGGCCCTGCTCGCGCAGTCCGATCGTTGGGCCATCAGCGTCTTCGACATCACCGCCCACACGAATTGGCTGCTCGAGGACATGTCGTTCCGGAACGTCGCCGACCGGGCCGCATTCCTGCGGCGGGAGTTCGCCACGAACCTGACCCTGCTCACCAAGGACTCCGAGGTGGTCCGACGGGTGGAGGATCGGGACGGTGACGGACGTGCGGACCACCACGCGAACCTGTACACCGGGTTCAACTCGGTGACCGATGGCACCGCCGCCGGGGTTCTGGCGGCCGCCGGACAGATCTACTTCGCCAACATCCCGGACGTCTGGCGCTTTCCCGACACCCCGGACGACCCGGGCCAACCTCTCCAACCGCGCCCGGAGAACCTCATCGCCCAGGGATTCGGGGTCCATATCGGCGTCTCCGGACACGACCTTCATGGACTCCTCCGCGGTCCGGATGGCCGGATCTACTTCAGCTTTGGCGATCGCGGTCTCTGCCTGACGAACCGCGAGGGTGTCGTGATCAACCTGCCCGACACCGGCGGGGTGCTGCGGTGCGAACCGGACGGCCGACGGCTGGAGCTGTTCTGCTTCGGACTCCGCAATCCCCAGGAACTCGCCTTCGACGACGAGGGCAATCTGTGGACCGTCGACAACGACACGGCGGGTGCAGATCCGTGTCGGGTCCTGCATCTGGTGGAGGGGGGCGACTACGGCTGGCGCACCAGCTATCAGCACATGGAGGGGTTCGGGCCGTGGGTGAAGGAGGCGCTTTGGAAGGGCGGCACCGACGGCATCCTTCCGCCGGCGGGGACGGTGAGCCAGGGCCCGAGCGGACTGGCCTTCTATCCCGGCACCGGGTTCGGCGCTCAGCTGAAGGGGCGGTTCCTGCACTGTGATTTTCCGGGTGGGGTCTGGTCGTTCTCCGTGAAGCCCCGAGGGGCCAGCTTCGAGCTGGATGCCAAGGACAAGTTCCTCTGGGGCTGCTGGCCGACGGATGTCGACTTCGGACCCGATGGTGCCGCGTATGTCCTCGACTGGGTGAGCGGTTGGGGACAGACCCCGCGGGGTCGGATCTATCGGATCACACCGTCCGTGGCTCTCGGTGCCACCGAGATGGAGTCGGTCCGACAGGTGAAGGACCTCCTCGCATCGGGACTGGCCGGGCAGAAGCAGGCGGCAGTGCTGGGTCTCCTGGCGCATGCGGATCGTCGTCTCCGACTGGCGGCCCAGTGGGAACTGGCTCAGCGGGGGGAATCGGCCCTCGAAGGACTTGGAACGGTGGCGCTCGATGGACGGGATCGGCTGGCCCGTCTCCATGCCGTGTGGGGCCTCGGTCAGATCCTGCGTGCGCGGTCGGTGCCCCGGTTCTCCTCCAAGGACGAGCGAGCCGTGGCCCGGTTGCTCGTCCTCCTGGAGGACTCCGATCGCCGGCTGGCGGCGGAGTCGGCCGCAGCGCTGGCCGAGGCGGGGATCTCCGAGGGATGGCCTGCGTTGTCACGTCTGCTCGCGGATCCGGATGCGCTGGTGCGTCGTCGAACCGGCGAGGCGATCGCCCGGATGCCCCTGGGTGTCGGGCCCAACCCGGTTGCCGGGATGGGCGGACGCCAATCGAGGATTCTGAAGGATCGCCTCGGCCTGGGCTGGGTGGCACGGCTGGGAGGTCTGGGCGGGTTCGCCCAGACGCAGGCGAGGGATCCGCTGGTGCTGGTTCGGACCCTCCTGGAATCCGGTGGCGACGATCCCTTCCTGCACCACACGGCGCGACGGATCCTGCTACAGGCGACCCCGTTCGCGGCGGGCCAGGGCACATGGCACGGGGTCAACCGTCTGGCGGAAACCGAGAGGGTTCCTTCGGAACAACTCGCCCGTGTCGAAGGTTCGTTCCTGCAACAGGCTTTGCGGGACGCGTCTCCGGCGGTCCGTCTCGCCGCCCTGCGGACCTGTCGACGTCTGGCCGAGCTGGCCTTCATCCATCCCCAGGTCGCCGGACTCCCAGGATTCCACGAGGCCCTGCTGTCGACGGGGACCCTGCTGACCCATGGGCTCGGCGACGCGGATCCCGGCCTGGTCGAGGAGGCTGGACGGGCGATCCATGACGTTCCGATCGCCGCCGGGATTCCTGGCCTGGCGTCGTTCGTGACCAAGATCGACTGCCCGGCCGGACTGCAGAGTCGGGTGATCGATGCCTGTTCGCGCCTCGGCACCCAGCAGCATGCCCAGATGCTGGCCAGCTTTGCCGCACGGGAGGATGTGCCGGACGAGCTTCGGGTCCTCGCCGTCCGCACCCTCGCCGAGTGGTCGACCCCGCCGGCGCTGGATCGGGTGAATGGCCTCTGGCGTCCCATGGTGGTGCAGACCCGCGACGCGACGTCCTCTGGATCGGCATCCACCGGGACGGGCGCGGCGGCCAATCCCCTCCTGGATCGCGCCTCTCAGGCCGCCCTGGCCTCGAGGAATTTCGGCCGGGCTGCGGCGGTGCCGGAATTGACCGAGGATCTGGGACGGACGGTCGCGTTTTCCGAAGGCCATGCCGTGAAACGGAATCCCGCCCCGGCCCGGCGGGCGTTCCTGCGGGTTGCCGGGGATCTGCTGAACCCGCTGAACCTCTCCGAGAGCGGTGTGCCGGTCGGCACCCGAGAGGTGCTGTCGCTGCAAATCGCCACGGTCGAGGCCGCCGCGGCCCTCGGGGTGAAGGAGGCGAGCTCGCCCCTGTATGAACGGTTCACCCGGACGAATTCCGCCCCGGCGCTCCGGAGGGCGATCCTGGTCGCGTTGGTCTCACTCAACGCGGCGCAGGCTCCCGACGCGATCGAGGCCGCCCTGGGTTCGTCCGACGCCCCTCTCCGTGTGGCGGTCGTGCCGTATCTGGACCGACTCGGTGGCGTGGAGGCCGTCTCGATCCTGGCGCGGCTGATCCCAGGTTCAGGAACACCAAAGGGCGACGATCTGGCCTTGGCCCAGGCGGCAGTGGCGGCGTTGGGACGTCTCCCCGAAACCTCGGCATCGGAGGCCCTGAATGCGCCGTGGGTTGCCCTCGAAGCCGGGACACTGCCGTCGGAACTCGTGTTGGATGTCGAGTCCGCCGCCGAGGCGCGCTCGGCCCTGGATTCCGTCTGGGCCGAGCGCCTGAAGCGGCGCCGGTCCGCCGTGTCGGCCGGACCCGATCGCTGGCGGTTCGCGCTGGCCGGAGGAATCGCGGAGCGCGGGGAACGCGTGTTCCGGGAAAACCCCACCGTCCAGTGTCTGCGATGCCACAAAATCGGTGCCGACGGCGGGATCGTTGGACCGGAGCTCACGAAGGTGGGAGCCCGGCTCTCCCGGGAGGAACTCCTCGCGAGCATCGTGGATCCCAACTCCCGCATGGCAGCCGGATTCGAGTCGGTGGTGGTCACTCTGCGCACGGGTGAGACGCTCGCCGGGACGGTGAAGGCCGAGTCCGACGATGTGCTGGAGGTCGAGCTGACCGATGCCGACACGGGAGCCCTCAAGCGGCTGACGCTTAAGAGGTCGGAAGTCGTCCGTCGCGATCGGGGCCCCAGTGCGATGCCGGAGGGGTTGGCGGATCAGTTGGGCCGGTTCGAGCTGCGGGACCTGGTCGAGTACCTGGCCGGTCTCCGGTAGTTCCACGCGGAGGGGAGGGGATGGGACTGACACGGAGACGCGGCGACGCGGATGAAAGGCAGGAGAAGAGGAAGGAGAAGAGGAAGGGAATTTTTTTGGAAGCTTATCGGTGTGGCTTCGGGTGAACCGACCCGAGTGTTTCGGCTCTGCGTCATGGCGACACGTTGTCGGGGTTGCCTGTGCATCGCCATGAGGGCCGATTCGCCGAGGCACCAGAAATACGCGGAGCCTGTCTCCCTCGATGTCGTCCTCTCATCCCTCCCCGTCCTTCCTCCGCGTCGCCGTGTCTCCGTGTGAGTCCCCTCCGCCCCCCGCCAGCTCCACGTCGAGCCGGGTCAGGGCTTCGTCCGTGTAGTTGGCGTAGTCGAACTCCACCGCCGGATGCGTCTCGCTGACCATCCCCCAGAGGGCCTCCCGCAGCAGGGAGAGGACGCGCATGCAGCGATGGTTCGCGAGCGTGGCCGCATCGATCCGGGCCGTGTCCAGATACCGGCCGAGAAGTTCCAGTTCCGCCTCGGTGGGCAGTCCGTTGTTGGTGGCGAGATTCGCGAGGTCGAAGAACGGAGTGCCGAAGCCGGCGTAGTCCCAGTCGATCAGCCAGAGTCGGGATCCGTCGTCGAGGATGTTGCCGGCCAGCAGGTCGTTGTGCCCAAGCACGAGGCCGGTGCCCGTGAACCCTGACTCCAGCCGCTCGTTGAGCGAGTCGAATTCATCCAGTCGTCCCGACCCTCGGCCGCCGTGGGTCCTGAGATGGTGGAGGTAGGATCGGACGACCTGGAACGGCCAGAACGTGAGGACGGGTCCCCGGAGGTGTCGTGGGACCTCCCGGTGGCAGCGTCGGAGGAGTTCGGCGAGACGCGGCTGGAGTCGGGGGTCACGGATCCGCTCCGGGGAGAGCGGCTGGCCGTCGATGAAGTCCATGACCACAAGGCCGGGTTCCGCGAACCGGATGGCCGGGGAGAGCCCGGCCGCATGGGCCGCCTGCGCGACGGCCAGCTCGTGCCAGCGCATCACCCCATGGTGGGGGAGATCCTCGCCGAGGCGGACGACGTGGGTCCCGGCGCGATCGCGGACCTTGTAGTTCCGATTCGTCATCCCCCCGGCCAGGGGTGCGATGTCCGGATCCCCGCGCCAACAGCCGAGTCCCGCAAGGCGCTGGAGGTCCGCTTCCGGGGGCATGGGGTTATCCTCGACGCCGCAGCAGCAGCGCGCAGTTCCATGCGAGGAACTCCCGGAGCAGGGGGACCGACATCAGGCCGCTGAACTCCGTGAAGTACCGGGGTGCGGCGGCCACCAGCTCGAGCTGTGTGTCGCTCCGGATGTGGGCGAGCACGCGTCCGATGTAGGTTGGGAAGAGGTTGCGGTGGGGATGATGGAACCGCGGACGGGAACCCAGCCGGTCGTAGATCGCCGGACCCAGGGAGGTGCCCAGATAGTGCCAGGGCGAGAACTCGTGGCCACCCCAGGGGGAGAGCCAGTTCGTCCAGCTCAGATAGAGCACACCGTCGTCGGTCAGGATCTCATGGGCCCTGGACAGGAACCGGTTGGGCTTGGCCAGGTGCTCGAGGACGTTCGAGCAGACGACGAGGTCATGCCGGCCCAGCGGCGCGAGGTCGTCCCGGTCCAGATTGACCGGCCGGAACGGGGATCCCTGGATCTCGGGCATCAGGCCGTTGGCCTCGTCGGCGTAGACGACCCGCACCCCGAGCCGGGACAGTTCCCCTCCGAAGATCCCGTGTCCGCATCCCAGGTCGAGGGCGAGACAACCCGGGCGTCTTGGAATCCCCTGGGCCTGAAGCCACCGGATGGCATCGACGGCCTGCATCCGATAGAACTCCGCGTCGTCCCGATGGTGGGCGAAGCGCCAGAGCAGTTGGGGGAGGATCATGATCCCGGGTTCCTGGACGGAGCGTGTGTCGCCTATTTGACCACCCGGAGCCGGAACCAGACCTCCTCGGGCGTCAGCAGGGTCGCGAGGAACCGCTCGAAGAGCACCGGCTCGAGGTTGATCGGCCCATTCAGCCAGCGGAGCACGGCGAAGTTGGAGAAATGGAACCGCTTCTCCTCGATGCGGAAGCGCGCCGGTGAGCCGTAGTTGGTCCGATGGCCGAGCTTCCACTTCTCGTAGAATCTGAGGGTGCGGCCGGAGATGTCCTCGTAGTTGTCGAAACTCCGGATGCCGAAGGGAATCCGGTGGTCGGGTTCCGAGTAGAACTTGGTGCTCAGGAAGAAGGGGACCCGGACGACGATGAGGGCGCCGGGACGGGAGATCCTCCAGAGCTCGGTCACGACGGCGTTGAAATTGCCGAGATGCTCGAGGATGTGGCTACACAGGATCTCGTCGAAGTGCGAGTCCGGGAACGGCCAGGGATAGCGATCAAGGTCGGTCAGGGTGTTTCCCCCGTAGTCGACCCGGTCGAGATTCACCCAGCCGGGGCGGATATCGAGGCCGCACCCGACGTTCAGGCGACGGGATTCTGGAGGTGTGCCGACATGCGACATGCCGAGACGCTGCCCGGAAGGCGCCGGGAAACCAATCCCCACTTCGGGTCCAGGAGGGGTGGTGGTCTGGGACTGCAGGATTTGCTCCCCGAAGGAATGGGGTTGGTTCAGCCTCCACCCCAGCCGATGAGCCCCCGGGGTTGGATCTCTCCGTATTTCCTGACGCGACACCTCCAGCGTCGTGCCTTGCGTCGTGCCGTCGATGCGGCGCCGGCGTCGGGATCCCTCATCGATGTCGGCTGCGGCCAGAAGCCGCATCGGGACCTCTTCGTGGGGATCTCCCGCTATGAGGGCATCGACTTCGACCGGTATTCCATCAACAAGGACTTCACCGCGGGGAAGCCCGACTTCGCGTTCCCCTCGGACTACACCCGCACGTGGACGCTGCCGTTCGCCGATGCGAGCTACGACCACGCCGCGGCCCTCGAGGTTCTGGAACATCACCCGGATCCGGTCCGGGCCCTGGCCGAACTTGCCCGTGTCGTGAGGCCGGGTGGGCAGGTGTATCTGTCCTGGCCGTTCATCTTCCCGCTGCATGAGGAGCCGCATGACTTCTTCCGCTACACGCATCATGCGATGACCCGTCTGGCGCAGGGCGCGGGACTGGAGGTGGTGGGGCAGTGGCGGACCGGCGGGACGGTGGCGGTCGTGATAACGCTTGTGACGGGGCAGCTGGCGATCGCCAACGAGAGGGGGGGATTCCGGCGCCTGCTGGCCCTGGCGGCGTATCCTCCGTTCCTGGTGCTCCAGCACCTGATGGTCCCGTTCGCGCACCTTGGTTCGGAGACGGTGCTGTCCTACGTCGCCGTTCTCCGGAAACCGCACTGATCCCAGCGGGAACGGGGCACGGAACCGTCGGGCTCAGGCACTTCCGCGATCCCTTGGCGTGTCGACGGCCTTGCGGATGAGACCCTCATACCGGTCCACGACCGCTCCGATCCGCATGGTGCCGAGAAACCGTTCCTCCGAGATCGGGTCGAGGGGCTCCCGGAGACGTCGGGGTGCCTCCAGGAGTGCCTGTGTCAGGCGGTCCACGGTCAGGCCGCGGTCCTTGGGATCGGCATCGAACAGGACGGTCCGCGGGTAGCCTTCGAGGATCTCCGGAAGCCCGCCGCGTCGGGTGCCGACCACGACCCGTTGCGAGGCACGGCCTTCCAGGACGGTCAGGCCGAAGGGTTCATCCCACATGACGGGGCAGCAGACGATCTGGTGTCGGGCGTACACCTCCGGCATGTCGAGGTGGCCGCATGGCGGGTGGATCTGGATCCGGGGGTCGGCCGCGGTCCGTTCGACGATCTGCTGTCGGAGGGATCCCTGCAGCCCCAGCACGGTCAACCGGTGGTCGGCTGGAAGCCTTCGGAACGCGTCGACGAGGAGGTCGACCCCCTTCTCCGGGGAAAGCCTTCCCACAAACAGGTATCGCGGGGCCTTGGAAGGCGTCGGTAGTTCGACCTTTCGGAACCGGTCGGGCACCGGGTTGTGGACCACGTGGATCGGCGGATGCCCGGCGCCCAGCCAGGTTGTCGCGGAAGCGGCGACGTGCCGGGAGACGGCGGCGATCCAGTCGAGACGGCACAGGTCTCCTGCCAGCGATCGGTCCCTCATCCGGGACAGCGTCCGCAGGACCCGTTTGAGAACCGGGTTCCGCACCCCGACCTCGACCTGTTGGGGAAGGGTGTCGTGGAGGGTGGTGCCACAGGGTATCCCGGCACGGGACGCGAGGGAGGCCGCGACCCTCAGTCCGAGGAAATCCTGGGACAGGATGAAGTCGTAGGGGGCTGTTTTGCCGGTCAGCGAGAGGGCCTTGTCGAGGAAGTGCCGGTCGAGCCCGGGGTTGTTCAGGAAAAGCAGGACCTGTCGGAGCCGATCGAGGCGGCGCTGGAACCCACGCGGCGCCGGCATCCGCAACACCGTGCCCGGCTGTGGCTCGGTGCACCCGTCGAGACAGAGCACGACCACCGAGTGTCCCCGTGCCCGGAGGTGCTCGGCGAGAAGGCGGGCGACGATCACGCCCCCTCCGGCCGGGGCCTCGTAGAAGTACGAGACGATCAGGAGGCGCATGGCGCAGGACCCCTGCCCGGGAGGGCCGGACCGGTGGGAAGGCTGCCGAGGATCCGGTCCACGACCACCTGCCAGTCGAAGTGCTGCCGATAGTGGGATCGTCCACCCGCTCCAACCCGGCGTCGACGCTCGGGATCCGACAGCAGGCCCACCACGGTGGAGACGAAGCCGTCCCGGTCATCGGCCCGGCTGAGCGCGACCCAGTCGGCCTTCGCGAGTTCGACCCCCGTGCAGTGGCCGATGGTCGAGGCGACAGCCACCCCGTGGCATAGTCCGGCCATGATGCTGCCGCGGCGTTCCGAGATCCCGTCGACGAACGGGAGGGCGAGGACATCGACCGCGGACAATGCCCGCGAGGCGGCCTCCTCGGGCAGGTAGCCCAGGGTCCGGAACCGGCTGGCACGGTCGGGAGGCACGGAAATAAAGGGGGAAGCCCCGATGATCACGAAGGCCACATCGAGTCCCCGTCGGTGGCTCTCCTCCCAGCACCCCAGGATCCAGTCCAGCTGTTTGCTGGGACTGAGCGTCCCGAAGTAGGCCAGCACCGGGATGTCGGCGGGCAGGCCCAGCTCCTGTCGCCACCGCGCCCGATGGTCGTCGGGCGTCACCACCACCGGGATGTTGCAGGGAGAGGGCAGGGTGAAGAGCTTCCCGGCCACGTCGGGCCTCCGGCGTCCCCAGTCGTCGACCCAGCGGCTGCAGCCGATCGGGATGACGTCGGCATGCCTCAGGATCGCCTCCCATTGCCGCCTCTGGTTCCAGACGTACCAGGCCCGGACCGGATGCCAGGAGGGGTCGGCCATGATCTCGTGGGCGAGGACCATCTGGGGGCGTCCCTGTCGGGCGAGCTCGGCGATGAGGCGTGGGAGGGTCGGGTTCACTCCACCCCGTCCGTACATGTGGGGCACATACTGCCAGAGGATCTGGGTGTTCTGGGGAACCCGGGAGAACTCCTCGCGGAGCCCCTGGAAATCATGCCAGCTATGGGCGACGGGCCGGACTGTGAACTCGGGTTGTGGCGCTGCCCCAGGGGAGGTGAGGACGGTGACCGGACGATGTCGTGCGAGGCCACGCGCCAACATGAGGGTGTGGTCGGCGAGTCCCCCGCGCTTGGGGGGCAGCAGATCCGAGACGACAAGCACCGGGCGGCTCACGACGACGCTGGATGGAATCGCATCGCCGGATGAGTCGCCAGCAGGATCCAATCCGGCGGCGGCCCGGGTACCCGCGGGGGCGTGAGCCTTCCCAACAATCGCTTGTCCCGGCCCCCCGCTTCATGAGCCCATTTCCCCGCACCACGTCACACGACATGAGAACATTGATCACGGGCGGGGCGGGATTCATTGGAAGCCATCTGTGCACCGCCTGTGTGGAGCTGGGTGAGGTCCGGGTGCTGGACGATCTCAGCTCGGGCGACCGGAGCCTGTTGCCCGAGGCGGGGGTGGAGCTCATCCAGGCCTCGATTTTGGATCCGGATGCCGTGGCGCGTGCAATGGTGGGGGTGGACTGGGTCTTCCACCTTGCGGCGTTCATCAGCGTGCCGGCGTCGATGGAGGATCCCTTGGCCTGTGCCCAGGCCAACATCATCGGACTGCTGAATGTGCTCGAGGCGGCGGAGAAGGCCGGAGTGCAGCGCCTGGTGCTCGCGAGCTCGGCTGCCGTCTACGGCGAGAATCCCCAGAACCCCAAGCGCGAGTCCGTCGCCGCGGACCCGAGGAGTCCGTATGCCGAGACCAAGTGGGCGGGGGAATTCTACTGCGACCTGTATCACAAACGCGGACGCCTGAGCACGGTCTGCCCCCGGTTCTTCAACGTCTTCGGACCCCGACAGCGTCCCGACAGCCCCTACGCGGCCGCCGTCCCGAGGTTCATCGAGCGGGCCCTGGCCGGACAGCCCCTGGTGATCCACGGCGACGGGGGACAGACCCGGGATTTCGTCGCGGTCGAGGATGTGGTTGGCGCCCTGGTCCACCTCGCCCGCAACCGCGACCTGCACGGTCCCTACAACGTGGCGTCCGGGACGACGCTCACGGTCAACGCCCTGGCGGATGCCATCATCCGCATCTCGGGCTCCGGCAGCCAGCGGGTCCATGCCGAGCCGCGTGCCGGGGACGTCCGGCATTCGGCGGCCTCGATCGACCGCCTTCGGGCCACCGGATGGCAGCCGCGTCACGACCTTGATTCGGCCCTTGAGCGGTCGATCGACTGGTATCGTCGCCGGATGGCCCGGACGGCCATCTAGTCCCGGCGTCCGCGGCTTCCGACGGGATCCTTGTGACGGGACGGGAGGGTGGCGACGGGCCTGGGTGCGCTGCAGAGACCGATCGCGGACAGGAGGAGGACCATCACCACGAGGGAGGTGATCTGGAACGGGAGGTCGAACTTGGCGTGGACCAGGATCCCGATCAGGGACAGCGCCAGCAGCCCTGTGAATTCCCTGGGAGCCTGGATGCCGCGACCGCTCGACCAGTGGGCCGGCAGCATCGCGAGGAGGGCGATGACGAGTCCGACCCCGGCCCAGCCGATGTTGATCCGGGCCTCCAGCCAGTCGTCGTGGACGAACCCCTCCCAGTTGTCCTCCGGCTTGGTCCGGTAGAGTCCGTTGAGCCCGGTGTAGGATTCCGCCCCCAGCCCCCAGACCCCGGCCTCATCGGCCATGCGGTGGGCGACCTCATAGATGGCCAGCCGGTTGGACATCTTGTCCTCGAACACGGTCAGGAACCGTCGTTGAAGCTCCTCCCCTCCGAGGAACCAGCCGCCCCCCAGGGTGATGAGGAACAGGACCGCGGCGACGAGGCGTCCGGTCCGACCCGTCCGGCCCTTGGCGAGGGCGAGGATCAGGAGGGCACCCCCGAGGAGGCCGAGCATGATCAGCACGCCACCCCGGCTGGTCGCGAGGATCGGACAGGAGGCCAACAGCACGGTGCAGGGCAGGAGGATCATGCTGGGATCGTTGCCGAACCCCTTCGGACGCTTCTCAAGGGCCGCCGAGCGTTCCCGGAGCGACCACCAGAATCCGAGGCATACCGGCCACACGAGGTTGAAGTACTGCGCCCCGTTGGCCCGGTACGGGTACGATCCCCAGATCGCCTCCGACGAATTCATCAGCGGGAATTTCATGAGCCACAGGACCTTGTCGGACGATCCTTCGAGCCGGTGTGCAATCGCCACGAGGGCAAGGACGGCGCTGCTGATGCACAGGGTCCAGAGGAACTGCCGGACCCGGGCCGTGGGAAAGACTCCCTCCGAGGAATCGTGCCGTTCCCGACGTGTCTTGGTGACCACCCAGTCCCGGGTCGCCCAGAAGATCAGGGCCCAGCTCGTGTACCGCACGAGACCCCGGAGCGACCGGGCCGCATCGTAGGAGGCGGGCAGCCAGGAGATGGGGGTCCGCTCCCGGTACTCCAGCGCGGGACCGACGTCCGAGAAGACGACGTCGGCCCGACCGTTGAGCCATCCGGTCAGGACCATCGCCAGCATCACGAGGGTCAGCGAGGCGAAGAGGCGGACGATCCAGCGTCCCGGTCCGTCGTGTTCCACCCAGCGATCCGGGGTGTAGTCCTCCCTCCAGCGGGCGATCGCCTTCACGAGCAGCAGCGCCCCGAGGGTGTAGCCCACCACCGTGACGGTATGGACGGCCCAGGCGACCGTGCAGCCGAAGGCCCACGGGGCGAAGACCACGAGGGCGAGGATCAGGAGACCCGACACGGTGTCGGCGATGCGGTAGGCGGCTGGGGTTCGGTGGGACTCCACGATGGGTCTGTGAGGGGTGCTGCTCTGGAAGGGGTTGGGACGGGGGTCAGGCCTCGAGGCGCTTCAGGAGCCGCTGGTGGATGTTGCCGAAGCCCCCGTTGCTGAAGATGCATACGACATCGCCGCTGCGGGTCTCCGTCACCAGGTGGTCGAGGATCGAGTCGACCGTCGGCAGATAGGCCGCGGGCTTGCCGGTGAGACGGAGGTCCTCCATGAGCTTCTCCGGGTTCAGCCGTTCAGCGGGCGACAGCTGCTCGAGCCGGGCCACCTCGGCCACGACCACGGCGTCGGCGCGTTCCAGGGCGTCGACCAGCTCGTGCTGGAAGAGGTTGCGTCGGGTGGTGTTCGACCGGGGCTCGAAGACCGCCCAGAGGCGTCGTCCGGGATACCGGATCCGGAGTGCCCGGAGGGTCTCCCGGATCGCCGTGGGGTGGTGTCCGAAATCGTCGACCACCGCGATGCCCTTGACCTCGCCCCGGGTCGTCATGCGCCGCTCCACGCCCCGGAACGTCGCGAACCCGGCCTGGATCTGTGCGTCGGTGAGTCCGCAGTGACGGGCACAGGCGGCGACGGCGAGGGCGTTGCGGACGTTCAGCTCCCCGACCATTGGGAGGTCGAACCGCGAGCCCGCGATCTGGAATTCCGAGGACTCGGCCTTGAGGTGGATGCCGGTGGCCCGGATATCGTTCGAGCCGGCGAGTCCGAACCGCTTCACCGGGCAGTGCGACACCCCGAGGAGCGGCGCGAGGTTCGGTTCGTCCCCGTTGGCCAGCAGCAGTCCGTTCCTCGGGATCAGATGGATCAGGCGCCGGAACGACAGCTGGATGTCCTGGAGCGACCCGAAGATGTCGGCATGGTCCATCTCCAGGTTGTTCACGATCGCCACCTCCGGCAGGTAGTGGATGAACTTGCTCCGCTTGTCGAAGAAGGCGGTGTCGTACTCGTCGCCCTCGAGGATGAACCACGGGGAGTCGGTGAAGCGGGCACCCTGGCCGAGGTTGGACGGGATGCCCCCGATGAGGAACGACGGGTTGAGTCCGGCGTGCTCGAAGACCCAGGCCAGCAGCGAGGTGGTGGTGGTCTTGCCGTGGGTGCCGGTCACCACGAGGGAATGCTTCCCCCGGATGAAGCATTCCTTCAGCAGCTCGGGCAGCGCGCAGTAGCGCAGGCGGTGTTCGAGGACGTACTCGGCCTCGGGATTTCCCCGGGAGATGGCATTGCCGATCACCACGAGGTCGGGCTTGTGGGACAGGTTGGACTCCGAGTAGCCGGCCTTCGGCACGATCCCGCGGGAGGCCAGGAAGGTGGACATCGGGGGGTAGATGACGTCCTGGTCGGACCCGGTGACGTCGAACCCGCGTTCGCGCAGGGCGACGGCGACGCTGGCCATGGCGGTGCCGCCGATGCCGATGAAGTGGACGCTCCTGAAATCCGTGAGCACGGACCAAGCTTTGTCGGGCCGGGCAAAGATCAAAGCCAAAACACCGCGATGGCTCCGCGCATTGACACCGGTCGCCGTCGCCGGGGAGGGTGGGCCCATGGAATCCGGGGTGTCGCCGACAGGGGATTCACGTCTGCTGGGAGGGTCGATGAACGACCTCGCCGTCTTGGCCGTGGAGGTCACGGATGCCGAGGCGGCGGTGGTTGTCCTGGCCGAGGGCGACCAGTGGCTCGTGGAGGGTCAGTACGGGTTGAGGGAGGGGGTGGTCGATCCCCTCCTGCAGATCTGCCGGGGCCTGTCCCCCTCCGACGCCTGGCGGGAGCTCAGGGATCCCCCGGGTCTCGCGGCACTCGGCATCCGCTGGGTGGGGGTCCAGCCCCTCCTCTCCGCCCTGTCCAACGTGCTCAGCGCCATCGTGGTCGTGGACGGCTCCGGTCGACGTCTCGTCGCCCGTCAACGGGCGGCCCTGCAGACGGTGGGACACCAGGTCGTGACACGGCTCGACCTCCGGCACCAGTCCTCCGCCGCGGCCACCTCGGAGGCGGCCCACCGGCAGGTCGAGCAGGAGCTGCGGCGCAGCGAGGCCTTCTACCAGACGCTGGTGGAGAGCCTTCCCCAGAACATCCTGCGCAAGGACCTCAGCGGCCGCTTCACGTTCGTGAACCGCCGGTTCGCCGCCACCCTCGGGCGGCCGGTCGAGGAGATTCTCGGTCGCACCGACTTCGACCTCTTCCCGCGTGAGCTCGCCGCGAAGTACCAGGAGGACGACCGCCGGGTCCTCGAGCGGGGCGGGGCATTCGAGACCACCGAGGCGTATGTGACGCCCGACGGCGAGCGGCACTGGGTGCATGTCATCAAGACCCCGGTGCTCGATGCCGCCGGCGAGCCGGTCGGCCTGCAGGGCATCTTCTGGGATGTGACCTCCGAGAAGCGCACGGCGGAGAAGCTTGTCGAGGCGGAGTCGAACTACCGGAGCATCGTCGAGAACGCGATCGACGGCATCTTCCAGACCACGCCCGACGGCCACTACCTGAGCGCCAACCAGGCGCTGGCACGCATCTACGGATTCGACACCCCGATGGAGTTGATCGATTCCCGGACGGACATCGAGAACCAGCTCTACGTGCTCCCGGAGCGTCGACACGAGTTCGTGGAGCTCCTGCAGAGGTCGGACCGCGTGGACAAGTTCGAGAGCCAGGTGTTCCGCAAGGACCGGTCGGTGATCTGGATCTCCGAGAACGCGCGGGCGGTGCGGGACTCCCACGGGAGGCTGCTCTACTACGAGGGCACCGTGGAGGATGTCACGGCCCGCAAGCTGGCGGAGGAACGGTTGAGCCAGGCGAACCAGGACCTCGCCGCCGCGCGGGACGCCGCCGAGCAGAACGCCCTCGCCAAGTCGCGGTTCCTCGCCAACACCAGCCATGAGATCCGCACCCCGATGAACGGCGTGCTGGGGATGATCCGGGCGCTCCTCGAGACCCCGCTCACCCCGGAGCAGCGGGACTATGCCGAGACGGTCCAGCACAGCGCCCAGGCGCTGCTGACGATCATCGACGACATCCTCGACTTCTCGAAGATCGAGGCCGGAAAGGTCGTGCTCGACACGGTCGAGTTCGGACTCCGCGACACGATCGAGGATGTCAGCGAACTCCTGGCCGAGCGCGCCTTCAGCAAGGGGCTGGAGTTCACGGCCTTCGTCGACCCGAGAATTCCCGCGCGATGTCTCGGGGATTCGGGACGGTTCCGCCAGGTGCTCACCAACCTGCTCGGCAACGCCATCAAGTTCACCCTCAAGGGTGAGGTCCTGCTCCGGGTCTCCCTGGTCGACTCCACCCCCGGGGAGCTGGTCGTCCAGACCGAGATCCAGGACACCGGCATCGGGATCCCCGAGTCCGCCCAGCGGACGGTGTTTGGCGCCTTTGAGCAGGCCGATATGTCCACCACCCGTCGCTTTGGCGGCACCGGTCTCGGGCTGTCGATCAGCAAGCAGCTGGTCGAGCGGATGGGCGGGCGGATCGGGTTCAGCAGCACCGAGGGCAAGGGATCCATATTCTGGTTCACGGTCCGGCTTGGACGTGTCCAGGGCGAGGGGGTCGACATGTCCCCGGCACGCCTGCCCGAGCTCGAGGGGAAGCCCGCCCCGCGCGTGCTGGTGGTGGACGAGCACGCGGCCACCCGACATGGCCTCGTGGAAGGGCTGACACAGCTCGGGTTCCGTGCCGACGAGACCGACCTCGCCCAGGAGGCCCTCCAGAGGCTGGTCGCGGCCCAGGGGTCCGATGATCCCTACCTGGCCGTCATCGGGGACTACCAGCTGCCGGATCTCGACGGGCTTTCCTTCGCCCACGAGGCGCACATGCGCCCGGGACTCGAGCGCCTCAAGGTCCTCCTGATGGCACCGGTCGGACAGCGTCTTGATCCGGGACTCCTCAGGACCGTCGGCGTCGCCGGATCCCTGATGCGTCCGGTGCGGATGGCCCGTCTGGGCGAGCTGATGGGGCAGATCCTCCGTGGCGAGGATGCCCTCGCGAGCGCCGAGGAACGGACGGTGCAGGCGCCCTCCGGCGGCCAGGTCCTCGACCGCCCTCTCCGGCTCCTGATGGCGGAGGACAACCTGGTGAACCAGAAGGTCGCCGTGACCCTGCTCAACAAGCTGGGGTACCAGGCCGACATCGTCACCAACGGCCGGGCCGTCCTCCAAGCGGTCCAGGCGGAGCCCTACGACGTCATCCTGATGGACTGCCAGATGCCGGAGCTGGACGGCTACGAGACCACCCGTGAGCTGCGTCGACGGGAGGCTGCCGGCGAGTTCGGACGCCATCATCCGCACGTGGTCATCGCCCTCACGGCCAACGCGATGTCGGGCGACCGGGAACGCTGCCTTGCGGTGGGGATGGACGATTTCCTCACGAAGCCGCTGGACGAAGAGGGGCTGCGTCGGGCGCTCACCCAGGCCTCCATGCGCTCGGCAGGTCTCGCGCCGCGGGCAGAGGCTCCGGCGATCGCCGCACCGTCCGTCGGAGCGGAGGTTCCGACCCTCAATACGTCGGTCCTGGAGGTCTTCCGGGGCCTCAGGTCCCCCTCGGGTCCCGATCCGCTCGCGGAGCTGGTCGATCTGTTCCTGTCGGACCTGCCGCAGCGTCTTTCGGATCTCAGCGAGGCCGCCCGATCCGGCCGTGCCTCGGGACTCCGGGCCGCCGCCCACACGCTGAAGGGCAGCGCCAACAACCTGGGCGGACTCCGGATGGCCGCCTTGTGTGCCCAGCTCGAGGGTGCGGGGACCGATGCCCAGCGGGTCACCGCACTCCTGCGGGACCTGAGCGAGGAGGCCGAGCGCCTCCGGGTCGCGCTCGAGGCGGAGAAGGCCCGATGATCCCAGGAGGCAGCCCACGGGCCTCTCCCACATACGTTCGGCGTCCGGGCTAGGCCCTGGGATGCGCCTGCTGGTAGGCCCGCTTCAGGCGTTCGGTCGACACGTGGGTGTAGATCTCCGTGGATGACAGACGGGCATGGCCCAGCAGTTCCTGGACGCTCCGGAGATCGGCCCCGCGGTCGAGCAGGTGGGTGGCGAAGCTGTGTCGCAGCTTGTGGGGGGTGAGCTTCGGATCGAGCCCCGCGGTCCGCAGATGTCGCTTCAGCCGGGTCTGGACCTCGGAGGGCTGGATCGTTCCGCCGGTTTTCCGGCCCCCCGGGAACGCAGGCTGGTCGGGTTGGCTGGGCTGGCCGATCCTCGACCAGTATCGCCCGAGCGCCTCCAGTGCTGGTCGGCCGACGGGGACGATCCGCTCCTTGCGGCCCTTGCCCCGGACCCGGAGTTGTCTCCCCGGAAGGTCGATGTCCCCGACGCGGAGCTGGCACACCTCGCTCACACGCAGGCCGGACGAATAGAGGATCTCCAGCACGGCCGCGTCCCGGAAGGCCAGCATCGCCGTCCGTTCGTCGGGTGGCCTCCCATCGACGGGCTCGAGATCCCGGAGGGGTGCGCGGAGGAGGTCCTCGATGCGGTCGGCCGGCACGAACTGGGGCAGGCGTCGTTCCTTGCGGGGCAGGGAGAGGTCCCGGATCGGATGACGGGCCACCCGGCCTTCCCGGAGCAGGAACCGGTAGAAGCCCCGGAGGGTGCTGAATCGGAGATGGATCGGCGAGCGGGCCAGTCCGCGCCGGCCCAGTGCCCGGAGGTACAGGCGGAAGTCGTCCCGGGTCAGCCGTTCCCAGGCAGGAGGACCGCCGTGGGTCTCCCGATGCCATCGGGTGAACTCGACCAGCGCTTGGCGGTAGTTCCGGACCGTGTAGGCCGAGGCGTTGCGGACCAACTCCAGATCCCGGAGGAATCCCTCGGCGATCGCGTCCAACGCGGGTTCCGCCCCGCTCCCAGCTTCGGCATCGGTTCCAGTGCTCACGTCCAGTCGTAGTCGTTGGCGACCTTGTGGGCGAGGCGTTCCAGCCACAGGGCGGCGTTCTGCTTCGACTCCGCAGGGCTCGTCAGGCTTGGGGTGATGTCGTGGACGAGGTGGAAAAGCCGGTCGGCGGTGTGCATCTTGGCGGCTCCCTCGACCACTCCCCCGAACGCCACGCAGCGCTTGCCCGCGGCCTGGCACCGCTGGGCGAGCCGACCCAGGCCTTTTCCCATCAGGGTCTGGCGGTCGATCATGCCCTCGCCGGTCAGGATCACATCGGCCTTGGCGATCTTCTCGTCGATCCGGGAATGCTCCGCGAACAGCTCGAACCCGGGTTCGAGCCGCGCACCCAGGAAGACCTTCAGTCCGAAGCCCAGGCCCCCGGCCGCCCCGCAGCCGGGGTCGGCCCCGACATCATAGCCGAGGTGTTCCGACGCCCGCAGGGCAAGCCGCTCGAGCGGGGCTTCCGCGATCGGGAACTGGGCGGGCAGGATGCCCTTCTGGGGCCCGAAGATCCGGGTGCATCCGTTCAGCCCCAGCAGTCCGTTCGTGACATCCACGGCCACGATGAAGTCCACGCCCAGGATCGGGTCGAGGGGTGGCAGCCAGCGGGTGAGCTTGTTGAGTTTGACCCACTTCTCGATGGGTTGGTCGCGGTCGTCGAAGAACCGCCAGCCCAGCTCGCGGGCCACGCCAAAGCCCCCGTCATTGGTCGCGCTGCCGCCGATGCCGAGGTGGATCGTCTGCGCGCCCGCCGCCACCGCCGCCCGGATCACGGCTGGCAGGCCACGGGTGTCGAGCTCGAACGGGTGGAATTTCCTCGGGGGCAGCAGGGCCAGCCCGATCACCTGGGCGGATTCGACGATCGCTGTCCTGCTATCGGCGAGCCACCACCACTTCGCACCCACCGGCCGGCCGGCCGCGTCGACCGTTGCGGTCACGCATTCCATCGCGCCCAGCAGCCCTGCCATCACCTCGCCGAACCCGTCCCCGCCATCCGTGATGGGCAGCATCTCCATCTCGTCCTGCGGACGCGCCCCCCACCATCCGTTGACGATCGCCCCCGCCGCCTGTGCGGCGGTGAGGGTCCCCTTGAACTTGTCCGGGGCGACGAGAACCCGAAGCGACATGGCCGGATGGTGCGTGTCCCACCCGGTCCCCAGACAAGTGCAAACGCCGTGTGAGCCCCCGACCCGTGCTCGTTCGGAACCTCTCCCAGGCCCCCCCACGGATGTCCGACCCCTCCTGAGACGATGGACCCATGAACCGCAAACGTACCCGCCTGACCCACGCCCGTGGACTCCGTCCCCATCACCTCTCGCTCTCGATCCCGGGGGCGACCCGATGCCGCTGGGTTCGGCAGGGGGTCGGGCTCCTCGACGTTCAGGAGTCCACCCCGATCCGACCTCGCGTCGACCTTCTGGGACTCGTCCTGCCTGCAACCCGGTATGGAGTCGCCTCTCTGATGGTCTTCCTCTGGCTCTGCGCGGTGTTCCTCTGAGACGCCACGGGGTCCCGTGACTCCGCGGGCGCCATCGTGGGGTGGGGCGGGAAGCGGGATGCGCGGGTCCTCCCGCATTCCTCCCCCCGCCTCCTGAGCCTCCGGGGCAGATCCGGCTTTCCCAGCCTCTCGTCGGCGCGGTAGGTTCCGGGAATCCCATGAGACACCCGCTTCTCTCCCGACGTCGTTTCCTGGGCTGCTCCGCGGCGGCCCTCGCGTTTCCGATGATCAGCCGTCTCCCTGTGCTCGGGGCCAACAGCCGGCTGTCCATCGCGGGCATCGGTGCCGGAGGCAAGGGGAGCGTCGATGTCGGCCTCTGCGGGTCCGAGAACATCGTCGCCCTGTGCGATGTCGACGAGGTCCGGGCGGCGGACACCTTCAACCGGTTCCCGAATGCCCGCCGCTTCCGGGACTTCCGGCGGATGTTCGACGAGATGGGCAAGGGGATTGATGCGGTCACGGTGTCGACCCCCGACCACATGCATTTCCTCCCGTCGATGTGGGCCATCGAACGGGGCAAGGGGGTCTACTGCCAGAAGCCGCTCACCCACACGGTCGACGAGGCCCGGCGCCTCACCGAGGCGGCCCGGAAGCACGGGGTCGCCACCCAGATGGGCAACCAGGGTCGATCCCATCCCGACCTCCGTCGTGAGGTCGAACTCGTCCGCGCCGGAGTCCTCGGCACCGTGCGCGAGGTTCACAGCTGGACGGATCGCGCCGGACGCTGGTGGCCCCAGGGGGTGAAGAGTCCGACCGGTACCCCGCCCATCCCGGGCACGCTCGACTGGGACCTGTGGCTCGGCGTCGCGGAGTCGCGTCCCTACAATCCGGCCTACCTCCCCTTCAACTGGCGCGGCTACTGGGACTTCGGCACCGGGGCTCTTGGCGACATGGGCTGCCACCTCTTCAACCTGCCCGACATGGCCCTCGGCATCCGTGACGCCACCCGGGTCGAGGCTTGGAGCGAGGGGCAGACCGATGTCTCCGCGCCGGTGAAGTCGACCGTCCGCTGGGAGATCCCCGCAGCGGGTAGCCGTCCTGCCTTCACCCTCTGGTGGCACGATGGCGGGCGACTCCCGCCCGCCGACCTGTTCCCGGGTATCCCGTACGCCGAGAACGGACTGCTCTTCGTGGGCGACAAGGACACCCTGCTCAGCAACTACAACGGTGGGGCGCGGTTCAGGTCCCGCAGGCCGGTCAGCGACTTCAAGGAGGTCCCGGAGACGCTCCCGAAGAACGCCGATTGGGAGCGCAGCCACTACGTCGAGTGGCTCGACGCCTGCAAGGGCGGCAAGCCGGCCCTCTCGGACTTCTCTGTCGCGGGTCCCATGACCGAGGTCGTCCTCCTGGGCAACATCGCCGTCCGGACTGGCCGTGCCTTCGCCTGGGATCGCAAGGGTCTCCACATTCCCGAGGATCGCGAGGCCAACCGCCTGCTCCGTCGGAAGGACCGCAAGGGCTGGACCGTCTGATCCCCTTTCCTGAATCCTCCCCCGAACACTGACATTGCCACCATGAAGCTTCCGCTGCTCCGTCTCCTCGCCCCCCTGGCCCTCGCCGTGTCCCTCAACGCCGCCGACCTCTCGTCCTTCGACGGGGTCTGGGTCATGAAGGAGGCGGTCTTCGATGGCAACGCCGTCCCCGTGGACGCCGTCTCGGTCACCGTCACGATCGACAACGGCAAATACACCTTCGACATGGGCGACAACCAGGCGAAGGGCGTCTTCGAGATCGACTTCAGCCGCAAGCCCGCGGTCATGAAGATCACCGAGCAGGAGGGCCAGAATCCAGGACGGACCCTCTCGGCGCTGACCGAGCTGACCCCGACCGGTTGGAGGGCCGTCTATCCGATGAACGGGGGCTCCACGCCTTCGTCGTTCGACAGCGGACCCGGCAGCGGACTCCTCCTCGCCCAGTACGAGCGCAAGCCCGGCACCGTCGCTCCGGCGAAGCCGCTCCGCGCGCTGCTCATCCTCGGCGGCTGCTGCCACGACTACGCCAACCAGAAGCAGATCCTCAAGAAGGGGCTCGAGGCCCGGGCCCGTGTGGAGGTCGACATCATCCATTCCGCCGATTCCAGCACCAAGCCGCCGCTGCCGATCTTCGGCAAGCCCGCAACTGCCAAGGGATATGACGTGGTGATCCATGACGAGTGTGCTGCCGACGTCAGCGATCCGAAGGTGGTCGAAGGCGTTCTGGCGCCGCATCGCGAGGGCATCCCGGCGGTGGCACTCCACTGCGCGATGCACTCCTATCGCATCGGCAATCCGGGAAAGCCGGCGACCTCCGGGACCCCGCATGCCTTCTGGTTCGACCTCCTCGGCCTGCAGTCGAGCGGACATGGTCCCCAGCTGCCGGTCGTCATCGAGTACCTCCCCGGCAAGAGCCCGATCACGGCAGGTCTGAGCGGCTGGACCACGATCAACGAGGAGCTCTACAACAACATCAAGGTGTGGGATTCCGCCGTGCCGGTCGCCTGGGGCAAGCAGGGGGCCGGCGACAAGCCGGGGCAGAACGCCTCGGTGGTGGCCTGGACCCACGAATACGGTCCGGCCAAGGCCCGGGTCTTCGCCACCACGATCGGCCACAACAACGAGACGGTGGCGGATCCCCGCTATCTGGACCTCGTCACGCGTGGACTGCTATGGAGCTGCGGCAAGCTGGCGCAGGACGGCAAGCCGGTCCCGGGATACGGGCGCTGAGAGGAAAGGCTCCGGAACCCTGTCGGACGGAGTCGAACACGCGGACCGGTCCACGCCGCCCTGGAAATGGCGTGGATCGGCGGACCGCTTGGATCGGGGTCGAGGTTTTGAAATTCCACCTCGATGGTGTATCGATTTTCCATCCCGGACACATCGCGTCGTCGGGTCGCACCCTGAACCCTTGAACCATCACCCCATGAGTCCAATGACACTTCAATCCGGGCTGAGTTTCCGAATCGCCCGAATTGGCTGCCGGACAGGCCTGCTGCTGTTCCTCCTGATGTCCCTGCAGGCCCAGAACCTCAGATGGAAGACGTTCGACCAGGACGCCGGAGGCTTTGGCTGTGGCGGGTGGGGAGCGACCGCCACGGCTGAGTTCAATGCGACCCGGGACGCCAAGAACAATCCCAACTCGGGTTCCCTCCTCGTGAACGCCGAGTTCAAGGAGCCCGGGGAAACCGTCCTCCAGAACTGCACCGCCATGGAGGGTCTCAGCCGCTACAAAGCGTTCGCCCTCGACGTCTATGTCGATCCCAGCGCTCCCAAGGGGGCCGACGGCACCTATGGGGCATTGACCGTCCGGTTCCGTCCCGATTGGGCCTGGCCCGGGGACGTGATGGATTTCGGCGCCGTGACGAACACCGGCTGGACCCATCTCGAGCGTCCCATCCCCGCCACGGCCGCCAAGTTCTCCGGCTTCAACATCCACTGGAAGGCCAGCTACTCGGCCCCGGCGCAGATCTCGTTCGACAACCTGGAGTTCATTGCCAAGGACTCCGTCACGGTCTGGCGGGGCTTTGACACCGATGTCGGCGGCTTTGGCTGCGGCGACTGGGGTGTGACCCATACGGTGACCTTCGATCCGCTGATCGACGTGCAGTCCAATCCGGCCTCCGGCTCGATGGCGGTCGAGGCGGAGTTCGCCTCGGGAGGCGAGGTGAGCCTCCAGGTCTGCAGCGGCCTCGACACCGTCTCCAAGTACGACCAGGTGTCGATGGACGTCTTCGTCGAACCCGGGAGCAAGCCGGACCCCGATGGCACCTACGGGATCTTCTCGCTGCGACTGCGCCCCGATGGCTTTGGATGGCCCGGGGATCTGGTGGAGTTCGGCAAGGTCACGTCGACCGGATGGACCCATCTCCAGGCGGCGCTGCCGACCGGCGCGAAACCATTTGTCGGTCTCAACATCCACTGGAAATCGGCCCACACCGAGAAGGCGAAGGTCTGGATCGACAACGTGGCCTTCATCACCTCGGGCGCCCCGGCTCCGCCGCCGACTCTCACCCTCGCCCTCACGGTGCCCGGGTTGGAGGTCGTGACCTCGGGCAGCGGCAACTACAGCCGCAAGAACATCGCCACGGTCGCCGGCCTGGCCTCGCAATTGTCGTGGGTCAACGCCGGTGGACTGGTCCGCTATTCCATGACGATCAACGAGGATGTCGTTGGACCTGACTCCGCCGGCTACGTGGCGAACATCCTGATCATCGGCACCGAGGCCTCGGTCATCAACCCGAGCCCCGACTGGAACGAGCCCAACGGGATCTTCCTCGAGGCCGGTCCCGATGCCGAGGGGCGGATCCAGGCGACGGTGCGGTACAAGAAGGATGCAGCGGGTGGGCATGGCATCCGGTTCGAGGCGGCGGGACTGTTGATCGAGACCGCCTATCCCACCCTGCGGTCGCTTGTCGGGACCTGGAGCCTGACCCTCGACGGCCCCCAGGTCACCTTGATGGGGCCGGACGGCGTCGGTGCGACGGCCACGCTGCCGTCGGATGTGCTCCCGGCCTTCGGTGCCAACACCTTTGCCCTGTTTGGCGCGCTGCCCTACACCCGGAAGGATCGTCGGATCTCGCTGGCACGGGTCGAGGTGTCAGGACCCTCCGGTTTCGGTGGAAACCTCCGACAGGACTTCACGACCACCGCCGCCATCAACGCCGACCTCCTCGAACTGAAGGAGGAGGATGCCGGCGGCATTCGCTTGAAGCCCAATGACGCGGTCTACAGGGCCTCGTGGAGCCTGCCGGATGACGGCTATGCCCTGAACTGGAATGCCGGCGATCTCCTCAAGCCCTCCGGCTGGTCGGTCCTCGGGGTGAACCCGGTCCAGCAGGGTCTCTTCCGGACGGTGTACCTCACCGACGACAAGGCGGGAGGGACGGCCCGCTATTACAGGCTGATCAAGCCCTGAACCGCTGGGATCAGATCTCATACCCGCGGTGTGTCGCGCAGACCTGCCGCGGGTGTTTTGCGTCTGCGGTGCCCGGGAAAGCGCGGCGGACCGGGCAGGGTACATCCTCGGCTTGCCACCTGGATGGATCCCGGAGGATGTCCAGGATCTTGGCGACCTTTCTGCTGATGTTTCCGGGTGCTCTCTGATCTCCTTGGAGGATGCGAGCCGTTCTCCAGCGCCGCCCCTTGTGTCGGTACGCCCTGCTGGTCCTCATTCTGGTGGCGGGCTTCGGGGGTCACGGGCCCGTCCTGGCGGTGGGGCGCGTGGAGCTGTGGCTGACGGATCCAAACGGCACGGCGCGACTCGAGCGCCGTGAGGCCCCGGGCGAGGGAGTGGTCGGACCGGGTCCCGCGTCCGAGGTGCTCCGGATCCGACCGGAGGAGCGGTACCAACCGATCGAGGGATTGGGCTACACGCTCACGGGAGGCAGCGCCCAGCTGCTGATGGCCATGACGCCGACGGCTCGTGCAACGCTGTTGCGCCACCTGTTCGGCCGGGGGCCGGACGACATGGGAATCAGCATGCTTCGCCTGACGGTCGGGGCGTCGGACCTCAACGAGCGGGTCTTCACCTACGATGACCTGCCGGACGGTGGGATCGACCCGGAGCTGCGGCGGTTCGATCTCGGACCGGACCGGAGGGATGTCCTCCCCGTGCTCCGCGAGATCCTCGCCATCCGTCCCGACCTGGCGTTGATGGCCTCGCCGTGGACGGCGCCGTCGTGGATGAAATCCAACCGGGATTCCCGCGGTGGGAGCCTTCTGCCCGCGTGGCATCCGGTCTATGCCCGGTATCTGGTCCGGTACCTCAAGGCCATGCGGCAGGAGGGCGTCCGGGTGGGTTTGTTGACCGTGCAGAACGAGCCACTGAACCCCGACAACAACCCGAGCCTCTTCATGTCGGCCGAGGATCAGAGGATCTTCATCCGGGACCATCTTGGCCCTGCGATCCGGGCCTCGGGTCTGGGGACCCGGATCGTCTGCTACGACCACAATGCGGATCGACCGGACTATCCCTTGGCCATCCTTGCCGACCCGGAGGCCAAGGCGTTTGTCCATGGCACGGCGTTCCATCTCTACGGCGGGCGGATCGGGGACATCCGGCAGGTGCTCCAGGCACATCCGGATCGCGCGCTGTATTTCACGGAGCAGTGGATCGGCGCTCCTGGCGACTTCGCGGGGGACCTGGGCTGGCACGTTGCCGAGGTCCTGGTGGGTGCCCTCCGGAACGGATGTCGGACCGTGCTGGAATGGAACCTCGCCTCGGATCCCCACCAACGGCCGCACACAGATCGCGGTGGGTGCGAGCGGTGTCTCGGAGCCCTGACCCTCGACGGCGACCGGGTCGATCGGAATACCGCCTACTACATCATCGCCCACGCCTCGCGGTTCGTCCCCCCCGGTTCCGTCCACGTGGGGTCGACGGCCTCCGAATCCCTGCCGAATGTCGCCTTCGCGACCCCGGATCGGGACGTGGTGCTGGTGGTGCTCAACCGCACCTCGGAATCGCGGACCTTCCGTGTCGAGACCCCCGGCAGGGCCCTCGTGTCCACGTTGGGCCGGGGGGCGGTGGCGACGTGGGTGTTCCGCCGCCGATGAGGGTTCCTGCGATCGGGCTCCGGGTCGGATCCGAACCTCGGGCTGGGTTGCCCCGATTGACCCCATGGATCGGTCGGGCTTCACTGGGCACATGCTTCCCCTGACGGCACGCCGTGGCCGAGGAATCGGCCCTGAGCGCGTGGGCTCGGCCTTCACCCTCATCGAGCTGCTCGTGGTCATCGCGATCATCGCGATCCTGGCCGGCATGCTCCTTCCCGCGCTGGGCAAGGCGAAGGCAAAGGCCAACGGGGTGAAGTGCCTCAGCAACCTGCGCCAGCTGGGTCTCGCGACCTCCAGCTACATCATGGACCACGGGTTCTATCCGGTGGGCATCGATGGGGCGGATGGCGCGGCCTGGATCTGGCCCGCGCTGCTGCGCAGCGCGATGTACAGCGGACGCAACACGGAGGTGTTCCACTGTCCGGTCGCACCGGCGCAGTCGCAGTGGATTCCCAAGTTCGGCAGCGGTCAGCCGGCCAAGCTGGGCTATCTCCAGGACGAGGTCCGCCTGCGTCCCGGCGGCAAGTTCTTCATGAGCTACGGCTACAATGTCTGGGGGGCCTTCGCCGGACAGGTCCCCAACACCGGGCTCGGGGTCTACCTGGGCGATCCCATCTGGGGAGAGACCCGCGAGTCCGCCGTGAAGGCGCCCAGTGCCATGATTTCCTTCGGCGACAGCAACTGGGACAAAAAGAAGAAGGGCGACTCGGACTGGAGCGGGTTCATCGGCATGTACGAGGAGCGCCAGTGGCCGCTGGAGCTGCACGGGGGGCGGACCTCGATCGCGTTCTGCGATGGCCATGTCGAGGCCAAGCGCCGCCTCGACATCATCGGCCAGCTCCACAAGGACCTCGGAAGACGGCAGGAGGTCGCGCGGCTCTGGAACCGCGACAACGAGCCGCACTTCAAGTAGCAGGGTGGATCACCGGCGCGGTCAGTGCCTGGATCCCGCGGTCGTGGCAGCCTCCCGGATGAACTCCACCACGGGCGTTGGAACGTCCAGCCCATGTGGGTGATGGCCGACGCCGGGTTTGTGGATCACCTGGATCCTGCCGCCGGCGGCCCTGTAGCGTTGCTCCACGATCGCGGTGTTCTCCGGTACGGGCACGACGGGGTCGTCGTCACCCACGACGTGCACCAGGGGAATCCCCGCCCGGGCAAGCGGCTGGAGCTGGTCGATCGGATTCCCCCGGTAGGCGAGGGCTTCCGCCTCGTCCCGGAATCGGTAGTCGCGGATCAGTTTCTGCCAATCCGGCGGACTGCCCCGTCCGGTGCCGCGACCGCCGGGCCAGCTCTTGAAATCGCACACGGGGGCGTCGCCATAGAGGGCGCTCACGCGGTCCGGATGGCGGGCCGCCCAGTTGTAGGCGTACAGGCCGCCGCGGCTGATGCCGATCAGGGCCCCGCGCGGCGCCAATCCCCGATTGGTGACGATGCGATAGAACCGGTCGAACTGGTCGAGCGCGTCCGGGCATCCAAACGTGTTGCCCACGACAAGGTGGAGGTGATGGAAGCCCTGGCTGAGGAGGTGGGTGACGCCGGTCCGCTCCGTGAAGGCGTCGGGGAACTCCATGCACCAGGTCCAGGGCCTGCCCTTGGCGGGTTTGGCGGGTTCGACCACCCAGGCCTCGCAGCCGCCCACAGTGAACCGGAATCGACGGAATCCTCGCCAGTCATCGATCTCCCCGGCAGGCCAGGGATTCGGATCCGTTGGCCTCCCGGGTTCGGTCCCCAGAGTCGGGAACCCACACAGAAGGACGAGCAGCCACTGCAGCAGGGACTTCATGGGTGTCGATCAAACCGCCGATGGATCTCCGCGACAAAACCGAAACCCCGCTTGCCGGAGACCCCGGATCCTCCCCAGCCTGAAACCACCCATGAGATTCCTCCTCCTCTGCCTTGCCGTCGTCTCGTTCCTCCGGGCCCACGCGGCGGACGTGGCTCCCTACACCCGGACCGAGGTCATCTACGGCCGGAAGTTCGGCACCGCCCTGACCCTGGATGTGTTCCGACCGGCATCGACCAACACCCTCGGGGTCGTCGCCATCATCTCCGGTGGGTTCTTCTCGAGCCATGAGGCGATCAATCCCGGGATGCTCAAGCCGTTCCTCGACCGGGGCTACACGGTGTTCGCGGTCGTCCATGGCTCCCAGCCCCGATATATCATCCCGGAGATCATCGGTGACCTCCACCGGAGCGTACGCTGGATCCGTCATCATGCGGCCGACTACGGGATCCGACCCGATCGCCTGGGCGTGTTTGGAGCGAGTGCGGGCGGGCATCTCTCGCTGACCCTCGGCACCCAGGGAGGGGTGGGGGATCCGTCTGCGAAGGATCCAGTCGACCGCGAATCCAGCGCCGTCCAGGCCGTGGCGTGTTTCTTTCCTCCGACCGACTACCTGAACTGGAGGGAGTCGGGCGATGATGCGGTGGGGGTGGGTGTGCTCAAGGACTTCAAGCCGGCGTTCGGGCCGCGGAGCGACACCGAAGAGGGGCGACGGGTCTATGGGAAGGAGATCTCCCCGCTCTATTTCGTGTCCGACAAGGTGCCGCCGACCTACATCGTCCACGGCGACGCCGACCGGCTGGTTCCGATCCATCAGGCCGAGATCTTCGTGAAGCGGTGCCGGGAAGCGGGCGTGAAGGCACCGGTGACGCTGGATCGGCGTCCCGGCAAGGACCATGGATGGCCTGGAATGGACCAGGACCTGGTCCTGTTTGCCGACTGGTTCGACCGGCACCTTTT
>VHCG01000007.1 GCA_016871805.1 Verrucomicrobiota bacterium
TTTTTCTCGAAGAGGGAAGCCGCCTGAACCCGCCGCTTCTCCATCTGAAGGTGGTCACGCTTGAGTGGGATCTCCGAAGCGTAAACGGCAGCCGGAGAAATGGCACCCTGATATGCGATTCTCAATAGGACGCGGTCGCCATGACAGGATCATTCGGGAGGACGCGCGATATTGTCCCCGCGATCCACCCGCTCCTTGAGCCCGCGAGCCTGCAGCGAAAGCACATGGCCACAGGCGAAAAGGTAGTTGGCCATGCCGCGCGAGTGGTCCGGGGACGGCTGGCCAGATCGATGGCGATCCGGCTGGATGTCGGCAACAACCGCAGCCCAGCCCTTGGACCAGTTACGCGAGTGGGTGTGATCGTTGAATCCACTGACGCTGTCCGGTGAGTCCGTTACCTCAAAGGTGGTGATGGTCTCTGCGGGATTCTTGAGTGCATTGAGATTCCTGAAGGATTCGATCACCTGACCGAAGCCGGACCGGAGATCAATCGCCACGTATTCATTGGGAATGTAGCTGGACGCCTGATTGGTCAACCGCGCCTGTCTCCTAGGGTCGACCGGACACAGCCGAATCCGGTCCGCATTCCCCAGGTAGGGAGCCAAGGTATAGATCCACGACCGATTGGTCTGTCCTGTCTCGTGCGTGGTTTCGGGGAATGATCCGCGATTGTCGTCGGCATACATTTGAATCCCCAATCCCAGTTGGTGGAGGTTCGACGAACAGGCCGCCCGCTGGGCCTTGGACCGCGCCGAGGCCAGTCCCGGCAGGAGAAGGCCAGCCAGGATCGCAATGATGGCTATCACCACCAGGAGTTCGACCAAGGTGAACGCCTGACGAGAACTCTTGAAAGGACTTCGGAACATGGAAGACCAGGCGCAGAAAGTCGGCGGGCCCTCGAGTTGCAAATCGATTGCAATATAAAGAGCAGCCCTCTTCAAACAAGGCGTTTTATGAAATCCCAACTTGGATTATGAGGCAGCGGCACACTCCGCATCACTTCGCGGATGCGAGATACTCGATCAGGTTCCTAAGATCCTGTCTCGACAGCAGATCCCCCAGACCCTCAGGCATTCCACTGAGCCCCTTTTCGCGGGTCTGGATGTCCACTTTCTTGACCGTGACGAGTCCCTCCTCAGGAGAGTTGATCTCGAGGGATTCCGGTGTCTCGGATTTGATGATGCCGGCGTAGGCGCTGCCATTCTTCAGGGTGACCAAAACACTCTCAAAGCCCACGGCAACCGCGGCGTTGGGATGGATGATCGACTGGAGGACGTACTCGCGTCCCTGCTTTTCGACAAGGCCGGTGAGTTCGGGTCCAACCTCGCCGCCCTCGCCATTGACCTTGTGGCAGCGGACGCAGGCCACCTCAGCCCGCTCGACGAACACCTTCCGCCCCTCCTCGGCACTGCCCCCGGTCAGACATACCTTCCAAGGTTCGACACCGGACGGTTTCGTGGCCGCGTGGCCAGCCTTCCATCTCTCGACAAGAGGCTGGAGAGACGGGTGCTGTGATGCTGCGTCGAGGACATCCAGTTGAAGCTCGGTCTGCACCTTGCCCACGAGAAGGTTGTTCATCCTCATCCGGATCTGCTCGATGGCGGGCTCGGTCTTCAGCTTTCCGAGCGAGGCCATGGCACCCTGTTTTTCTGCAAGGGTGCCCGACCGGATCACCTCGACCAGCCGCACGGTTGGATCCGCGACAGAAGCTCCTCCCTCGGACTGGGCCTGGGGTGGGAACTCGACACTCATCTTCAACGCCGCCTTGCGAACAGCCTCCTCCGCATCCTTCTGGGCCGCCTCCAGTGCGAGGAGATACTGGCCCGTCTGGATGCGAGCCAGAGCCTGGATGGCAGCCACCCGCAGGGGGGCATCACCCTGACGTTCCCGGACGATCGAGGCCAATACGGGAGCGGCTTCTTTGATCTCAAGCGAACCCGCTGCAACGGCCGCGGCCGAGCGCACCGGGTTTGGAGCCGTTGACAAAAGTTTATCCATGAAGGGCTTCAGAGCATCCCTCGGAGCCACCGCATCCCTCGCAAACGCCGTGGGACGCCAAAGACCGGTGATCCGGTCACGACCCAGGTTCTTCGCCCAGATCGACAGGCAGTCGAGCGCTTCCGCCCGGATCGGATCGGCACCACGTCCTTCGGCGGAGAACTTCGCCAGTGCCTGGGCGGTTTTCACCGTTCCAAAACGCTGGTTCGCATTGATCACCCGACGCGCAAGCGCAGGGTTCGAGTCCGGCCCGAGCGTGCCGATCAGCTCCGCAAGGTCGACCATCGCACCTGAGATCGGCAGATCGTTGATGGCCCGGGCCGCCTCAAGAACGAGCCGGGGGTCAGAATCACCCAGAAAAAGGGCGATTTCATGGCGCTCGAGTCGACGCATTGCGAGCAGGACGCCCATCCGCACAGAGGCGTCTGGATGCTTCGCCGAGGCCTGCATCGCATCAAAATCCCCGATTCCAACCAGGGCCTGGACGGCGGCGTGACGGAGAAATGGATCCCGGTCCGCATTCGCCTCCAGAACCGCAATCACGGCGGGAACGGACTCACGCCTCTGTAGTTTGCCGAGTGCGATGGTGGCCACGGCCGCAACATGGGAGTCCTGATCACGAGTCCTCAGGACAAGGGCATCATAGGCTGCAGGATAAGCGGCATCACCCAGCACCCGAGCGGCGGCGGAACGGAGGTGCGGGTCGGAATCTCCGATCACGGCAAGAACCGCATCCAACTCCTCGGCCTGCAGATCACGCCCCGCCTTGTGTGCCTTAGCCTGGATGTTGCCGAGGGCCCAGACCGCGTGGAGCCGCGCATGGATCGACTTGCCTCCCTTGGCCAGCCTGGTTAAGGCATCCACGACCTTGTCACCACGACCTGCCAGCTCGAACTGGGCAGCCTGACGAACCCGTTGGTTCGGATGGCCCAGCAGAGACAGTAGCTCCTTGTCCGGTCGATTCGAGACTCCGCCCGAGAGGATCTTCCGGGTTTCCTCGACGATCGTCTGCTGCTGGAACTGCGGATTGTAGGCGCGGTAGACGCGCCCCTTGCCAACCGGTTCCCAGCCGTCGACCCAGTCCAGCATCCAGAACGAGCCATCGGGGCCCCATGCAGCGTCGGTTGCCGCGATGGACCAGATCATCTTCCGATCCTCCACTATCTCGAAGGTCGCGCCCTTCGGACGAAGCTTGAACGCCCAGATCCCCGAGCCGGTTCCGCTGCCGCGGAAATCACAGACGGTGAAGGTGCCATTCCATTCGGGACCAAGGCCGGTCCCGGGATAATAGGCCACACCGCTGGGACCTGCTGTGATGTTCTTGATGGGGGGAGTCAGGTACGCAGGCTGGGACTCGTTCTGCGGGTGCCACATCTTCTCGGAGTTCCAAGGACCCCGAGGATTCGGCTGCTCCAGGAACTGCCACCCGATTCGCCATCCGGAATCCCCGCCTTCGATCAGATAGGTCCAACGCGCCTGGTCGCCGCCGTCCGAATTGTTGTCCCCGGTGAACAGATTGCCCCACTCATCAAAGACGAGCTCCTGAGGGTTTCGGAGACCCTGATAGATCATCTCCAGCTCCGACCCATCGGCATTGCAACGGAACACCGCGCCGGAATCCGGGGTCCCGATCGTCTTGTCACCCTGCCGGATCATCGAGGCCCGGTCGCCGATGCTGAAGTACAGCTTCGCGTCCGGCCCCCAGACAAGGCCATGGAGGTCGTGGCCAAGAAAGCCAACCCGGATCCCGTGTCCATAGCTCAGACTCCGTCGAGTGTCGGCAACCCCATCAAGATTCTCGTCCCTCAAATGCCAGACGTTGGGGATGTTCGCAAAGTAGACGTCCTTGCCCCGCGCAAGCACGCCCGCAGCTACGCCATCGAGAGGAGTCGCAAAGTTTTCCGCAAAGACCACCGAACGGGTGGCCCTGCCCTTCCGATCGGGATCGGTCAGGAGGCGGATCCGTTCCGTGTTCCTGTAGTAGTCCTTCATCCCATCCGGACCCAGTTGGCGCTCCATCATCGCGAGGCGGTCCTCGACGGAACGACACGCCAGATCCTCATCGAGCCAATCCATGATGCCACGGATGTCGGGAACCCCCCGCCAGGCCCGGAACGACTCGACGACAAAAACACGGCCATCGTCGGCGATGTCGAACGAAACCCCGTGGGCCACGTCCGGCTCGGTCGCCCAAAGCTCCGCTTTCCAGCCAGAGGGCAGCTGGAACCGTTTGATCGCTTTTTCGCCGTCATCCGAGGCCGCTGCGAGCTTGGGAGCCTCGAAGGCGGCCTGGGGTCCGAGGCGATGCTGGGCAACCAAGGAAATGGCGGAGGCGATGCAGACGATTCCGGACAGGGCCACGCGGACGGGAGAAGTCATTAATGCTGAAAGATAAAATCGAACCCCGCGGACGCAAGCCGCTCGTCGCCGGACGAAAAGGCGTCGCACGCAGGCCGCCGGACTGCTTCTATCCGCAGGTCTTTTCATGCTCCGCCAGCTCACCATCTCCGAACTCGTTGGTCGCCTCGCCCGCCGCGAAGGCTCCGCCCGCGAAGCACTCCAGTCCTGTCTCGACCAGATCCAGCGGGTGGATTCCCAGGTGAAGGCGTTCCTGAGTGTCGACATCGCCGATGCCCAGGCCCAGGCAGAGGCCGCGGACCGCGACCTCGCGGCCGGGGTGACACACGCCGAAAAACCGCTCCTCGGGGTTCCCATCGCACTGAAGGACGTCCTGTGCCACCGGGGCCAGCCGTGCGGCTGCAGTTCGCGGATCCTCGAGGGGTTCATCTCCCCCTACGACGCCACGGTCGTCGAGCGCCTCAAGGCCGCCGGGGCAGTGCTGTTCGGCCGGCTGAACATGGACGAGTTCGCCATGGGCAGCTCCACCGAGAACTCGGCCTTCGGCGCCACCCTGAACCCTTGGGACACCACAAGGATCCCGGGCGGATCCTCCGGTGGTTGCGCTGCTTCCGTCGCCGCCAGCGAATGCTTCGCCAGCGTGGGGTCCGACACCGGTGGCTCCATCCGACAGCCTGCAGCCCTCTGCGGACTCGTCGGACTCAAGCCCACCTACGGGCTGGTCTCCCGCTATGGACTCGTGGCGTTCGCAAGTTCCCTCGACCAGATCGGTCCGTTCACCAAGGACGTGAGGGATTCGGCGACCATTCTTCAGGCGATTGCCGGACACGACCCAAAGGATTCCACCAGCGTCCCACGGCATGTGCCGCGGTTCGATGCCGAGCTGAACGGATCCCTCCGCGGGCTCCGACTCGGGATCGTCAAGGAGTTCAACCAAGGGGGTCTCGATCCTGAGGTCGCCGAAGCGGTACAGAGGGCCTACCGACAACTGGAGTCCCTTGGGGCCGAACTCGTCGAGGTCTCCCTGCCCCATAGCGACTACGCGGCCGCCACCTACTACATCATCGCACCGGCCGAGGCCTCGGCAAACCTCGCCCGCTTCGACGGCATCCGCTATGGACGACGGGTCGACGGGAAGGATCCGGTGGAGCTGAACTCGCGGACGCGCGGTGCCGGCTTCGGCCCCGAGGTCAAGCGCCGGGTCATCCTCGGAACCTATGTGCTGAGCAGCGGCTACTATGACGCCTTCTACCTGCGTGCACAGAAGGTGCGGACCCTGATCAGGAACGACTTCCTGAAGGCCTTCGAGACCGTGGATGCCATCGTGTCGCCCACCACTCCGACGGCGGCGTTCCGGCTGGGTGAAAAATCCGGGGATCCACTGCAGATGTACCTGAGCGACATCTTCACCATCTCCTGCAACCTCGCCGGGAACTGCGGTATCAGCATCCCCTGCGGCTTCACACGTGAGCCCATGTTGCCCATTGGTCTTCAGGTTCTCGGCAGGCCATTCGGCGAGCCGACCCTGTTCCGGGTCGCCCACGCTTACGAGCAGAGCACCCCGTGGTCCCGGGAGCGTGCCCCCCTCGCCTAGCCCACCTCGTGTGCCGCGGAATCCAGTAGCGCCCGGGTCCGGGCATGCCGGTACCGGAACATGAGCTCCAGCATGGGACGGGTCGTCCAGGGGTCCATCCAGACCCCAAGAATCCCCCAGGGGGGCCGGTATTCGACCCGATCCAGCAGGTCCGTTCCACCATCCTCACGCGGAGTCACCGAGTGCGTGTGGCGCCAGAACGGGAAGGGTCCGGAAACCGCGTGATCCACAAGGAGCCGAGGTGGTTCGAGACGCGTGATTTCCACGCACCATCGCTGCGGGATCAGTCCCAGGACCCGGACTCCCACCTCCAACCGGGCCCCGGCCTCGAATCGCGGTGGCAGAACAAGCCGCGTGACCGCCGCCCATCTTGGCGACAAAAGGCGCAGGTTCGCAGGATCGAGATGAAACTCAAAAACCCTGCTCGGCGAGGCGGTCAGGTGGATGCGCCGTTCGTAGACCAGATTTCTCACGCCTCACCATACCCCAAGACAAATAACTGACACGAGGCACGTGATTTGCTTCCCTCTCGCCCTGAGCCGACCCACCTCCCGAGTTCCCCGGTACGGGTGCGGATCCTTTAGATTGTGACAATCCTGTGTCCATGTTCCGCCGGCTTAGCACCGGCGGATCCTATCGCGGTCCCCAGCCATGGCTGACGACCAGATGCAGCTCCAACGCTGGGAGCTCAAGTACATCATCCCCGAGGACGTGGCCCTCGCGGTCCGGGATTTCGTGAGACCCTATCTCGAGCTCGACGAATACGGTTCCAAGCGCCCGGACCTGAGCTACACGATCCACAACCTCTATCTCGACTCCGAGGATCTCGAGATCTATTGGGGAACCATCAACGGGGACAAGAACCGCTACAAACTCCGCCTGCGGTTCTACGAGGACAAGCCCCAGTCGCCGATTTTCTTCGAGATCAAGCGCCGGATGAACGAGGCCATCCTCAAGCAGCGGGGCGGCGTGAAGCGCGTCTCGGTGGAATCGGTGCTGAGCGGACAGCTGCCCGCCGTCTCGGAACTGGTGTCCGGGGATCCCCGACAGCTATCGGCCATCCAGCGGTTCGTAGAGCTGGCAACGCACCATCGGGCGAGTCCGGTCGCCCACGTTCGATACGAGCGTGAGGCCTGGATCAGTCCCCACGACAACTCCGTACGGGTAACCTTGGACCGTAACGTCCTGATCTCCCCCGAGTTCGTCACCCGCTTCACTGAGCAGATGGACGATCCGATCAGCGTTTTCGGCCGTCTGGTGATCCTTGAGCTGAAGTTCACGAGCCGATTCCCGGACTGGTTCAAGGAGATGGTCCGGATCTTCCATCTCCGTCAGGGGTCGGCATCGAAGTACGCCGACGGCATCGCGCGTCGGGGTGAGTGCCACTTCCAGGCTCGGGGTGACTCAACCCTCCGCAGGGTCACCTTCCACGTGGCAACGCGCCGGGATGAACGTCTCGCGAAAATTGACCGAATGTCACTGGCCACGTCATCCTCCTGACGCTTTCCATGAGCAACTGGCTGACACGCGGTGATTTCGGGACGGGGCCCGACGACCTCCAGGGCACTCTCCTGAGCCTCATGCTCTCGTTCCTGTGCGGTCATGTCGTGGCCTGGACCTACATGCTCTGCCACAGCGGACTCAGCTACTCCCGCTCGTTCGTCAACGCACTCGTCGTGCTCGGCATGATCGTGAGCATCGTGATGATCGTGATGGCCAACAATCTGATGATCGCCTTCGGGTTGATGGCCGTGTTCGCCATCGTCCGCTTCCGCAACATCCTGCGGGACACGCTGGACACCGCCTACATCCTGGCCTCGATCACAATCGGCATGGCGACCGGAACCAAGAAGTACTCCACCGCCATCATCGGAACCGCGGTCTTCGCCGTCCTGATGCTCTACCTGCACTTCACACAGTTCGGTGCCCGGCACCGCTATGACCTCGTCCTGAACCTCCACTGGGGACGCCCCCTCGCCGAGGTGAAGGATCTCGTGAGCCTCCTCGATCGTCACACGCGCCGGGCCCTGATCGCGAGCCAACGCTCGGCTGTCGGCATTGATGGAGCTGATCTCAGCTACCGGGTCCTGCTCCGGGACGCCACCCGGGTCGACGAACTTCTGTCCGAGCTGAAGGCCTTCCCAGGCGTCTCCAGGGTCACTAGCCTCAAGGCCGAAGAGGAATCGGAGGTCTGATCATGGAGAAGCTCACCAAGATCCCCTCTCCGCCCGAGGTCCTGTTCCGCGAAATCCGGATCGCTGTCGTTCCGTACATCGCCTTCGGTGTCGTGCTCGGCCTCACGGTGCTCACCTGGCGCGGCTATGTCGGACCCTCCGGACTGGTCGGGGAGGTCGAACCGGTCCGCTCCCTGGTCACCGCACCTCAGGCAGGCCGCCTCGTCGCCCTGAAGGTGGGGCTCCTCGACAAGGTCGCCATCGGCCAGCCGATCGGAGAGATCCTGCCGGCCGATCCCCGTGCCCTTGCCGCCCAGCTCTCGCTCGGCCGAGCCCGCATCGGATACCTGAAAGACGCCCTCGATACCCGACTGCGGCAGCAGAACAATGAAATAGCCTATCTGCAGCTGCGCCTCGACTGGCTCAATCAGAGGGCCGAACTGGCCACCCTCAGGGCCCAGCAGACCTACTTTCGTCGGGAGCTGACCCGACAGGAGAGCTTCCAGAAGGATCCTTCCCTGTTCCAGCGGCCTGCGGAACTCGACGCGGCCCGTCGGGACCACGACTCCCTCAACGCCCAGATCGATGAGCGGGCCCGGCTGGTATCCGAGCTCGAGACCGCCATCACCCGTCTCGCACCCGAAGAGGCTCGCCTCAACGAGGAGGCACCCGCCGCCCTTCGATCTGCGCTCGAGATCGAGGAACGTGAATTGGGGATCCTCGAGGCCCAGCTGGGTCCCATCAACCTCGTCTCGCCCCTCGGAGGAACGGTCTCCGCAGTCCATCGCCGTGCCGGCGAACATGTGACCGAAGGGGAACTCATCGTGACCCTCAGCGGTGATCAGCCCACCCGGGTGGTTGGCTACCTACGGCAACCACTGAGCCTGGACCTCCAGCCCGACATGGCCATCGAGGTCCGCGCCCGGGGTCGCAACCGCGAGGCCGGCATCGGACGAATCCTCTCGGTGGGAACCCATCTCGAGCCGATCCTGCCCGAACTTCTGCCCCGCGGCATGAGCCCGGGACCCACTGAGCTCGGTCTCCCCTTCCTCGTCAGCCTGCCCTCCAACCTGAAAGTGGTCGGCGGGGAGACGGTCGATCTGGCGGTCCCGGAAAAATGATTGGAGGGCTGTCCCGCGCCGCCAGGTGGCGAGTCCTTGACCGGGCTCGCCAAGCCTAGCCTGAGATCGTCTCCCGAACCATGCGGACCGCCCGCAGAAGCGCCTCGGCCTCGGCCTCGCTTCCGACAGTGATCCGAAGCCATTTCGAAAGCTCCGGTGCACTGAACCAGCGGACGAGGATCTTTCGCTCACGAAGCCACTCCAGCCACTCACGGGCCGAGGCGCCGGCCGGCTGGCACATCAGGAAGTTGGTCTGACTGGGGAGGACCTCCCAGCCCATCGCGGCCAGCTCCGTTCGCAGATGCTCGCGGGTGCGCTTGATTCGGGAGAATCCACGACGGTAGTGGGGCAGATCCCGAAGCGTGGCCTCGGCAGCAATCTGGCCCAGACCGTTCACGTTGTAGCTGTCACGCATCGCATGCAGTGCCCCGATGAGATCGGGATGGCCGATGAAGTAGCCGACCCGCTGGAAACAGAGCGAATACGCCTTCGAAAAGGTGCGGGAGACGAGAACATGCGGATGGTCGAACGCCAGCTGCAGGGCATCCTCCTCGGCGAAATCCACATATGCCTCGTCGAGAACCACGACGCCCTTGGTGGCCCTGACCAGTCCACGGAGCGTCTCCCGGGAATATCCTGCACCACTGGGCGCATTCGGGGTTGTCACCAGGGTCAACGCCGCCCGGAAGTCGAAGCACCCCGATTTCCGAAGCGCCCCGACCGACGGGATCGAGAACCCCTCGGCCAGGGGAACCGAGCGGACCGATGCCCCATGGCTGGCCGCCAGGACCGGGTACAAGGAATAGCTCGGGGAAAAGAACTGGACCGTCGACCTGGATTCCGTGGACCCGTGAGCACCAGCCGGTTCAACGAAGCTGCGGACTGCGAGGGCGAGGAGTTCATCCGAGCCATTCCCAACGATGACCTGCCGGGGTTCGCAGCCATGGAAACGCGCCAATCCCTCCCGCAGACGGTCGGCCGAGGGATCAGGGTAGAGCCGAAGCCGTCCATCCACCGCCGCCCGGACGGCATCGAGCACCTTGGGCGAGGGGGAATAGGGGTTCTCGTTCGTGTTAAGCTTGATCAGACCGCGCACACGAGGCTGCTCCCCGGGAGTGTAGGGATGCAGGGCACGGACAAGCGGTCGGACCAGAGATTGGGGACGGGGCATGGGGCGAGATGGACGGGGTCTGAAGCCAACGTCACCGCCGGGGTCGGACCCGGATGGCGGCGGATCGGCCGTGGGCGTCGAGACCCTCGAGCGCCGCGAACTTGGCGACCGCCTTCAGCGCCTTGCGCAGTGCAGGCCGGCGATACTCGACGATGCTGGTTCGACGCTGGAACTGGTCTACAGTCAGACCCGCGAACGAACTTCCGGCACCGCCGGTGGGCAGAGTGTGACTAGGGCCTGCCACATAGTCGCCGAGGACCGTCGGGGACTCGCCACCAAGGAACAAGGCACCCGCGGTGACGATCCTCTCAGAGACCGATCGGGGCTGCCGTGTCATGACCTGGCAGTGCTCCGGGGCCAGACGGTTCACCAACTCCACTCCCTGCTCCAGGTCCCGCACCTGGATCAACCACCCATTGGCCTCGAGATTCGGCTCGATCAGGGCGCGACGGGAACAATCCGGAAGTTGTCGACGGACCTCCCGTTCCACGGCGGACAGCAGCTTTCCATCGTGACTGACCACCCAGAGACGCTCGTGACCCGAGCCATGTTCGGCCTGCGCCAGGACGTCTGCGGCAATCAGCACGGGATCCGCGGAATCGTCGGCCAGCACCAACACCTCGCTCGGGCCAGGCAGGAGATCCACGGCGACCCGGCCAAAGACGAGCCGCTTCGCAGCCACCACGTAGGCGTTGCCGGGACCGAATACCTTCTGGACCCGTCCGATCGTCGGTGTGCCCAGCGCCATCGCAGCAATCGCCTGCGCACCACCCACCCGGTAGATCTCGGTCGCCCCCGCCAGGTTCGCGGCATAGAGCAGCGCCGGGTTGACGCTGCCGTCTCGGCCCGCCGGGGTGCACACCACGATCTCGGAGCAGCCGGCCACCTGGGCCAACGTGACCGTCATGAGGGCCGTCGACACCAGCGGCGCGGTCCCTCCCGGGATGTAGATGCCGACCCGGTGGAACGCGTCGAATTTCTCACCCACGACACCCCCCTGGGAGTTGGTCATCTGCCATGGACGCCGCAGCGACCGTCGCGCGAAGGCCGAAATGTTCCGATGCGCCTCGGCCACCGACGTGCGAAGCGCCTCGTCGACGACGAGTCCCGCATGCACCAGCTCCGCCGTCGTCACGACCAACCGATCCGGGGTCAAGGTCGCACCATCAAACCGCTGTGTCAGATCGACGAGGGCATCATCACGCCTCCGCTCCACCTCCGCGACAATGGCACGGGTGCGCTCCTCGATCGTCGGGTCGAAGAGACTCGATGTCCCGGCGACAGAATCGAGACGCGCGGAGAAATTGGGCTCGGTGTGGCGGACGAAACGCATGCCCGATCAAGTTACGGAGCCCCCCTACGAAGTCAAAGTCCGCAAGCCCGACCCCGTCCCGTGGATACCACGATACGGTCGGTTCATTCCGAGTTCGCCATCCAGGCACGACGGGCCTCGGCCACAACCTGGTAGACCGTGATGTCGCGCAGACATCGAAGATCGATCGGACAGTTCCGCAGAAAGCACGGCGAGCACGGGGCGGTCGGCCGGATCAGACGATGCCGCGGATCCCCGGGAAGGCCCGGCCCTGTCAGGATCGAGGAGGTGCTGCCGAAGGGAACGACGACAGGGACCGAAAGCGCCGCGGCCACGTGCATGGGGCCCGTGTCATTTGTGAGGAGCACCCGGCAGCAGCGTAAGGCCGCGAGCAGTTCCCGCAAGGACGTCTTACCGGCCAGGATCCGCAGGGTCGGTGCTGCTGTCTGCAGCTGTTCCGCGAGTTCCGAGGCCAAGGCGACATCCCCGAGCCCCCCAAAGATGGCAATCCCGCAGTCGAACTCCCTCCGGACGGCATCGGCCACCGCTGCGAACCGATCCGCCGGCCAGCGCTTCGCGGGCCCATACTCCGCCCCGGCGTTGACACCCAACCATGCGGAACCGGGGCGGAAACCATGTTTCTGCCGCACCGCCTCCACCTCGGCACCGGAGATCGCCAACCGAGGCGGCAGTGGCGAGGGATCCGCCCCCAGCGCGGCCACAAGATCCAGATAGTGGTGGATGTGATGGGCACGCGGATCCGGTTCGGGATCCCGGACCGACGACGCCGAAGCAACCCGGGACCGGATCTCCTCGATGGGACGCTTCCGCATCGCCACCGCATGGGCGGGTGCGGGGATCGGATCGGTCAGCATCCAGCTTCTCCAGGGCCAACGCCGCCCCACCCGACGCGGCACGGCTGCCAAGAGGCATTCGAGGGCCGAGCGAGGGGAGTTGGGGAGAATGACGGCGACATCGAACCGGCCGGAGCGAAGCCTTCGCGACACCGACCAGAGGCCGTCACCCCGCTCGAAGGTCATCACCTCATCGACATCGGGATGCCCCGTCCAAAGCCCCCCCAGCTTGGCAGGGGACAGCAGCGTGACGTGGGATTCCGGGAACCGTTCCCGGAGCCGCCGGAGGGCCGGCGTGGACATCACGGCATCGCCAAGCCAGTTCACGCCCCGGACCACAATCCGAAGCGGCTTTCCCGATGCTGCCCCCAAACAAGTCATGGAGGAGTCACACGGGGACCGAAACCTTCCTTCGCCGCCTGATGTCGGGACTGGGGCTTCCAGCGCCGGTGGACCCAGAACCAGTTGGCAGGGTCCCGCTGGACTGCCTCCTCGAGTCGCATCGTGGCCTCACGGGTAATGTCCTCGATATCCCTGGGGGTCCCATCCGGACGCTGTGTAGGAATGGGGGCCCCGACCTCGATCCGCCATCGGGCGAGACCCACCCTGTAGCAGATCGCCGATGTGAGAACGCTCTGATACCGCAGTGCCAGCAGGGCGGGGGCTGTGCTGCAGGAACAGGGAACCCCCAGGAACGGAAGCCAGGCCCCCTTGTCCCCAGCGTGCTGGTCGGACAGCAATGCCAGAAGGATCCGTCCACGGGACATCGCCTGGCGCAACGCCTCCGATTCCGACCGCCGTTCAAAGAAGAGCGTTCCGGAAGCCTCGCGAAGGTCCTGGAAGACCCGGTTGAGTCCAGGCTGCCGGAGAGCCCGATACGTCGTGGCGGCGGTCCATCCGGGCATCACCTCCCGAACGCGCGCGAACAGTTCGAAGTTTCCAAAGTGACCAATGACACCCACCACGGAATCGAAACCCTTGGGAAGCTGATCCAGACCGATCCATTCCAGACGCTTCTCGATCTGGCTGGAGGACATTGAGGCTGTCTTGAGGGCGCAGAGGTAGTTCTCACCGAGCCTGAGGAAGTTCTCACGTGCGATGGCACGGCGTTCCGAGGGGGACTTTACGGTGCCAAAGACCCGTTCCAGGTTCGACAACGCCACCCTGCGGTGGCGGCCGTCGAGCATCCACCCGATTGCCCCGGCCACGCGACCCATCCGGGCGACCCAGTCCAAGGGCCACGCCTGCACGAAGGCGATGAGGAGTCGACCCGCCTGGTAGAGGAGCCAGTTCACTTGAAGCAGATCCGGCGGACCGCGTCGTCGAAGCCTTCTGCCCCGTGGATGATCTTGATCTCCACCCGCATGAAGTAGATCGGAAGGTCCCGGCGATCGATCTTGGGGAAACGAACCGCATCCTTCTGCGTTGTCACCAACAGCTCCGCACCCCGCTTCTTGGCCCGGTTGATCGCATCGAGGACCTCCTGCTGGCTGAACCGGTGGTGGTCGGCGAAACGACGGGCGAGGACGATGCGCGCCCCGAGTTCCGTGAGCTTCGCCTCAAAGCTCTCCGGCTGGGCGATGCCGCTCAGACTGGCGATGTTGTGGCCCTTGAGCCGGTCCAGCCCATGGCGCTCGCCGGTGAATACGTCCTCGAAATAGAGCGGATGATGCACACACTCCACGATCTCGGCCCGATCGTTCAACCGCCGGATCCGGGTTCGGAGGGCGTCGAGACGAACTCTCGAATCCGGGGTGGCACGGTTGACCTTCGTCAGAAAGATGACGCTGGCCCGGCCCAGGTGGGACGGCGGCTCGCGGAGGGTTCCACGCGGAAGCAGATGCTCGTTGCCGAACGGCTGCTGGGCATCCACCAGCACCACATCGGTCCGACGCCCTGCCAGTCGCCAGTACTGGAACCCGTCGTCGAGGAGCAGCGTGTCACAGCCAAACCGCTCCACCGCATAGCGGCCCGCCTTGACCCGGTCTTTGTCCACCAGCACGACCACATCGCGGAGATTGCTCGCCAGCATGTAAGGCTCGTCGCCTGACGACTCTGAATCGAGGAGGAGCGACTGACCGTCCGAGACCACCCGCGGCGGGGTCGTGTCCTCACGGAGCAGGAGCTTGTCGACGAGGCGTTCCGAGAGCGGCTTGGGACGTGACCGATAGCCTCGGGAGAGGATGGCGACCTTGCGTCCCGCGTCCTGCAGCGCCCGGGCGAACTTTTCGACGACCGGTGTCTTGCCGGTTCCACCAACGGTCAGATTGCCCACCGCGATGACCTGCACACCAAGGGTCGCATCCCGGAGGATGCGGACGTTGTAGAGCAGACGCCGCAACCGGACGGCGAGCGCGAACCCCTTCGACAGCGACAGCAACAGGAGACGAACGGCCGCGGCCTTCTTGCCCGGACGCTGCTCGAAGATCACATCCAGCAGCCACGTCTCCGCCTCCTCCACAAACTTCTGCCAACGCTCACGCACGTCCCCGTGACGATGCCAAGCCACACCCCAATCAGAAAGCGCGAATGCCGGGCGCACGGTGTCCCATCGGGAGGCTTGGCGATCGACTTGGCGCACGACCCGTCCCAACCTCTTGAACGTCAACCGCACATCATGAGACTCGACGCCCATCAGCACTTCTGGAGGTACAGCCCGGAGCAGTATCCTTGGATCCCCAAGGGGTCCGCGCTGGCCCGGGACTGGCTGCCCGCCGATCTCGCCGCACTCCAGGCCCCGCTGGGCTTCGACGGATCCATCGCCGTCCAAGCCCAGCAGACCGTCGCCGAGACCGAATGGTTGCTGGCACTCGCGGACCAGGATCCCCGGATCCGAGGGGTGGTGGGCTGGGTCGACCTGCAGCACGACCAGGTCGAGGACGACCTCGCCCGGCTCTCGAGACATCCCCGGCTGGTCGGGATCCGCCACGTGGTCCAGGACGAACCCGATGACCGGTTCATGCTTCGACCCGCCTTTCACCGAGGCATCTCACGACTTCGGGCGTTCAACCTCCGCTACGACATCCTCATCTATCCGAAGCAGCTCCCGGCGGCTCTGGAACTGGTCCGCGCATTCCCCGAACAGCCCTTCGTCCTCGATCATATCGCGAAGCCGTTCATCCGGACCGGCACGCTGTCGCCGTGGCGTGAGCAGATCCGGGAACTCGCCCAGCATCCCAACGTCCTGTGCAAGGTCTCGGGCATGGTCACCGAAGCCAATCACCAGAACTGGAAGGCGGACGACTTCAACCCCTTCCTTGACGTGGTGTTCGAGGCCTTCGGAGTCGGAAGACTGATGTTCGGCTCGGACTGGCCGGTCTGTCTTTTGGCCGCGAGCTATCCACGGGTTGTCGGCCTTCTGGAAGACTACGACCGGACCCACGCCCGGTTGAAGCCCTCCGAGGTTGAGGGACTCTGGGGACTGAATGCCGCCCGATTCTACAGGCTCCAATAGGCGGGTTGGCTGAGTCCCCGCGGGAACCTTCACCTGGATATCCGGATTCGGTTTCCGGGATGGAAACCGGCTCAGGCTGGTTCCTTCAGGATTTCGATGAATCGCTTGAGGGCGGGCGACAGCACCTTGCTTCGACGATGGATCACAGCGAGGGGACGTCCGGGCAGCGTGTCCGAGAACGGGATACCAACCAGGGTGTGTTTTGAAACCTCCTGGGTCACGGTGCCCAACGGTACGATCGCGATTCCCGCCTCGATCTCCACGGCCCGTTTCACCGTCTCGATGTTGTCGAACTCCATCACCATCCGCACCTCCACGCCAGCATCGCGGAGCACCTTGTCGATCGCTTTCCGGGTTGGGATGTCGTGCTCGAATCCGATGAATTTTTGGCCCTGGAGTTGGGCGAAGGTCACGGACCTCAGCCTGGCAAGAGGGTGCTGCGGCGTGCAGATCAACACCATCGTCTCATCCCTCAACGGCACGATATCGAGCCGCGGGTCCTTGTTGGGATAGGCCACCAGTCCCAGGTCGACCACATTGCCCAGGACATCCTCGTAGACCTGGTTGGCCCGCTGGTACTCGATGTGGACCGAGACCGTGGGATGGGCCTTGAGGAACCGCTTCACATAGGGGGGGAGATTATGGAGTCCGATGGAGTAGATCGTCGCAACCCGGATGCTTCCGGAGACCACATCCCGGACCTCCTGGAGGCGGCTCAGAAGCGTGTCGAACGACTGGACCATCTGCTTGGCGCTCTCGTAGAGGAGCTGCCCCTCCTGCGTGAGTCGGAACTTCTTCTTGCTGCGCTCGATCAGCAGGACCTTCAGCTGCTTCTCGAGGGAACTCACCTGCTGGCTCACAGCGCTTTGGGTCACACCGTTGATCTGGGCGGCCTTGGTGAAACTCTCGGTCTCAGCCAGGTCACAGAAGACGCGGAAGCTCTGGATTTGCACCCCCACAGTCTACGCCGGATCCCTCAGATGCAACAGGGTTTCGAAAAGGAAAATTAATGGATTCAGGAAGACCAGACCCGGTGCAGCTAACTCGACGGGGACCGGTCTGCAGGGTCTCCGGGACCCAGATGACGTCAATACCACCGGAGCCGGAACCACGGAAAGACGACCTCGACCGCCACCACGACAAGGAGGATCACGCTGACGGCGGCGTTCAGGTTGAAGAAGGCGAGGTTGATGGAGACCGGGTCGCGCTTCCGGGCGAGGAAGTGCTCAAACAGGAGGAGTCCCAGGATCAGCAACAGACCGATCCAATAGGAGAATCGGAAGCCACAGAGCACACCGAACAGGACGAGGACCGCCCACATGAAGACATGGGACAGGAAGGCCACCCCCAGCGCGTTGCGGGGGCCCCACCGGACCACGAGGGAATGAAGGCCCTGTCGACGGTCAAAGTCGTAGTCCTGGGTTGCGTAGATGATGTCGAACCCGACCAGCCAGAGCACGACCGCCAAGGCGAGGGTGGCCGGCACAAGGATCCCCTGGCGGATGGAGGCCAGTCCGCGGACCCCGTCGATCGCCGGGAGGAATTCGATCGATCCCTTCACAGCGATCCAGGCTCCCAGGGGTGCGATGGCCAGGGCGACTCCGAGCCAGACGTGGGTGAAGTCGGTGAAGCGCTTTGTGAGCGAGTAGAAGAGGAGAAAAAACAGGGCCACCGGGGACAGCGCGAAGCAGAGGGGGTTCAGGCCCCAGCTCGCCCCGAACAGTCCCGCACCACCCGCCAGGCACAACAGGATGGCCGCCGGGAGTCCGATCTCACCGGTCGGGAGATGACGTCGCGCCGTCCTCGGGTTAAGGGCGTCAAACCGGCGGTCGACGATCCGGTTGAAGGCCATGGCACACGTCCTTGCCGCGATGACGGCAACGAGGACGAGGATGAAGACCCGGAAGCCCGGCCAGCCCCGATGATCCCGAGCCGCCACCAGCATCGAGGCCAAGGCAAACGGAAGGGCAAAGACCGTGTGGCTGAACTTGATGAACTCGCCCAGACGCTGAATCACACCCGCCATGGGTCTCCAAGGGTTGTTGCCATGATGAACAGCAGGCCTGATTGAAGGATTGGGAGACGCACAGGCGACGGGGGCTGAATGCTCACGGGATCACTCCGGCTCCTCGGTCCATCGATGGACCAGTGAATGGGCCACTCCCAGATGATCGAGTACCCGGGCCACGACCGTGTCGGCCACCTCCACCACCGATCTGGGACTCGTATAGAACGAGGGATTGGCGGGGAGGATCTGGGCCCCGGCCTGGATCAGCAGCTCGAAGTTCTTCACGTGGACCAACGACAGTGGGGTCTCCCGTGGAACGAGGATGAGTCGACGACGCTCCTTGAGGACCACATCGGCGCACCGCAGCAGCGAATCCGAACTCAGCCCATGGGCGATCCGACCCAGGGTGCCCATGCTGCAGGGGATCACCACCATGGCATCGGGCGGATTCGATCCGCTTGCGAAGGGCAGGTTCATCGACCGGAAGCCATGCTGCTGAACTCCGTCCCTCAGCTGGAGTCCACCTGGCAGCTCCGTCGTCATGACCTGCGGGGCATATTGGCTGGTCATGACGTGCACCTCGTGGACCGCTGGGTCGAGGCAGTCCAGGAGCCGCTGGGCATAGATGGACCCGCTGGCCCCGGTGATGGCGACAAGGATGCACACCCGGCGACTATGGCCCCGATTTCCCCCAAAGACCAACCCGGTCCCCGCACCCACGGAGTCGGAGCGATCCTGGAAGACGATTCAGACGGTGCCGGACGGTTGCCGGAGCCATCCTGCCCGCCTAGGCTGGGGCGATGCCTCGTTGGACCTTCTGGATTGCCAGCCTGACCCTCGCCACCGCGATGTCCGTCTCCGCAGCGGATGCGCTCTACCAGCAGGATTTCACCAGTCTGAAGGGCCCCGAGCTGCCCGATGAGTTTCTCGTCTTGGATGGCTCCTTCAGCATCAAGGAGGAGGCGGGCAACCGCTTTGCCGAGCTGCCCGGGGCACCGCTCGAATCGTACGGATTCCTGTTCGGCCCCAACGAGGCGTCCGGCGTCGAGGCCGGGGCACGTATCCTCGGAACGAAAAGCGGTCGTAAACAGCCCACATTCAGCCTGGGTTTGAATGGGGCGAGCGGATACCGGCTCCAGGTCGCCCCGGCCAAGGACACGATCGAGCTGGTCCGCGGTGACAGCATCGTGGCTTCGGCCCCATTCCAGTGGAAATCAGGTCAATGGACCCAGCTCCGGATCCGCGTCCGGAAGGTCTCCGACTCCGAGCATCGGGTGGAAGGCCGGGTGTGGCTGGATGGAAGTCCTGAACCCGTTGATCCGATGATCACCTTCACCGAAACCAAGCTCCAACCCTCGGGCAAAGCATCGGTCTGGGGCATGCCATTCTCCGGGACCCCGGTTCGGTTCGATGACTTGAAGGTCACGCGGCTGTCGAACTGATTCCCGTAATGCGGCAAGCCTCGCGCCGGCGGAAGGACGACAGAAACCCGGGGCCGCCACGGAATCCATAACCCCGCCTGCCGTATGGACCTCTTGCCGGGTCACATCTCCTCGAGATCGAACTCGTGGAGTCGCCGATGGAGGGTCCGTCGGCTGATGCCCAGCTGCTTCGCGGCGAGGGTCCGGTTACCCCCGGTCTCCTGGAGGGCATGGATCAACAGCTGCTTCTCCGCGTCTTTCATCGAGAGTTTCCCCGTGGCCAACTGCTCCCGGGTGGCCTGTTCGGTGTAGACCGACTGGGGGGTGCGGACGGGCTGCGGGAGATCCCGACCCAGGATCTGATCGCCACGGCAGAGGACCACTGCATGTTCGATGGCGGCGCGGAGTTCCCGAACGTTGCCCGGCCAGTGGTATTTGAGCATCAGCTCGAGGGCCTCGGTGCTGATCGACGTGACCGGCTTGTCGTTGTCGGCAGCAAACTCCTTCAGGAACGCGGCCGCAAGGGCCGGGATGTCGAGGGCGCGGGATCGGAGGGGTGGCAGGTGGATGGGGACGACCGCGAGCCGATAGTAGAGGTCCTCACGGAACTTTCCGTCCTTCACGAGTGTCATGAGGTCCTTGTTCGTCGCGGTCAGGAGGCGGACATCCGCCGTCAGCGTCTTGCTGGATCCCAGGCGCTCGAAGGTCCGTTCGCCCAGGAACCGGAGCAGCTTCACCTGTGTGGTCGCATCGATCTCGCCAATCTCGTCGAGGAACAGCGTCCCCCCCTGGGCCTGCTCGATGCGTCCGATGCGGCGCTCATGGGCCCCGGTGTACGCACCCCGCTCGGCCCCGAACAGCTCGCTCTCGAGGAGCGTGGATGGCAGGGCGGCACAATTGACGGTGACCATCGGCCCCTTGGCGCGGGTGCTGTTCTGGTGGATGGCCTTGGCTACGAGTTCCTTGCCGGTGCCGCTCTCTCCCGTGATCAGGACGGTCGCCTTGGTGGGAGCCACGGCCCTGATGGTCTCGAAGACCTCCTTCATGGACGGGGCCTCCCCGATGATGTTCTCGACACCAAACCGCTTCTCGAGGCGCTGGTGAAGCTGTCGGTTCTCCGACTCGAGGTTCTGGCGCTGCAACGCACGCCGGATGCGTAGCTCCAGCTCGTCGATCTGCAGCTTGCCCTTCGAAATGTAGTCGTCGGCCCCCTCCTTCATGGCCTGGACTGCGACATCCTCCGAGCCGTAAGCGGTCATCAGGATGCAGACCGGGGGATGTTCGAGGGACTTGGCGCGGCGGATCAACTTGAGCCCATCCTCACCCGCCATGCGCAGGTCGGTGAGCATGACCGCGAACGATTCCTCCTCAAGCAGCTGCGAGGCCCGGGCGGCATCCTCGGCGACGTAGACATCGAACTTGTCCTCGAAGGCCGCCCTGAGTCCTTCGCGAGTGGTTTTCTCGTCGTCGACAATCAACAGGGAGGGGGTGCTGGGTGTGCTCATTCCGGGAACGGTGTCCGATGTCGACAAGGACTAGTCTGAAATCCGGCCGGCCTCAACCCCGCATCAGGCCCCCTGCATCAGGCAACACGAGGTGACCCTTCCGCCCCCTGCCCCCACACCCAGGTCGGCATCCATCCGAATCCCGGGATCCGAAGCCCCCTCGGGGTCCCACTTTTTGATTCAGTCGGCCGCCCGGGTCGGTGACCGTGACCTCATGTCCTCCGAAGCCAACCCTTCCCTTCCGAAACGCCTTGTGTCCATCGACGTCTACCGCGGGTTCGTGATGTTCCTCATGATGGGCGAGCTGTTCCGGTTCTGCGCCGTGGCCATCAACCTCCGGTCGGCCGGACAGCCCAGCAGGTTCTGGGACACACTCTGCCACCACCAGGAACACGTCGAATGGGTCGGCTGTGTCCTGCACGATCTCATCCAACCCTCGTTCTCGTTCCTCGTTGGGGTCGCCCTGCCCTTCTCCATCGCCTCGCGCATGGCCCGGGGACAGTCCCGGGTCGGGATGGGGTTCCACGCCCTCTGGCGGGCGGCGGTCCTGGTCCTGCTCGGTGTCGCCCTGAGATCGACGGGTGCATCGCAGACCAACTGGACCCTTGAGGACACGCTCTCACAGATCGGGCTTGGGTATCCGTTCCTGTTCGCCCTTGGGATGATGTCGCGCCGGGTCCAATGGGGCGCGCTGGCCTTCCTGCTCGTGGGCTACTGGGCTGCCTTTGCCGTCTACACTCCAGGCCAGGGATTCGACTTCAGCGCGGTCGGGGTCTCAGCCGAGTGGCTTGGGGAACATGGACACACGGGATTTGCAGAACACTGGCAAAAGAACGCTAACCTCGCGTGGGCCGCGGATCGCGAGATCCTGAACTGGTTCCCCCGCGCCAAGGAGTGGGCCTACAACGGAGGCGGCTACTCCACCCTGAGCTTCATCCCCACCCTCGGCACGATGCTCCTGGGCGTCCTGGCGGGCGATGTCCTCCGCAACTCACCCTCCCACCTCCGGCGGATGACCTGGCTCCTCATCGCCGGGGCCGCCGGCCTCGCCTCGGGATGGCTCCTCGGGAAGCTCGGCATCTGCCCGATTGTAAAGCGGATCTGGACTCCCAGCTGGGTCCTCTTCAGCGGCGGCTGGTGCTTTCTGCTGATGGCCGCCTTCTGCGCCCTCATCGAGATGCTGCACCTGTCGCGCGCACTGTTCCCCCTCCAGGTCATCGGCATGAACTCGATCGCGGCCTACTGCATCGCCCACCTTTTCGACGGGTTCATCGCCAAGAATCTGAAGACCCATCTTGGTCAGCAGGCCTTCCAGATCCTCGGCGCAGCCTACGAACCGTTCCTCCACGGAGCCGCGACCTTCACGGTGCTCTGGCTGATCCTCCTCTGGATGTACCGGCAGCGGTTGTTCCTCAGGGTTTGAGCCCGAAGGCCAGCACCCACCCCGCGGATGGGCTCCGCGAAATCAAAACGGCTGACGATCGTTGCCAATCGTCGACCGTTTCGTTTCCGCGGCTGGATCACTCCGCTCCCGGCAGCTTGAGAGGCAGGACCGCATCGCCACCCGGGATCGGCTGATCCTCCCCCTCTGCCCCAGCTGCCTTCTTGTCGGCGAATAGCTCCGAGCGTTTCTTGAGCAGCGGCTCGACCGTCCATTTGCCCATCGTGAAGGTCCACTTCCCGAGAGCCTGCTCCGCCTTCAGCTTCTCATCCAGCTTCGCGAGCCGCTCCTTGAACTCCTTGTCGAGCCGTTCCTTGTCCTCCGGCTTCTCATCCTTGCCTGCCGTGCGCTCCCGGACGGGCGTGCCCGAGACCACGACCTGCACCGGAAAGGACTCTCCATCCGCCGTGCCAATCTTCACCTCATAGGTGAGGCCAGAGGCCGTGCCAATCTTCGCCACCGTGGGCTTGTCCAGTCCGAGCTGGGTCGGATCCGGGTTCAGGATGAGGTCGGTGAAGCTGGGACCACTCATCAGGCTGTTGAAGGCGAAGAGCTTGTTCTTGTCGATGGACTCACCCTCCTTTGCGTCGGACAGGACCCATTCCGCGAACTCGTTGGTCCGGCTCAGGGTAAAGCTATTGGTGGCCTCCGCATGGAGGATCTCTACACGGACCGGCTGCTCAACCTTGATAAATTCCTTGGCGATCCAGTTCTCCGGCTTCGGTTGGGCGTTGCCGAGCGGATCGTTGATCAGCGAGATCGCCTCACCGACCTGGACGTAGCGTCCATCGGGCATTCCACCGCCACCCATCATATCGTCCTCACCCCCACGGGTGCTCTGCTTGCCGAGTCGGAGCGATTTGACGGGCTTGCCGGAGGCGTCGAGGAGCTCGATGAGTGTCGAGCCATCGCCCGACAACTGCAGCATGGGCAACCTGGAGGCACCCACTTTCACCGGCCGGGTGACCTTCAGTTCGGCCAGCTTGCGGACGAACGCGGCCAGGTCGGTCACGTTGGCGGGGTAGTTGCCGCGCTCCCGGACCACCCAACCGGAGCCGTCGGACACCACGTTGACCGAATTGGATCCCTGGGTGATGCGGACCGCCGCCACGGCAGCGCCATCAAAATTGCCCAGAAGGCTGCCACCCATGTGGGTCTTGGAGCGCTCGAAGCCGGCGCTCCGCTGGCGAAGGACCCAGAATCCACCGCCGCCCAGGACAAGGGCGGCCACCACCAGAAGCATCAGTTGTCGTGATTTCATGCGACGAGGAGCGGGAGGTCGTTCAAATCGTTTCTTCGATCCATGACAGTGAACAGAGTGGGTTCCTAGCGTGCCGCCATCCTGCGACGGCGGACGACAGCGAGGGTGATGCCAACAGCGGCAACGAGGATCGGCATGGCGGCGATGTTCAGCCACTTGAGCCGGCTCTCGAGCGCGTCCACGTCCTGGCGGAGGTTGCGGCGGGTCACCCGCAGTTCCTTGCGGGTGCTGACCTGCTGCTCCGTGAAGTTCTTGAGCGCCTGCTGCTGTTCGGGCGACAGGATCAGGCGGGCGGAGTTGCCCTCCTTCTTGACCTGCATCTCGCTGAGCTTGGTCTGCAGTTCCTGGAGCTTCGCGTCGAGCGACTCGATCTTGGTCTGATAGCTCTTTCGGGCCGCGGCCTCCATCTCCTGCACCACCGTGAAGGGCCGGCGTACTGACGCCCGACTGCGGGCTCCCACCAGGCTCGGATCACCCGAGGCCTGCTCGACGATGTTCTGAAGCAGGCTCAGGTTGCCGTTCATCGGCGTCGCGATCCGGAACATCGGGTTGATCTGGACCGTGAAGTTGTTGGCCAGCATGTCGACATCGCCGAACACATAGACCGTGTTCTCGGCGGAACCCTCCTTCAACGGAGCAGGACCCGCCGGGGCATTGGTGTCGCCGGTCGACGGCTTGCCGTCCGGGAAGGCCGTCTTGAACTTGCCGGAGAGACGGACACCAAGGTTGTAGGTGACTCCCGACGCCTTGAAGTCCTGGAGGACCTTCTCCGGGTTGAGCTGGGCCGTGATGCCGTCAACCAGCTGGGAATCGGTCGAACTGAACAGGAGCGGCTCGGACTTGAGACCGCCCGCGGCCACCCCTTGGATCGCGCCGGCAAAAGGCATCCAGATGTCGTCGATCTGCCCGACCGCAGCATCCTTCGGATTCACACCCTTCGAGTTGATGAATAGGAACCCGGGAACGAACTGGGGACGCCCGTCACGACCTCCCAGCTCCTTCATGAACTGGGTGTCGGCGACCACCTGGGAGCTGAAGTCGAGCCCCCACGACTTGAAGAGCTTGGGCAGCGAGGAGCTGGTGCCGAAGTTCATGCCCATTCCACCCATCTGCGGACGCTGGGCGTCGGAGAGGCAGAGGGCGTCGGCGAACACGACGAGCCGCCCGCCGCGGAGCACGAACTGGTCGATCGCGAACTGGGCCTTGTCGGTGATGTCCTTGGGATGGACGACGATCAGTACCTTCACCTTCTCGTCGATCGAGTCGCTGTCCATCGGCACCGTCTGGACGTCGAAATCGCGCTTGAGCTCGCTGACGAAGACCCAGGGCTCGCTCTGACCACCGCCCCCCATCTGCATCATCATGGGGTTCATCCCACCCATGACCTGGAGGGGAGTCATGACACCGATGACGGGTTTGTTGGTGGAGAGGACCTGGGAGACGGCCCGGGCGAGATCATACTCCAAGAGCTTCTCACGCTGGGGCATGAGCTGCAGGGCCACCTTCTCGGGCGGGTTCTCGATTGCGACACCCAGGTAGAACTCCTCGCCGTTGGAGAGGGGCTGCCCCTGGATGCCGTCGGACTTCGCGGAGTCCTCAGCCTCGGAATCCGGCTCGGGGTCGAGCTTCTTGATCTCGATCTGGTTGCCGGACTGCATCCGAAACTCACCGAGGAGATCCTCGACCGACTGCACATACGTCTTGAGCTGCTCGGGCATGCGCTCCTTGCCCTTGCTGACGTAGAGGCGCATCTCGATCGGGCCGTCGACGCGCTTGAGGATCTGCCGGGTCCCGTCCGACAGCGTGTGGAGCCCGTCGGCGGTGAGGTCCACGCGGGTGCGGGTCGGACTGACAATCAGGTTCAGGCCCACGATGGCGATGAAGACCAGGGCGACACCGGCCACGGAGAACAGGAGGGTTTGGAACTTCGAGTTTTTCATCGGTTCGACAGGTCGAAGGTTCAGGCTCCACGGAGTCCACGGAGCACCACGCTCGTGCAGAAGAGGCAGAAGGTGATGACCGATCCGAAGAACAGGAGGTCACGGAGATCGATCACGCCGCGCTGGAACTGCATGAAATGGGGCATGACGCTGAAGGACGCCACAGTGCTCACCAGCCAGTCCGGCGCCCAGCGGACCATGAGGTCGGTCACCGGCTCCCATCCGGCAAGAATGAGGAAGAAACAGATGACCACCGACAGGATGAACGAGATGACCTGGTTGCGGGTCATGGCCGAGGTCATCACCGTCACCGCCAGGTAGGCCCCGGCGAGCAGGAAGCTGCCGACGTAGCCGCTGATCATCGCACCCAGATCAGGATCCCCGAGGTAGCTGGTGGTGATAACGACCGGGAATGTCAGAAGGAGCGCCATCCCGATGAAGGCCCAGCAGGCCAGAAACTTTCCGACGATGGCCTGCCACGCGGCAATCGGCATGGTCAGCAGCAGTTCGAGAGTGCCCACGCGGCGTTCCTCGGACCAGAGGCGCATTCCGGCCGCAGGCACCAGGAACAGGTAGAGCCATGGGTGCCACATCAGGAAGGCATTGAGGTTGGCCTCTCCACGGAGGAAGTAGTTTCCCAGCATGAAGGTGAAGAAACCGTTCAGGAGGAGGAAGATGACGATGAAGACGTAGGCGACAGGGGAGTTGAAGTACCCCACGAGTTCGCGCTTCGCGATCGTCCAGATGGTGCGACAGGATTCGGAGTTCATGGATCGGTCGGGAAAGATTGCGGGTTACTCGGCAGGCCGACGGCTGTCGGGCTGGGTGATCGTCCGGAACACCTCGTCGAGGCGTCCCTCCTCGGTCTTGAGCTCATCGAACCGCCAGCCCTCACGGCCGGCCAGCTCGGCGACAGCCCGGGCGAGGTCGCCCGAGATCGTCCGGTCCCGCGGCAGGACACGGGCGAGGACCGAGCCGGCTTCGGAGCTGACCGTGACCTTGCCGGCGATGCCCAGTCCGGCCAGTCGGTCCCGGACAGCTTCGGCCCCGACTCCCTGCACCCGGAGGCTGACAGATCCCGCGAGATCGTGACGCGCCCGCAGCTCGGCCGGCGTTCCGTTCGCCACCACGTGGCCCCGGTCGATGATCACCGCCCGGGAACAGACCGCGTCGACCTCCTCCAGGATGTGGGTCGAGAAGATGATCGCCTTGTTCTGACCAAACCGCTTGAGAAGCTGCCGGATCTCGTGCTTCTGGTTCGGATCCAGACCATCCGTCGGCTCGTCGAGCACCAGCACCTCGGGATCATGGATGATGGACTGGGCGAGGCAGGTCCGGTGGCGGAATCCCTTCGAAAGGGTGTCGACCGACTGGTGCAGAACGCTCTCCAGAAAGCACAGACCCACCGCCTTGCGGACGGCCTCCTCCTTGGCGGATCCGTGGAGCCCACGGATCTCGGCCGCGAAGGAGAGGAACCCGTGGACGGTCATGTCGCTGTAGCACGGGGCGCTTTCGGGGAGATAGCCGATGAGGCGCTTTGCGGGGATCGGGTCCTCGTTGACGTCGTGCCCCCCGACCACCACCCGACCGGAGGTCGGCGGGATGAATCCGGTGATCATCCGCATCGTGGTCGACTTGCCGGCGCCGTTGGGCCCAAGGAACCCGAGGATCTCACCCTTCTTGACCGTGAAGGAGACCCGGTTCACGGCCCTCTTGGGTCCGAAATCCTTCACGAGATTTTCGACGGTAATCATGCCAATGGAAGTGATGACTGAAGCAGTTTCACGCGACGAAGGCTAAGAAAATGAAGAATTTTTCGGCCGTCAAGGGGTCGAAAACAACGGACCCGGCCCGCAAAACGGATGATTCCGGAGCTCAACCCCCGATCAACAGCCGGCGCGCCAACCGCGCCAAGGCGATCGCGTCATCCAAGTCGCCATGCACGCAGAGCGTGCGGGGCAGCACCGTCAGGGGATACCCTCGAGCACTGATCAGCCCACCACCCTCGCGGAGTCGTTCCAGCCGCTCCCGCCTCTGCCGGGCCTCGGTCAACAAGGCGCCAGACTGCCCCCGCGGCACCAGGGTCCCGTCGTCCCGATAGGCGCGATCGAGGAATCCTTCCTGCCAGACGACAACACCAAACCGCGCGGCCTCGGCCGCCACCCGACCGCCAGCGAGGGCATACACTTTCAGCCCCGGAAACCACCGGGCCATGACACGAAGGAAGGCCCGACGCAATGGAATCTCCCGCTCTACCGCGTGGTAGAGCGACCCATGCAGCTTCACGTGATGCAACCGGGCCCGGCACGCCCGGGCCAGCGTCTGGAGAGCGGCCACCTGTTGGACTAGGAGCGCCTCGAATTCCAGGACCGAGACCCAGACTGCTTCCCGTCCAAACCCTTCTGTCAATCCCGGATGGGCCCCCAGTCGCACCCCGAGACGCACCGCCAGAAGAACGCAGCGTTCCATGCTCCGGACATCCCCCGCATGACCTCCACAGGCCACGTTCGCCGAGGTCACCCACCGCATCAGGGCCTGTGTCCGCCCCACCGGCTCACCCTCGCCCAGATCACAGTTGATGTCCCATCGCATGAAGGCGCGATGTAAGCCTGCCAACGCAGACCTGGCGAGATCGGAACCCTACCGGCGCCGGACCTGGAACCAGACCTCATTGCGCCGTCCATCCAGTGCGATGGCCATCAATCGATGACGACCGGGTATCAACCGCACCACGGCATCGCCCCTGCCCGAACTGAGGGACAGTGTTTCCGATTCCCAGGTACAGACGGCAGAGGAACGGAGGGCAATCTCCTGCGCCTCAGCGGGGAGGTCCGCGTCCCACAAGTACACGGTTTCCGAGAGGGGATGGAGGATCCGGAAGCCTTCGGTCTCCGCCGCCTCGCCCAGCACGGCCTGTCCCCGAAGCCGCTGATCCGGGGTCCGCCACCAGTCCGCATACTCCGGACCCAACACCACCCGTCCGTCGAGGTCCCGATCCTCCGGCCGCTCCATCTCCGGCTCCGTGCCCACCAGGAACAGTTCCTCCCGACCCCGACGGCCTTCCGGCACGCATCGACCCGTCAGCGGCTCGATCACCCGACGCCGGATCCCGGAAGGCGGTTCAGGAATCGAGGTTCCAATCCGACGGTCTAGCTCGGCCACCACATCGGCGAGAATGGGACCCGCACCATCCACACCCGAGATGTCGCGCATTCGGGTGCCGTCGAAATTACCCACCCAGACGCCGACTGTGCACTCGGGCGTTACCCCGAAGGCCCAGTTGTCCCGGTAACCCGTGCTCGTGCCGGTCTTGACCGCCACAGGAACCGGCATCCGCAGCGGGGTCTCCATTCCGAATTGGGCCGCCCGGGCCAACGGATCGCGGAGGATGTCCCCTACCAGCCAACACGCCCCCGGATCCGCCACTCGCGTCCCGACCGAGGAACCCACGGGTCGGACCCTCCAGGGCCGATGGATCCCCTGCCGACCCAGGGTTGCGTACGCCGCGGTCAGATCCACCAGCCGGACCTCGGCATCCCCAAGGACAAGTCCCAATCCGTAGTCGGAGGCGGGCCGATCCAGGGTCTGCAGGCCCATCCGTTCCAGACGCTCCTTCAACACCTGGGGACCCCCAAGCTGCTCCAGGAGCCGCACGGCCGGGACATTCAGGGATCCCGCCAGCGCCTCCCGCAGACTCACAGGTCCACGGAAACGACGGTCGTAGTTCTCGGGACGGAAGATTCCTGTCGGGGTCACCACCTCGGTCGGCACATCGGGGATCACCGACCCCGCGTTCCAGCCCCGTTCGAAGGCCAATCCATAGGCAAAGGGCTTCAATGCCGATCCCGGGGAACGACGCGCGAGCGGACCATTGACCTGTCCCCCATCCGGACGGCTCCAGTCGGGCGATCCCACCCAGGCCAGAACCGAGGCGTCGCGGGTATCCAGGACAACCACTGCCGCATCCCGGACCGACCGGTCCCGGAGCCCCTGGAGATGACGACGGACCGCCTGCTCGCAGGTCCGTTGGATCCGGAGATCCAACGTCGTCTCCACCCGACCCGAGGCCGCTGGGTTCATCGAGCGGAGGAGGTCGACGAAATGCGAGGCCTCGAACTCACCACCTACAGGGCTCAGGCGGATCGCCTCGGCGACGTCCCGTCGGGCCGCATCTGGGGATCGCCACCCGAGATCAACACAGCGACGGAGAATCCACTCCTGGCGCCGCTTGGCCCGCTCGGGCCGGACCCGGGGATTCAGCCGGGAGGGAGCCTGGGGCAGGCCTGCGAGGTAGGCCGCCTCCCCCCAGTCCAGCTGGCTGGGTGGCTTGCCGAAGTAGTGACGCGAGGCGGCCGCGAGTCCAATGCACCGGTTCCCGTAGTCGATGCGGGCCAGGTAGGCGCGCAGGATCCGCTGCTTGTCCCAAGCCCGCTCCAGACGCAACGCCAGCACCGCTTCGAGGACCTTCGTCGACAGGGTCCGGGGACGGGGATGTCCCAGTTTCACCAGCTGCTGGGTCAGGGTGGATCCGCCACTGATCACCCGGCCATTCCGCACCCATTGCCACGCGGCGCGGGCGATTGCGTAGGGATCGACTCCCGGGTGTTCGAAGAATCGGGCATCCTCGGCCGCCAGGGTCGTTCGGACCACCGACTCGGGAATGTCCGCCTCGGCAACAACAGCTGTGTACCCGGACCGGTCCGAGGCCGGGGTTCGCCTCAGAGTCACACCATGGCGATCCACCCACTCGATCTCGGGCGTGGTGATGGCCGGGTCCTCGATCCCATCCGGCAGGGGTAGCAGCGGAAGGCCACACCAACCGAGCGCAACCACACCCACGAGGATCGCCGCGGATCTGCCCATCCAACGAACCAGGATGGCTGACAAACGGGTCGGATGGAGACCAGTCTTCAAAAGGGTCCTCGCTGGATCTCAGGGAGCGGTTTGGAAACGTCCACCCGCCGAGTGTCCAAACCGGTCGGGGTCATACATCGCCTCAGCCCTTGCGGGCGGAGTCACGACGTCCCCGACGGATCGGACCCGGGCCAGGTACCGGATCCAGTGGATGCCCTCCGGCACATGTTTCTTGAAGTGTCGGACCCGATCCCTGCGGATCTCGCGGAAGTCGCTCGACCATTCCGGAATCAACGGGTGCGCTGTTCGGCCCTCGGTACGGAACACGCCTTGCACGGGTTCAAGCACGGCGGGGATTGGATCCTCGACTGCCAACCAATCGACATCCTCCGGGACATCGAGACGAAGCGTCACCAGGACCCGATCCCCCACCCGAAGCCCGTCGATCGGTCCGGGGCGGTTCTCATCGTCCAGACGCTCATAGGTCCGGTGGATTCCCAGCCCGCGATCGACAGGCTGTGCGCGCGCGGGATCGATCCTGTTCTCCGCGGTCACCTGGGCCTGCACGAGCACGGGGCGGTCCGAGTCAGAACGGATCTGAAGACCCGCCGCAAGTGTGGTGGAGTCGACTATTACCTGTCGGCGCAGCATCGGGTGTTCCCGGGTGAGCTCGAAGCCTTCCGACTGGGACGCGATCGACCATGTCCCACCCAGGGGGGGGTCCGGGGTCGAGCGCGGATCGGTGGCCATGGCCCAGAGGGCCCAGGCGTTGCCCTGGGTTGTCGCCCAGGCCCCACCACGCCCCTCCGCCAGCAGGGCGACGAGATCGCGGTCAAGGGTCGCGGCATCCAGACCCAGCCGTTGTCCGGCAAGGAATCGGACGGCAGGCAACCGGGCGGGATCCCAGTAAGTCTCTGACTCCTCGAGGCGTTTTTGATCCCACCTCGAGGTTGGAGCCATCAACAACCGGACGGCTTCCTTCTTGAGGTCGGCATCTCTGGGATCCTGCACCGCCAGCGCCCAGGCGAGAAACGCTCTCGATGTGGGAGAGAGTTCATCGGCCTTGTTGATCAGTGCAGCATTCAGTGAGGGGTCAGGCCGCCCCGAATCCGCCAACACCGCCGCCAGGAAACATCCTAGCGAGGTGCCATCCCAACGCGGGTCCGACGGGAGGGTGCGGGCGATTTCAGCCAGCGCGTTCACCAGGCGTTCACGCCGGGTGGAGTCGACGCTGAACCCCGCGGCGGAAGCCTGCCGGAGCACCCAGGCTGCATAGGCGCTACCCCAGTCGGCCGCATCACTACCGCCCGGCCAGGACGACAGCAGCCCCGAACCCAGCTGCATCGACCAGAGTTGTCGGATCCCATCCTCAACCCGTCGAGTCACCTCGGCCGAATCCACCGGCCCCAGCAACCCAGGGGCCCTGGCGGCGACAATCAAAGGAACGAGCATCGCCGAGGTCTGCTCCACGCACCTATAGGGATACCGGGACAGCCAGTCGACCGCCCCTCCACCAAAGGCGAGCGGACCCGAGGCCACCCGAACTGTCGCTGTCCTCGGCGCTTCGAGCGCGGCGGGGTCCAGAGCGGCGACGAGATTCGTACCGTTGCGACCCGCACGGGCCCAGACACCGGTGACCAGGTCCGGGATTCCGCGGGTCACCGGGATCCGTGCCACCACCTCGTCCGCAGCCGCTGGGGACTCAACCCGCCAGATCCACTCCGCATCCGAGGAACCTGTGATAATGATCGGCACATCCACCGGGATGCTGCCGCCCGCTGGAACAACCACCGTCTGGACCGCCTTCGAACCTTCGAGAACAACACCATTCGTGGGCACCGTGAGAGACACACGGGCTTCGATGGAAGCGCCGGTGGTGTTCAGGACCAGCGCCCGGGCGGTGAGGCGATCACCGACGTGGAGGAAACGGGGGAGCCCCGACTCCATCATCAGGGGTTTGCGGACCTCGAAGGTGGAAGCTGCAGATCCAAACTGGCGTGCCCCATGGGCCACAACGGCGACCACCCGATACCGCGTGAGGCTGTCAGGAACGGTGAATCGAGCCACGACCTGTCCCCGATCGTCTGTGACGCGCGACCCTTCCCAGAGCGGACAGGGGACAAATCGGCGCCGCTGGGACAGTCCCCGTCGCCCTCCACCTCCTCCAATGTCTCCCTTGTTGGAGAATTCGAGGAGTTCTGGATCCTCCTCGAGGAGGTTTCGGAAGGACTGGGTGGTCTCGACCGAGAGCGCCCGTTCCGCCCACCAGAAGTCGTTCGGGTCTGGCACAGGGGTCCCCAGCAGCTGGAGGAACCCCTCGTCGACCGCATAGAGCGTCACCTCGGCACCGGCCGCTGGGGCGTCGTCATGGGTACGGACCGATACGGTGACTCCCATGTCCTGGCCAGGCTGAGCCGTATTGGTGGACAACCCGACGCTCACCCCGAGGAGGCGGGATCGATCCGGGACGGTGAGGTTCACCCAACCGGCTCGCCATTCCGGCATCGGGTGTTCATGAGGGTTTCCATCCAGCCCACGGATCAGAAACACACCCACCATCGAGTTGGGCGAGGCGTTAGTGCCCAAAGGGACCCGGATCGAGGGGGCATTGCCGGTGAGCGGGGTGACAAAGGCATTCCGGACGCTCTCGCGTTCGACGGTAATGAGAGCAGTGCCAGAGAACGGCGCTTCGACCAGGATTTCAGCCGGTGTCCCTGGTTCGAGGGTGGTTCGATCCGGGACGAGTCCCAGCTGGGACCCGTTCTTCCATTTCCAAGCGAGTCGGGCGTCTCCATCGACCGTGAAGGCGACGACCGTCTTCACGGGCCGACCCCTGGCATCGACGGCAACGAGCTCAATTTCATAGGCCCCAGGCCGATCCACCGTGAACCCTGAAACTCCACCGGCTACACCACTGATGACCTGTCCCTTTATCGCGTTACTCAAAACCTGTCCCCCTGTGGTGCCGGTGATCGAACGAGACTGATGACCTGTCCCTTTATCAGGATTCGCCCCTCCCCCAAGGACCTGGCCCTCTGTCGGAGCTCCCGCCCCGGTAGACCCAGACTGATGACCTGTCCCTTTGTCTCGTGTCCCTTTGTCTCGATCTGTTCCCCTGCCCCGGTCCTCTTCCCGATCTTCGCCCTTATTTGAAGGGACCTGTCCCTTCATCACATCCCAGATGGCACCCCGCTTGGCGACCCCGGTTGTCGTTAACGTCTGACTCATGAGATGCACCGCTTCACGGCGTTGCTCATGGGCCAGGCCACCGCCGGCGCGCTCCACCACAGCCGTCTTCCAGTCAATTCGGCGAAGGGTTGCCTGAATCGGGACCGATCGTGTCCATGGGGTTCCATCCGAAGCCGCCGCAACGACATGGAAGGCCGGGGTTTCCCCAACCTTCTGGATCGACTCCCGGCCGCCGGCCCATTGGAAACCCAGGTAGAAGTCGGACGCATGACGGACCGCCTCCGCCACCTGGGAGACCGTCTGCTGATTGAGATCTGTCACCTCCGCCACCACGGAGATTTTCTGGGGTGTGGGTTGCGATTGGTTTCCGGGAAGCGAGGGCAGGATCCGGACCGGATCCCCGTTCTCCAGCCTGTGGGTCCCCGTCACATCGACCTGTCCCTCAGTTCCAGTCTCCCGGATCCCATAAACCCCAGAATCTGGGCCCGGCCAAACAAACCTCCCCCAACCCTCTGGCTGGAACGCCAGATCCTCTGCCTCCGCATGCCATTGCAGCCGACCCTTCGTCACAGGCGCCCCCAACAGGTATCGCGCACTGATTCCGGCGGAGACCTCCGTTCCCGCAGGGAGGGTTGAGGGCATGTCGATCCGCACCTCGAACGCCGGGGGTTGGAAATCCCGGATCTCAACCCTCAACGACCGCTGCGGCCCCTGCCCTGGCGCCTGCAGGGGGGTAAGGGTCAGGTCATAGGTCCCACGAGGCCCCTCCGGAAGAGCCCCTTGCCAGTCACAGGAACCTCTCGCCGATACGACCAGATTGGTGGTCAGGACAACCTGTCCCCTGGGATCCTCGACGGTCAGTTTCAGGCCATCCACCGCCGGAAAGCTCCAATCCCCATCCTTCCAGAGGCGGACCTGCGCGTGGAGATGGATAGGCTCTCCGGGGCGATAGGCCTGTCGGTCTGTGAACGACCAGAGCGTCAGCCCTGTCTCGTTCCACTGTTTCGGGGGCAACCCCATGCCCCAGGTTCCCACATGTCCCTCGCGCATGGGAGCCACGTGGACATCCGTCCCGGACTCGAGCACCACCCAACGGGCAGACTCCTGCTTGGGCAGAACCACCAGACCCCGCCCATCGGTAACACCTGAGGCCACCTCTCCATCCTCTGCATCCCGAAGGCTCACGGCAACGCCCTTCAGGGGCTGGGCTGTCTTCTGGGAAACCACCCAGATCCAGCAATTGGAACCGCCCTGTTTCAGGACAAACCCCAGATCCGTCAGCTGGACCAACGTCTGAGGCCCCCAGCCCTTCGAAGTGCCATCCCGCGGAAGGTCCGCTTCGACGAAAAACGCTCCGGCACGCCCAGTCCCAACCAGGGTATCCCATCCCAACGGAGTCCGGACCAGCTCATCGATGGCTCCAGTGACCACGATATTGGTCTCCAACACGGTTCTGCCCGGGAGAGCCGCATAGTCCATAGGAGCCTTCGAGCGGGATGAGTTCCACCACTGCGCGTCCAACATCCGGTTGTATCCGTTGAGCCCGGGCACCAGCGCCTCCCGACTCAACGCCTTTACCCGCAGAGTGACGGACCCAGCATTGACGGACCGGATCTCAAAGTTCCGATGGCCCGCCAACAGCTGGACCTCCGAGAATCCCGGAAGCCAGACCCGAGGCTGGATCGGATCGAACTTGAAGGCGTTCGTCCTTCCCTGAACCACCGACAGTGGCACTCCATCCTCCGAGACCAGTCCGGGTCCCAGCGTGGCCACGTAGGACTGATCGAGTCCAAAGCCTCCTCCAAGGACGACCGAATCACCCTGGGCACGCACCTTGAGGTCGGCCGCCTCGGGCTCGATCTGGATCCATCGGGTCCAATTCGTGGCACTCACTCGGTCCACCGGCCGGGAAAAGGTCAGCTCGAGCTCCCGTCCACGCTCCAACTCATTGACCGTATCGACCTTTTCCAGAGTCAGTGGGGGGGAGACCCCGAGCGATTCCCGGACCTCCTCCTTCAGGCGCACGCGGCCGTCTGCCGTCCTCACCCCCCGTTCGATGTGGAGCATCCAGGACGACGTGGACACGAGAGCCTCCATAGGACGAATCCAAAACGCCGCGCCGGACTCGCGATCCACCTCGGACGTTCTGGAGCCCTCAGTGGCCTGCTGGAATCGATCCACCCAAGTGAGCGGAGGAAGCATGAGGTTCGGATACCGCTTCTCCCAATCCTCGAACTCCACCGGCTCGACATTTGCCCGGATCCGACGTGGTCCACTTCGGAACGAGGACCGCGCCGCCAGATCTTCGGGATTGAGAACAGCGTTCGCCGCAATAAGGACCGTCGGGAATGCCGGGAGTCCGGACGCCTTCCACGATTCCTCCTGTTGAACCACGACGGACACCGGAGGTGTCTGGATGTCCCGACGCAGCCGCTCGGACAGCGTCCTGCCATCGGCCGTGCGCACTCCGGGCCTCAGCTGGAACCGATAGGTCGTGTCCAACCCCAAGGGAACCGTCGGCTGGAACATGCCCACCCTTCGGGAACGCCAGACGAACTCGCCTTCGATCGGCGGATCCACCCGGAGCGGGGACGATTCTCCGGCCGCACCGATCTGGTCCACCCCCACCATCGGTTCCTCGAAGACCACTTCGAACCGCGTCGTGGGATCCATCTCCCGCGTCGTCAACCGAAGCTGCACTCCCGGCAAGTCGGCCCCCATCAGGCCACACAGCGCCAGGCACCAACCCAAGGATCCGGCCCACCACAGACCGAAACGACTTCCCACCCAATTCCGTTTCATGCGTCGACCCGATGGTTGGGGCCGGCATGGAATTGTCCACCACGCCCGCGAACAAAGTGCTCCCGGTACCCGCCTTCCGAATCACCCCGGTTCCGTCGCCCACTCAAACCGCACGGATCGACCCGGTCGACACTGGGCGACCGCACGGAGGTCCGCCGGGTCCACGATCGCAATCTTCGGATACCCCCCCACGGTCGGCCCATCCGGCATGGTGACCACAGGCTGCCCGGACGCCGGGACCTGGATCGAACCGGGCAGGACGGGTTCCGAAAGAATATCCGGAGGATTCGGATGCAATGCCGGTCCCGACAACCGATAGCCTGAGCGATCACTCTGCGGGGTCACCGTCCACGGCTCCCGGACGAACCGCTCCCGATCCTCGACCGAAAAGGAATCCCACTGAGGGCCTGGCCAAACCCGGATCCGGGGAGTGCCCTCGATCGGAGAAACCTCCGACGCCTGCACCCGACGTCCCGCCGTGAACCCGGGTATCACAGGGTGTGTCCCACGAGCCACGTCGAGGCACAGGCCCGGACCCCACCGCAGTCCGAACCCCGCCTTGGCCAGTGAGCTCGCGCTGCCAAGGTGTCGTTCGACGCCCCATCCGCCAGGCACCGCCAGATAGCTCCAGACCCCCGACGGGCCGGGTCCGAACTCCAGCATCTCCCCGGCCCGCACACGGAAGGCCGACCAGCCGGAACACCGACCCGAGATGCCTCCACTGGCACCCGTCAGCGCCAGCCAGACATCGCGCTTCGCCCGGAATCGTTGGCCCTGCAGGCACAGTTCCAACACCGGCAGATCCTCGGGATTGTCCACCAAGCGGTTCGCCCATCGCGCGGCCACCGGATCCATCGCCCCACCCGGAGGAATGCCGTAGCCCCCCAACCCGGGCCGTCCTCCGTCTTGCACCGTCAACCCCACCCCAGGACTCATCACTTCGAGCACCCCGTCCGACACAGCACGTTCGGGAGTTCCCGACCGCTCCGGGACGGCACAGGACTCCACCGGAATGAACCGCAGACGATCCCCAGCACGCAGGAGCACTGCCTCATCGACCGAAGCGGCCTCGGGCCGAAACAGCCGGACCGCCGTCCGCCCGATCAGATTCCACCCACCCGGACCCGGGACGCTGTAGATACCGGTCTGTTCCCCACCGATGGCCACGCTCCCCGCTTCCAACCGGACTCGCGGCGTGGCAAGACGCGGCGTGGCGAGTCGGGGATCGAGGCCCCCGAGGTACGGGAAGCCCGGCGAGAAGCCGAGGCAGTGGACCCGATAGAGCGGCGCGGCATGACGTCGGATCACCTCCCCAACCGAAAGGCCCGACAGCTCCGCGACCCGGGTGAGATCGGAACCCGAATACTCCGTCGGGATGTCGACGACGCGCCCCGCGGTGGACTCCTCGGCAATCCGTTCCCACGACCGATAGCCCCACCAGCCCCGGACCCGCGACAGGGCCACGGCATCACCGGTCCAGACAAACGAGGCCAGCCCGTCAACACATCGTGCCGCATCCGCGCCCGACTCCGACTCCCAGGCCGCAGCAATCCGCCGCCCCAGCCGGAAGGCCCCCTCATCCGCCCGATCGGCGTATCGGACCAAAAGGGCCCGGGGACCGTACGGGAGAAGGGTCATGGCACGCCCGGGGTTGCTGCGCCGTTCAGCTCAAAGCTGCGCGACCACGTCGCCGATCGCCACGAACCGTTCCTCGCGCGTCTTCAGGTCCTTGATCCGGACCCGCAGCTGCGACTCCTCACCGCGCTCCACACGAAGGGTCCGCGTGGCTCCCAGTTCGAGCGCGCGCTTGAACTGCTTGTCACCCTTCGACGGCACCAGGCTGAACTCCACCGAGCGACCCGATTCCCGGACCGCCTGCACGACACCGAGCGACTCCGAACGAAGCGATTCATCCTCCACCAGCACGACCACCTCGATCTTCCCTTGGAACGAAGGGACGAGCTTGCGGTCCTTGAGCAGCTCGGCGAGCACGACATCACCCATGCCGAAGCCGAGTGCCGGAAGGTCCACGCGCCCTTCGCTGACCTGCTGCACCAGCTGGTCATAGCGTCCGCCGCCGGCGATGGCGCGGAAGGTCCCCTTCCGATCGAACGCCTCGAAGACGATCCCGGTGTAGTAGGCGAGGCCCCGGATCACCCCGTAGTCGACCACAACGAAATCCCGCAGTCCCCGGGCCGACAGGTTGTCGAGAACCGCCTGCAGTTCAGGCTCCGGCACACTGGCGCGGATGAACTCCTGGACTTCCGTCATGGCAATCCCGAGGGCGGACAGCTTCTCGGCGCTGACCTCCGGACGCTCCCGCTCGATCTTGTCGACAACCTGATAGAACTTATAGGCCCGAGCCGGATCCCCACCACGACCGGCGAAGAAGCGCTGCCAGGCCTGGCGACTGCTGAGGCGGACCACGAAGTCGGCGGAGGTCAGTCCCAGAACCCGCAACACGTCGACGAGGAGGGCCACCATCTCGGCGTCGGCCGCCGGATCGGCTTCCCCAAAGAGGTCACAGTTCAGTTGGAAGTGCTCCCGAAGCCGGCCCTTCTGCGGCTTCTCATAGCGGAAGAGCTGAGGATACGAGAACCACTTGATCGGCTTCTTGTAGGCCCTCTCGGCGGTGGCCACGAGGCGGGCAACCGTCGGGGTCATCTCCGGCCGCAACGACACGGCCCGCTCACCCTTGTCCACGAAGTTGAACAACTGCGCGACGATCTCGGCGCCCGACTTGTTGGTGTAGAGCTCGAGCGGTTCGAGCGGCGGCCCGTCGTATTCCCGGAACCCGTAGCGACGGGCGGTCTCCCGCCACGCGGCGAAGATGTGGTTCCGCAGATCACAGCTCCACGGCTCGTTGGCCGGCAGCGGTTCGGGGTAGAAATCGCGAAACCCAGGCAGTCGCTCCATCATGACGCGCTAGCCTAATCAGGACAGCAACGGCGTCACCAGCCCCCAAATCCGCTCGTGGACCGCCTCGCGGGATCCGTCCGCCTCGACGGCCCGGAACCGGTTCGGCTCCGCCACCGCCTGGGCCGCATACCCCTGCTCCACCCGGTCGAAGAATGCGGCCTTCTCCGATTCAAACCGGTCGGCCGAATGTCCCCGTCCCGCCAGCCGACGCGCAGCCTCCACGGGATCGACGCGCAGCCAGAGGGTCAGGTTTGGGCGCACATCCCCCACCGCCGCGGCGATCACGGAGCGAACCATTCCGAGGTCCAGTCCGCGGCCATGACCCTGATAGGCCACTGTTGAGTCCCAGAACCGGTCACACAGAAGGATCTCCCCGCGCTCCAGGGCAGGTCGGATGACCCGACGCACCAGCTCGGCCCGACTGGCGTTCATCAGGAGCAGCTCGGCTTCCGGGGCCATGCCCACGCTAACGGGATCCTCCTTCACAAGGTGACGGATCTTCTCGCCCAGCGGAGTTCCACCGGGCTCGCGGAGCACCGTGCAGATCCTGCCAGAAGAGCGAAGCCGCTCGGCCAGAAGCGCGATCTGCGTGCTTTTTCCGCACGCCTCACCGCCCTCGAAGGTGATCAGGAGACCGCGCGACATCAGCCTCCGGTGGTGGCGGATGCCGGGCCCGCTGCCGGAGCCGAGGCGGGAACCGCCGCGGGCTTGAAGGCCGAAGGCGGCGGATTCTTCTTATAGTCCGTCTCGAGGTACTCGACGATCGTCTCGATCTGACCCACCCCAAGGATTCCCCCGTGCTGGGCTGCGAAGGCCGGCATGAGGCTTCCAGGCCGCCCCTCGGAGATCCACTTGGTCCAGTAGTTCGCATCGGAGTTCTTCAGCTTCGTCCGAAGGTCCGGGACCATCTGCGCCCGGTGTTCCGCCTCGTGACAGATCCCGCAGGCGGTCTGGTAGAGCTCCTTGCCCACCTTTCCGATCGCAGGCTGGACGTGGCAGGACGCGCATTCGTTGCGGAAGATGGCCTGTCGATCCGCAGCCGCGATGGCGAGGTTGCGGTTGCGGTCGCCCATCGTGTTGGCGGCCGACATCATGGGTGCCTTGGCGCTGACCGTGAGCGGATAGCTCCCCGACGAGGTGAGGACAGTCGCGGTCTTGGTCACCAGGCCGAACTTGCCCTTCAGGTCCATGGTGACGTTGACGTGTCCGCCCTGCCCGGGCTCGAGCTTCCACGGATACGACGGAAGGCGTCCGGCCGTGCACCCGCAGCTGGTGCTGACATTGGAAACCGTGATCGGCTCCGACGAAATGTTGGTGACGGCGAATACGAAGGCGGCGGAGAGCTCTCCCTCCTTGAGATCCACATGCTTGCTCGTCGCGTCGAACTTCAAGGCATTCGGGCGGGCAGGCTGTTGGATCACCCCGGGGCCCGAGGGCTGGAGCGTGTTCAGGGGCGGGCCGCCGGCGGACGGAGTCGCAGGATCGGCCCCGAGGACCACGAAGACACCTCCCAGGAGAAGCATCAGGGAGCCGACCGGATTTCGAAGGGCGCTCATCGCAAGGATGAAGTAGCAGCCCACCCGGGGGCTGACGAGTCGTTTTCAGGATCCAGGCCCGCCGGATTGTTGGACCACAACGGGAACGTGAAGAACACCCGCACCCTCATCTCTTCCGCTCCACCTCGGCCGAGGTCACCTGGGTCATGTCGATGGTTTTAAAGCGGTAGGGCTGACTGGGCTGGCTGACCATGAACTCCTGCGCCTCGGTTGCCGGGAACATCACGAAGTCCGGATGGGCAATGCGCACCGATCGCCCGTTGTTCATCCTCAGGATGACGGGACACTTAGCGGAGGATCGTACGAGTTGTCGGATGGCGGCCTTGGTCACTTGTCCAAATTTTAGAAAGCGGCCTGGGGTGTCAATCGGTCGGCACTCCCCGAATTTTGGGATTCCACCGCGGCCAGCCGTGCCAGCACACCGATCGGGCCTCAACTGCCCATCACCCCTTCGGAAACACCCGACGCGCGTCCTCCTGCTCCAACTGGCCCCGTGTCACCCCCAGCTGGCTGTGCACCCGAAGCTCCTGCCACAACCTCTGACCTGAGAGCTCTCCACGCAATAACGCCCGATATCGGGTCAGGGTCTGATGCACCTCATCCGCCGATTCCTGGACGAACTCCACCCGGAAGGCCCGCAGGCCCACGGCGAGAAACCGATCCAGGAATTCCGCACCCGTCTGGGCCCGGGCGTTGAAGACCGTGTTGCGACATCCGACGTCGGCCTTGAGCGGGTGCTCCTGTCCGACCCGATCCCGCAGCTGGACCTCATGCCGGTCACACGGACGCCCGCAGCTCCGGAAGTCGGTGCCACTGCTCAGGAACGCACAGAACACGCAGTGCTCCATATGGAACATCGGCATGTGCTGGTGGAGCGTGAGCTCGAACCACGAGGACGGGGCCGATCGGAGCAGCGACTCGACCTGGGCCGCGTTGAGATCATAGCTGACCGTCAGCCGCTCCAACCCATGGCGGTTCCGGTAGTGCTCGGCCGTGAGGGGGTTCGCCACGTTCAGGGAGAAGTCACCCCGTCGACGTTGCCCGGCAAAGAAGCGCAGGTGTTCGTGGGCCCGGACCAGATAGCCGTCGGCCTGGGACGACAGGACCTGCTTCAGGATCCACTCCTCACCCGGCTTGAACATCCGGGGCGGAGCCACCCAGATCGACGGCACCGGACTCCCGGGTGCGGCCACCACCCGACATCCACGCGCAGTGTGGAACCGGGTGACCGCCTCGCGGTACCGCTTCGGATCCTCGAAGTCGCAGTAGATCGTCTCGATGCCACAGCCCAGCGCCGCATCGAGCTGGTCCAACGTCCGGACCAATACGATCAGTTCCGGACGAACCGAGGCCGGATCGATCTCCTCCGCAAAGGATACGCGACAGGGATCCGCATCCGGAACACGGAGTTCCCATCGCTTCGGCGCAGCTCGAAGCGCCTCGAGCTGGGCAATGGCCTCACGACGGATCCGGTTCAATTCGCTGACAGGGAGATGCACCCCATCGACCAGCTCCACGATCAGCTCACCCAGTCGGAAGGGTGTTCCGCCAAGTCGCCCAAACTGCTCCTCCAGACGTTCCCGCCCTAGGGCATGCTTTTCGGCCGGGGTGAGCGGAATTGTGGATTCGACCCGGACCACATGGCCCTCGAGGTCCCGAGCCACAAGCGACAAGGGTCCTCCGGATACCCCGTGGACCTCGAGAGTGATCGGGCGTGTGAACCGGATCGCTTCGCCCTCGAAGGTCTTTCGGAGATCGCGCTCCAGGATCGGGTCATCGGTCTTCCAGACATGATCGCCCACATGGATCCGGGAAAAGTCGACGGCCCCCGCCCCGAAGGTGAGTTCCGCCTCGGAGTTCCCGGGACCCCGTTCCGAAACCCGGACGCCGAAGACCCGTCCGCCCTGCTCCTCCTGGTCGGGTCGCCCGGCGTCGAAACCAACGCCGTCCCCGGCCTTCACCGGACCCGTGAGCCGGATCCGAACACGGTCGCGTCCGACGGCAACCACCTCGCCGATGAGGACCCCGCGCTTCTTGCCGAAACGGGCATGAGCCAGCTCCTGGTTGTTGATGCCAAGGAACCAGCCCGTGTAGAGGCCCCGGGAAAAGGCCATCTCGAGCTCATAGCGGGCGCCACCCACCGGCACGGTCCGATTCTCGGACACACGATCGAGCGCCTGCCGGTAGACCCGGGTGATGCTGGCGACGTACTCCGGGGACTTGAGGCGACCCTCGATCTTCAGCGAGGACACCCCGGCCTCGACCAGCTGGGGCAGCACCTCCAACCCGGCGAGGTCCTGTGGCGACAGAAGATACCGCCGATCCCCGAGGTCCACCTTCCGTCCGTCGGAGATCAACTCGTACGGCATCCGACAGGCCTGGGCGCATTCGCCCCGGTTGGCGCTGCGACCGCCGAGCGACTCGCTCGTGAGACACTGGCCGGAGTAGGCCACGCACAGGGCTCCGTGCACGAAGACCTCCAGTGGCAAAGGGGTCCCGGTTGCCGAGGCCTGGCTGGACTGGATCGATGCGATCTCGGCGATGGAATTCTCACGGGCCAACACCACGAGGGAGCAGCCGAGATCGCGGGCGAACTCGACCCCGGCAACGCTTGAGATCGACATCTGGGTGCTGCCGTGGATCGGGAAGTCGGGCGACAGTCTCCGAATGAGCCGACAGACCCCCACATCCTGGACGATCGCGGCGTCCACCCCGGCTGCGATGATGCTGCGGAGATAATCGGCCGCCGCCGGGAGTTCCTCGGTGAAGACCAGCGTGTTGAAGGTCACGTAGCCCCGGACCCCACGCCGATGGAGAAACTCCATCAGGGCCGGCAGGTCCGCCTCGGTGAAGTTGCGAGCCCGCATCCGGGCGTTGAACCGGTCGAGTCCGAAATAGATTGCATCCGCCCCGTTTTCGACCGCCGCCCGGACACACTCCCAGTCGCCCGAAGGAGCCAACAGCTCCGGCAGGCGACGCGGCAACGGTTCAGGAGGTCCAGACGACATGGTCCCGAGAGAATGGACGCCCCGGACACAAAGTCGAACCCGCGATCCGATCGGGATCCGACCTCGACACTCTGACCCGACAGAAAGCCGTCGATGGCGCCCGGGGAGAATGCCCATACTGTGCCGACGCCATGCCGCTCCGGATTCCCATGCCGCTCCTCGACCTCGAGGCGACCCTCGACGGGGGCCAGGCCTTCCGGTGGCGGGGTATTGACGGTGGCTGGGAGGGCGTCCTCGGAGACCGCTGGGTTCGGCTCCGTACGGAGGCCGGGAATCTGGTCGCGGAGACGGCCACGGACCCCGGGGATGGGGCCCGGCTCCGGCACTACCTAGGCCTCGACGACGACCTCGAGGCGATCGTTCGGACCTTCCCTGACGACCCACCGCTCATGGCGGCCGTGCGGGCGTGCCCGGGGCTCCGGCTCTTGCGACAGGATCCGTGGGAGTGCCTCGCCAGCTTCATCCTCAGTTCCACCAAGCAGATCGTCCAGATCCAGCAATGCGTCGCGCTGCTCTGCGACGCCTTCGGAAACATCATCCCGGGACCGGCCAACGCGCCTTCGCCCCGCACCTTCCCGACGGCCACCCAGCTGGCCTCCGTGCCCGAGAGCCAGCTGCGAGAGTGCAAGCTGGGATTCCGAGCGCGCTACCTGTCGGCAGCAGCACAGGAGGTTGGCGCGGGCCGATTGGACCTCGAGGCACTCCGGGGGATGTCGACCACCGAGGCGCGGGACCAGCTCACCGGACTGCCCGGGGTCGGACCGAAGATCGCCAACTGCGTGCTGCTGTTCGCCTATGGCCGGCAGGATGCGTTCCCGGTGGACGTCTGGGTGTTGCGTGCCCTGCGTGAACTGTACTTCCCGAGGCGACGTCCGAAGCCCCGCACGCTGCTCCGGTTCACCGAGACGCACTTTGGTCCGAACGCGGGCTACGCCCAGCAGTACCTCTTCCACTTCATCCGCAACCACCGACCGACGAAGCCGTCCTGAGTCCAAACCCATCCCAACGGAATCCGCTCCTGCACCGACACCGACCCTCATGATCACCCGAACCGAAGTCCTCCTGACCCCAGCCGAATTCGCCACGCTTCGAGGGCGTGATCTGAGCCAGGCCATCTGCGTGGTGTTCGATGTCTTCCGGGCGACCTCGACCATGCTGGCGGCCCTTTCGAACGGAGCAGCCTCGATCCATCCGGTGCGGGATATCGCGACGGCGCTGGAGGCCCGAAAGCGGGACGCCACCGTGATCCTTGCTGGAGAGCGGGACGGCTTCCGGATCGGGGCCGACCGGACCGGCGGGATCGAGTTCGACCTCGGCAACTCACCGCGGGAATTCACCCGGGATCGGGTGGACGGTCGGACGGTGGTGATGACCACATCGAACGGCACCCGGGCATTGGATGCCTGTCGCGGCGCGGCCGAGGTGTTGGCGACGTCCTTCGCCAACCTCGACGCCACCGCATCGTGGATCCGGGAACGACGGCTTCCCCAACTGATCGTTGTCTGTGCCGGGACCCTCGACCATGGGTCCCTGGAGGACACGCTCGGTGCCGGCGCCCTGGTCGACCGGCTCTGGGAATCGATCCGCGGTGGTTGGGTCGATGATGCCGCTCGGACGGTTCGGGAAGTCTTCCGGGCCAACCGGGACGATCTGCTCCCGCTCGCGGGGAGCGGTCGGAACGGGGCCCGGCTGCTCGGCCTCCCTGGATTGGCGGACGACGTGCCGCTCTGCCTGGTCCCGGATCGCTTTCGGTTCATCGCCCGGATGGGACGTGACGGACTGTTGCGGGCCGAACGGGCGTCGGATTGATGCGGAGGAACGAGCCCCCTAACCTGAGCCTGTGACGATCGTCGCCAATGGCAAGGAAGTGACGGTAGCGGGTCCCTGCACCCTCGAGTCCTTCCTCGTTGCCCAGGGACTGCTTCCGAAGAGCGTGGTGGTGGAACACAACGGCGAGGCCGTGGCCCCGTCGGAATTTCCGGACCGTCCTCTGCAACCGGGTGACCGCCTCGAGATCGTCCGCATCGTCGCCGGTGGCTGAAGCGATTCTCCCTGCAAGGCCTGCCAGGCCGCACACCCACGTCTGGTGGGTGCTGCAGCGCTTGGGCGTCTGCGACGCCCACCCTCCCCAGGCTCAACCTCTCCATCACCTCAGCTCTTCCGGACACCCCAGTGAAAAGTCACGCCTCTCGTGGGTGCTCCCGCACCCAGTAATGCAGGGTACTGCATCACCCACCCTCGGATGCAGGAGGCATCCCTGTCGGCAGGCAGAGCGTCAAACGAGTGACACCGTCAGCGGCCGGCCAGGGACCCAGCCCAGGTCGTCACGACCCCGTGCTCTCCGCAGCTACTCCGCTCCTGCCGCCTCCGGCGCTCTTTAGCTCACTTGACGGAACTGAGGGCGGGGCGGAAGCCCAGGGTGTAACGGCGGCGGCCCGGGTCGAACCTGTTCCGGTTGGCCGAGCGCTGGTACGCGGCGTCGCTGATCCAGCTGCCCCCGCGGAAGACGCGGAAGGAGTCCGATCCCGGACCGGCCAGATCCGTCACCGCAGAGGTGGGGTAGCCTCCATACCAGTCTGAACACCACTCATACACATTCCCCATCATGTCGTATAACCCCCAGGTGTTGACCTGCTTCCCTTTCACTGCATTCGTGGTGCTCCCGGAATTGCCAGAGTGCCACGCAATCAAATCCAACGACTCCGTCACGTTTTTGCCGTCCACGGCGTAACGCGCCCCGGTACTCCCAGCCCGCGCCGCATACTCCCACTCCGCCTCCGTCGGCAATTGATAGGCCTGATCCGCCCTGATCCGCCTTTGATCTCGATCCAAGTCATTCAACATTTTGCAGGGCGCCACCGCAACATCCCAGGACACCTGCTCCACAGGGCGGGCAGCGTCTCCCTTGAAGTAAGAAGGGGGTTTCCCAGTGATCCAGAAGTACTCCCGTTGGGTCACCTCGTGATCCAGAAGCTAGAATCCACGGGTCAACGTCACACGGTGCGGCACCTCATCCGAATACCGGTCCGGATCGGTCCCCGAGGTGCTCTCCATCTGGAAGGTCCCCGGGTTGATCCACACAAATCGGGCCTTCGGGTCGATCCAAGACCCATAAAAATCTGTCCCCTCTTGTGGCGGGGTAGGCAGGGAAGACTTTCGTCCGTTCGAATCGGCGTTCGTCTGGGACACGGATTTCTGTTTCGTCCCACCCTGAATTTGTTTTGGACCCTGCTGGGGACCTTTACCCCCCGCCCACACGGAAACCATTCCAAGGCTCAGCACCATCACGGCCATCAGTACTCGCACCTACCTTCCTTACCAAAGGATCCACACCGGTCCAACAGGGAATCCAAAGACCTCAGGAATGTCGGTCCGGAGGGCCTGCTCAACCCGGTCGCTGAGATCGTTCGCATCGTCGCTGGCGTCTGAAGCGATCCTCCCTGCTAGGCCGCGTGACCTCTCATCGGGTGGGTGCTGCAGTGCTCTGCAGCACATGGGCGTCTCTGACGCCCACCCTCCCCAGGCTCAACCCCTCCTGACACACCAGCCAACCGCATCACCGGTCCCGACCCAGACCAGACCGTCCCTCAAGCCGCTCGGATGAGATGGGGACGCAACGGAGTGCATCCCCACCCACGACGGGTGCTCCTGCACCCAGTGATGCAGGGCTCTGCATCACCCACCCACTCCAGGAACTCCGGCTTGGATTTCAACCGTCCCTAGATAGCCAGCCGCCGACAGGGGACCCGTCAGTGCCCCACACCCTCGTGTTCCCGGATGTAGTCCTGCTTGAGCCCCAGCTTCTCAGGCGCGTGCAGGACCAGCATCTTGAGACGGACGTCCGAAGGGACGGAGGCGTGCGTCAGCTTGCTGACGAGGATCATCAGCGTGATGGACATCGGCACGGTCCAGATCGCCGGCTGCTCGCACAGAATCCGGAGCAGCGGATGATGGGCCCAGAACTCGTTGAGCGGGGCGAACGGCGCGAAGAGTCGTCCCATGGGGCCCTTGTCGAGCGACAGCGTGCTCACGTTGGTGAGGGCCACCGCCATCAGTGCGAAGACGCCACCCAAGAGCATGCCCGTAGCCGCCCCCTGGAGGGTCATGCCCCGCCACCAGACACTGATGAACAGCAGCGGGAAGTAGCTGGCCGCCGCGATGGCGAACGCCTGGCCCACCATGAAATTGATCTCGAGCGGCTCGACAAAGCAGCCCAGCAGCGTCGCCACACCCCCGGTCAGCGCCGCACACCACTTGAACATCTGCATCCGCTCCGCCGCCGTGGACTGGGGTCGCAACATGCGACCGTAGACGTCGTGGGCGAGGGCCCCCGTCATCGACACCAGCAGGCCCGAGAACGTCGACATGAACGCGGCGAACGCGCCGGCGCAGGTGATCCCGCTCAGGATGCTGCCCCAGCGGATCCCACCCGGACCGCCCGCGGCGTCCAGGACCTTGGGCAGCTCCAGCACGATCTTGTCGGTACCATTGACCCCCGTGCCGTCGTAGAGGGCCGGCAGGAGGTTGCGTCCCATAACCCCGAACACCGGCGGAAACACGTAGAAGACACCGATCAGGATCATGACCCACATGGTCGTCTTCTTCGCGGCAACGCCGTCGGGGTTGGTGTAGAAGCGGACCAGGATGTGGGGGAGTCCGGCGGTGCCGCAGACGATGGCGATGATCAGGGAGTAGGTGTAGAGCAGCGCGTAGGGACGGGTGGCCGGACCCTCGATCTTGGCAGCCTTGGCGGCCTTGCTGGTGAGGGGGCCGAAGGGATTGAGCCAGGTGGCATCGGGCGGGGCCTTGGCCGGGAGCGGTTTCCGGAGGGAGTCGGAGGCGGGATTCGCGGAGGCCATGGAAGCCCCAGAAGCAGCCGAGACCGCCGGCGCCGGACTGACCGCACCCTGCACCGCCAGCTGGTTCCCATAGCTGCCATAGACGCTCATCAGGACGAACACCGGCACCGAGATCGCGAACATCTTGAGCCAGTACTGGAAGGCCTGGACGAGCGTGATGCCCTTCATGCCACCGACGGCCACGTTGAAGGTGATCACCCCGCCCACGAGCACCACACCCACCGGATAGGGCAGCCCCTTCTCACCAAACCAGGAGATGTCCTTGAAGATGTAGGAGAGCGTCGTGCCAGCCCCCTTCATCTGCGGCATCGTGTAGAAGAAGCCGATGAAGAGGACGAAGATCACGGCGATCTTCCGGAACAGCGGCGAGTCGTACCGGCCCTCGGCAAAATCCGGGATCGTGTAGGCCCCGAAGCGCCGCAGGGGCCCGGCGATGAACAGCAGGAGGAACAGGTAGCCGCAGGCGTAGCAGACCGGATACCAGAGCGCGTCGTAGCCCGAGCTCATCACCATGCCGGCCACGCCCATGAAGGAGGCGGAGGAGAGGTATTCCCCGGAGATGGCCGATGCGTTCCAGCCCACCGAGACCCCACGGCCGGCCACGAAGAAGTCGGACGCGGTCCTGGACTTCTGGGCGGCCCAGTAGCCCATGCCCATGGTGATCAGCACCGTCAGGGCGCTGAACGAGAGGATCCAGACATCGAAGGCGGCAAGCATCATGTCGTCAGGGAGCGGGGGTGGGGTGTCGGGAACAGGTTCCGGCGGGGGTCAGCGGCGGGGCGGGGCGCTCTACCTCTTCCGGGCATTCACCTCGTCGACCTCCAGCTCTTCGAGGGCGATGCTGCGCCGGATGAACACCCAGGCGATGCCCCAGACGAGCGGGAAAAAGAGAATGCCAAGGATCAGCCACGACAGCGTGAAGCCTCCGACCCGACCCGACATCGCGTCGGGCATGAAATAGTTAAGCAGCGGCAGGCCGAGGAGGGCGATCAGGAACGAGAGAGCGCAGGTGATCGACAGCTTCAGCTGACGGCGCATCAGGGACCGCAGGAACGATTCGCTGTGGGTATGCTCCTGCGGGTCAGACTCCGGAGTGGCCATGTCACGGAGCATGAGGAACGAACCCGAGGGTGCGCAAAGCCCAAAGTGAGGCGGGATGCCGTTGTTCGACGCAGGGACCCGCCGCCCGGTCCTTGCCACGGCATCGGACCGCCCCATAGCGTCCCAACAACCCATGACGCCCGCCTCCGTCGCCACGCCCAGCCATAGCCTGAAATGCCTCGGCGTGGGAGAGGGAAAGCCCTGCGGACAGCGGCACAGCTCGGCGTTCCTGTATCGGTTTGAATCAACCCGTCTGCTCGTCGACTGCGGCGATGGCGCGAGCCATGCCCTGGCCCAGGCGGGAGTGGGACCCGATGACATCGATGCCCTCCTGCTGTCCCACATGCACAGCGACCACGTCGGGGGCTTCTCGATGCTGATCCAGAGCCTCTGGCTGCACAGACGTCGGCGTCGGCTCCCCATCCATGCACCGGCACGGGCCATCCCAGCCCTCAAGGCCTGGCTCCAGGCCACGCTCCTCCCGGAATCCCTGATCGGATTCGAACTCGACTGGTGCCCCCTCACGGCAGGAAGCCCGTTCCAGGTGGGAACGGTCGAGGTCCGGCCGATTCGCAGTTCCCACCTGGACTCCCTGCAGCGGGGTTTCGGCGGCGTTCTCCCGGAGACTTCCTTCGAGGCGTTCAGCTTCCAGTTCCAGGATGGCCAACGCCGCGTCGCCCACACGGCGGACATCGGTCGGGCCGACGAGGTGGGGCGACTCCTGGAACCCCATTCGGACCTGCTGGTGACCGAACTCTCCCATGTGCCGCTCCCGGAGCTGGGTTCAGCAATCCGACAAAACCCACCCGGCAAGGCCGTGTTCGTCCACCTCGCTTCCGAATGGCTCTCGGCCGAACCGCCACTCGCATCCCAGATCCATAGCCACCTCGGGAATGTGCCGTTCCGGATCGCCCAGGACGGAGACGAGATCCCGTTCTGACCCGCCCGTCGACCGCGTCACGGAGCCCGCACCGAGGCGTGGTCCGACATGTAGATCATGTCCCGATTGCCCGACGAGGGTACGACCAGCGTCATGGGCTTGAGGGTCACCGGTTTGATCGTCCGGGAGTCGACCCACTTGTGCACCTCGGCGTGGCCATCCCCGAAGCTCAGTCCACCCGCCTTGTTGTGGCTGCTGGCGGGGTAGTCGATGATGTGCACCGAGGCGGACGGCGCCCCATCGTTCATCGCCACGGCGAAGTCGCCGAAGTTCAGGCTGTCCGGGTGCTCGTCGATGAACACATAGGCCTCCGAGGCGCCCATGAGGGTCAGATCCGAGAGCTTCCGGAACACGACGTACTTCTTCTTGGTGAGGAAGCTCAGCCAGTCGTCCCGGGAGTTCATCGCCTGGCTGAGCGACAGGCTGCGCACCCGGGGATACCGACGCCCCTTCGCCACGACGTAGGACGTGTCGGCCGGACACTTGTAAATACCGACCGCCTGGGTGTAGGGCGCCAGCTTCGCGTAGTTCGGGTCGCTGAGGTTGGCGAGGTTCGTGTTGTGGGGATTGCCCGGGTTGTAGTCGAGGATGCCCCTCACCCAGCCGGAGCTGTCCGCAGTCAGGTCATTCCAAACCAGCTGGTCCGCGTGATCCCCGGCGTAGAGCGTCCAGGCGAGCGTGAGCTGTCGCTGGTTGCTGAGGCACTGAATGCCCTGCGCCTTCGACTTCGCCTTGCCCAGCGCCGGGAGGAGCATGCCAGCCAGGATCGCGATGATCGCAATCACGACGAGCAGCTCGATCAGCGTGAAGCCGGCGGCTTCGGGGCGTCGACCCGGATCGGAAACTCTCAAGGGTGCCAGAATCACGGAGGGTCCTCAGCGGGCCGGTGTCAGCGTGATCTTCCGGAATTCCACCGTGCCGTGGTCCCCTTGGATGTACAGCGGACCCGGCGCGGCCTCGTTGCTGTCCATCGCCCCACCCGTGATGCCGGGGATCACCTGGCGATCGATCACGCGCTCGCCGTTGAGCACGACCGTCACCACGCGGCCCGTCAGGGTGATGTCATAGGACTGCCACTCGCCGGCCGGCTTGGCCGCATTGACCGAGGGGGTGAGGAATCCGTAGATGCCACCGATCAGGTGGGACTCGGCATCGAGTCCGTAGTTGTCCTCGATCTGGGCCTCGTAGCGGCCACGCAGGTAGATGCCGCTGTTGCTCTTGGGCGGATAGCGGAACTCCACGTGCAGCTTGAAGTCACCAAACGTTCCGGTCGTGACGAGGTTCACACCGGGCTTGGCATTGACGAGCAGTCCGTCTTTCACGACCCAGCCGTGGGGGCCCTTGGACCACAGCGCCTTCCATCCGGTCAGATCCTTGCCATTGAACAGCTCGACAGGCTTGCCCCACTTCGGTTCGCCGGTGGGCATCAGCTTCGGGGCCCGACGCCCCGTCCACGCCAGTCGGCGACCCTGGTCATCGGTCACGGTGCCCTGGACGGTATCGCCCTGGACCGTGCCTTCCACAACCACGTCCGTCGTGCGCTCCTCCCACTGGGGCGGCACCACGAACCGGAACCGGTTGCCCTCGAGCTTCACCTCGCTGACCGGACGCGCGCTGCCGAACTGGCCGACGTACGCGCCAACGAGGGTCTTGTGACCGGATTTCTGGACCTCGAACCATGACGGGTACTCGCGGTCGGGACCCTTTACGGTGAGGTCCCAACGTCCGATCAACGGGGAGGACGGAGCGGACTCGGCTGCCTGGAGACCGAGGAGACAGGACACCAGTCCGAGGACGAATCCGACAGACCGGGAAAAAGCGATAGCGCGACTCAGGAACGGGGGATGCATGGGGGGAGGTGTACCCTCCCCCCATGGCACCGGCAATGCCGGAGACCGAGGACCTCAGTGTTCCCGGAGGTAGGCGGCGATGTCCGCCAGGTCCTGCGCGGAAATCCCCAGCTGGTCTGCGCTCAGCATGAGGGATCGGTTGAGGCCTTGGCGGGACTTCACCTTGGACCGCGGGATCATCTGGGTGAGGCCGCCCGCCGACTGGACAATCATCGGATCGCCCTCGGACAGCAGCAGACCCTGGATGACGGTGCCGTCGTGGGTGATGAGCTCCGAGCCATTGAACCCGCTGGCGATCTCCGCACTGGGCTGGAGGACTGCCTTCACGAGGACCTCGGGAGTTTGACGCCGCGCCCAGCCGGTGAGGTTGGGGGCATATTCGGTTCCAACCTCCTCGACCCGGTGGCAGCTGATGCAGACGGACTTGAAGCGGTCCGCGCCCCGCTTGGCATCGCCCCGGAGGGAGAGCACGTCGATGGCGGTGAACTTCGGCGCCTCCGCCGGAGGCACGGTCGCCTCGACCCACGACACCGCATCGGGGTCATAGACGCCGCGTGCTTTGAGGGCGGTGGCGAGGCCGGCGTCCTTCCACTGGGAATCCTTGCGGTTCAGCAGCCACCACATGGCCTCGGCCTTCACCGCACCCGAGGACTTGGACGCGACCTCGAGGACCGCGTCGGCCGCAGCCGGGGATCGGTTGAATCCGAGGGCCGTCAGGGCGCGCTTGCGCTCGGAATCCGAGAGGGACTCCGCCAGGCCCCGGGCCTTGAAGTCCGGGATGCTGGACTCCGGATGCAGCCGCCAGGCGAGGGATGCGATCGCCGGCGTCCACCGGACCGATCCACCGGCGTTCGCCTTGGCGACCAGGGCGTCATAGATCTGGGACTCCTTGCCCGTGGCTCCAGTACCCCACGCCTCGAGATAGGTCCGGTCCACGCCATCAAATCCATCAGCCAGGGTCAGGAGGACCGGACCGGCGATGTTGTACGGCTCATCGCGCAGGGAAACGGCGACCTCCCGTCGAACGGCGGGCGAAGGGTCGGAGGCCAGACGCTGCGCGGTCTCGAGGAAGAACACGCGCGATCCGGGTGACGGCTTGCGCAACGAGTGGCTGTCATCGGAGACGACTCCTTTCTCGGCCGCCCGACGGAGCGCGCGGAATGCGACCACCCGCATCTGCGGATCGGGGTCCTTGAGCAGTCCTGCCACCTTGGGCAGTCCGTTCTTCGAATCGAGGGCCAGAACCCACGCCGCGCGGGCCCGAACGTAGGGGTTCGGGTCCTTCAGCAGGCGCTCCACAGGTTTGATCGCTGCGGAGCCCTGGGCCTGGAGGGCGTTGTAGGCCGCAGCGCGGACATGGAGCGCGGGGTTTCGGAGCGCCTCGGCAGCACCGGCTGGGGTGGTGAGGTTGACCTTCGCCGGACGGCCCCGGTAGCCCTTCGGAGCAATCCGGTAGATGGCCCCGGACGTGGTGTCGTCCCAGTCGGCATGGCCACCCACCCGCGGGTCGAACCAGTCCGCCACATAGATCGCGCCATCCGCACCCACGCCGACGTCGCTCGGACGGAAGAGTGTCTTGAGCTGACGCTGGGGATTGCTGCCTCCCTGGAAGTCGGTCCCGGAGAACTCGCCCTCGCGGTTGCTGGTGAGGAAATCAAACCGCTTGAGCGCGAACCCGGCTCCCTCGGGCTTGGGCAGGTAGCCGAAGACAACGTTGCGTCCCGGCTCGCAGCTCAGGAGCAGCCCCCGGTACTTGGGACCGAGGGCGCTGTCCTCGACGAAGGCGATGCCCGTCGGGGATCCACCGCCATAGACGTCGCCAGGCGGCATCGTGCCTGGATCCTCCTGACGCCACTCCGCGACCGGCACGCTCTGGTTCGGACGCCGATCCACGCCCCAGGAACGCTGGCCGTCGGCGGAGCAGAACCCTGCGTTGCCCGACTCCAGCAGGAAGGCGGTCCGGCACGCCGGCGGATCATCGTTGTCGTTCTGGAAGACATCCCCGAAGGACGTGACCGTCTGCTCGTAGCTGTTCCGGAAGTTGTGACCGATGACGCGGACCTGCGATCCATCCGGGTTCATCCGCGCCGCGAAGCCTCCGATCCAGACGTGGCCGTCGTCGCTCTTCATCCCCGCGATCTTCATCGGCTCCCAGCCCAGATCGCGTCCGCCGTCGTACGCACTGCCGATCCGGAAGGTCCGGCCGGACTTGTCGGTGAACATCGAGCCACAGTTGCCGGCATTCCAATACCACTGCCCGTCCGCCCCCTGGGTGACGCTGTGGACGCTGTGGTCGTGACGGCGTCCGTTGAACCCGGTCAGGAGCACCTCTCGACGATCCACCCTCGGGTCGAACCTACGATCCCGGTTCACATCCGTGTAGACGATGATGTCGGGCGCCATCGAGACGATCACCCGGTTGTCGATGACCGCGAGCCCCATTGGAGCCAGAAGGCCCGGCTCCTGGACGAAGACGGATTGGCTGTCGGCCCGCCCGTCGCCATCGGTGTCCTCGAGGACGACGATCCGATCGCCCTGCGGCTGGCGCTGGTGGTGGCCCCGGTAGTTGACACCCTCGGCGACCCAGACTCGTCCGTCGCTGTCGAAGTCGAGGTTGGTAGGATTCTTGAGCTGCGGGGACTGTGCCCAGAGGGTGACCTCGAGGTCGGGGTCCGAGACCGACAGGACCCCCGCGGGAACGACAGTGGGAGGGGTCGCCGGGTTCTGGGCCTGCAGATTGGGGGTCAGGAGGCCAGGCGCCAACGCCAACAGGATGACGGGAGGAATTCTCATGGGATTCGTGAAGAGCCTGCGCAAGGCATGTCCGGGTGACAAGGCAGCCCTGGCCCCATCATGCCGCCCAGCCAGCGGTCTGCACCGGCCACCGCTGGGACCTGCCCTCAATCAGGAACGAGCGGATCCGCTTTCGCCCTCCGAGGCGGGACCACGATCTACCACCAGAAGAAATCGGGACGGGGGCGCAAAGGATTCGTCGTGTCGTTGTCGGGTACGTAGAGGCTCATCAGCCTCGGATCCCCCATCTCCGGCGGAAACCGGTAGAACGCCGCGTGGGTGTCGCCATAGAGCATGACATGACCCCGCACCCCACGGGAATTGTGCCAGGCGCTGCGTGGATCCTCGGGCTTGCGATTGCCGTGCCACGGCACGTCGCCCTGGATGATCTTGTTGACCGGACCGAGTGCGACCATGTCGACCTTGATCGGCCGGGCCTCGGGTGAGGCCGGTGAGGCCAGCGAATCACCAGTCACACGGCGGGTCCTGAACGTATTGACCCCGAACTGCGACCGGTAGCTGTTGCCGAACGCCTCGAATGCCGTCCGGTTCGGGTAGAAGAAGTCCCCTCGATCGGCCGGACACCGCCATGAGTTGGTGGCCGCGATGTAGAGGTTGAGCGGACGATTCGTTGCGGGCGTCGCGCCTCCGTGGTGGTCGTTGACCCTGCCCAGAACACCCCCATAGGAATTCCATCCCGTGCACACCGGGTAGCTGTCCCGGTTTTCGTCGGCATACAGGTGGAACGCGATGCCGATCTGGCGCTGGTTGTTGAGGCACTGGGTCGTCAGCGCCTTGGATTTTGCCCGGGAGAGCGCCGGCAGGAGCATTCCGGCCAGGATGGCGATGATCGCCACAACCACGAGAAGCTCGATCAACGTGAAGCCGCAGCGAGAGGGCGCCGAGGACGGGGGGTGCGATCGATGCCTTTCCACTCCGGTTCGATACCGAGATGGCCGCCCCATGGCCAGGGGATTCCCAGACCTAGGTCGCGACAGAGGATCACCACGGTTTCCTGTAGGCTCCGACGCCATTCGTTGGATCAGTGGCAGGACGCCACGGAAGAGTCCGAAACCGATGCCAGCCAGACTCTTTTTCCATGAAATTACGGATCGACGCTCCGTTTTTTCACGGAACCTTCTGAATGATTCTTGAAACTACGGCTTGCCTGATCGAGCTGCCATCAGCTCTTCGTGGTCTATCCAGGGCTTCGCCGGTTTGATTTGGACGAACAGATCACAGCCCTGCCGCTCTCTGAAGTCCCCCGGGTCCAGCTCCAGGCCCTGTGCCCTTCACGCCGCCCAGCCAGCGGTCTGCACCGGCCACTGCTGGGACCTGCCCTCGATCAGGAACGATCGGATCCGACCGAGCGCGTCGGAGGCGTCCAGCCCCTGGCTCCGACGCCATTCGCTGGAGTAGTAGGTCCGGGTGTAGCGCTCCCCACCATCGCACAGGAGGACCACCACGGATCCCCGCTCGCCGCGTTCCGCCATCCGTTGGATCAACGGCAGGGCCCCGTGGAACAGGGTGCCGGTGGATCCGCCCACACGACGCCCCAGCGCCGACTCGAGATGATCCAGTGCCGCGAGACTGCAGACGTCCGGCACGCGCACCATCCCGTCGACCACCGAACGGAGGAAGGATCTCTCCACCCTCGGCCGTCCGATCCCCTCGATCCGGGTGCTCTCCCCGGACCGGATCGACGGATCGCCCGTGACAAAGTGGTCGAACGTCACCGATCGCTCGGGATCCGCGACCACGATCCGTGTCTCATGCCCACGATACCGGACGTAACGCCCCAGGGTCGCGGAGGTGCCCCCGGTTCCGGCTCCACACACCACGAACGCCGGTTCCGGGTGCGGCTCACGGCGCATCTGCTGGAAGATCGTCTCGGCGATGTTGTTGTTGCCCCGCCAGTCCGTCGCCCGCTCGGCATACGTGAACTGGTCCATGAAGTGTCCCCCCAGTCGCGACGCCAGGGCGGCGGATTCCTCGACGAGTTGTCCCGTATCCTCGGCCCAGTGGACCTCACCGCTATGGAACCGGATCCGGGCGACCTTCTCCTCGGAGGTTCCCCGCGGAATCACGGCGACGAACCGGAGTCCGAGCAGCCGCGCGAAGTAGGCCTCGGACACGGCCGTCGACCCGCTCGAGGCCTCGACCACGGTCATGCCCTCCGACAGCCAGCCGTTGGAGAGGGCGTAGAGGAACAGCGAGCGTGCGAGCCGGTGCTTCAGGCTGCCGCTCGGATGGCTGGACTCGTCCTTGAAGTAGAGGTGGATGTCCGGGAAGGCGGGAAGCGGGAGTGGGACGAGATGGGTGTCGCTCGAGCGGTTGAAGTCCGCCTCGATGATTCCGAAGGCGCGGCGGGACCAGTCCCGCGGGGTGTCACGATGCGACGCGTTCATGGCTTGGGGTGCTCCGGGTCCACGAGTTGTCGTATGCGAGCCCTCCGCCTGTCGAGCCAAGCCCCAACCCACCCGTCGGATGCGCGACGAGCCCTAACGACGCCATGGATGCCGTATGCCCGCCCAGGCCAGCAGTGCGAGTCCGACCGGAGTGCCGGTCACCGAGAAGGGAACCACGGCGACGGCGGCGAGAAACAGGGCCTTCCACCCTGCAACCCGCGGGCGGTCGCCATGGAGACGGCGCTGGATCCAGGCCGTCGCCAACAGGACGGAGGCAAACGACAGCGGAATGGTCAGCACCATCAGCGGGGGTGCCGCGAACTCCTCGAGGTTCCAGAGGTTGTCGACACCGATCAGCACCAGGGCCGCAACCGCATGGAACGGCGCCCTCCGCTCCCCGGCGGGTGTTCCACCCCGGGCGGTGTCCCGGGCCGAAGGAGGTACCGCGGAGCCGGAAGCCTCCGGCGGCAGGACCTCGGGAACGAGGGTCGGGGGCCGCTCGAGGGGATTCGCCATGAAGAATTCCATGACACAATCCAGGGGGGTTGGCAACGGGACGACCCTGAAAGGCCCTGATTCCGGCCCTGGAACCCACCGGACACCCCCTGCCTGACCCGCCACTGAATACTGCACGTGCCTCGGCGTCTGACTGCCCGGGAACACTCGATCCACCCGATCGACGGTCCCAACGGTGAACCGCTTGATCCCACCTTCGCTCCGGGATACCCCTTCCTCCCGGCGGTTTTCCCCCTCCCCCATGAAACCCTTCCTCGTCCTCGCGTCCCTCCTGGTCCTCTTCGTGGGCTGCAGCCTCCAGGGAGCCCCCAAGGCCCCTGCGTCCGGAACCTCCACGACCAACGCGATCCCGTCGACGAACGTGGTCCAGGCCGCCGCCTCGCCGACCCCGGTGACGGAATTCCCCGAGGACCTCCCGGAGCCCGCTCGTGAGGTGGTCCGACTCGCCCACGCCCGGGTCGGGGACTCCACGATCCAGCAGTTCATCGCCAACCTCACCGAACCGTTCCACCTCAAGGCCGACCAGGTGGTCTATCTGCGGGACGTCGGACTCTCCGAGACGGTCCTGGACGCTCTTCTTTCCCGGGAGCAGCTGCTGGCATCCAGCGCCCCGCCGCCGGCCCCAGAAACGCCGGCTCCAAAACCGGCACCGGTCGCCCCGACAGCACCTGAGCCCGCGGCGCCGACCGTCTACCCTGGGGGGCCTCAGCCGGTGCCCGCCCCACAGATTGGCCCCGCGGTAGCCACCAGCGCCCCGGAGCCGGCGACGCAGGTCAACAACTACAACATCTTCTACAACTCCCTCGCCCCGTACGGATCGTGGGTCACCGTGCCCACCTACGGCTACGTCTGGCAGCCCGCCTGCGCAGTGGCCACCCCGGGATGGCGTCCCTACTGGAACAACGGCTGCTGGGCCTGGACCGATGCGGGCTGGTACTGGAACTCCTCGTATTCCTGGGGCTGGGCCCCCTTCCACTACGGTTCCTGGGTCCAGGCCCCGAGCGTCGGCTGGTGCTGGGTTCCGGGCTCCACCTGGGCCCCTTCGTGGGTGACCTTCCGATACGGCGGCGGGTACTGCGGCTGGGCCCCCCTTCCCCCGGGTTGCGGGTTCTCGACCGGTGTCGGTCTCACGTGGTCGGGATCGGGGATCAGCGTCGGGTTCAGCTTCGGCTTCGGTGCCGCCGACTACTGCTGGACCCCTGCCTCCTGCTTCACCGCGGCCAACTGCTGGACCTACGGCGTCCCGAGGTCCCAGGTGAATCAGGTCTACCAGAACAGCACGGTCATCAACAACTACGTGACCGGGAACAACAACACGGTGGTGAATGGTGGCATCGCCCCGACAACGATTACCCAGCACACCCGAAGCGAGATCCGAAAGGTCGCCCTCGCCGACGTGGCCTCTCCAAGCCAGGCCGGGAGGTCCGTGGGTCCCCGTTCAAGTCCGGACCAGGGACGGCTCGCGGTCTACAGGCCCAGCATCGGCCAGGACCTCGCCAACAAGGGTGCCGTAACGGTGTCGCAGGACCCGTCCCGTCCCGGCTCCACCCGCACGACAATCCATGGCGCAGGGAACTCGAGCCTTCCGAGACGACCCGGCAGCGCCGCCACGGCCGGCTCGACCCCGACCGCACCCGGCATGAACCTGACGCCGTCGCCGATCCAGCTGCTGGGCGACCGCCCCAAGACCGCGACCACCCCGGGGGTTGCCTCCTCCGGAAGGCTGGCCACGCGCCCGGCAACCCCGACCGACACCACGATCCGCACCGCCGGCGGCAACAGGCCCGCCACCACGGTGGCTCCCGGCTCGACCATCGCCCGGGCAACCCCCGTTCGTCCCGCGGTCCAGTATCCCGGACAGTCCGCAACTGCTCCGGTCCGGCAGACCCCGTCCTCGACCGCGAACTGGCCCGGAGCGTCGACCGGAATCCGGGTGCAACCCCGGGCCAGTGCCACACCCGTGACGACCCCTGGCCTGACAACACCATCGACCCTACCCGTCCGCCCTGCCCCGTCGACCGTGACACCGACGATACCGACGACACCGAACCCCACGCGAAGCTTCGTCACGCCGCGCCAGACCCCGCAGCCGGTCCAGAATCCTACGACCTCCTTCAACACCGGGTACTCCCAGCGGCAGTCCGTGCCGTCGGCAGTACGACCGATGCAGGAGACCCTCACCAAGCACGCGCCCACCTTCACCCCGTCGATGCCTGTCGGCCGCGGTGCCGGGCCGATGATGCAGAATGGGGGAACGGTGGGACGTCCCAGCCTCGCCCGTCCGAACAGCCTCTGATCGCGACCCGGTGGCAGTCGCTGAATCCCATCCCGTCGACCGATGCGCCGCTCCACCCATCCCTTGGGATTCCCACGGTCTTCCCGTCTTCCGGGAGTCCCCAGCCACACCGGAACCGTCCTCGTTCTCGCCCTCGCGGCGGCATCGGCCTGCGACCTTCCGGTGCGGGGCCAGACCCGGATCCTCTATGAGACGGGGTTCGAGGCGTTCGAGGGTTTCAAGGCCGACCAGGACCTGATCGGCCAGGGCGGCTGGGTCGGATTCGCGGGCGACCTGGCGGGCAAGGCAACGGATCCGGGCGGGAACGGGGTCCTGGCCCAACCGCTGCCGGGCTTCAACGGGCAATACGCCTACATCGGCTACACGGCGCCGGACACCACGGCCGACTTCAGCCTGTGGAAACCGGTCCAGTTCAAGCCCACCTCGACCCCGTTGCCCCTGGTGCGTTTCCAGGTGGCCTTCCAGATCGAGGACTCCACCGAGGCGGCCCCGTTCTTCGACAGCTTCCGGTGGAGCGTCTACAGCCTCACCGAACACCGGTTCCTGAGCCTGGACTTCGACAACGAGACGCTGTCGGTGAACTACATCCTCGACGATGCCAAGGGCCAGACACCGCCACCGATCGTCCCGACCGGATTTTCGTTCGAGCCGGGCCAGGCGTACGATCTTGAGATCGACCTCAACCTGCAGCGCAACCAGTGGACCGCGCGCATCAACGGGCAGGCCATCCTCACCTCGCTGCCCATCACGTCGGTCGGCGAAGCGCTGACCGTGGGCGACATCGATCCGGCCTGGGTGATCCTCACGCCGGGGAAACCCGGGGACAATTTCATCGTGTTCGACGACTACCGGGTGTCGGCCATCCCGCTCACCGAAATCCCGCCCCGGCTGGAGCCGGTGGGCCTTCTGCACACCGGAGCCTTCGTGCTGCGGATCCTCGGGGAACCGGGTGTGACGTATGCACTGGAGGCCGCCCGGTTGCAGGGATCGGGAGCGGTGACGTGGGAACCCATCGGCGTGGGTGTCGCCCAGAGCCCGAACGGCACCCTCGACCTCCAGGATTCGGCCGCCGCCCAGTTCCCCGACCGGGTGTACCGCGCCGTCAGCCGACCGTGACGACCGTCGCGGCACGGCATCCGCGAATCATCGGACCCGCTCCACGGAAGGACGCTCCTTCTGGAGCACCACCAGACCGTTGGCCACCGGGCGCTCCACCCCGTCGGAGGGACTGTTCATGACCCGACCCAACACCCAGAGCGTGGAGGATCCCCCGCCGTCCAGATTGACGGCCTCACGACATCCGAGGCGGACCAGGTAGGCGGCCAGTTCCGGGAAGGTCATCCCAACCGACAGCCCCCCTTGGCGTCCGTCCACCTCCACGAGGTACAACCACCGATCGTCCCAGCCGATGGCGGACCTCGGATGGCGGCGCTGGAAGCCCGACCACGTCATGGCCTTTCCCTCCCGGACCAGCGTTGGTCCACCCCCGAGGGCGGTGCGGACTCCGGAGAGATCGGGCTGGGTCTGGGGAACCACCTCCAACCGATCCCCGACCTCGAGGTGCACTCCAAGCCGATCGCCCAGCGTGAGCACCAGATCCTCCCGTCCAACCGGGTGCCGTCCTCCGGCCCGGACCTCCCGGACACGGACCTCCAGACGACGCCCCACGCGGAGGGGCAACCCCTCCCCTCGGGCGCGCTCCAGCACATACTGGATGCCGGGTGTCGGCGGGGTCAGGGACCCGACGGCGGCCGTGTACAGGACCGCCCCATCATCGAAACCCACCTCGTTGAGGCCCACCACGAGCCCCCGACGGCCGGGCAGGATCACCCGGAGCCGGGAATGGACATTCGTCTGATGCGGTCGCCCCCGTGAATCGATCCAGAAGCACGCATGGCCCGCGGGGGCGCTGACGAGCTCACCCTCCCGAATCAACAGGTCCCGCGGATCCCCGGAGAGGCCACCCCCATCGAGATACAGATCCCCGTTGATCGCCGCCACAGGACGACCGATCGAATCGGGCAGCAGGCGGACCTGGTCCGAGATCGTCGTCTTGCCGATCCGATGTCCGTTCCCCAGCGATGTCGTCAGGACCAGGTCCCGACGACGACGATCCAGCCGCAGGATGTGGATGGACCACGGCATCTCCGAAACCACCTCGTGCCGGTAGAGGAATCCCTTGTCGACCGTGTCACCCCCGGTGTCCGCCCGCGGCGCGGCATCGGTCGCAGGCATCAGGAGAAGGATCCCGAAACCCATCCGGACCGATGCCCGAGCCCCCCATCGGAGGAGGAACGCAAACCCGTCCACAACCCCTGCCACGGCGCAAGCCCCACCGAGGAATGACCGGGCTCGGATGGAGGAAAGCGGGGCCATGGTCACGTCACGACAGACTAGGCGGCCCGGATCCCGAAGTCAGCGGATTCCAATCCAGGTCCCCAAGAACCCCTCCCGCACTTCCCGAAACTGCCAACCTCCGACTCGGCCAGGCCCTCCACCGCATCCATCACGGTCCAGCCCCAGGAACCCGGCGCAGACCGTGGCATTCACCCCCACCGCCGCACCGAGACTCTCCTCGAACCCGGCAGCGGAGCTGCTAGGTTCCCGTCACCGTGAATTTTCCAGTCCGTCACCCCGAGGAAACCCGAAACCCGCGGAAACCCTCCATCCAGAGGCGCTGGCGGGGGTGGGGCCCCGCGACAATCGCCGCGGTCCTCCAGTGCCTCGCGACTGGCGTCGGATTCGGACAGGTCCGCATCAGCGAATTCCTCGCCTCCAACGCGCAGTCGCACCCGGACATCGTGGATTTCAGCGACTACCCGGACTGGATCGAGCTGGAGAACACCACGGATCAACCGGTGTCGCTGGGCGGGTGGTATCTGAGCGATGACCCTGCGCGGCCCCTGCGGTGGGCCCTGCCGTCGACCACGGTGATTCCGGCCCGCGGATTCCTGCTCGTCTGGGCCGACGGAAAGGACGCGTTTCCGGGCCAGACCCATCCCCGCGGCTACTGGCCCTGGCGCAACTTTGTCACCGAGGGCCATCACGCCAATTTCTCCCTCTCGGCAACCGGGGAGTCGATCGTGCTCTCCCGATCGGGACAACCGCTGACCACGCTGTTGATCATACCCGGGACCCCAAAACCGACGCCCCCCCTCGAGGCGGCACGCTGGAGGTACCTGGATGATGGATCCAATCCGGGAACGACCTGGCGCAGCCGTACCTTCGACGACACCGCCTGGAAATCCGGACCCGCGCAGCTGGGCTACGGCGACGGGGACGAGGCGACGGAGGTGGGGTCGGGGCCCAGCGCCAATGACCGCTTCATCACGACCTATTTCCGCCACGCGTTCACGGTCGACAACCCCCAGAACATCACGGCACTGACCCTGCAGCTGCTGGTCGACGACGGGGCCGTGGTCTACCTCAACGGCGAGGAGGTGGTCCGACAGAACCTGCCTGCGGGCGAGATCACCCACCAGACGCTTGCCGGCAGCTCGATCGGTGGGGCCGCCGAAAGCCAGTTCACCTCCCATTCGATTCCCACCACCGCCCTGGTGGCCGGCACCAACGTGATCGCCGTGGAGGTGCACCAGGTCGCCGCCAACAGCTCGGACATCGGCTTCGATCTCTCACTGGTCGCCTCCGCTGCCGGGGAGGCCGCGATCGTGGACCAGACCTCCTACGGTCTGCAGCTCCCCGACGTGTCACGCGGCCGAGACGGGTCCGGGGAATGGGTCCAGTTCGTCGAACCCACCCCCATGGCTCCGAACACGAGTCCCAAGGTGGCGAGCCTCAGGACCGAAGGCCCCACGGTGTCCATCTTCCCTGATGCCGGCCGTCGGAGCGGGTCGGTGGAGGTGACGCTCAACGCCTCTTCCGGGATACTCCGGTACACCCTCGACGGATCGAACCCACGATCGGATTCGCCCCGCTACGAGAATCCGCTGAAACTCACCAAGACGACGATCGTCCGGGCTCGTGCCTTCGTGGACGGCGTCCAGCCCGGACCCATCGCCACGCGGACCTACCTGATCGGGGAACCGGAGAGCACCCTGCCGGTCGTTTCGGTCGTCAGTGATCCCGAGCGGCTGTTCGGTGATCGGATCGGCATCTACTACAATCAGCATGAACAGGCCACGGGGGGAGGACCCGGCCTGCGGGACGTCTACAAGGGCAAGGACTCGCCGGGGCACCTCGAGTTCTTCCCCGCAGACGGAGGCCCTGGCTTCCGGGCAAACGGCGGCGTCCGGATGGGCGGCGAGAACAACTGGGTGCACGCACAGCGGGCCCTGAACTTCGCGCTGCGGGGAGCCTACGGCGACACCGAGATCCGACACGACCTCTTCCCCGGGTCCGGGATCGCCCTGCACCAGTCGCTGACCCTCAGGGAAGGCGGCGATGCCTGGGATCGGGAGATGCTCCGGGACGCCCTCTGGACCTTCCTCGCAAAGGGGCAGCTGCGCTCTGGAACATCCGACTACCGCCCCAGCATCGTCTACATCAACGGTGCGTACTGGGGGATCCATGACATCCGGGCCCGCTGGGATGACATGTGGTTCTTCGAGCATCACCGGCTGAACGCCGGTGACGTGGACCACCTGATCTATGGGCACCTGACTTCCTCGGCGGTCACCCTCGGCGCCGAAAAGGGGGACACCGCCTCGTGGCTGGCGCTCCTGGACTACCTGCGCGCCCACGACCTGAACGATCCGGCGGTCTGGGCTGCAGCCGAGGCACAGATCGACATCGATAGCTTCATCGACTTCGTCGTGAGCGAGTCCTACGGCGTCAACATCAGCTGGCGCCACAACCGCGAGTTCTGGCGCCCCCGCACGGCTGGGGGCCGATGGCAATGGTTCCTGCCCGACATGGACCAGACGTTCCGCCTGTCGCAGGTCGGCGGCGGTGTCCTCTCCGCCATGCTCCAGCAGGAGGATCTCCTCGTGCTGCTCAAGACCAGCCCGACGTTCCGGAACCGTCTGGCCCAAAGGTTCGCGGTGCATGTCGGATCGACCTTCCTGCCCCCGCGGGCGATTGGCCTGCTCGACGGCATGGCCGCGGAGGTCGAATCGGAGATCCCCCGCCACTCCGCCCGCTGGGCGCCGCTGGGCGGCCTGACCCCGGCGAGCCGGGCCAGTGCCCTCTCGGACATGCGGACGTTCATCCAGCGGCGCCATCAGGACGACGGAGCCCTGGCCGAAGTGCGGCAACAGCTCGGCCTCGGAGCCAACGCCGTGGCGGTCACCGTCGGGGCCTCCCCCGCCGCGGGCGGTACCCTGCGCCTCCAGGGTGTTCCGGTTCCCCCCGGGACACTGAAGCTCTTCCCGGGAATCCCTTTCCAGGCGGAAGCCGTGGCGGGTCCAGGATACCGCTTCGTCCGCTGGTCCGGTCGCGACGGCGGTCCCGTGCAGACACTGACCGTCACCGGCGCCGGCGAGCTCGTTGCAGAATTCGAGCCCTCCCCCGGAAGCATCCTGGGCGGGGTGCTGGATCAGGACCGTCGACTCACCGCGACCGATTCCCCCTGCGTCATCGACGAAGACCTGATCATTCCCAGAGGACGGACCCTGACCGTGGATCCCGGTGTCATCCTGGAGATGCAACCCGGACGCCACCTCCGGGTCCAGGGTGCCCTCCAGATCGAAGGCACTGTCGAGAAACCGGTACGCTTCGTCGGTCGGAATGGAACCCGCTGGGGCGGCATCAGCTTCGAGGCCCCGGAGGTTTCCTCGACCCTCAGGAACGTGGTCCTCCGAGGTGCCACACGGGGCTTCAATCCCGCAGTCTATCCCTATGCCATTTCGGGCCTGAACGCACAGCTGACCCTCGACGGCCTCGACATCGACGAGTGCGAGGGGCCGATCTTCTGTCGGGGCGGCTTCGTGACCCTCAGGAACAGCCGACTCCACACCGCCTACACCGGCGACTGCATCAACGTGAAGCAGGGCGGTGCCCTCACGGAAAATTGCACGTTCTTCGGCAACACCGCACCCGACACGGACGCCATCGACTACGACGGAGTCTCGGGAGGAATCATCCGGAACTGTCGGATCTATCGCTTCGCCAGCCCCAACTGCGACGGCATCGACATCGGTGAGACCTGCACGGATGTCCTGGTCGAGGGCAACCGGATCTACTTCAACTCGGACAAGGGCGTCTCCGTCGGACAGGGATCCTCGGTCATCATGCGCCACAACCTGATCGTGGGCTGCAACCTGGGTGTGGGTGTGAAGGACCTCGGCTCCCGGGTGACCCTGGACCAGAACACCATCGTCCGTTGCGCGGTCGGGGTCGACGTCTACGAGAAGAACTTCGGTCATGGCGGCGCTCAGGCGACCGCGGTGAACACTGTGTTCTCGAAGTGCTCCGTCGCCACCGTGCGGGCAGACGCCCTTTCGAATGTTGAGGCCAGCTACTGCCTGTCCGACACGCTACCGATCCAGGGCACGGGAAACCTGCTGACCGATCCTGGGTTCATCGAACCTGGAATCCTGAACTTCCAGATCCGACCCGATTCCGCTGCTGTCAACGCCGGGGATCCCAACCATGCCCCCGACCCGGATGGGTCACGGGCCGACATCGGCGCCCCCTACCGATACCAGCTTGGTGATTATCCCTACGCCCCGGAGCAACGGGTGGTGATCGAGGAGGTTCTTGCCAACTCAGGCTCGGGTGCCGACTGGGTGGAACTCCTGAATCGGTCGAGCGTGCCGGTCGACATCAGCGGCTGGTATCTGAGCGACAGCGGCACGGTGCTCCAGAAATACCGCATTCCGCTGGGCACCCTCCTGCAGCCGGGAGGCCGCATCGTCTTCCGGGAGGACCTCCACTTCGGAGACGCCTCGACGGATCCGGGCCGCCTGGTGCCATTCGCCCTGAGTGATCTGGGGGAGACGCTTCATCTGACGGCCTTCGCCGCCAGCGGCCAGATCGAATACGACACGAAGGAGGACTTCGGAGCGTCCCTCCCGGGCGAGGCGCAGGGCAATCACTACAAGAGCTCGACCGACTCGTGGAACTTCGTGCCGCTCCTGGTCCCTACCCCGGGCGAGCCCAACAGTCCGCCACGGATCGGACCCGTGGTGATCTCGGAGATCCACTACGCCCCCGCGACCGATCCAGAGACGGAATTCCTCGAGCTGGTGAACGTCTCCCCGTCGCCCGTCACCCTCTTCGATCCCGACCGCAAGGCCGCCTGGCGGATCGGCAACGGGGTGGAGTTCGACTTCGCGACCAACCCGCCCGTCGTCCTGCCCCCGCAGGGTCGCCTCGTCCTGGTCGCCAATCTCGAGCACTTCCGGGCCGCATTCCAGGTGCCGGACGGCGTACCCGTGTTCCAGTGGACCCGTGGTCGGCTCTCGAACGGCGGTGAGACCGTGGAGCTTGATCGTCCTGCCGGGCTGGACGAGCTGGGCGTCCGCCATCATGCCCGGGTCGACCGGGTGAACTACCTCAGCCAGGCGCCCTGGACCGCGGGCGCCCTGCTGACAGGCAAATCGCTGCAGAAATCGAACGAAGCGGCCTACAGCAACGACCCGGCTCCCTGGTCGGCGAGCATCCCCACACCGGGTGCGCCCATCAGCGGTCAGGGATTCGCGGGCTGGATCTCCGGATTCGGACTGCCCGCCGATCTTCAGGGCGGCAATGTCGATGCCGACGGGGACGGAGTGCCGAACCTGCTGGAGTTCGCCCTGGGACGGGTTCCGACGACGCGCGAGGCGGAGCCACCCGTCACGATCGAGGGAACCGCTGACGGTGTGGTCGTCCGGTTCCGGATCCGTTCCGACCGGAGCTCCCTGGTGGCCGTGCGACTCGAGTCCATCGGCATCCTCTCCGGAACCGAATGGCAGCGGCTGGCGCCGTCGGTGATCGCCACGGAGGGCAGCCTCCAGACCCTCGCGGTGACGCTGCCCGCCGACATCACCGAGGCATTCTTCCGCCTGGTCGCCCAATAGCCACGCCCCACGATGCCCTGGCGAACGACGAAGCCCGCACCGCTCGCCATCCGATGGGCGCCCAGGTAGCGTCCGGACATGGTTGAGATCCTCCGTCGCCTCGGCCTCGGGCTGCTCCTGATCTGCCTCTCGGCGGCGGTGTTGCTCTACACCGACCGCGGATCGCGGCGCTCGGCCCGAAACGATCGTCCGAAGGACCGTCCGCTCCAGATCGCGCTGGTGCAGCACACCTCGCTCCAGGCCCTCGACGATGGGGCTCGTGGTGCCGTGGAACGCCTTGCGGAACTCGGATTCCGGGAGGGAGAGCGCATCCGGATCTCCCGGTTCAACGCCGAGGGCGATCTTGGGACCGCCAACACCATCGCCCGTGCCGTCACCGGGGGAGACTACGACCTCATCATCAGCATCAGCACCCCGTCCCTCCAGACCGTCGCCAACGCCAATCGGTCCGGGGCCAGGACACACCACGTGTTCGGGGTGGTCACGGACCCCGCCGGCGCCGGCGTCGGCATCAACCCCGACAACCCGTCGGAACATCCTCGCTACATGACCGGGTACGGATCGATGCAACCGGTGGATCAGACCTTCGCCCTCGCGCGCCGGATGAATCCGAGCCTCAAGCGGGTGGGTCTCGTCTGGAATGCCGCGGAGGCCAACTCCCTCGCACAGACCCGCGTCGCCCGGAAGGTGACCTCCGATATGGGAATCGAACTGGTCGAGGCCAACGCCGAGAACACCACGGCGGTCATGGAGGCGGCGACGTCCCTGTTCTCAAGGGGCATCGATGCGCTCTGGATCAGTGGGGACATCACCGTGACCTCGGCGTCCGACTCCCTCATCGCGGCGGCACAACGCTCCGGGATCCCGGTGTTCACCAGCGTCCCACCCCGGATCCAGCAGGGGGCCGTCTTCGACCTCGGGTCAGACTTCCTGCAGGTCGGACGCACGATTGGCGACCTATCAGCCGAGGTGCTGAAGGGGGCCAACCCCGGGGACATCCCGGTCAAAAACTTCGTGCCGATCCGCTTCCTCTACAACGACCTTGTCCTCTCGGGGCTCAGGACACCCTGGATCATCCCGGACGACCTCAAGGCCACGGCGGTGGGTTGGATCAGTCGGACCTCGACCAATCTCACCGCACTCTCGCTGCCGACAAAAAAGCCGTGACGCCCCACCCGGGGGGTCTCGGCCGGACGCGGACTACGCTTTCCCGCTTTTTCCACCCCGGGATCCCCGGGTAGGGTCTTGGTCCGCCGTATGTCCAACCGAGCCCCCGCAGAACGTACTCCCGAGACCCCCACGCGCCGGACCTTCAGGAAGCTGATGGCGGCAAACCGCTCGGAGATCGCCGTCCGCATCTTCCGCGCCGGCACCGAGCTGGGACTCCGCACGGTCGCCGTCTACGCCCAGGAGGACCGCTTCTGCATCCACCGGTTCAAGGCCGATGAGTCCTACCTCGTCGGCCAGGGCAAGGGTCCGGTCGCCGCGTACCTCGACATCGACGGGATCGTCTCGGTCGCCCGACAGAAGGGCGTGGATGCCATCCATCCCGGCTACGGGTTCCTGAGCGAGAACCCCGAGTTCGCCCGGGCCTGTGCCAAGGCCGGCGTGACATTTGTCGGCCCCCGACCGGAACTCCTGGAGATGATGGGCGACAAGACCGCGGCCCGGGCCGTGGCCGAGCGCCTCGGCGTGCCGACGCTGCCCGGCACCAAGGATCCGATCTCCGACCGTTCCGCCGCCCTGAAGGCCGCGAAGTCCATCGGGTTCCCCCTCATCATCAAGGCCGCCTTCGGCGGCGGCGGACGTGGCATGCGGGTCGTCCGCAAGGAATCGGATCTCTCCCAGCTGCTGGATGAGGCCCAGGGCGAAGCCGAGCGCGCCTTCGGCAACCCCGCCGTCTTCCTTGAGAAGTACATCCCCCGCGCCAAGCACATCGAGGTCCAGATCCTCGGCGACCAGCACGGGAACGTCATCCACCTCTACGAGCGCGACTGCTCGGTCCAGCGCCGGCACCAGAAGGTCATCGAGGTCGCCCCCAGCTTCGGCCTCCCCGAGAACATCATCCGCGAGCTGTGCGACGCCGCGGCCCGGATCGCCCGCGACATCCGGTACGACAACGCCGGCACCATCGAGTTCCTCTACGACCTCGACCAACACGAGTGGTTCTTCATCGAGATGAACCCCCGCATCCAGGTCGAGCACACGGTGACGGAGGTCCTCACCGGACTCGACCTCGTCCGGGCCCAGATCCTCATCGCCCAGGGCCACTCCCTGCACTCGCGCGAGGTCGGGATGCCGGCACAGAACCAGATCCCGAGGAACGGCTACGCGATCCAGTGCCGCGTCACCACCGAGGATCCGGAGAACAAGTTCACGCCCGACTACGGCAAGATCCTCGCCTACCGCTCCCCGGGCGGGTTCGGCATCCGGCTCGACGGCGCCATGGGCTACTCGGGCGCGGTCATCACCCCCTTCTACGATTCGATGCTCGTGAAGGTCATCGCCTCCGGACAGAACTACGAGATCGCGATGGACCGGATGCACCGGGCACTCTCCGAGTTCCGCATCCGCGGGGTGAAGACCAACATCCCCTTCCTCGAGAACGTCATCCAGCATCCCGAGTTCCGGACCGGCCAGGCCACCACGACGCTGATCGACACCACGCCGGAGCTCTTCAAGTTCACCTCCAGGAAGGACCGCGCCACCAAGCTCCTCAACTACCTCGGCAACGTCGTCGTCAACGGCAACCCCCACGCCAAGGGCCATCAGCCCAAGGGAGTGATTCCCCTGCCGACCGCACCGCGCGGCGGACAGCCCGGACAGCCCCTGCCGACCGGCACGCGGGACCTCCTGCTCAAGCTCGGGCCGAAGAAGTTCGCCGAGTGGACGCTGTCCCAGAAGCGCCTGCTGATCACCGACACGACCTTCCGCGACGCCCACCAGTCGCTCATGGCAACCCGGGTTCGGACCTACGACATGCTGGCCTGCGCCGACGCCATCGCGCACCGGCTGGGGGATGCCAAGACAGGGCTCTTCTCCCTCGAAATGTGGGGCGGGGCGACTTTCGACACCGCGATGCGGTTCCTGAACGAGGACCCCTGGGACCGGCTCCGCCAACTCCGGGCCCGCATCCCCAACATCTGCTTCCAGATGCTGTTCCGTGGCTCCAACGCAGTGGGGTACTCGAACTATCCCGACAACGTCGTCGCCGGCTTCGTGAAGCACGCCGCCCAGTCGGGGATGGACCTCTTCCGGATCTTCGACTCCCTCAACTACACCCCGAACCTCCGCGTTGCGATGGAGGCGGTACAGGATACCCCGGCACTCTGCGAGGCCGCCATCTGCTACACGGGCGACATCCTCGATGAACGACGCGACAAGTATCCGCTGAAGTACTACGTCAAGCTGGCCAAGGAGCTGGAGAAGATGGGCGCCCACATCCTGGCGATCAAGGACATGGCCGGCCTCTGCCGACCGCTGGCCGCCCGGAAGCTGGTCAAGGCGCTCAAGGAGGAGCTCGGGATTCCCATCCATTTCCACACCCACGACACCGCCGGCGTGCAGGCCTCGGCGGTCCTGAATGCCTCCGAGGCCGGCGTCGACATCGTCGACCTCGCCATCGCCTCGATGTCGGGCAGCACCTCCCAGCCCAACCTGAACTCCGTGGTCTGCGCCCTCGAGAACACCCCGCGCGACACGAAGATCGACCCCGAGGCCCTGGGCGAGATGTCGGACTACTGGGAACGCGTCCGCGAGATCTACGCGCCGTTCGACACCGCCCCGAAGACCGGTTCCGCCGAGGTCTATCTCCACGAGATGCCCGGCGGCCAATACACCAACCTCCGCGAACAGGCCGCGAGCATGGGCGTCATCCACCGGTGGCCCGAGATCGCCCGGACCTATGCCGAGGTGAACGCGCTCTTCGGCGACATCGTGAAGGTTACGCCGTCCAGCAAGGTCGTGGGGGACATGGCCCTGTTCCTCTTCAGCCGCGGCATCAAGCCGGCCGACGTCGTGAACCTCGAGCCGGGTTCCACCCCCTTCCCCGAGAGCGTGATCGACATGCTCAGCGGCGGCCTCGGCTGGCCCCAGGGCGGCTGGCCCGAGGATGTCCAGCGGGTCGTGCTTGGCGAGAAACGCGCCACCGAGGCCCGGAAGAACTGCGCCAAGGATGTCATCCCCGGTGCCCAGGCCACGCCTGCGAACTTCGAGAAGATCCGACGCGACCTCTCGGAGAAGCTCAAGCGGGAGGCCTCCGACAACGACGTCTTCAGCCACCTGATGTACCCGCAGGTCTTTGCCGACTTCGCCAAGCACTGCCGCGAATTCAGCGACGTCAGCGTCCTGCCGAGCTCGGCGTTCTTCTACGGACTCCGTCGGGGCGAGGAGATCGCCGTCGACATCGAGGAGGGCAAGACCCTGATCATCCGCCTGATCAACGTCAGCGACCCGGACAAGGACGGACGCCGGACGATCAGCTTCGAACTGAACGGCATCACCCGCGAGGCCTACATCACCGACAAGAAGGTGACGCCCCAGACCCGCAGTCGGGTGAAGGCCGACCTCGCGGATCCGCTCCAGATCGGCGCCCCGATCCCGGGCCTGGTTGCCGCGATCGCGGTGTCCGTCGGCCAGAAGGTGTCGAAGGGCGACAAGCTCCTGATGATGGAGGCCATGAAGATGCAGACCACGGTCACCGCCAACGCGGACGGGGTCGTGTCGGAGATCCTGGTCCAGGTCGGCGAGACGGTGGAGAGCAAGGACCTGATCCTGAAGCTCAGGGCATGATCCGGAAACGGTCGGGAGTGGAGTGTCGAGAGTTGAGAGCCGCCCCTCGGGCGTGCCTCGGTCGTGTCTGGATCCACCCCGCCTCGACGCTCGAGTCATTCCCGCACTGAGCTGGCAGTTGAGTGCCGCGACACCACCGGGAACCGGTCCTAGCACGACCCGTGCCCCATTCTGCCGGGCATTGCGTCGCCGGCTGTTCTCCAAATCTGTCCCATTCCCTTCTGCTTCCTCCGCGCCTTCGCGTGAGTCCCCCTCTTTGCTCCTTCCCCGGAGGTCGACCACCGCGATAGCGTCCGCGGGCCAACATTGCAATCGCATCCCATTCCCTGAACCCATGAGCGTCCTCATCGTCGGCACCACGGCCCTGGATTCCATCAACACCCCGAAGGCCAAGAACCCCCGCCTCCTGGGCGGATCCGCCAGCCACGCCGCCGTCGCCGCGAGCTTCTTCGCCCCGACCCGCCTGGTCGGAGTCGTCGGCGGGGACTTCCCCCAGAGCCACGTCAAACTCTACGCCTCCCGCGGGATCTGCCTGAAGGGACTCGAGCGCGTGAAGGACGGCCAGACCTTCCACTGGCACGGGGAATACGAGGTGAACATGAACAACCGGAGGACGCTCAATACCGTCCTGGGTGTCATCGAGAACTGGCAGCCCCGGCTTCCCGGAGACTACGGGCAGAGCCCCTACGTCCTTCTGGCCAACATCGCGCCATCGATCCAGCTCGCGGTCCTCGACCAGCTCTCGAAGCCGAAGTTCGTCATCGCCGACACGATGGACCTCTGGCTCAACGTCGCCCTGGCCGACCTCCTCAAGCTCCTCAAACGCGTCGACTGCCTCGTGCTCAACGACAGCGAGGCACGCCAGCTCACGGAGGATGACAACGTGGTCTCGGCCCTGGCGAAGATCCACAAGCTCGGACCCAAGTTCGTCATCATCAAGAAGGGCGAGCACGGCTCGATTCTCTCCGGTCCCAGCGGCATGTTCGTGGCCCCGGCCTATCCGCTGCTGAAGGTCGTCGACCCCACCGGTGCCGGCGACTCCTTCGTCGGGGCCCTCCTCGGCTACATGGCCTCCCAGAAGGGCGGCAACATCGAGAAGCATCTCCGCAAGGCCATGATCCATGGAGCCGTGGTGGCGTCCTTCTGCTGCGAGGGCTTCGGACTCGTCCGGACCGTCAAGGCCGACAAGAAGGCGATCCGAGATCGGGTGAAGCACCTCGAGAAGATCGCGCGGTTCTGAACGGACGGCGCCGCAACGGAACCCCAGCCCTTCCGGCGATGGTCGAGCACCTCGAGCCAGACGCGACGCGGGAATCCCCAGGTCCGGCCGGATCCGTTTCCTCCTCGGACACCCCCGGCGAGCACTGGCGCTGGTGCCCGCGCTGTGGCCACGAGCTGCACAACGAGAAGTGCAAGCTGCGCTGTCCACGCTGCCACTACTTCATGAGCTGCTCGGACTTCGACTGAATCGGGGACCGAAAACTTCTTGATCGGTCCGGAGCCTGTGGCGGACGTTGATTCCTCCCACCATGCCTCCGGAACCCAAGGATGACAGCCAGATCGACGGGATTGCCACACGGGCGCTCGGTCTGAAACCCGGGGAGCGCGCTCGTTTTCTGGACGAGGCCTGCCAGCAAGACACGGTCCTCCGGCGGAAGGTGGAGTCGAGACTGGCCGATCTCGACGAGGCGACGGAGATCGGGGAGTCCGCTCCACAGCCCACCCGCGGTGCCAGCCCCACCCGGGACCGCGCCTCATCGTCACCGGGTGGCCCGGCGACGGACGAGAACCCCGAGATCGGCGTCTACATCGGACGCTACAAACTCCTCGAGAAGATCGGGGAGGGTGGGTTCGGCCTCGTCTACGTGGCCGAGCAGAGCGAACCCGTCCGACGTCGCCTCGCCCTCAAGGTGATCAAGTTGGGCATGGACACGAAGGCGGTGGTGGCGCGCTTCGAGGCCGAACGCCAGGCACTCGCGCTGATGGACCATCCGAACATCGCCCGGGTGCTCGACGGCGGGACCACGCCGCGGGGCCGGCCCTACTTCGTGATGGAACTGGTCCGGGGCATCCGCATCACGGACTACTGCGACCAGAACCGGCTCACGGTCCTCCAGCGGGTCGAGCTCTTCATCAAGGTCTGCCAGGCGGTCCAGCACGCCCATCAAAAGGGCATCATCCATCGCGATCTCAAGCCGTCGAACATCCTCGTCGCCCTCCACGAGGGAGAACCCGTTCCGAAGGTGATCGACTTCGGGATCGCCAAGGCCACCGAAGGTCGGCTGACGGAACACACGGTCTACACCCAGATGAATCAGTTCATCGGCACCCCGGCCTACATGAGCCCGGAGATGGCCGACATGGGGGGGCTCGACATCGACACCCGAAGCGACATCTACAGCCTCGGTGTCCTCCTGTACGAACTGCTGGCCGGTCGTACACCGTTCGAGACCCAGGAACTGCTCTCCGCCGGGGTCGACGGCATGCGGCAGATGATCCGGGATCGGGAACCACCCACCCCCAGCACCCGGATCCTCGGCCAGGACGAGCCCGCCCGGAACAGCATCGCCCAACGACGCGGCTCGGACGTCCCGCGGCTGGTGAAGTCGGTCCGCGGGGACCTCGACTGGATCGTGATGAGGTGTCTCGAGAAGGACCAGGGCCGTCGGTACGAGACGGCGACGGGACTCGCCGTCGACCTGCGGCGGCATCTCGAGAACGAACCGGTCAGCGCACGTCCGCCCAGCCTCGCGTACAAGACCACGAAGCTTTGGCGGCGGTACCGCACCGCGGTCCTCGCGGCCGTGCTGGGCGTCGTGGTGCTGCTCGGGGCGACGGGGGTCAGCATCTTCCAGGCGCTCCGGGCTGGACGGGCGAGCCGCGAGGCGGACCGCCAGCGGGTGATCGCAGGCGGCGAGGCCCGTGAGGCGGCCATGGCGAAGCAACGGGCCGAGTCGGCCCTCGGGACCCTCGAGACCAACTCCTACGTCGCCAACATCCAGATGGCCGGCGTCTACCTCGAGCTGCGGCGGCTCGACCGGGTCCGCGAACGGCTCGAGGCCTGCCCGGAGCGGCTTCGAGGCTGGGAGTGGCACTGGCTCAACGCCGCACTCGACAACTCCCTCCTGACCCTCAAAGGACACCAGGATACCAACACGGTCGCCGCTTTCAGTGCCGACGCCCAGCGGATCACCACCCTGGGACGGGATGCGGTCCGGATCTGGGACACCGCCTCGGGCAAGCCCGTGGCCGAACTCACCGGATGGCGGCACGCCCTGTCCGGGGGTGAATCCCAGTTCTTTAGTCCGGACGGCACCCGCATCCTCCTCATCGGCACCAACGCGATGCCCGCCCGGGTCCTGGAGACCGCGACCGGGAACCTGCTGGCGAGCCTCGACAACCTCCGGGGACCTGTGATGACCGCGACCTTCGACGCGGAGGGGCGGCGCCTCGTGACCGGGGCTGCGGACGGCGCGGTGTCGCTCTGGGAACTTCCCGGAGGGAGGCGGATCTTCGAGCTCCGGGGCCTGGGAACGGCGGTACGCGCGACCGCCTTCAGCCGCGATGGCCATACGATCGCCGCCGGGTTTGCCGACGGCTCCGTTTGGACGCGTGGTGTCGGACCCGACCGCGAGCCGGTCCCGCTGGAACGGGCCACCAATCAGGTCGCCTCCCTCGCGTTCAGCCCCGACAGCGCCTACGTCGTCGTCGCCTCGCCCGATGGGGCCGCCCGGGTGTGGTCGAGCTCGGGGCATTTCCGCGGAGAACGACAGGGTCCCGGCGGATCCGTCCTCGCCGCGGCCTTCAGTCCGGATGGCGGACGTCTAGCCATGGGACTCTCCGATGGCACGGCACAGATCTGGGACATCGGGACCCTTGAGCTCGTGGCCGACCTGCGCGGACATGCCGGCGGGATCCAATCGGTCGCCTTCAGCCCGGATGGAACCCGTCTCGTGACGGCATCCACCGACGGTACCGTCCGGATCTGGGACGCGTTGGAGGACGGGCTCGAGACGGTGATTCCTGCCGGGGAAGGGTCCCGCAACCCCATCCTTTCGGGCGGGTTCACGACCGATGGCCGGCAGATCGTGACCCAACACGAGGGCCAGACGACCCGCATCTGGGATGCCTGGACCGGGGAGGAGCTTCCGGCCGCAGGCTCCGAGGTGCACGCCACCCCGTCCACCAACGGACCTCTGTCCCTGATCGGTTCCGACAGCGGGATCGTCCGCGTCGTCGCCTCGGGGAGTGGTCGCGAGCTGGCCGAGCTGAAGGGTCACCGTGGTCGGATCCTGTCGGCAACGCTCGACCCCAACGGCAAGCGCATCCTCACGACCTCGTCTGACGGGACGATCCGGGTCTGGGAAAGTGTCCCCTATCGGGATCGGCTTCCCTCGATCTCCAGACTCCGCGAGGCCAAGGCATCCGCGGAGGACCAGGCGCGCCGCCAGGCCGAGACGTCCTCGTCAGCCCGGCTGGACGACGGCAGACCCTTCTCCGCCGGTGAACGACTCCTCCTCGGCCTCCCGGTCCGATGGATTCCACACGGCTCGTTCCTCATGGGGTCCCCAGACTCGGAGGAGTCCAGAGGGGTCGACGAGGTCCAGCACGAGGTCGTCCTGAGCCGGGGCTTCTTCCTGGCCGAGACGGAATGCACCCAAGGCCAGTGGGCTGCCGTCATGGGAGGAGATCCCAGCAACTTCTGGGGGCGCAACCGGCCCGTGGAACAGGTCAGCTGGGAGGAGGCGGTCGAGTTCTGCAGCCGGCTGACGGAGCAGCAGCGGAAGGCAAGGATCCTGTCGACCAACTGGTCCTGGCGCCTGCCCACCGAGGCTGAATGGGAGTACGCCGCGCGAGCGGGGAACGACTCCGAACGGCCCGGCGAGATCGACGCGATCGCCTGGTATGGTGGGAACTCCGGAAGCCAGACCCAGCCGGTGGGCACCAAGCAGCCCAATGCCTGGGGACTCCGCGATGTCATCGGAAACGTCTGGGAATGGTGCTCCGACTGGTACGGGGACTACACCACGGAGCAGGTCACCGACCCGACCGGAACCGCAACCGGAACCGTCCGCTGCGGCCGGGGTGGCAGCTGGTTCAACGTCCAGGGCCTTTCCCGCACCGCAAGCCGCAGCTGGGGCGCACCCACCCTGAGGAACCGCAACCTCGGATTCCGTCCCGCCCTCGCCAGGAGCGAGTAGCCGCGGACAACCCCATCACTGCCCGGCCTGACGGACGTCCACGGTGATGCCCTCCCGGACCCCCTCGACCCGCTGGCGCGAGCCATCGGGCCAGACCACCAGCAGCTCCGTCAGCGGATCGCCACCCAGACCCAGCGTCACCGTCAGCTCGCTCTGGGACAGATAGCTCTTGGTTGGCATCACCTGCCGCGCCAGCAGCCGGTCCCCGACGCGGGCCTGGACCCAGGCCCCGATGCCGTCCCGGTTGCTGCGGACACCCTCGAGTCGGACCCGCACCCATCGGTGGCCAGGCGATCCCTCGTTGCGCAACACCCGCGGCGATCCCGCGACCTGGGTGATCACGACATCGAGATCGCCGTCGCCATCGAAGTCCCCGTAGGCACTGCCCCGACCCACCATCGGTTTGAAGAGGTCGTCCCCGGCGGACCGGGAATCCACCTCCACAAACGTCGGCTGGCCTCCCGTGTTCCAGAACAGCTGGGCCGGCTGACGATACCGTGTGCCGGGTTGCACCTTCTCGATCTCGTCCTCGATGTGGCCGTTGGCGGTGAGCACATCCAGACGCCCGTCGAGGTCGTAGTCGAAGAAGAACAAACCGAACTTCAGCAGCGACTGGCTGGCCGGGCCAATGCCCTGCGACACCGCCTCGTCGGAGAACACGAGAGGATCCCCCACGCCGCCGGGACGCGCCACGTACAGCGCGTTCATCTCGTTGGCGAAGTTGCCGATCGCGATGCCGACGGAGTCGTCGTTGCGGAACCGGGCGACATCGATGCCCATGGCGCCGCGGGCCTGTCCGAAGGCGTCGAAGGCCACGCCCGACATCTCGCCCACCTCTGCGAACGTGCCGTCATGGCGGTTGGTGAACACGAAGTTCTGGACCGTGTCGTTGGCGACGACGAGGTCGATCCAGCCGTCGCGGTTCAGGTCGATCGGGGCGACCGCGAGCGTCTTGGCCGCAGGCTGCCCGGTCGCCTTATTGGTGACCTGGAGGCCACTCGAGGCCGAAACATCCACGAACCGGACCTGGCCGGGATGCCCGCCATCGTTGCGGAGCAGACGAGGCACCTCGCCCGGGAAGTTCCAAGGTCGACCATAGGCGCGTCCCACTCCGGGGAGCTGGTTGTTCACCCCGAGGTCCAGCGCCCGGGTCCAGCGGACGTAGCGTCCCACGTAGAGATCGAGATCGCCGTCGTTGTCGACATCCACCCACGCCGCGGCCGTGGACCAGCGCCCCGGCTCATCGCCCAGTCCCGCCTCGCGGCTGACGTCGGTAAACCGCCCCGCTCCGAGGTTCCGGAACAGCTTCTCGCCCCCGACGCCCGTGAGGAGCACGTCCACCGCCCCGTCGTTGTCGAAATCCCCGCAGGCGGCCCCCATGCCGTAGAACGGCACTTCGAAGCCCGAGCCAGCGGTGATGTCCGTGAACCGGATGGGCCCGCCGGCCTCCGTGTCGTTCCGATACAGGGCCGAGGTTGGCCGAGGCGGGGAGTTCCAGCGCGGATCCCCGGGCCACCAGGACGAGTTCACGAACAGCAGGTCCGGATCCCCGTCCCCGTCCGCATCGAACACCGCCACCCCACCCCCCATCGTCTCCGGGAGCAGCAGCCGCCCCTGCGCGCCATTCTCGTGGCGGAAGCCGACACCGGAGGCCTCAGTGACGTCGACGAACCGTGTTGCGGGCGGTCGGGCCGTCCGCGAGGACGGGGAGCCGACGGGCTTCCCAGGGGACGAGGAGGACATCAGCCACGCCACGAGCAACGCTGCCAGGGCAGCCAGGACGGCGAAGATCCAGACCAGCCCGCGCAGTGCGCGCTCCTGTCGGGAGACGTCCGGTTCCAGGCCGTGACTCATGTCCGGAAACCGTGCGGGACTCCGACGGAACCTGCAAGGACCGGCCCCCTCACCGACCCGGCCTCGCGGGCCATTTACCCGATTGCAACCCCCGGGTCCCGGTTCAGGCTGGCGTCATCATCGAGCCCCCAAAAAGCCCACCGATGCCGGCCGACCGGACCCAGATCCACCCCCCGGCGGTCCTCCTGTTCCTCCTCGGATGGACCCTCGTGGGTCTCGCGTTCGCGGGGCAGATGTATCTGACGCAGGCCAAGGTGGGACGGCCGGTCTCGTGGACCTTCGCCCTGGGGAGATCACTGGCCGACTGGTACACCTTCGCCCTGATCTCCTGGCCGGCCATCACGCTGGCCCGACGCTTCCCGATCGGCAGCGCCCCGGTCCACCTCCTGGTCGAGCTGCACCTGCTGGCCAGCATGGTGTTCTCGCTGGCCTGGACCCTGATCCGAGCCGGACTGACGGTGTGGATCGACGGCACCCCGTTCATGGAGACCCTCCGGTACGCGCTCGTGGCCACCCTGGTGTTCAACATGCTGGTGTACTGCGCGATCGTGACCACGACCCATGCCGTCGGGTTCTATCGCCAGTCCCGGGAACGGGAGCGACGGGAGCTCGAGCTCGAGCGTCGGCTGGTCGAGGCCCGGCTCCAGACCCTCCAGATGCAGCTGAACCCGCACTTCCTGTTCAACGCGCTGAACGGGGTCAGCGCCCTGATGTACCGCGACATCGATGCGGCGGACACCATGCTGATGCGGCTGAGCGAGCTGCTCCGGGAGGCCCTGCAACGGACGAAGCAGCCCTGGGTCAGCCTTCGGGACGACCTGGCCTTCCTCGACCGCTACCTGGGGATCGAACTGATCCGGTTTGCGGGCCGGCTGACGGTCCGGCACGAGATCGAGCCCGACACACTGGAGCTTCAGGTCCCGAACCTGATCCTCCAGCCGCTCGTCGAGAATGCGATCAAGCACGGCATCGAACCGAAGGCCCAGGCCAGCAGCATCACTCTCCGGGCCTCCCGGACGACCGAGGGAACGCTCCGACTCGAGGTGGAGGACAACGGGAGGGGCTACGATCCCGGGAAGCCGGTCCTTTCCGGAATCGGGCTGACCAACATCCGAGCCCGGCTCGAGCACCTGTTTGGATCGCGGGGCTCGCTGCGACTCGATCCCGGATCGACCGGGGGCGTCAGGGCCATCGTCGAATTCCCGATCGTCGAGAGGTCCTGAGTCGGGTCCGGGACGTGAATCGCTCCAAAACCCGGCCACACGGCCTCGACGGGCCGCAAAACCGGGAAATCCGTTGACGCTTCGCGGTTTGGGAACAGACTTCGATGGTCTTCGCACCTCTGCACCCGACTTTTCGATGAGCACTCCTTCTGAATCCCCCTCCTCCGCCCCTGCCGTATCCAAAGGACTCGAGGGAATCGTCGCCGCCCATACCCGTCTCAGCGATGTCCGTGGCGATGTCGGCCAGCTGATCTACTGCGGCTACGACATCGACGAGCTGGCCGGAAAGGTCTCCTACGAGGAGGTCGTCTACCTGCTCAACCACAACCATCTGCCGAACCCCAAGGAGCTGACCGAGCTGAAGGCCACCCTGGCCGGCTACCGAGAGCTGCCCCAGGGGGTGATCGACATGCTCTGTCGGCTCCCGACCGACTGTCCGCCGATGCACGCCATCCGCACCGGCGTGAGCGCCCTCGGCTGCTACGACACGATCGCGGATGACGACACCATGGATGCCCAGCGCCGCAAGGCCCTGCGCCTGATCGCCCAGATCCCGGTGGTCACCGCCTACTTCCACCGCGCCCGTCAGGGCAAGCCGCTCGTCCATCCCGATCCCACTCTCGGTGAGGCCGCGAACTTCCTGTACATGATCGATGGCGAGAAACCCTCGGCCGAGAAGGTCAGCACCATGGACATGTGCTACGTGCTGCATGCCGACCACGGCATGAACGCCTCGACCTTCAGTGCCCGGGTGACCATCGCCACGCTCAGCGACATGTACTCGGCGATCACCAGCGCCATCGGAACCCTGAAGGGCCCGCTGCACGGCGGCGCCAACGAGGGTGTGATCAAGATGCTCCAGGAGATCGGGTCGCTCGACAAGGTGGACGCCTACGTCGACGAGTGCATGAAGCAGAAGCGCAAGATCATGGGCATCGGCCATCGGGTCTACAAGGTGCTCGACCCCCGCGCCCCGCACCTCAAGCGAATGGCCCAGATCCTGTCGGCGAAGCTCGGCGAGCCGAAGTGGATCCAGATGTCGGAGCGGATCGCCTCCCTGATGCTGGAAAAGAAGAACCTTCACGCGAACGTCGATTTCTACAGCGCCACCGTCTACTACAGCCTCGGCATCCCAACCGATCTGTTCACGCCGATCTTCGCGATCGCCCGCACCAGCGGCTGGACGGCCCACGTGCTCGAGCAGCTCGCCGACAACCGCCTCATCCGGCCTCAGTCGGTCTACACCGGCCCCGTCGGTCTCAAGGTCACGCCGCTCGAACAGCGCTGACCTCCTCCCGAAGGATCGGTGGCGGCGGACGGTCCGGTTGTTTCCGGGCGGAGCCCGTCGGATACCGTTCCCCGAGGGCCCTGATACACCTCCCGTCCCCAATCGTCCCTGCATGAACATCCACGAGTACCAAGCCAAACAGCTCCTCAAACAGTACGGCGTCGCCGTTCCCCCCGGTGAACCCTGCACCTCGGTCGACGGTGCCCGCGCCATCGCCGAGAAGCTCTTCGGCTCCGGACAGAAGCTGCTGGTCATCAAGTCGCAGATCCACGCCGGTGGCCGTGGCAAGGGCACCTTCAAGCATGGGTTCCAAGGTGGCGTGAAGCTGGCCAAGTCGGTTGCCGACGCCGTGTCGCTCGCGGAGAACATGCTCGGTAAGACCCTCGTGACGAAGCAGACCGGCCCCGACGGCCGGGTCGTCAGCACCATCCTGGTGGCGGGCGCCGAGAGCATCAAACGGGAGTTCTACCTCGCCGTCCTGCTGGACCGCGCCAACTCCCGCCCCCTCATCATGGCCAGCATCGAGGGCGGTGTTGAGATCGAGGAGGTCGCCGAGAAGACCCCCGAGAAGATCATCAAGGAATGGGTCGACCCCGCGGTCGGACTCCAGGCCTACCAGACCCGCAAGATCGCCCAGGGGCTCGGCCTGAAGGGCGACCTCTTCAACCAGGCCTGCAAGCTCATCGCCGGGGTCTACAAGACCTGGTGGGAGTGCGATGCCTCGATGGTCGAGATCAACCCCCTCGCCATCGTCGAGACCCCCGAGGGCAAGGAGGTGATCGTGTGCGTCGACGCCAAGATCGGCCTCGATGACAACGCCCTCTACCGGCACAAGGACATCCTGGCCATGCGCGACCTCGCCGAGGAATCGCCGCTCGAGGTCGAGGCCTCCAAGTTCAGCCTGAACTACATCAAGCTCGACGGGAACATCGCCTGCCTCGTCAACGGAGCCGGCCTCGCGATGTCCACCATGGACATCATCCAGCACTTCGGCGGCAGCCCCGCCAACTTCCTCGACGTCGGCGGCGGGGCCTCCAAGGAGCAGGTCAGCGCGGCGTTCAAGATCATCCTGACCGACCCCTCGGTGAAGGGCATCCTGGTCAACATCTTCGGCGGCATCATGGACTGCAACGTGATCGCCACCGGGATCGTCGAGGCCGTCAAGGAGACCGGCCTTACACTGCCGCTCGTCGTCCGCCTCGAAGGCAACAACGTCGCCGCTGGCAAGCAGACCCTCGCCTCCTCCGGCCTCACCCTGATCACCGGCGACTCCATGGCCGACGCCGCCCAGAAGGTCGTCAAGGCCGTCCGCAACTGAACCCCCTTCCCTCCCCAGAACCATGGCCATCCTCGTCACCCCGCAAACCAAGGTCCTCGTCCAGGGCATCACCGGATCCTTCGGTGCCCGCCACGCCCAGCTCTCCATCGAGTACGGCACCCAGGTCGTCGCCGGCGTCACCCCCGGCAAGGGCGGACAGACCTTCCAGCACCTGGGCGTCAGCGTGCCGATCTTCGACACCGTCGCCGAGGCCGTGAAGCAGACCGGCGCCACCGCCAGCGCGGTGTTCGTGCCCCCTCCGTTCGCTGCCGATGCGATCCTCGAGGGTGTGGACGCCGGACTCGATCTCGTCGTCGCCATCACCGAGGGCATCCCGGTCCGCGACATGATCTCCGTGAAGCGTGGAATGGCCGGCAGCCGGACCCGGCTGATCGGACCCAACTGCCCCGGACTGGTCACACCAGGGGAGGGACCCGACAGCAAGGGCGGATGCCGCATCGGCATCGCCCCGGGCTACATCCACAAGAAGGGCCACATCGGCGTGGTCAGCCGCTCGGGCACCCTGACCTACGAGGCCGTGTACCAGCTCACCAGCCGCGGTGTGGGCCAGAGCACCTGCGTCGGCATCGGCGGTGACCCGGTCAATGGCACGTCCCATCTCGACGTCATCCAGATGTTCATGGCCGATCCCGACACGCACGGGATCATCATGATCGGTGAGATCGGCGGCTCCGCCGAGGAGGAGGCGGCCGAGTGGATCGCGCGTCACGGGACGAAGCCGGTCGCCGGGTTCATCGCCGGAGCCACCGCCCCTCCGGGACGCCGCATGGGTCACGCCGGCGCCATCGTCAGCGGCGGCAAGGGCACCGCGGAGGCCAAGATCACCGCCTTCAAGGCCGCAGGCATCGGCATCGCCGCGACGCCCAGCGACATGGCCGACACGCTGCTCAAAATGATGAAGTGACGGACAACCCCGCCCGCGCGGACGTCCGGAAGCCGAGCGGGGCGGGGTGATTCCCCCCTCCGTGCAGGCGTGGGGAACCGGAAATCCCTTTTTCTGACGGGGTGGGACCGGGCAGTGTCCTGAGGTCCACCGCGCACCCCTCCCGGTTCCATGGCGTTCATCAACCTCCTCCTCGACCTGGTCGTGCTCGTGCTCGGCCTGTCGGTGTTGGGGATCGGAAACCGGGCCCCCAGCCATCGGGCCGGCACGCTGCTGGGCAACCTGAAGCCCGCCGAATCCAGACGCACCCGCAGCTGGAAACCCGTCCTGGTCCTCGTGGCCCTGCTGTTCCTCCGCCCCTTCCTCTATCGCATCCTCAGTGATGTGCTGGGCGAGATCCCGTCCTGGAACGCCATCCCGGCCAGCATCCCGTTCCGACCCGATTCCTTCCTGCGCCTCCTCGTCTTCTCCTGGGTCAGCTTCCTCTGGACCCTGATCCACTTCCTGTGCTGGGTGCTGCTGCTGTCCGCGCTCTCGAAGGCGTGCCGGGACCCCGCCAACTGGAACCGGTTCTTCGAGGAGCTCGCCGGCCCGCTGGCCCGCTGGCCCCTGCCCCTGTCCCTGCTCATTCCCGGACTCGCCGCCGGACTGCTCTGGCTGATCCTCCGCTGGCCGCTCCGCCTCATGGCCATCGCCCCACCCCCGGCCTCCACCGCAGCCCTGGTCGAACAATCCGTCCTCGTCGGACTCGGCATCTGGGTCTCGGTCCGCTGGCTGCTCGGGGGCCTGCTGCTGCTCCGGCTCATCAATTCGTACGTCTATCTCGGCACCCATCCCTTCTGGGACGCCGTGCACCAGATCGGGGGGGTTCCGCTCGCACCGTTCCGACGGCTGCCCCTCCAGTTCGGCAAGCTGGACCTATCCCCACTGCTCGCGACCGCAGCCGTCTTCCTCGCGGCCGCCGGACTCGAACGCGCCCTCGTGGCCGCCTACTTCCGCGTCGGACCATGAGCCTCCACGGCTTTCTGTCGGTCCACGACGACGCCCTGCTGCTGTCGATCAAGGTCCAGCCCAGGGCGCGACGGAACGAACTCGCCGGCACCCTTGGATCCGAACTCAAGGTCCGGGTGACCGCCCCGCCCGTCGACTCCGCGGCCAACGAGGGGTCCTGGGATTCCTCGCCGAGACCCTCGGTATCCCCACAGCGACAGGTCACCCTCGTCCGCGGACGGACGTCGACCCACAAGGTGATCCGGATCGATGGACTCGACACCGCCACGGCCATCGAGCGGCTGGGACAACCCGGTTGAAACCGCTTGAGGCCGGGTTTCCTCGCCAACGGTTCGAGTGCACCTTGGCATCCTCAGTGAGCTCTCCCACGATCCACTCCATGTCGCCGGAACCGGTCCGCAGCCTCTACATCCACGTGCCGTTCTGCGCGCACAAGTGCGAGTACTGCGCCTTCTACTCCGCCCCCGCCCCGGGCAACCAGATCCAGCGGTATGTCGACGCCCTCGTCCGGGAACTCGACCTGATCGCCCCGGACTGCCAGCCCGACACGGTGTTCTTCGGCGGAGGAACCCCCTCCATGCTCAACCTCCGCCAATGGGAGACCATCCTGGAGGCGTTCCGTCGGCTGGGTCTCGACAAGGCCACCGAGTGGACCGTCGAGTGCAACCCGGCCACCGTTTCCGAGGACAAGGCCCTCCTGCTGCGCGATGCCGGTGTCACTCGCATCTCCATGGGCGTCCAGTCGTTCGACGAATCCCTCCTTGAACGCCTGGGTCGGATCCACACCCGGGACCAGGTGTACCGCAGCTACGAGATTCTCCGGTCGAGCGGATTCAACAACGTGAACATCGACCTGATGTTCGCCATCCCCGGACAATCCCTCGATCTCTGGGATCGCACCCTCGACGAGGCACTACGGCTCGGGACCGAGCATCTCAGCTGCTACGAGGTGATCTACGAGGACGACACCCCGCTCTACGAGCAGCTGAAGGCCGGGCAGTTCGATGTGGACGAGGACCTGGCGTGCGACATGTATGACCGCCTGGTGGACCGGTTGGCGGAGGCGGGCTTCCGGCAGTATGAGATCGCCAACTTTGCACGGGATTCGAGGTCGGGAGCGGCGGGCCTTCCGGCGGCCTCGCTTCCGGAGATCCCCACCTTTGCCTGTCGCCACAACGTCACCTACTGGCGCGGACTCGACAGCTATGGCCTCGGTCCGAGCGCCAGTGAGTATGTCCGGGGCCTGCGATCCCGGAACTGGGCGAACACCACCCTGTACTGTGAGCAGCTCGAGAAGGGGCGTCGGGCCAAGGAATTCGCCGAGGCCCTTTCTCCCCGCGCCCGTGCCGGCGAGCTCACGGCCTTCGGGCTGCGCATGAACGCCGGCTGGCCGCTCAACGAGTTCCGGGAGCGGACCGGCATGGATCTAGCCTCCGAATGGCGCTCCGAGATGGACGAACTGATCCGATGCGGCTGGGCCGAGGAGACCCCGACGTCGTTCCGGCTCACTCGGCAGGGTCTTCGGTTTGCCGATGCCGCCGCGGAGAGGTTCCTGGAGGTTTCGGACGCCACCGTCCCCCGGTAGGGACAAAGTCCCGTGCGGTCCCTTCTGGATCCGCGAGCCCTCCTTCCACCACCCGCGCCACCGGGATGACCCAGGGCATCAGCCGAAGCGGACGAGCTTCAGTTCCTTGAGCGCGTTGAGCAGGAACTGCATCGCGATGGCGGCAAGGATCATGCCCATCACACGGGTGGTGACGCGGAGGAAGATTGGGCTGAGCCACCGGGCGCCCCGGGCCGAGATCGCGAACACAAGGTAGCTGAGGACACAGGCCACGAGGACGCTTGCGTACAGCAGTCCATGCTTGAGCCACGAATCGGCCTCGCCCTGCAGCAGGATCACCGTGGAGATCGCCCCGGGTCCGGCGAGCATCGGAACCGCCAGCGGTGTGATGGCGATGTCGTCCTTCGCCATGCCCGCCTGAACCTCCTCCTGCGTCTCCTGCGTCTTCGACCGCTCGGCCCGGACCATGTCGAGGGCGATCAACAGGAGGATGATGCTGCCCGCCATCTGGAGCGCCGGCATCGTGATGCCAAGGAACCGGAACACCCACTGCCCGGCGACGGCGAACACCAGCAACAGGATCGCCGCCACCTGACACGCGAGCCTGGCCATCCGGATGCGGTTCTCGAGGGAATCCCGGGACGTCATCGCGAGGAAGGCCGGGACCGTCGCCAGCGGATCGATGATCACCAGCAGGGAACTCAGGGCCAGCATTCCGTACTCCAAGGGGCTCATGGTGATCCCTGGGATGGCGAGATCTCCGATGCCGTCCCACGACGACAGGGTGCAAGGATGCCGTCGCGCATGCCATGGACGATCTTCTTGTCCGCCGGAACCACCGTGGCCAGGACGCCCCCCAGGTGCGGCCGGGCGGCGTCGCCATCGCCCTGCACGAAATAATAGGGACACAGGCGCACCCGACCCGGCATGGGGTGCAGCGTTCCCGAATGGAAGTCCCACCAGCGGGCTTCGACCAACCGGGGGCGATGGAACCGCTGCAGCACATGGGGTGACACCGGCCATGCCGCGAGGGCCCGCTCCACGGCGACGCTCCAGTCGGCCGTGCTGAGATCACTGCCCAGGTGGACCCCTCGAGCCCCCCAGGCCTCGGCGCTGAACCCGGAGATCTTCAGGATCAGGTCCCGTTCCCGCTGGCTCAGCCCCTTCAGCTGTCGCCAATCCGTCAGGTCCAACCCGGGATACGCCGCGTTGGGGGGAAGCGGTGTCGGATCCATCAGCCAGGTCCGCGGCACCACGGGCTGCAGCCGGTTCAGGAATCCCTCGCCCAGCTCCTGACGCCAGAACTCACGCAGGTTGCGGTTCCAGAGGAGTGCGAAGAGCAGCTTCTCCTCGAAGATCGGCTTCGGAGGCGGGGTCATCCGGATCTCCTCCGACCGCGCCCGCTCGATGAGCCGGGAGGAACCCGGGACCTGCGGCAGGTCGAACAACTCGAAGAAACGGTAGACCGCGTCGCCTGGGGCCGGATCCGCGAAGTCCCCTCCATGGACCTCCACGGACCGGTCCGTGATCCGCGAGGCCAGCCAGGCCATCTCAGGCCGATACGAGGCCGCCTCGTCGGAGACCACGACGTGCACCCGTCGGGCGTCGCCAAAGATCGACGAAAACCCATCGCGCATCCCATGAGGCCCGCCGATCACATCGCTCCCCGAGGGGGACAGGGACGCATAGGTCTCATTGAGCCACTGGGTCAGGCCCATCCCACCCGGGACCGAGTCGAGTTCCGAGATCGCCCAGCCATCCTCGGTCAGCAGGACATCCGGACGGATCACCTTCGGGATCTGGTTCTTGAAGGCGCTGTCCCGCTGGATCGCGACGAGCTCCGGTGGCTTTCCCTGGTCCAGCACCTCGGCCACCCACGCAGGCGCCTTGCCCGCGATGCTCCGTCGATAGAGCAGGTTGACCGCCCGATAGAACTGCAGAAGGACGCGGCCGAAGGACTCGAGTTCGTCGACAAACCCTGGCTCCAACGGAAACGGATCGGGCGAGATGCGCCACGTCGCCCCATCGAAGAGCCCGCCCTCGGGAATCGACTGGCGAACCTTCTGAGCCCGCGCCTGCGCCGCGGAGACATCCTCACTCATGTCCGGGCAGGCTAGCCCCGACGCCGACAAGCTCAAACGTCAATCCCGACCGCAACGATCCGGAAAACCTTTCCCCCGGATCGTGTGCCATCCTCGCCAACGGTCCGGACTCGGCTAGCCTTCCTCCCATGGACCATCCCGCCGACGCACCCCGGAACCCGGATCGCCGACGCACCCTCCGACTCTGGCCCGCGTGGATCCTCCTTGGGATCACCCTCGGTGTGATCCTCTTCGCCCAGCTCCAGGAGTCCTGGCCTTTCCAACGCCGGAACCTGGTGACGCTCGGAACCGGGGTCGTCGTGCTGCCCTGCGGACTGATCTGGTGGATGCTGGGATCCGGCCTTCGCTGGAAGACCCGATGGAAGGGACTTGGCTGGATCGTGCTGGGGGCCGGAATCCTGGGGACCTTCTTTCGGATCCAGGGGGTGTCGGGCGATTTCGTGCCGATCATCGCCTTCCGGTGGTCCCTTCCCCAGCGCACCGGACCTGCCATGCCGCAGGACGGGGCCACTGGCCCTGCACTCCAGGCCCGGGCGGATTTCCCACAGTTTCTCGGACCGAGCCGGGACGGTGTGCTCCCCGGTCCCCTGCTGGCCACCAACTGGTCGACCCAGCCACCCCGGCTCCTCTGGCGCCGCCCCGTCGGCGGCGCCTGGTCCGGATTCACCATTGTCGGTCCACGAGCGCTTACCCAGGAGCAGCAGGGACCCGACGAGCTCGTCACGGCCTATGACCTCGAAACAGGCCGCCCGTTGTGGGCCCACACCAATGCGGCGCGATACGACACCACCATCGCCGGCGAGGGACCTCGGGCCACCCCCACGGTCGTGTCCGACCGCGTCTATACCCTGGGCGCCACGGGCATCCTCGACTGTCTGGATCTCGAAACCGGCCGACGCCTCTGGACCCGGAGCCTCACCCAGGATGGCGGCCGGGGCGTCCCGGAGTGGGGCTACTCGGGATCCCCATGGAGCGACGGTCGACAGGTGGTGGTCCAGGCCGGGGGCGGCGGCAAGGGCCTCATCGCCTACCGGGCCGACTCCGGTGAACCGGTCTGGTCCGCCGGGGATTCCGGAATGAACTACGCCTCCCCGTTCCGGGTCGAACTCGCCGGTCAGCCCCTGTTCCTGATCTTCGGAGGCCGCTCCCTCACCGCTCAGGATCCGACCGATGGACATCCGGTCTGGGATCACCCCTTCGGCAAGGGAATGCCCCTCGTGGCCAATCCGATCCTCGTCTCATCCAACCGCATCCTCATCACCGCCGGCTACGACGTCGGGGCAGAGCTCCTCGAGATTCCCGGACCCGGCCGTCCCCCGGTCAGCCTCTGGAAGACAAAGCGCCTGAAGGCGAAGTTCTCCAACCCGATCCGGCGCGGGGATGTGGTGTATGGACTCGATGATGGCATCCTGGTCGGGCTCGACCTGAAGGATGGCTCCCAGCTCTGGAAGGAAGGTCGCTACGGCCATGGACAGGGACTGTGGATCGGGGATGTCTACCTGCTGATGTCGGAATCCGGGAAACTGGTGCTCCTCCAGCCGGATCGGAACGGCGCGAACGAACTGGGATCCCTGCCGGTCTTCGATGCCAAGACCTGGAATCCCATCGCACTGGCCGGGGACCGCCTGCTGGTCCGGAACGACCGCGAGGCAGCCGCCTGGGTCCTGCCCCTGAGGGCTCGCTGAGTCGACCCCAACCCCAAAAGGGTCCCGGCCGGTTCAGCGACGCCGGTTGTAGGCCTCCGAACCGTATTTTTCCACGACGAGGTCGCGGATGCGGGCTTCGAGGGCCGTCGGCACAACCAGCGGGTGCCACGCCACCTCGGGGCACACCTCGCGGAGGGCCGATTCCCAACGGGAGCGCGATACCTCCAACCCCTTCGGCTGCACGCTGCCCTGGATCAGCAGTCCCAATCGGTTCCGTCGTTGAGCCGCTCCGGCGATCTTGAAGCCGCGATGCAACAGATCGTGTTTCTCGGCGCCGATGAAACACTGACCCGGCCCTCGCGAGTCGCAACACGGGGCAAACTCGGTTGCAACCCCAACCGCGGTGAAGGCCGATTGGAGCCACTCGTGCTGGAGCCGATAGCTCGTCTCGGCCGACACGCGATACCGGTCGTGGCACGGAGGAACCACAACGCTGTAGGTCCAGTCGGCCTCATGCGGCACAAGCCCCCCACCGGTCGGCCGACGGATCAGGGGCCGCAACAGGGTCAGGGCCTCGATCTCGGCATGATGCTGGAAATACCCGAAGGTCGCGGCGAGAAGCGTCCAGCCATAGGTCCTGAGGATCGGTGAACCCAGGGCGGCCGACGCCTCCAGGAGCGCCTCGTCCACCGCCATGTTCACCTCGGGCGATTGGATGCCCGAGTCGAGATAAAACCATGTGTCCGACACGCGGTGGAACATCCGCGACTTCGACCCCAAGACAAGTCCAGGACGGGGCCAGTAGTTGCACGGGCAGTCTCTTGGGTTTGCAAAGGCGACCGGGGTTTTCCAACCTCCCGATCTGATGTCCTACAAACAAACCCCGATCTGGCCGACACTCCTCCAGTGCGCCCTCCCGGCGATTGCTGAAACCCTCGAAAAGGCCACCGGCTCCGCCAGCTCCGAGGCCCTCGCCAAGGAGACCCAGAACCCGGTCGCCAACCTCATCAGCTTCCCGCTCCAGAACAACTTCAACTTCGGCCTCGGTCCAAGCCGGGTGACCCAATCGGTCATGAATGTCCAGCCGGTGATCCCGGTGCCGTTGGACACGGACTGGAACCTGATCACGCGCACTGTCCTCCCCGTGATCGACCAGCCCTCGATCGCTCCGGGAGTCCCCAGTGCCTTTGGCCTCGGGGACCTCAATCCCACCTTCTTCCTGTCGCCCGCAGCCTCGAAGGGATTCATCTGGGGTGCCGGACCCACGTTCACCCTGCCCACCGCGACGGATCGCCTGCTCGGACAACAGATGTGGTGTGCGGGACCGGCCATCGTGGGCCTGACCATGCAGGGCCCTTGGGTGGTGGGCGCACTCGCCCATCAGCAGTGGTCGTTCGCCGGCTGGGGAACCCAGCCGGTCAACGGCCTGCTGATCCAGCCGTTCATCAACTACAACCTCCCCGGAGGTTGGTACCTGAGCTCCAGCCCGATCCTCACCGCTAACTGGGAGGCCCAGGCAGGACAGCAATGGACGGTTCCGGTCGGCGGCGGCGGCGGGAAGATCGTCCACCTCGGACGCCTGCCGCTGAACCTGTCCCTCGCGGCATTCTACAACGTGGAAACACCACAGCACGGCTCCACCTAGCCGCTCCGGTTCACGGTCCAGATGCTCTTCCCGAGATAGAACTGCAGCAACAGCAGGGCGGTGAGAGTTTACCGCCCTTTCGCTTGAACCGATCCACCGCACCCGTTCCCCCATGCCGCTCCCCCTGCATTCCCTCCGCGCCGGCGTCATCGGCGCCGGCTTCATCGGACCGGTCCACATCGAGGCCCTCAAGCGTCTCGGCGTCCAGGTGACCGCCCTCTGTGGATCCACCCGGTCCGCCACGGAAACCGCCCGCCGGTGGGGCATCCCGGAGGTGCATGGGGACTACGACTACCGGGGACTGGTCGAGTCGCCGAACGTCGACGTGGTCCACATCACCTCCCCCAACAAGGCCCATGTGGAACAGGCCCTCGCCGCACTGAAGGCCGGCAAGCATGTGGTCTGCGAGAAGCCCTTGGGCATGGATACCCGCGGGACCGCACGGGTGGTGAAGGCCGTGGAACGTCCCGGAGCGCCCGTCTTCGCGGTGAACTACATGTGCCGGTTCTTCCCGGCCGTGCTCCAGATGCGGGCCCTCGTCCAGCGGGGTGCCCTCGGAAGAATCCTCCATGTGCAGGGACACTTCTTCCAGGACTGGCTCCTGAAGGACACCGACTACAACTGGCGCCTGCTCGCCAGCGAAGGCGGAAAGCTTCGCGCCATCGGGGACATCGGCACCCATTGGATCGATGCCGTCTCCTTCATCCTGGGCGCCCGGGCCGAGGCCGTGTTCGCCCATCTTGAAACCGCCCATCCTACGCGATACCGGCCACGTGGGGAGGTGAAGACCTTCACGAAGGCCTCGACGAAGAAGGGCATCCCCTACGCGGTCGACACCGAGGATTTCGGGAGTGTCCTACTGCGCTTCGGAAAGGCGTCCCACGGACACGCCGACCGGGTCCACGCCAACGCCTCCGTCTCCCAGGTGGCCGCCGGATGGAAGTGCAGCCTCTCCATCGGGATCTATGGGACCGAGGGCAGCCTCCAGTGGGAGTTCCAGAACCCGAACCACCTGATCCTGGGTCGTCGTGATGAACCCAACCAGATCCTCCAGCGCGGCACCGCAGGGTTCCAGGAGGACGTCGCGGGATTCACCGACTACCCGGGTGGCCATCCCGAGGGATTCCCCGACAGCCACAAGATGCACTACCGGGCGGTTTACGAGCACATCGCCAGCGGACGGAAGACCCCGGTGCTCTTCGCCACGGCCCAGGAGGGCCACCACGAGGTGGCCCTCTGCGAGGCCATCCTCCGCAGCAGCAGCCGGAGACGATGGGTGGAGCTGGGGACGAAGGGCTAATGGACGACCCACAGGGCAACCCACAATCACCTTGATACGGTCTCGACGCCGGAGAGACCCTCATCCGTCATTTCCGAACTGCGGCACCCGCGAGGACAGGATCCTCGCGTATCCCAGGCTCCCAAGGGCCGCCGCCCGATTCGCAACGCACACTCAAGACGTATTCCGCCACGGTAAATGAAGCCCATGACATGCCGTTCCTGCGGCTCGGACAGGGTCAGAATCGTTGTCGACCTCGGGATGCAGCCGCTTGCCAATCGACTGCTGACGGAGCACCAGCTCAAGGATCCCGAGCCCAGGCATCCGCTCCGCCTCTCGATCTGCGAGGCATGCCTGCTGCTCCAGATCACCGACACCATCCCCCCCGTCGAACTCTTCAGCGACTACGTCTACTTCTCCTCGGTCAGCGATTTCCTCCTTCAACATGTCGCCAAGGCGTGCCAGAGCCACCAGAGGCGCTTCGGGCTGAACGCCGGAAGCTTTGTCGTCGAGGTCGCCAGTAACGACGGCTATCTCCTCAGGAATTTCGTGGCGGCAGGCATCCCCTGCCTCGGGATCGAACCCGCGGCGAACATCGCCGTCGTTGCCCAGAAGAAGGGGGTTCCCACCATCAATCGGTTCTTCAACACGGCCCTCGCCGAAGAACTCAGGTCCGAGGGCAGGACGGCCGACATCCTCATCGCACACAACGTCATGGGCCATGTGCCCGACACCAATGACTTCGTGCAGGGGTTGGCGACACTGTTGAAGCCCGGTGGACACGCCATCCTCGAGTTCCCCTATGCGCGGGACATGATCGACCACGCCGAGTTCGACACCATCTACCACGAGCACGTCTTCTACTTCACGATACTCGCGCTGCAGCCGCTTTTCGCGCGACATGGGCTCGAGATCGTTGATGTCGAACGCCTCGCGATCCATGGCGGGTCGCTGCGCATCTACGCGGCCCACAAGGGCACCCATCCCATCGCCCCCAGCGTGTCGCAGCTCCTTGCCGAGGAGAAGGCCTGCGGCATGGATCGGGTGGACTGGTACACGCGCTTCGGAGACCGGGTCCGGAAGATCAGGACGGATCTCACGGCTCTCCTGGGCCGGCTGAAGTCGAAGGGACACTCCGTCGCCGCCTATGGGGCCTCCGCCAAGGGCAGTACCCTTCTCAACTTCTGCGGTCTTGGAGCCGAGACAATCGATTTCGTCGTCGATCGCAGCCCTGCCAAGCAGGGGCGACTGACTCCGGGGACCCATCTGCCCATCGTGCCCGCGGAGCAGCTAGCCGCGAGGCGGCCCGATTTCGCACTGCTCCTCACCTGGAACTTCGCCGAGGAGATTCTCCAGCAGCAGCAGCACTACAGGGATCTCGGGGGACGTTTTATCATTCCGCTGCCCGAGGTCCGCGTCGTCTAGCCCACCCGATGCTGTTCCACCCCTGCACACTCCCGGGGTTGATCCGGATCGAGCCCGAACGTCGGACCGACGAACGGGGGGCACTGGCTCGGACGTTCTGCGCCACGGAATTCTCGAGGAACGGACTGAACACGGTCTGGCCCCAGGCCAACGCCGTGCAGACTCTCAGACGGGGCACGCTGCGCGGCCTCCACTGGCAGGCGGAACCCCATCCGGAGATCAAGCTGATCCGCTGCACCCGGGGCAGGGTCTGGGATGTCATCGTCGATGTCCGCCCCGAGTCCCCGATGTTCGGACGCTGGGAGACATTCGAACTGACCCCCGAAAACGGGGTTCAGCTCTACGTCCCCGGGGGGGTCGCCCACGGATTCCAGTGCCTGGGTGACGACGTCGAGATGGCCTACCTCATGTCGGACTTCTACGTACCGGACCTCGCCCGCGGCCTCCGATGGGACGACCCCCGGCTTGCGATCCCATGGCCCGTGCCGGATCCGATCCTCTCGGCCCGCGACCGCGCCCTGCCCACGCTGGCGGAGGTGTTCCCGGGGAAGAGCTGAACGGGGACTCACACGGCGACGCGGAGGCGCGGAGGAAAAGAGAGGCAGCGAGGCCAGAGACGGGAGGGGATTCGGAACAGATGGGTCCGTGGAGCCAGCGGCGGTCTGGTTTCCCGTCCGAAATGCCCTTTCGAATCACCTCAGGGGACAATCGCGATGACGCGATTCCCCCCTCTCCTCGAGGTTCTTCGTCTCCTTTCCGGTCTCCGCGGCCCCGCGTCCCCGTGTGAGCTTCCCTCCGCGTGCCCTATTCCACGTTCGGATAGCTGCCCAGCACCTTTACGAAGCTGCATCGCTGTCCCAACAGTTCGATCGCCTTCGCCACCTTCGGCTGCTCCGCGTGGCCGTCGACATCCACGAAAAAGAAGTACTCCCAGGCCCGGCGCTTGCTCGGACGCGACTCGATCTTGGTCATGTTGATCCGGAACTTCCGGAACGGGGCCAGCGCCTTGTGCAGGGCCCCGGCCTCGTCGCGGATGCTGAACATGATGCTGGTCCGATCCCGTCCCGCCGGGGGACCGCAGTGGCGTCCCAGCACAAGGAACCGGGTGGCGTTGGCGGCATTGTCCTGGAGGTCCCGCTCCAGGATCGGCACCCCGTACTGGGTCGCCGCCAATTCGCCGCACAGGGCGGCCGACTTCTTCTCCTTCGCGGCCAGCTCGGCACTCCGGGCGTTGGAGCTCGTCTCGATGAGCTCGGCCTGGGGCAGGTTGCGCTGAATCCAACCTCGGCACTGCGCCAGGGTCTGGGGATGGACATAGAGCCGACGGATCGCGTCCTTGGCACCCTTTCCGGCGAGGCAGTGCGAGATCCGCAGGACCACCTGCGCGACGATCTTCAGGTCGCTGTCGACAAACATGTCGAGCGTGTGGGTCACGACGCCCTCGGTGGAGTTCTCGACGGGCACGACCCCGTAGTCGGCCCGGTGTTTGGACACCTCGCTGAAGACCTCGCCGATCGTCTTCTGGGGCGCATAGGTCAGACTCGAGCCGAATCGCTTGATGGCCGCCTGGTGGGTGAAGGTGGCCTCGGGGCCGAGATAGGCGATCGTGAGGGTCTTCTCGAGCGACAGCGCGCTCGACATCACCTCCCGGTAGATCGCACGCAGGCTGTCGTTGGTGATCGGCCCCTTGTTCCTGCGGACGACACGTTCCAGGACCGCCCGCTCCCGGTGCGGGGCGTAGATCTCCTCCCCCGCCTTGATCTTGATCTGCCCGATCTCAAGGACATGACGGGTCCGCTCGTTCAGCAGCGACACGATCTGCTCGTCGAGCTGGTCGATCGCCTGCCGGTGTTCCTGAAGGCTCATTGCCGGAGCATGATGCCGTCCCAGCCTGCAAAGGGAATCCGGGAATCGGGATCCCGGAGCGGACTCGCACGGCGACGCGGCGACGCGGAGGAAAGACGGGGAGAGACGAAGGACCGGAATTATCGGTGGGGAGAAGGCGCCTCGGAGCCCATCTCGATCGAAAGGGCTGTAGACCCGATCCAGACCCACACCGATCCCCCTCGTTCCGTTCTCCCCGCCCTTCTCGTTCTTCCTCCGCGTCGCCGCGTCGCCGTGTGAGTCTCCCGTCTTCCACTCAGCGCCGGTCCCCCTCCGCGTAAGGAAACGCGCTTGATCATCGGGGGGCAGACCGAAACCCTCCGAAGGCGTCGCCATGAAAATCCTGATCCTCGCCGCCGGCTATGCCACTCGCCTGTACCCGCTCACGCTGACCCAGCCCAAGCCGTTGCTGCCCGTCGCCGGGAAGCCGATGATCGACTACGTCCTCGACAACCTCGCGCCCATCCCGGGGATCGACCGCGTCTACATCGTCACCAACGCCAAGTTCGCCGGACATTTCCAGGCCTGGGCCGACCAGTACCGGGCCACCAAGGCCAAGATCGACTTCACCATCGTCAACGATGGCTCCACCGACGACACCAACAAGCTCGGGGCCATTGGTGACCTCAACCTCGTCCTCGAGCGCGAAAAGGTCGACGATGACCTGATCGTGGTCGCCGGAGACAACCTCTTCAGCGAGTCCCTCGCCGACTTCGGGACGTTCTGCCGCCAGGTCAACCAGCCGGTGCTGGGGGTGTACGACGTCGGCTTGCTCGACCAGGCCAAGAAGTACGGCGTGGTCGAGGTCGATCCCTCGAACCGGCTCCTGAGCTTCGTCGAGAAACCGGCGAACCCTGCCAGCACGCTGATCGGCATCGCCCTCTACTTCTACCCGCGTGCGACGCTGCCGAAGATCCGGCAGTACCTCGCCGAGGGGAACAATCCCGATCAGCCCGGACGCCTCGTCCAGTGGCTCTACCCCCGGGAGCCGGTCCACACCTGGTCCGTGCCCGGCATCTGGTACGACATCGGATCCAAGGAAACCCTCGAGGAGGCCAACCGGATCTTCGCCAAGCGGTGAGCCGGTCCCACGCCCCCATCCTCGACGTCTCCGGATTGACCATCATCCGGGATGGGACCCGGATCCTCGATCGCGTCTCCTGGCGGGTCGAACCCGGTGAACATTGGGTCCTCATCGGCGCCAACGGCTCCGGCAAGACCTCCCTGCTGTCCGCATTGATCGGCTATCTCATGCCCACCGAGGGCGAGATGGAGCTGCTCGGCTGCCGGTTCGGCGAGAGCGACTGGCGCGAGCTGCGATGTCGGATCGGCCTGGTCAGTTCGTCCCTCCGGCAGATGATGGCCGACACGGAACCGGCCCTGCTGTCGGTCGTGGGTGGCCGGTATGCGATGATCGACCTCTGGGGCGAGCCGACACGGTCGGACCGGCGGGAGGCCCTGCGACTGCTGGAACGGGTCGAGGCCGCCCACCTGAAGGACCGTCCCTGGGCGGTGCTCAGCCAAGGCGAACGCCAGAGGGTCCTCATCGCCCGCGCCCTGATGGCCTGTCCCCAACTCCTGATCCTGGATGAACCCTGTGCGGGGCTGGATCCGGTGGCCCGGGAACACTTCCTCCAGTTCCTCGAACGCCTGAGCCGCCAGCCGGATGCTCCCTCCCTTGTCCTGGTTACCCACCACGTCGAGGAGATCACCCCACTCTTCACCCATGCCCTGCTGTTGAGCGGAGGGCGGGTCGTGGCCGCAGGCCCCCGGAAGACCGCCCTGCGTTCGGAGACCCTGAGCCGGATGTTCGGATCCCCGGTCCGCCTCAAATCCAGGTCCGGCAGGCTCTCACTCGAGGTCCAGGCCGCGACAGCACAGGTGATGTAGAGGCCTGCCAGCCGGCCTCTGGTTCGGGGTCCGGGTTTCCAAGGGGATCCAGGGAGTTCCAGTTGGTAAGCCGCCACGGATTCCCAGCACCTCACCCCGCAGGCGAGGCAGCCCACCCCATTCCAGCGGCAGATCGAAGGCGGTGAGACCACATAGAGAATTTGAACCATGAACACTTCTGCCATCCAACCCACCCTGCTGCTCCGCCTTCAGACCTGGGCGGCACTCCCAACCCTGGCTCTCGCGCTCTGGACCGGGACCTCCACGTCCCTCGCCCAGGGCTGCGTCGCCCTCCGCGGTACGGGCATGTGCCACTTCGAGGATTTCGCCCAACCGGCGGACGCCGATCTGGCCCGGGGCGAATGGCTTGCGACCCTGGGATTCCGCTGGTTCAACTCGGATCGGCATTTCCGGGGTACCAAAGAGCAGCACCAACGCTTCGCCGAAGGCACGGAGGTCATCAACGACACCTACTTCTGGAATCTCGGCATCCAGTATGCCTTCACGCCGCGATGGAGCCTCGCGCTGGACGTCCCCTTCGTCTATTCGACCCGCTCCTCCCTCTATGAGCATCCCGGGATGGGACGCCACACGACCTCGGCGGGCGGGATCGGTGACATCCAGCTCACACCCTACGTCTGGCTCTGGGATCCCGCCAAGCGGGTGAAGGGCAACATCCAGCTCGGGCTCGGACTGTCAGCGCCGAGCGGCGACTACAACGCCCAGTCGACCTTCTACACGACCAATGGCCCCGTGGTCGGCCCGGTCGACCAGTCGATCCAGCCCGGCACCGGTGGCTGGGGCTTCGCCACCACGATCACCGCCTACCGGGAGATCTTCCCACGCACCACGGCGTTCGTGAATGGCTCGTACCTCTTCAATCCGCAGAACGTGAACGGCACCCCCACCCAGAACGGACCCGGCGGGTTCCGGCGGCGCAATCCCTACGAGCAGGTCATGTCGATCCCCGACCAGTACTTCGGCCAGGGCGGGGTAATGTATACGATCGTGCCGAAGTGGGGTCTCTCGCTGGGCATGGGCGCCCGCATCGACGGCGTCCCGGTCGAGGATGCCCTGGGGGGCAGCGACGGATTCCGGCGTCCCGGCTACGCCATCGCCATCCAGCCGATGCTCCAGTGGATGAAGAGCCGGTACAACCTCTCCGTGGCGGTCCCAGTAGCCGTCTACCGCGATCGGGAGCAGAGCGTCGCCGACAAGCGCTGGACCCAGGACACGGGCATCTACCGCCAGGGGGATGCCGCCTTCGCGGACGTTTCGATGATCGCCAGCTTCTCCGTGGCGTTCTGATCCGTACGGAACACCACGATCTCAACCTCAACACCGGTTCTTCGACCGGTCCTGCAGCTCCCAACGGTCGGATGGATCTCCATCCGGCCCTTTTTTGTGCCTGCATGAATCGGGTCGCTGCGGAGGCCCGGTACACGGCGGCTCACCCTGGGGTGCGAGGCAGGATTTTCAGGGCTTGGCCCGACGTGTGCTTCCCGACCACTGCCGGTTTTTTGGCTGGCCCTGCAGTTCTGAAGGGGCCGGGTGTGTCCTCCGCCCGGCCCCTTTTTTCCGCCGCAGAATTCCATTCCCTGACGGGCACCCAGACGCTAGTCGTTGGCCCGCAGGAGCACCCAGAACGCGTCGCCTCTGCACGACAGACCGACTCCCACACCATGACCTCCAAACCGTTGACCGGACCCGAGCTGAAGGAATTGACCGATGGCCTGAACCGCCTGGCGCGGAACCTGTGGTGGAGCTGGAACCAGGAGGCCCAGGACATCTTCCAGAACCTCTCCCCACGCGGGTGGCAGAACCTGTACCACAACCCGGTAGCGGTCCTGCACGAGGTGTCCGACTACGAGCTGCACACCCGTCTGCAGGAGCCCGATTTCGCGGCCCGGGTCCGACAGGTCCTCGCGGAATTCGACGCCTATCTGCACCAGAAGCAGACCTGGGCCTCCCAGCACGCCCCGCAGCTGGCGAAGCACCCGGTCGCCTACTTCTCCGCGGAATTCGCCTTCCATGAGTGCCTCCCCATCGCCGCCGGCGGCCTGGGCGCCCTCGCCGGCGACCACACCAAGTCGGCCAGCGACCTGGGACTCGGCTTCGTCGGCATCAGCCTCTTCTACCGCGAGGGCTACTTCCAGCAGTCCATCAGTTCCGACAACTGGCAGCAGGAACACTACGTCCCGCTCAACCCCCGCAACCTTCCCCTCGACCCTGTCGTGGATGCACGCGGCGAGCCAATTGTCTGCAACGTGCGCATGTTTGGACAGCCCATCCGGTTCCATGCCTGGCGGGTGAATGTCGGACGCGTCCCGGTCTATCTCCTCGATACCAACCGACCGGAGAACGAAGGGCAGTACCGCGACCTGACCAACCGGGTGTACGGCGGCGACACCACCACCCGGATCATGCAGGAGATCCTGCTGGGCGTCGGCGGAGTCCGGCTTCTCCGAGCCCTGGGGGTCCAGCCCTCCACCTTCCACATGAACGAAGGCCACGCCGCCTTCCTCACCCTGGAGCTGCTGCGCGAGAAGATGGCGGCCGGAAAGACCTTCGAGGAGGCGTCGAGCCTTGCCCGTCAGGAATGCCTGTTCACCACTCATACGCCGGTGGAAGCTGGGCATGACCGGTTCAGCAGCGACCTGATGCGCCTGGCGGCGGACAAGTTCCACCACAGCCTCCACCTGAACCACCACCAGCTCATGGAGCTGGGCAACGAGCACCCGGGACGCGAGGGCGGTCCGTTCTGCATGACCGCCCTGGCTCTCCGGTTCTCCCGGGCCGCCAATGGCGTCAGCGCCCTGCATGGCGAGGTGAGCCGGGATATGTGGAAGGCCTTCTACCACAAGCACACCGCCTCCGAGGTGCCCATCGGCTCCATCACCAACGGCATCCACCTGGTGGGCTGGATCAAGGGTCCGATGCGGCGGTTCTGGCGGCAGCGCCATCTGCAGAACGGCGGGGCGGCGGAACGGTTCGTCGAGGAGGCCAACACACCGGAGTTCTGGGCCCAAATGGCGGATCCCAGCGTCACCAGCGACGAGGAACTCTGGGCCATGCGCTACAAGCTGCGCCGGGAACTGATTGAATTCGCACGGCGGCGGCTGCTGATCAACCACCGGTCCTTCAGCCAGTCCGACTACATCGCCTTCGACGCCCTGCTGAACCCCGACGCCCTCACGATCGGCTTCGCCCGGCGCTTCGCCACCTACAAGCGCGCCCCGCTGATCTTCGACCAGTTCGAGAACATCGTGAAGCTGGTGCGCGACACCAGCCGCCCGGTCCAGTTCATCTTCGCCGGCAAGGCCCACCCGCGGGACGACGAGGGCAAGCGGTTCATCCAGAAGATCATCCACCTGTCGAACTACAGCGAACTCAAGGGCCATCTTGTGTTCCTCGAGAACTACGACATCCACGTCTGCCGGCAGATGGTCTCCGGCTGCGACATCTGGCTGAACAACCCGCGCCGTCCGCTCGAGGCCTCCGGCACCAGCGGTATGAAGGCCACCGCTCATGGCTGCCTCAACATGTCCATCCTCGATGGCTGGTGGCGCGAGGGCTACGACGGCACCAACGGATTTGCCATCGGACCCGATTCCCACCCGGCCGACGTCGTCGAACAGGACCGCGTCGACAGCGCCAACCTCTTCAAGGTCCTCACCGAGGAGGTGGTCCCGACCTTCTTCAACCGCGACGCCCAGGGAATCCCCCGCCAATGGATCGCCCGCATCCGCCGCGCCCTCACCACCCTTGCACCCCAGTACAGCACCTGGCGCATGGTCCAGGAGTACACGAACTCCTACTACCTGCCCCACGTGAAGTAAGGATCAGGAGGGAAGCCCTCGACGGGCTCATGAGGTCGATCCATCGATCTCACACCGGAGGCATCAGCACACGACTTGCTCCTCCGATTGACGGGATTCCGAAGCGGGGGTTCCGGGACAGTTTCGGCCACATCGATGTCCGGTTTTGAGCGGTGTGGGCGGAAGGTCTCCGGGCCCCGCTATGAGGTCCCTGTTCGGTGTCCAAAAACTCTTTGCCTCGTCGGTTCGTCGACCGATAGGCTTCTCAGGCTGAACGCGTCTCCACGCGGCCAGCCTCCTTTCGAGGGCTCATCCATGAAATCGTATCCGTCGGTCCCCAATTCGCTGTATCGACCCGAGTTCGAGCACGACGCCTGTGGCGTCGGGTTCATCGCCAACATTTCCGGGAAGAAGGAGCAACGCATCGTCCAGTTCGCCATCGAGGCACTGAACAGCCTCGCCCACCGCGGGGCGCTCGATGCCGACGCGAAGACCGGCGACGGCGCCGGAATCCTGGTCCAGCTGCCCAAGGCATTCTTCAAACAGGAGGCCGACAAGCTGGGGGTCAAGGCGGTCGAGGAGGAGGACCTCGCCGTTGGCTTCGTCTTTGCCCCGGCTGGCAACAAGTACCTGATCGCCAAGTGCCGCCAGTTCGTCGAGGAGGCCTGTGCCAAGTACGGCATCCATTTCCTGGCCTGGCGTCCGGTCCCGACCAATCCGAAGTGCCTGGGCGACAAGGCCCGGGCCACCATGCCCGAGATCCTGCAGTGCCTGCTCGGACGGGACCTCAGCTGGAGTCCCGACGAGTTCGAGCGGAAACTCTTCCTGGCCCGCAACCACGCCGAGCGCGCGGCCATGGCCGAGAATGTCGAGGGATTCTACTGCCCGTCGTTCAGCGGCCGGACCATCGTCTACAAAGGGCTCTTCAACGCCCCTCAGCTGCCCAAGTTCTACCTCGATCTCAAGGACCCGCTGTTCGTCTCCGCCCTGGCCATCTACCACCAGCGCTACTCGACCAACACCTTCCCGACCTGGCACCTGGCCCATCCGTTCCGGATGCTCGCCCACAACGGCGAGATCAACACCCTCCTCGGCAACAAGAACTGGACCCGCGCCCGGGAGAACGAACTCGAATCCGCCGTCTGGGGCGACGAGGTGGAGACACTCCGCCCGATCATCCAGCCGGGCGGTTCCGACTCCGCCGCGCTCGACAACGCCCTCGAGGCGCTCGACCTCTCCGGTCGTCACCTCCTCCACGCCGCCACCATGTTGGCGCCGGAGGCCTGGGAGAATGCCTCCGGCCTCGATCCGAAGATCCGCGACTACTACCAGTACCACGCCTGCCTGAACGAGCCGTGGGACGGACCCGCTGCCGTGGTGTTCTCCGATGGACGCATCATCGGCGCGACGCTCGACCGCAACGGCCTCCGCCCGGCGCGCTACAAGATCTATGAGGACGGCCTCATGGTCATGGGCTCCGAGGTCGGCGTCGTCGCCCTCGACGAGAAGAAGGTCGTCCAGAAGGGACGCCTCGGGCCGGGTCGGATCCTCGCGATCGACACCCAGACCGGGAAGTTCATGAACGACGAGGCGGTGAAGACCTTCGTCGCCTCCCAGAAACCCTACGGCGACTGGCTGAAGGACAACCTGGTCGACCTCTCCACCCACGCCAAGGCCCTCGCCAACAGCCATCAGACCGTCAACCTGCTCGATCTCACCCTCCAGCAGATCACCTTCGGCTGGGATCAGGAACAGCTCGAGGACCTGCTCAAGACGATGGCGGTCCAGGCTGCGGAGCCCATTGGATCGATGGGTGACGACACCCCGATCGCGGTGCTCTCGAAGCGTCCACGGCTGCTGTTCGACTACTTCAAGCAGCTCTTCGCCCAGGTCACCAACCCGCCGATCGACTCGATCCGGGAGAAGATCGTGATGTCGCTCAGCGACACCCTGGGGCCCCGTTTGTCGTGGTTCGATGAGACCCCCGAGCACGCCCGGCTCATCCGGATCACCTCACCCATCCTGCTCGACTACGAACTGGCCGCCCTGCGCCAGCTACCCAGCCCCGCCTTCGGATCCGCGGTGTTGAACTGCTGCTTCGAGGACTCGCATGGCGAGACCAAGCTCGACGCCGCCCTGACCCAGGTCTGCCGCGAGGCCGAAAAGGCGGTCGACGCCGGCAAGACACTGCTCGTCCTGAGCGACCGTGGAGTCGATGCCACCCGGGCTCCGATTCCGATGCTGCTGGCGGTCGGTGCCGTCCACCACCACCTCATCCGCGCCGGCAAACGGCTCCGCTGCTCCATCATCTGCGAAAGCGGCGAATGCCGGGACGTCCACCACTTCGCCTGCCTCGTCGGCTTCGGTGCCAGCGCGGTCAACCCGTACGTGGCCCTCGATACCATCCGGGAGTCCGTCGAGGAGGGCAAGTACGGCGACATCACGCTCGAAAAGGCCTGTGCGAACTTCAAGAAGTCCATCGAGTCGGGCCTTCTCAAGGTCATGGCCAAGATGGGCATCTCCACGATCGCCAGCTACCGCGGTGCCCAGATCTTCGAGGCGATCGGCCTCGGACAGGAGGTCATGGACCGCTGCTTCTTCGGGACGACCAGCCCGATCGGCGGCATCGGGCTGAAGGAGATCGCCCACGACGCCATCCGTCGTCATCGGAACGCCTATGCGGCTCCCGAGGCGGCAATGCTCGACGTCGGCGGCAACTACCGCGTTGCCAAGGGCGGACGCGGCGAGTTCCACGCCTACAACCCACAGGTCGTGATGACCCTCCACCGCTTCCTGAAGTCCGGACAGCGCGAGGAGTTCCTCAAGTACATGGAGACGGTCGAGAAGCGCGAGCCGGTCAGCCCGCGCGATCTCTTCCAGTTCAAGCCCGCCGGAACCCCGGTGCCGCTCGACGAGGTCGAATCGATCGAGGACATCCGGCGCCGGTTCACCACCGCCGGCATGTCGCTCGGCGCCCTGTCGCCCGAAGCCCACGAGTGCCTCGCCGTCGCGATGAACAGCATCGGTGGCAAGTCGAACTCCGGTGAAGGTGGCGAGGATCCGTCGCGCTACACCACCGAGCGCAACTCGGCCATCAAGCAGGTTGCCTCCGGTCGGTTCGGCGTCACGCCCTCCTACCTGGCCAGCGCCTCCGAGATCGAGATCAAGATGGCCCAGGGCGCCAAACCCGGTGAGGGCGGACAGCTGCCCGGCCACAAGGTCAGCCCGCTCATCGCCCGCCTGCGGTACAGCGTTCCCGGCGTACCGCTCATCTCGCCGCCACCGCACCACGACATCTATTCCATCGAGGACCTCGCCCAGCTCATCTACGACCTCAAGCAGGTCAATCCCCGGGCCAAGGTCTGCGTGAAGCTCGTGGCCTGTTCCGGTGTCGGCACCGTCGCCGCCGGCGTCGCCAAGGCCTACGCCGATGTCGTGCTGATCTCCGGTCACGACGGTGGCACCGGCGCCTCGCCGCTCAGCTCCATCAAGAACACCGGTGGACCCTTCGAGTTCGGCGTCGCCGAGGCCCACCAGACCCTGATGCTCAACGACCTCCGGTCGCGGATCGTCCTGCGCACCGACGGCGGCATCAAGACGGGCCGTGACATCGTCCTGGCCGCCCTGCTCGGCGCCGAGGAGTACAACTTCGGCACTGCGGCGCTCGTGGCCGCCGGATGCGCCATGTTCCGTGTCTGCCACCTCAACACCTGCCCGGTCGGCGTCGCCACCCAGAAGGAGGAGCTCCGGCTCAAGTTCCGCGGCAAGCCCGAGAACCTCGTCGCCTTCTTCAACGCCGTCGCCCAGGAGGTCCGTGAGATCATGGCCTCACTCGGCTTCCGGAAGCTCGACGAGATCATCGGCCGCACCGACCTCATGGAGCGCCGACCCGTATCGGAGTTCCCCGCCGAGATCCGCGACAAGGTCTCCGGCCTCCAGCTCGACCGCCTGATGTTCCAGGTCGATCCCACCGGCACCGCCCCGCGCATCCACACCCGCGAGCGCAACGAACGATTCGGCGACAGCTCGCTCGACGACAAGATCATGAACGACGCCCGCGTCGCGCTGCAGGGCAAGGGCGTGGTCAAGCTGTCCTACAAGATCACCAACGTTCACCGGAACATCGGCACCAAGGTCTCCGGCCAGATCGGCTACCAGTACGGCGACATCGGACTGCCCGAGGGCTCGATCGACGTCACCCTCAAGGGCAGCGCCGGACAGAGCTTCGGCACCTTCCTCGCGAAGGGCGTCCGACTGAAGCTCGTCGGCGAGGCCAATGACTACGTCGGCAAGGGCATGAACGGCGGCGAGATCGTCGTCCGACCGCCGGACGCCGTGAAGTTTCCCTGGGCCGACAACAGCGTGGCCGGCAACACCTGCCTCTACGGCGCCACCGGCGGACGCCTGTTCGCCGCTGGACGGGCCGGAGAGCGCTTCGGCGTCCGCAACTCCGGCGGCACCGCCGTGGTGGAGGGCGTCGGCGACCACGGCTGTGAGTACATGACGGGCGGTCTCGTCGTGGTCCTCGGTGAGACGGGTCGCAACTTCGGAGCGGGCATGTCGGGAGGACGCGCCTACGTCTGGGATCCCCAAGACGTCTTCCCGCGCCGGTACAACGACGGCATGGTCGGACTAGAGCGACTCAAGGACGACGAGGAGGCCAAGCGTCTCGAGGCCCTGATCTACGCGCACCTCGAGGCGACCGAGTCGCCCCGGGCCAGTCAGATCCTGAAGTCCTGGAGCCAGTCCCGCGGTCAGTTCTGGGTTGTGGTCCCCCACCCCGCGATGGCCCCTCCGGGCACCGCCCCGGTGCACCAGCCCGAGAAGCCGGCCGCCTCGGCCCCGGCCAAGCCCTGATCACGCCGGTCATGGAACTCGCCACCCAGCTCGCCCTGTTCCTGGACAACAAGCCGGGAACGCTTGCGCGGGTGTGCGAGGCCTTGGCGGAGGCGAAGATCAACATCCTCGCCTTCTCCATGAGCGACACCGTCGACCACACCGTGCTCCGGATGGTGGTGAGCGACCCAAGGGCGGCCCTGGCTCTTTTCGAGGAGCGCGGTGCCCTCGTCCTCGAGAACGAGGTCCTGTTGCTGGAGGGCGACAACAAGCCGGGCTCCCTGGCCCGCATTGCCAGCGCCCTGGCCGATGCGGAGGTCAACATCGAGTACGTCTACAGCGCGACGAGTCCCCGGTCGAAGAACGGCCTGCTGGTGATGCGCGTGTCGAACTACAAGAAGGCGATGAAGGTGCTGAACTCGGGTCCCAAGGCGGGCTGAGGGCGGAAGGCCTCACGCAAGGCCCCAGAGACAGGGACGAAGTCCATGGTAGGGCCCGGGCCTCTCCGTTCCCCATATCAACCCGATACGTCTCGGCGAACCCGTGAAGGCGGACAGGATCCGCTAGGCGACAGAGGAAACCGGGCCAAACCTTCGTCCGCCCCACCCTTCCTGACAGGACCGCAAAAACTGCTCCAAGGGATGTGAGAGTTTTAAGCGCTGGTAGATGATGGTTGGTTCACTGCGGAAAGTCCATCCCCGGTGGAGGGAGGGCGGAGCCCGACCGGAGCCGGGGATGGACTTTGAGTCTTGGCGAAGGCCGCCGGGCTGAGATAGCCCAATCGGCTGTGCGGCCTGTGTCGGTTGTACTCCTGACGATAATCCC
>VHCG01000008.1 GCA_016871805.1 Verrucomicrobiota bacterium
CCCCGCGGTGGACGATGCCGAGCGGGAGGCCGTCGCCGCCGGTCTTCGCGTGCGCATAGGCGAGTCCCCGGGCGATGCGGCTGACGATGAAGACCGCCAGTTCGACGGGAAGGGGCCTGCGGAGCCGGGAGAGCTGCTGGCGGAGCTGGTCGAGGTTGATGCCGTGGATGAGCTCCATGCACATGTAGCAGGAGGAGGGGGTCTCCCCGAGGTGGTAGGTCTGGACGATGTTGGTATGGATCAGGTCGGCGACGAGCCGGGCCTCGCCGATGAAGTTCTCGAGGAACCCGGGCTGTGCGGCGAGCTGCGGGCGGATGACCTTGATCGCGACCCGTTTCTGGAATCCCCGGGCCCCGTGCTGGATCGCCTCGTAGACCACCCCCATGCCACCCTCGTGGAGCTGTCGCACGATCTCGTAGCGGCATTCGCCGGTGATGCTTTTCGATGCGGCCATCACGTGAGGCTGCAAACGGACACCGGCAGGGTCAAGGAACAGCGCCTGTCGGGTTGTTCTGGTGTTATGATGGAGTTTTCCTCAGGAAAACCCCGGTTTTTGTGAGTTTTTCCCTTGCCGTCGTTCAGGGCACCGCATACACCCATCTGATTCCGTTTGTTTCGTAGTTCCAACCAACAAATCCAAAAGTCCTAACATGGCTAAAGCCCTCACGAAGTCCCAAATTGCTGCCGCCCTCGCTGAGAAGGTGGAGATCACCAAAAAGCAGGCTGTGCTCGCCCTCGAGACCCTCGCTGAGCTCGCCTACAAGAATGCGAAGAACAGCTTCACGTTCCCCGGCGTTGGCAAGCTCGTCCTGGTGAACCGCAAGGCCCGCATCGGCCGCAATCCTGCGACCGGCGCCGAGATCAAGATCCCGGCCAAGAAGGTCGTGAAGTTCCGCGTGGCCAAGGCGGCCAAGGACGCGATCCTGGCGAAGTAATCCCTTCGCATCCACCACGGCGGCACCCCACCGGGTGCCGCCTTGTTTTTTGTCGGATCGGGACCAGGGCAAAGGCCGATGATGAAGATCGCCGTCGTGGGGTGTGGGGCACTGGGCAGCTACTACGGCGCCTGCCTGTGGCGCCAGGGACACGAGACCCATTTCGTCCTCCGATCGGACCACGACGTCGTGCGGAGCGAGGGGGTCCGGATCCTCAGCCCGCAGGGCGACTTCACGGCAAGGCCCCATGCGGTGCGTCGATCGGAGGAGGTGGGGCCGGTGGATCTGGTCGTCATCGGGCTCAAGTCCACCGCGAACGACCAGTTCGCCTCCCTACTCCCGCCGCTGGTGGGGCCTGGAACTGCGGTGCTCACGCTTCAGAACGGCCTCGGCAACGAGGAGGCCCTTGCGGAGCTCTTCCCGGCCGACCAGATCCTGAGTGGACTCTGCTTCGTCTGCCTCAACCGGATCCGTCCCGGGGTTGTCACCCATCTCGCCCATGGCCGCATTTCGCTTGGCCAGTTCCGTCGTCCCCCGGACGAACGGACCCATCGGATCGCAGGCCTCTTCACGGATGCGGGCATCGACTGTGCCGTCTCCGACAACCTCGAACGGGCGCGCTGGGAGAAGCTGGTCTGGAACATTCCGTTCAACGGGCTCGGCGTGGCCGGGTGCCTGGGTCATCTGCCGTCCCGGACGCTGTCCTGGGCTGGGGCGGCCTCGCTCGGGAAATGCCTGTCGACCGACCAACTACTGGCGCACCCGGAATGGCGCAGTTGGGTGGGCGGGCTCATGGACGAGGTCCGGTCCGTGGCCATGGCCCTGGGCTTTCCGATCCCGAGGGAATTCGCAGATACCCTGGTCGAGCGGACCCATGAGATGGGAGCCTATCGACCGTCCACGGTCGTGGACTTCGAGTCGGGCCGATCCCTCGAGCTGGAAAGCCTTTTTGGAGAACCCCTCAGGCGCGCCCGCCGGGTCGGTGTTCCGACGCCGCATTTGGAGGCGCTGACCGCGGTCCTCTCCCGCCTGGCATCCCGTGAGGGCCGGTCCACCGACCGGGTCGCGGCTCAGTAGTCGTAGAGACCGGAGTCGCGCGTGTAGGCGCCGCCCCCACCCCCAAGGCCGCCGCCCTCCTCGTCGCCTCCCATGAAGTCGCCGAGGACGTCGCCCATGTCCTCCTCGATCTTCTCCGGGTCCTCGCCGGCCTCGAGGCGTTTGATGGCGACATCGAACTCCTTTTGGGTCGTTCCGGCCGGCATCAGATCCTTCATCTTCCGGAGCATGTGGGCCATGTGCCTCGGGTTGTTCTCGTCGAGGTGCTCCATGTCCCGCTCCATCTCGGAGAGGGTCCGGGCCACCCGCGGATCGTCGAGGTCCGGCATCGGCGGCTCCCCTTCGGTGCCCTCCGGCTTGGCGGCCGGCTCCGTGACACCCTTGATCATCGCAAAGCGGCTCATCTCCCGGGTGAGGTCCTTGCGGCCACACTTCGGACAGCTGGGCGAATGCGAGGGATTGATGCGCTTCGAGAGGAAGCCGTAGATGCGCCGGCACTTGGGGCAGGCGAACTCGTAGATCGGCATGAGGAAGCATTTGAACGGGTCCGGCGACCCGTCAAGAGGACAGCCTGTCGGGCAGCAGAGGCCGCAGCTCAGCGCCGGCGCGGACGGAAGGTGCGTCCGTGGCGCTGCAGGGCACCGAGGACCGGACGCTCCTTGCGGATGCCCCCCTCGGCCGTGAACAGGACGCTCTGCTGGTAGTTGAAACTCTCCAGCTTGGTCCGCTCGATCTTCTGTCCGATGAAGCGCTCGATGTCGGCCACGTGTCCCTTGTCGCCTACAGCCATCAGGGTGAAGGCGTCCCCGCGGCTCTGTGCCCGGCCCGTCCGGCCGATCCGGTGCACGTAGTCCTCGGGGTGCTGCGGGACGTCATAGTTGATGACGTGGCTGACATCGGGGATGTCGAGGCCGCGCGCGGCGATGTCGGTCGCCACCAGGATCTCGAACAGGCCATCCCGGAACCCCTTGAGCGCGTGCTCACGCTCCTTCTGGGTGCGGTCGGAGTGCAGGACCGCGACGGCGTGGTTGCTCTTCTTGAGGAGGTTGCCGATGCGGTCGGCCCGATGACGGGTCCGGCAGAAGATGATCACCGAATCGAACTTCACCTCCTTCAGCAGGGCATTGAGGAGCTCGTTCTTCTGCTCGTCGACGACCGGGTAGATGACGTGCTTGACCGTCTCGGCCGGCGATCGGCGGGCCCCGATCTCGATGACCTCCGGGGTCTTCATCGCCCACTTGATGAGCGCGGCGATGTCGGCCGGGACGGTGGCGGAGAAGAGGCAGGTCTGCCGGGTGTTCGGACACCGTTCGATGATGCGTCGGACGTCGGGCAGGAATCCCATGTCGAGCATGCGGTCCGCTTCGTCGAGGACGAGGTACTCGACCCGGTTGAGCCGGACGGTGCCTCTCTGGAGGTGGTCGAGGAGCCGTCCCGGGGTGGCCATGAGCACGTCGACCCCCTGGCGCAGCGCATCGTTCTGGGCGCCGTAGCCGACGCCGCCATAGACGAGGCCGAGGCGGATCTTCAGGAAACGCGACAGGGCGCGGAACGAGGTCTCCACCTGGGCGGCGAGCTCACGGGTCGGCTCGAGCACCAGTACACGCGGTCCGGGACCGGACTCGCCGATCTTCGACAGGATGGGCAGGGCGAACGCGGCGGTCTTGCCGGTGCCGGTCTGGGCGCTGCCGATGACGTCGCGCCCCTGCAGGATGAGCGGGATGGCCCGCAGCTGAATGGGGGTCGGATCGGTGTACCCCATGGCGTGGACGCCTTCGAGGACGGGCTCCGAGAGCCCGAGGTCTGCAAACGACATTTCCGACTCTTGCTCGAAATCGACGCCCGAGGAAAGGCTTTGCTTGGAAAGTTCCGGGTCACAACCCGGGATGGATGATGCCGTTTCCTCAGCGGTCCGCGGGGATGAGGGGGGCCACGGCACGGGACAGCTCGTCCTGGGTCAGGGCTCCGAGGTATCTCGCCTCCACCCGACCGTCCTTTCCGATCACCCAGGTGCTCGGGATGCTGGCGATGCCGAAGGTGGACTGGATCTCGGGGGTGGCCATCAGCTGGCGATAGGTGATGGACCGTCCCTTGAGAAAGCCGAGGACGGCATTGGTCCCGCCGTCATCGATGCTGGCTCCCAGGACGACGACACCGCGGTCGCGGTGGCGGGTGTGGAAGGCCTCAAGATCGGGAAGCTCACGCCGACACGGCGGACACCAGGTCGCCCAGAAGTTAAGGACGACGATCTTCCCGGCGAGATCGCCGGAGTTCAGGATCCGCCCCTCGATGTCGGTCATGGTCCACGACGGCGCCAGGGACCGCCCGGTGGGGATGCGTTGGAATCCCGGGCTGGGCTGTCGCGAGACCAGCCAGCCCGCCACGACCGCCAGAAGGAAGGGATAGACGAGACGGCCCTTCATGGTCTTTTTGGGACGGAGGTTTCCCGGAGGCGGGCGAGGACCGGACGGAGGCACTCGTCCCATACGGCGTACGCCCCGGCGTTCAGATGCAGCTCGTCTGCGAGGAACCACCTGGGATCGGGGCGCCCCGCGGCATCCACAAGCGGCGTGAACGTATCAACATACTCGGTCCGAGGCCGGGACCGGGCGAGTTCCACGAGACGCCGGTTGAGGTCCAGCTGGAGCCCGAGCTGCTGGATCCGTTTCGGGCTGGCCTTCACGGCCAGCAGGACAATCGGGGTTCCGGGAAACGCCCGATCCACCCGTCCAAGGAACTCCCGGTAGAGGGACAGCGTCGTCTCTACCGAGAGCCCGGCATCGAGGTCGTTGTCGCCCCCATAGAGCACGACCACTCTGGGATGGTACGGAAGGACAAGGCGGTCGAAAAAGTGGAGGAGATCCTCGAGCTTGAAGCTGGAGATCCCACGGTTCAGGACGCGTCGATCCGGGAAGGCCAACCCCAGGTCCGGCCATTTCTCGATGCTGGAGCTGCCCACGAAGAGGATCGGATCTCGAGGCGCGCCGTGGGTGCGGTCGTGGGCCTCAAAACCGGCGACCTTCGATTCGAACCGGTGCGGGGTAGCGGGTTTCGGGGCAGTGGGAAAGCATGCGATGAGGACCGTCGCAACGGCCGACAGCAGCAGAAGGACCGCAATCCCCGGTCTTCGGATCACGGATCGAGTCTGCGAGGGACGCGCGGGGAGGACCAGCCTGGACTCCTGGGTATGGGACCCCTGTGGGCCCCATTTTGGCCCCATTTTGGCCGGGCTCAGGCAGCTCCGCCCAGCGTGAAGAAAAAGGCGGCGCCGCCCCCCGGCGTGGACTCGGCCCAGATTCGTCCCCCGTGGCGGTCCACGATCCGGCGCGCGAGGGCCAGTCCGACCCCGTTGCCCGCAAAATCCCCCGCCTGGTGGAGCCGCTGGAAGAGACCGAACAGCCTCTGGGCGTACTGCATGTCGAAGCCCACCCCATTGTCCTGGATCCGATACACGGCCAATGGGCCGGTTCCCTCGGCATCGATCTTCACCGCAGGCATGGGCTGGCGCGCCGAAAACTTCAGGGCATTCGAAATTAGATGTCTCCAGAGCTGATGGACCAGTGCCGGGTCGGCCTGTGCGGGGGGAAGCGACCCGATTCGGACCCCTTCGACCGGATGGGTGGACGAAAGCTCGGCGAGGATCCGTCCCGCCACCGCGGCCATGTCGACCGTCGTGGGCTGGCAGGGTGAGCGGAGGAGCCGTGAATAGGCCAGGAGGTCGTCGATCAGGCGTCCCATGCGACCGGCCTCTTCCCGGACGATGGCCAGGTGTCGACGGGATTCCTCCGGGAGCTGGGCCCCAACATCCTCCTCGATCGCCTGGGCGAACCCATCGATGGCGCGCAGCGGGGATCTCAGGTCATGCGAGATGGAATAGCTGAGGGATTCCAGCTCGCGGTTGGTCTCGGCGAGCTGTGCGGAAAGCCGGACCTCCGGGGAGGGCTTCACCGTTGGTTCGGGGCGGGTGGGCTGTCCGGGGTCCATGGGCCGTGGTGCGCTGAGCCCGGTGAGCCCGCCACGCGGTGCGGTCTCCGGGAACGGGTTGGAGGCTATGGGGGGCGGGTGGGCAGGCAAGGCTGCTTTCGTGGAGAGGGGACATCCGAAGGGTGGTGGACGCTCCCGGTCCAACGATCCGGTGGGTCGACCCGATCCCGAGAAGCGGAGGTTCCCGGCGTGGACTGTTTGGACTAGGGTCCCTCCCGTGTTTTCGAAAGGACAGAAGGTTTTCTGCATCAACGATGAGTTCCCGCCGATGGCGAAGCTCCTGTTCACCCATCTCCCGAAGAAGGATTCCGTCTACACGGTCCGGGGCGTCTACATCGGGCGCGGCAACTACACCCGGGCGGGCAGCGGAAAGAAGGACGGTGAGATCGGCGTGCTGCTGGAGGAGATCGTCAATCAGCGGGACCCGGCGTTGAAACAGGGAATGGACGGTGAACTGGGCTTCCACTCCGAGCGGTTTGCGCCGGTGGAGTCGGACCAGGACACGGAGGTCTCGGAATACGAGGAGAAAGCCGAGGATTTCGTGCTGCTGCCGTCCTGAAGCCGGACCGCGTGTGCCGTGACTGACCGTGAACACCCCGCCCCATCCATCCCGTCCACTCCACCTCCGACTCTCCCCACCCGGAGAATCGGCGGTGCGTCGGGGGCACCCCTGGGTCTACGAGAGCTCGGTGCGCAACCAGAGCGGTCCTGGTGCCGCCGGGGATCTGGCCGTCGTCTACGATCGCCACGACCGATTCCTCGCCCTCGGGCTCTGGGATCCCGACTCGCCGCTGCGCCTCCGGGTGCTCCATGTCGGCAGACCGGTACGGTGCGACGTCGACTGGTGGCGGGGCCGTCTGCGGTTGGCGCTCGAACGGAGGCGTCCGTGGTTCGACGAGGCGACGACCGGGTTCCGGTGGATCCATGGGGAGAGTGACGGGTGGCCGGGGCTGGTCCTCGACCGGTACGGCTCGACGCTCGTGCTGAAGATCTATTCGCCGGTCTGGCTTCCCCGGGTTTCGGACCTCGTGGTCTGGCTCCGGGAGGAACTGGGTCCGGATCGGATCGTCCTCCGGCTGAGTCGGAACTCACAGTCCGCGGCGGCCGTGGCAGGTTATCGGGACGGACAGAACCTGCACGGGGAGGACGTCGCCGAGCGGGTGACCTTCCTCGAATCTGGGTTGCGGTTCGAATCCGAGGTGGTGAAGGGGCAGAAGACCGGGTTCTTCCTCGATCAGCGCGAGAACCGCCGCCGGGTCGAGACCCTGTCGTCGGGACAGGAGGTGCTCAACGTCTTCAGCTTCTCCGGTGGGTTCAGCCTCTACGCGGCTCGGGGGGGTGCCGGGCGCGTGGTCGATGTCGACATCTCATCCCATGCGCTGGCACAGGCCCGACGGAACTTCGCCCTCAACACGGAGGTCGCCTCCGTGAAGCGGGCCGTCCACGAGCAGGTCCAGGCCGATGCGTTCGACTGGTTGTCGGCCCGCCCCTCCCGTCGGTTTGGATTGGTCATCCTGGATCCCCCGTCCCTCGCGAAGTCGGAGGCGGAGCGGGCCGGGGCCATCGAGGCCTATCGGAGGCTGGTGCGCTGCGGGCTCGACTGGGTGCAGCCCGGCGGCGTGTTGTTGGCCGCCTCGTGCAGCGCCCATGTGTCCTCGGATGAGTTCTATGGAACCGTCCGGGAGGTCCTCCTTGGGGCGGGTCGTCCGGCAGAGGAATTCCTGACCGAGGGACATCCGCAGGACCACGCGGCGACGTTCCGGGAGGCGGAATACCTCAAGGCGATCTACTGGCGCCTGAGGGGTTGAGCGGGCAAGGGGTCAGGTTCCGGTGGCTCGGCCCTGGTTCAGGCGAGGCGTTCCAGCGGGTGTCCGGCCAGGAAATCCCGGATGGCCATCCGGCGTCCGCCTTCCGGTTGGACCTCGGTAAGGACGAGCGCGTCGGTGCCGCAGGCCACGACAAGACCGTTGGGCTCCCGGGTGATCACGGTCCCGGGCTCGGCCCGGGTCGCCGTCTGGACGAGGTGGGCCGAGTGGACCTTGAGCAGCTTCGGCCTCGGCTCGGCGGGGATCGAGCAATGGGCTCCGGGCCACGGGGTGAAGGCCCTCAGGCGGCGTGCAAGCTCCCCGGCGGGTCGGGTCCAGTCCAGCCGCCCATCCTCCCGCGTGATCTTCGGCGCGAGGGTGACTCCGTCCACCGGCTGAGGGACCGGAGTCCGCAGGCCGGCGGCGTAGGGTGGAATCTCTTCCCGGACGAGGTCGACTCCCAGCAGAGCGAGGCGATCGTGCAGGGCGGCCGATGTCTCGGTGTCGCCGATCGGGGTGCGACGTGTCGCGATCACGGGGCCGGTGTCGAGCCCCTCGTCCATCCTCATGAGACTGACCCCGGTCTCGGCGTCCCCCGAGGCGATGGCCCACTGGATGGGGGCCGCACCGCGCCATCGGGGCAGGAGCGAGGTGTGGACGTTCAGGCACCCGAGGCGCGGGATCTCCAGGAGGGCTCGCGGGAGAAGTTGGCCATAGGCCGCGACCAGGATGACGTCCGGCTTCAGCTCCTGGATCCGGCTGATGAACCCCGGGTCGCGCGCCCTGTCGGGACGCAGCAGCGGCAGACCCCGTGCGAGAGCCGCGGCGGAGACCGCCGATGGGGTCGGGTGGAGATGGCGTCCCGAGGGGCGGTCCGGCTGCGAGACGACCGCGTCGAGCTGGACCCACGGTTCCGATGCAATGCCGTCAAGGATGACCCGGGCGAGGTCGGGTGTTCCCATGAACACGAGTCGGAGTCTGGAGGACATGGGGGCGGAACGGGTTCGGTCGACGCGGTCGACGGTTTGGACTCGATAAATCGAAGCGGTGATGAAGACAGTTCCACGAGAGCGTTGACAATCGGGAAACGTCTCAGCAGTTTTTGCGGCCCACGGAGCGGGCCTCGGTAGCTCAATGGCAGAGCAGCTGACTCTTAATCAGTTGGTTCCAGGTTCAAGTCCTGGCCGGGGCACCAGCTCAAGTTGTCGGGCTTCCTTCGAATGAAGACCAAACCTTGCGGCTGGATCGCCCGATGGGTCTGTTCCCTGTTCCTCCCCCTCCTTCTGTCGACCTTGCCGTTCGCCGGCCTCCGGGCCGCCGTCGTCTACGACAACACCGCCCTCGCCGGGATGAGCAAGGACAGCGTCTCGCTGCTGGTGGAGCATGGGGATGAAATCGCGCTCGCGGGGACGGAACGGTGGGTGACGCAATTCGACATCGGGACCTATGGCGAGTTTCCGACCAATGCCGTCGTGAACGCCGTGGTGCGGTTCTATGCCAATGACGGAACCGATGCCTTGGACGGCCCCCACTTCGCCTACAGGCCGAAGACCCTCCTCTGGGAAAGCGCACCGTTCACGCTCAAGCCGGGAGGCCAGACCTCCAGCCTCACCCCTCTCGTCCGGGTCCCAGACTCCTTCACCTGGACGATCCGCTTCACCGGCATCCAGCAGGTGCCCGGCAACCTAGTCATGCCTCTGGTGGTCAACCCGATCGAGATCGGGGCTCCGCTCGCGAACGGCTACAAGGGCAGCTACGCGGACTATTGGCGTAAGGACGGTGTGACGGATGACTCGTGGATGATCTACATGCTGAGCTCCGGGACTCCGGCCAATTTCTATGTGAAGGTGACGGCGACGCCCGATCCTGTGACGCTGCCGAACCTGAGGGTGGTCCGCTCCGGCAACTCCCTCATCCTCGAGATCCTAGGCACCTCGGGTGCACCGGTCGTCGTGGAATCCTCCGCGGATCTCCGGACGTGGTCCGAGGCCTTCCGCGTCACGGGCAAGGGCGTCGGGACTCCGGAGCGCGTCTCAATCGTCTCGAACACCGGCGTGTCCCAGCTGTTCTGGCGCGCCAAGGGCAACTGAGGCGTCGATCCCAGGACCCGAATGTCGACCCCCTCCCCGTCCCCGACGTCGCCCCAGCCGGTGACCCGGCTTCGGGTCCTGATCGTGGAGGATTCGGAATTCGATGCCCGCCTTCTGGGGACGCTCCTTCGGACCGGCGGCTGGGAGGTGGCCTCCCGTCGGGTCTCGACGGCGGTGGACCTTGAACGGGCCTTGGTTGGCGAGGACTGGGACCTGATCCTGTGCGACCACACCATGCCCGGGTTCAGCGCCCCGGAGGCGCTCCAGGTGGTCCAGCGGGTCGCACGCGACATCCCGTTCATCATTATTTCCGGGGGCATCGAGGAGGGGGTGGCGATCGATGCGATGAAGGCTGGGGCCCACGACTTCCTCATGAAGGGGGCCCTGGGTCGGCTGGTGCCGGCGGTGCAGCGCGAGCTCAAGGAGGCCGACATCCGCAGGGCCCGTCGCGCCGCGGAGGAAGCCCTTCGCGAGAGCGAGCTCCGCTACCGGTCGGTCTGGGACAACTCCACGGACGCCGTTCTGCTGCTCGACGCCTTGGGCATCATCCGGTTCGCCAATCCCGCCAACCTGCCGGTCTTCGGCTGGAATCCCGCCGACCTCGTGGGTCTCCGGTTGGACGTCCTCCAGCCGTCCGAACTGCCTCCTGGACATTGGTGGCAGGCCTTCCGCGCCTCGGGGACCGCCAAGTCGAACGAGACCGTGGCGCGTCGTCGGGACGGGTCGAAGGTCGACATCGACCTGGCCCTCACCGAGATGCGGATGGGATCGGATCTCTGGGTGGTGATCTTCTCCCGTGATGTGACCGAGCGGCGCCGGGCGGCGGAGGAGATCCGGAGGAGCCGTGAGGAATTCGCGGCCGCGCGGGAGATCCAGCAGCGCCTGTTTCCGAAGGAGGCCCCCCGTCTGGCGGGCTATGACATCGCCGGGGCGTCTCACCCCGCCGAAGCCACGGGAGGGGATTATTTCGACTTCTTCCCGATCGACCCGGACTGCCTCGGGATGGTCATCGCGGACGTGAGCGGCCATGGGCTCGGGCCGTCGCTCCTCATGGCCGAGGCCCGCGCCTACCTGCGTCTGGTCGCCCGCGGCACCGCAGGTCCTGGCGAGGTCCTCACCCGAACGCAGGAACTGCTCCGCGACGACCTTGGTCGGGAGCGATTCATCACCCTGCTGTTCCTGCGTCTACTGTCGGCCCAGCGGCGGCTCCAGTTCGCCAATGCAGGGCACACGGCCGGACTGCTGATCGGTCAGGACGGGGCGGTGCGGTCGGTCCTGGGCCGGACGGGACGGCCCCTCGGCCGCCAGGGCGATGTGCCCTATCCGTCGGGCGGAGAGGTGGCTCTGCAGCCTGGAGACATCCTGCTGCTGCTGACCGATGGGATCGAGGAGGCGATCCGTCCCGATGATGAGATCTTCGGCATGGAACGGGCGGTCGAGGTGGTCCGTTCCCACCGGGATCGTCCGGCGGCCGAGATCGTGGAGGCCGTCTGCACCGCAGCCCGGACCTTCTCGTCTCCCGAGCCGCAGACCGACGACCTCACCGTGGTCGTCCTGAAGGTCCTCTGACGCCGCTGGCCTCCGCCGTGCGGTCCTTGAGCCCCATGGGGCTACGCGAGGGACAGCGACCGCAGCGCCTGGATGCAGCGCGGACACGCGCCCGGGTGGCCGGGCTCCTGGCCGATGGCGGGATCCCAGTGCCAGCACCGGTCGCACTTCTGCCATCCGGCCTCGCTGGCGGGATGGACCGTGACGGCCCCGGTCTGGGATTCCTGGACCTCGAGGCCCGACACGTTCAGGAGTTCCTGGAGATCCGAACGATGGTCCTTGGCGACACCAAACTCTACCGACTCCAGTCCCAGCTCGACCCGGGCATCCAGCGCCTTGCCGATGCGCTTGGCCTGGCGGGCCTTCTCGAGTTCGGGCAGCACCCGCGTCCGGATCCCGAAGAGTATCTCCCATCGACCGGTCTCCTCCTGCGAGAGCAGCGGTGAACCCGGGACCCAGGTCGACAGGTGCACGGAATGGACCGGGGTCTTCTGGATGAAGCTCCAGGCCTCGTCCGAGGTGAACGCCAGCATCGGGGCCAGCATCTGGCTCAGCCGGGTGACCATTCGATGGAGGGCCGTCTGGGTGCTGCGACGCCGTGGCGAGGTCGCCGCCTCGGTGTAGAGACGGTCCTTCACGAGGTCGTGGTAGGTCGCACTCAGCTGGACCGCTGCGAACTGGGACAGCCGCTGGTAGACGACGTGGAACTCGTAGGCCTCGTAGGCCCGCGCCACCTCCACCTCGAGCCGCGAGAATTCGTCGAGAATCCACCGGTCCAGTCCCGTCAGGGCGTCGTCCGCCACCGCGTGGGTCGAAGGATCGAAGTCGGCCAGGTTGCTCAGCTGGTACCGGAGGGTGTTGCGGAGCAGCCGGTAGGTCTCACCCACCTTCTTGAGACGCTCCTCGCTGACGACGATGTCGTTGCGGTAGTCCTGCGACGCGACCCAGAGGCGGACGACGTCGGCCCCGAATTCCTTCACATAGCGCTCGGCGGTCTGGGGCTTCTGGTAGCCCCCGGCGCCCTGCTTGGACTTCGAGATCTTCTCGCGGTCCTCGTCGACCATGAAGCCGTGGGTGAGCACGGACCGGAACGGCGCCGAGCCGTTCCCGGCAAGAGACAGCAGCAGGGAGGACTGGAACCAGCCGCGGTGCTGGTCGGAGCCCTCGAGGTACATGTCGGCCTGCCACCGGGTCCCGGAGCGGAGTTCGGAACGCTGCTGGAGGACGGCGCGCGACGAGCTTCCGGAGTCGATCCAGACGTCCAGCGTGTCGGTGCCCTGCCGCACGGCCTCGGGTCCGGTCCAGCCTTCGGGACGACACCGGGTCCAGAGCGCGTCCGCAGGGGTGGCAAACCACGCATTGCTTCCCTCCTGTTGGATGAGGTCAGCCGCCTTGCGCACGATGGCCGCGTTGAGAATCGGTTCTCCTGCGGCGTCGTAGAACGCCGGGATCGGCACACCCCAGGAACGCTGCCGGGAGATGCACCAGTCGGGTCGGGACTCGACGGCGCCCCGGATGCGGCCCTGGCCCCAGTCCGGGATCCAGCGCACATCGCGTTCGACGACCCCGACCGCGAGCTCCCGGAAGGTCTTGCCGGTGTCGGCGGGTGTGTGGGACATGCTGATGAACCATTGGTCCGTGGCCCGGAAGATGATCGGGGTCTTGGATCGCCAGCAGTTCGGGTAGCTGTGTTGATAGGCCTCGCGGAACGCGAGGGCCTGATGCTCGGTCAGCAGCTCGATCACCGCCTCGTTGGCGTCGGATTTGTGGTTCTTCTCCAGCGTCGATTTCCCAATCAGCGCCTCCGGCATCTGCTGCTCCCGGGGCAGGTCGGGCGTCCACGCCAGACGTCCCTCGTCATCCACGGGGCAATAGATCGGCAGGCCGACCTTCAGGCCGAGCTGGTAGTCGTCCATGCCGTGTCCGGGCGCGATGTGGACGAAGCCCGTGCCGGTGTCGCTTGTGACGAAGCCGGCGGGATGCAGCCGGCCGGTCCGGTTGCAGAACGGATGCTCGTAGACCAGCTGCTCCAGTTCCTCGGGGCCGACAGTGCGGACGATCTGGTAGCCGTCCCAGCCCAGCTTGGCAGCCACGGTGGAGAGCAGTGGGTTCGCGACGAGGTAGGCGCCTCCCTCGACCATCACCAGCGAGTAGTGGAACGAGGGGTTGAAGGCGACGGCGAGATTGGCTGGGAGGGTCCAGGGCGTGGTCGTCCAGATCAGGAGGAACGTGTTCGGTTCGCCCTTGAGTCGGAACTTCACATAGACGCTCTGGCTGACGTGGTCGGCGTATTCCACCTCGGCCTCGGCGAGGGCCGTCCGGAACGGGATGCTCCAATACACGGGCTTCTTTCCCCGGTAGACGAAGCCCCGGTCCACGAGGTCGGCGAAGAGCCGGAGCTCCTCGGCCTCGTAGGCACGGTCGAGGGTCAGATAGGGGTTCGACCAGTCGCCCAGCACCCCCAGCCGCTTGAACTGGGTCCGCTGGAGGTCGATGTACTTCCGGGCATAGGCCTCGCAGGCCGACCGGATGGTGGCGGGCGAGGAGTCGGCCTGTCCCGCGGCCCGGAGCTCCTGCGTGACGCGGGACTCGATCGGGAGCCCGTGGCAGTCCCAGCCCGGGACATAGGGCGCGCGTCGGCCGCGGAGGGTCTGTGACTTGAGGACGAGGTCCTTGAGGATCTTGTTGAGCGCGGTGCCGATGTGCACGTCGCCGTTGGCAAAGGGCGGACCGTCGTGCAGGACGAATGGCTCGGCATCCTTGCGGGCCGACTGGATCTGTCCGTACAGGTCCTCGGCCTCCCATCGGGCGAGACGTTCGGGCTCCCGCTGGACGAGATTGGCCTGCATCGGGAACCCGGTGGTGGGCAGGTTCAGGGAATTCTTGTAGTCCGGTTTGTCACTCATCGGGCGGCCTCGGAAAGGAAGTGCGGACGCTACTGATGCCGCTGGAACCCGGCAAAGGACAAAACGAGATCGCAACGGAAACGCGCGGTGCCAGGTGCCGCTGTGGGGCGTGCCTTTCCGTTTCAGGGGTTCGGCGATACGATCCCCCTCCATGACATCATCCGTGTTGCATGAGGCGCACGAAGCCCTCGGAGGACGGTTCTCCGTCCTGGGTGGCGAGGAGATCGTCTCCGACTACGGGGATCCCGCCGCCGAGTACCGGGCCCTGCGGTCCGCCGTCGCCGTCCTCGACCTCGGGTTCCGTGGACGACTCTGCCTCACCGGCGCCGATCGGGTCCGCCTCCTCAACGGACAGGTCACCCACGACATCCGGTCGTTGACGGTCGGATCCGGGTGTCCGGCGGCGTTCTGTTCGCCCAAGGGACGGCTCGTTGCGGACGTCCATGTGTTCGCCCTGGCGGAGGAGTTGCTCCTCGACTTCGAACCCGGCCTGGTCGACTCCCTCAAGGCGAGGCTGGAACACCACATCGTGGCCGAGGACGTGCAGGTCGTGGACGTGCGGCCCTATTACGGACTGCTGTCGGTGCAGGGACCGCTGTCCGATGCGGCGGTGCGCAGCCTCGAGCTGGTCGATGTCCTTCCGGAGGCCCCGTTGGGTGTGGTCCATCGGAACCACCCGACCCTGGGTGACCTGTATGTCATCCGGCGCTCGAGGGCGGGGCTGCCGGGGTTCGATCTCTTCATCCCCACGGATGCGCTCGCGGCGGTCCTCGACAAGGCCGTTGCGGCGGCCCGTCAGCGCGGGGGGTGCCTTGCGGGGTTCGAGGCCCTGGACCGGGTCCGGTTCGAGTCCGGAATCCCGCGGTTCCCGGTCGACATGGACGAGACCAACCTGCCTCCGGAGGCGGGATTGGAGGCCACGCACATCAGCTACTCGAAAGGCTGCTACACGGGGCAGGAGACAATCGCACGGCTGCGGACCTACGGACAGGTGGCCAAGCGGCTGTGTGGACTCCGTCTGCCAGCGGATCTTGGGACCCTTCCGCCGAAGGGGACGAAGCTGTTCCGCGACGGCCGGGAGGCGGGATACCTCACGAGTGCCCGCCTTTCCGGGGGGGGTGGAACGATCCTCGCCCTCGGCTATGTGCGTCGGGAATCCGTCGCCCCCGGGACCGCGCTCGTGGTCCGCCTCGCGGAACGGGAATGGCCGGTGGAGGTCGTCCCGTTGCCCTTCGTGCCCCCGACCCTGTAGCCCGCCGGAATTCGCTTCGGCCCCCCGTGGGTCGTCGTCACTCTTGGCCCATGAAGCTCATCTCCTGGAACGTCAACGGCCTCCGCGCGGTCCTGAAGAAGACCCTGCTGACGTACCTCGAGGAGGAAGGGCCGGACATCCTGTGTCTCCAGGAGACCAAGTGCACGGCGGGTGACGTGGCTCCGGTCTGGCCCTCCTGCTACGAGGCCTTCTGGAACAGTGCCGAGAAGAAGGGGTATTCAGGAACCGCGATCCTCACCCGCCATCGTCCGCTGCGGGTGACTCCGGGGATCGGCATCGTCCGCCATGACCAGGAGGGTCGGGTCCTCACGGCGGAGTTCGACGGATTCTTCCTGGTGAACGTGTACACCCCGAACTCCCAGCGGGAGCTGACCCGTCTGCCGTACCGGATGGAGTGGGACCGCGACTTCAGGGCCTATCTGTCAGGGCTCGAGGCGAGGAAGCCGGTGGTGTTCTGTGGCGACCTCAACGTGGCGCACGCCGAGATCGATCTCGCCAACCCGAAGGCGAATGTCCGCAACCACGGGTTCACCGCGGAGGAGCGGTTGGGCCTGGATGCGCTGATCGCCGATGGGTTCGTCGACACCTTCCGGGAGTTCGAGAAGGGTCCGGGACACTATTCCTGGTGGAGTCCAATGGGTGGGGCACGCAGTCGGAACGTAGGGTGGCGGCTGGACTACGTTCTGGTGAGCGCCCGGATGCGGACCCGGCTCCGGTCCGCCTTCATACGGTCCGCGGTCCTCGGATCGGACCACTGTCCGGTCGGCATCGAGCTCGAGTGAGTAAGGGACGGTCGGATCCGGTGTCCCCCGCCTTGTCTCTTGAATTTCCGGGATCGTGCGCGGACGTTACGGACATGGCTCCTTCGGTTCCATTCTGGAGGGCGCTCCATCGATCCATGCACACCGTTTCCAGCCTCGGCCGCCGCGCCTTCACCCTGATCGAGCTGCTCGTCGTCATCGCCATCATCGCGATCCTCGCCGGCATGCTCCTGCCCGCGCTCGGAAAGGCCAAGACCAAGGCCCAGGGCATCAACTGCATGAACAACCACAAGCAGCTGCTGCTGGGGTGGGCGCTCTACAATTCCGACAACAACGACCAGCTGCTCTATGCCTACGCGCCCGAGGTCAATCCGAACACCTCGGACGGCGCCTGGGTCCAGGGCGATCTCGACATCGGGAACCTGAGCGCCGATGGGAACTGGAACACCAACTGGCTGGTTCAGAGTCCGCTGTGGCGCTACACGGGACAGACCCGGGCGATCTGGAAATGCCCGTCGGACATGAGCATGGCCATCGACCGCAGCAAGAACAAGGTCCCGCGGGTCCGGAGCATGTCGATGAGCATCTGGACCGGTGGCAACAAGGGCACGGATGGCGGGTGGGCGAACGAGCCATGGAACGTCTTCACCAAGGCCAGCAGCATGAACGATCCGGGTCCGGCCATGACCTACGTGCTGCTCGACGAGCGTGAGGACAGCATCAATGACGGCTTCTTCGTCGTTTCGATGGAGAACTCGATCTATGCCAAGAAGGTCAACCTCGGCTCGATCCGGATGGTTGATGTCCCGGCCAGCTACCACAACCGTGCGGGGGGCTTCTCCTTCGCGGACGGCCATTCAGAGATCAAGAAGTGGGCGGATCCCCGCACGATGCCTCCGGTCAAGAAGGGGTCCTGGGTCCAGTCCGGAACCCAAGGCAACAACCGCGACGTGATGTGGATGCAGGAGCATTCCACCCGGCTGCGCTAGAATTCCCCAGGGCAGCGCCAGGCCCTGGGTGACGGGTGTTCCGCTGGATTTTTGGGGCGGGATTTCCGAACCGTCCTCTTCACAACGGGTTCTGTCCTGACCACACTGAGGGTCCGACATGACGAACCCTCCAAGCCCCCCGAGAGGCACCCAGACCTTCGTCCACTATCTGGAGGAGGGGATGGGGCGGGTCTGGCTCCGTCGCCTGCTGACGGTGGTTCTGGTCGGGATTGCCATCGCGTTGTACCAGAACAACGAGGCGAAGAATTTCCGGGCCCCCGAGGCCATGGACCTGGCCCAGCTGGGACGGAACCTGGCCGCCGGCCAGGGCTATACCACGGGCTTCATCCGTCCCCTCAGCGTCCATCTCCTCGAGGACCAGGCGGTCCGCAAGGGGGTGGATCCCCGGGCGGTCCTCCTGACCCGTCATCCGGATCTCGAGAACCCCCCGCTCTATCCCGCGATCCTGGCGGTGGTGTTCAAGGCCATGCCGGTGTCCTGGTGGGCCCAGCTTCCCTCCAACGAGTTCTATCGGCGTCCGATGGAGGAGGCGGTCATCTCCGTGATGAACCTGGGCTTCTTCGCCCTCGTCGTGGCGCTTGCGGGGTGGCTTGGGACGCGGTTGTTCGACGCCACGGCCGGTGCCTTGGCGGCCGCGCTGATCGTCGGGACCAACCTCTTCTGGCAGTTCGCCAACTCGGGCCTTCCCACCCTGCTGCTGATGGTCTTTCTCCTGCTCCTCCTGCACCTGCTGCTGGGCTTCGAGCGGGAGGCCGCCTCCGAGGTCCCGCGTCGGGGTCGGCTCCTGCTCCTTGCGGCCGGAGCGGGCGGGATGGTGGGGCTGATGTTCCTGACCCAGTATTCCTTCGGCTGGCTCGTGGTGCCGGTCACCGGCTTCCTCGCGTGGCGCGGCATCGGCATCCGTGGCCGCGTGCTCGGACTCGCCCTGGTGGCCTTCCTCATCCTTGCGGCTCCGTGGATCGCCCGGAATCTCTCGGCCTGTGGACACCCCTTCGGCACCGCGGGGTTCACCGTTCTGGCCGGCACCGACTCGTTCCCTGGCGACCGCCTGCAGCGTTCCCAGCATCCCGAGCTCGATCGTGACCTCATCTGGGAGGTCATTTTCAAGGTGCGGACCGGTGTCAGCGAAATCCTCGGCAACGAACTCATCCGCATGGGTGGGACCTGGGTCAGCCTCGTCTTCCTCGTCGGACTCCTTGTGCCCTTCGGCAACCCCAGCCTGAACCGCCTGAGGGGAGCGCTGGTCGCCATGCTGGTGACGGTCGTCCTCGTCCAGGCCGGGGTCCGGGGCTGGATCACAAAGGAGTTTGGTCCGGTCACCTCGGAGGACCTTCTCGTGGTCCTGGCACCCGGTGTCATGGTCTGGGGCGCGGGATTCCTCATCACCCTGATCGACCAGATCGAGTGGGAGTATCCATTCCTCCGCACCTGGTCCCTGTGGGGGTTGGTCACGGTCTTTTCCGCGCCGTTCCTGATCGGCATCCTCCCCCCCAAGGGTCTCTCGCTGAGCGAACCCTACCGCCCAAGCGTCATCCGCGAGTTCGCCGACTTCACTCCCAAATCGACCCTCTTCATGAGCGACGTCCCCTGGGCCGTGGCGTGGTATGGACCCCGGGAGTGTGTCTGGACCTCGCTTCGGGTGGCGGACACCGCGGACGCCAACGTCCGGAACCGCCGGGAGGACTTCTTCGTCTTCACCGAGGCCCGACGTCCGATCGAGGCCGTCTACCTCTCGCCGTACTGGGCCGACAAACCGCTCCTCTCCAGCTACATCGCGGATCTGGATTTCGAGTGGGGCCGCTTCTACCTCGAGGTCATGCGGGGGTCCAATCTCCCGTCCGGATTCCCGCTCAAACATGTCCTCGGTGGCCCCTACATGGCTGCCGGACACTTCCTGCTCGCGGCGAAACCCTGGTGGAAGAACTAGGACGAGCCCCCCGCTCGACCGGATCCTGGATCGCGTCTTCCGGTCCGTTGCGATCCGACCGTCACCTCCGGCGCATTTTCCCTAGAAACTAGAACGTTTTGTGGGCTGACTACCCTCCAGAACCCCCGACTGACAATGAAAGTGACACTGGGGACCCCGGAGCGCCGCTGACGTGACCTCGTAAAACTGATCCAAAGGGATTCGGCGTCTGATCCCCTTATCGGTTGCCAAGGCTCTCACCTCCCGTGGGTCAGGGCTACGAAGGGCACGGTCGGCCCCTCGGCGAGCAACCGGACGAGGCGGCAATCTTCGTGACGGGGGCATTGAGTTCGGTGGCGATCTGGTTCAGGAAGCGTTCGTTCATTCGGAGGGGGCGCTCTTTATCCGGTCCGCCACCCGGGCTTCACGCTTGTCGGCTCCGGACTGTTTCCGGAGTCTGACCGCACAGTTCCATGTCCACCCTCAACATCGCGATCATCGGCGCCGGCGGCATCACCCTGCAGAACCATCTCCCGGGCCTCGCCCTGTGCCCCGACGTCCGGGTCCACGCCCTGTGCGACGCCAATCCGGCGACGCTCGAGGCCGCCCGCACGCAGACCGGCGCCCCGGTGGCCGAGACCTCCTGGGAAAAGGTGGTCACCCGTGACGATGTCCACGCGGTGATCATTGCGACCCCGAACTTCCTGCATCCCGACATCGCCATCACGGCGGCACGCCACGGCAAGCATGTGCTGTGTGAGAAGCCCCTCGCGTTGAATGCCACGGATGCCCAGCGGATGGCGGACGAGGCGGATCGGGCGGGGGTGCGGCACATGACCGCCTTCACCTACCGGTTCGTGCCCGCGATGCGGTACCTGAGGCACCTGATCGACCAGGGGGAGCTGGGGACGCCGTATCACTACCGGTGCCTGAGGCTCCAGGACTGGGGCACCCGCAACCTGGGGTGGCGACAGGTTCGGAAGCTCGCGGGCACGGGGGAGATCGGGGACATGCTCAGTCACCGGATCAACTTTGCACACCATCTGGTGGGACCGATGACGCGTCTGGTGGCCAATCTCCGCAACCTGACCCCGGTCCGGGATGGGGCGCCGAACGACACCGACGACTGGGTGGCGATCCTGGCGGAGTTCTCGACTGGTACGACCGGCGTGCTGGAGAGCTCGAAGCTGGCGAGCGGTCACAACGAATCGTGGCGCAGTCTCGACTACGTGGAACTCAACGGCAGTGCGGGGACGTTCCAGTTCACGACCGGAAAGTGGAACGAGCTGCAGTCGGGTAAGCTGGGCGGACCGGGGCTGAAGCCGTTGATGGTCCCGAAGGAGTTCTGGGTCTGGCCGGGGAGTCCTCGGGATCCGGGCGTTGGGGATCCGCTGGTGTCGTTCCGCTACGACCAGGCGGTCGAGTTCATCAATGCTATCCGGGAGCAGCGTCCCTCTGCGATCACCTTCCACGACGGCGCCGCCACCCAGCGGGTCATGGATGCTGCGGTTCGCTCGGCCGAATCGGGTCAGTGGGTGGAGGTCTAAGCCGCTGCGTTGGAGGTGCCGCTCCTACTGTGGGGGCATCCGGGGGATCGACTTGGCGGCGGGGTGCTCGTCCTTGCGGCCGTGGGCCATCACGGCGGTCCATTCGGCGAGGCGACGGCCCAGGATCCGGCAGGACTCCAGAGTCTCCGGTTCGCGCGGCTCCTTAGCGGCCACGGCGCCATAGTGGAGGGTCATCTTCTTCCCGGCGTAGTCGGTGACGCCGAAGGTCAGGAACCCGAAGTTCATCAGCACGGTGAGGATTGACTGGCAGGCCAGCTCCATCCCGCCGCCCCAGCCCCCGGCGCTGCTGAACGCGCAGGCGATCTTGCCGTCCACCTGCATCCAGGCCGGCCCCATCGTCTCGTCCCAGAACCGCTTCATCTTCCACGACAGGATGCCCATGTTGGTCGGACTCCCCACCGCAAGCCCGTCACACCAGCGCACGTCGTCGGCCGTGGCCTCCTCGACCGATCGCAGCCGCACCTCGGTGTCGGCGATGGTCCGGGCGCCTTCGGCGACGAGTTCGGCCATGCGGCGGACGTTTCCGGTCTGGGAATCGAAGAGGACAAGGACTCGGTTCATGTGCGCTTTGGAATACCGCTTTCGGCCCTCGGGAGGCGAGCCGGTGCTGGCACAGGATTCCGATCGGCCCAAGAATTTTCGATTCAACCCGGCACTCGGGTCGTCCAGACTCCCCACCATGTCACGTCTCCCCCTCCTCGCCTCCCTCCTCGCGCTCCCGTTCGGTCTCATCGCGCAGCAGTGGGCGACCTATGAGCCCGCAGGGAAGGGCAACGGCAAGACCGTGGTCCTCCTGAGCGGCGACGAGGAGTACCGGTCCGAGGAGGGACTGCCCCAGCTGGCCAAGATCCTGAGCCAGCGCCACGGGTTCCGCTGCACGGTGCTGTTCACCCAGGATGCCGACGGGACGATCAATCCGAACAACCAGACGAACATCCCCGGCATGCACCTGATCGGCTCGGCCGACCTGGTCGTGAACCAGTTCCGGTTCCGCGAGCTGCCGGATGCCGACATGAAGCACCTGGTCGACCACATGGATGCCGGCAAGCCGATGATTGTGGTCCGCACCGCCACCCACGCCTTCAGTTATACCCGTAACAAGCAGAGCCCCTATGCCCAGTTCGACTGGCAGGCCCCCGGCGGCGGGTTCGGTGGCCTGACGGTGGGGGAGACCTGGACGTTCCACCACGGCAACCACGGCAGCGAGTCGGCGCGCGGGCTGGTCGACGGCATCCATCGCGCGAACCCGATCCTGAAGTCGGTCTCCGACGTCTGGGGTCCGACCGATGTCTACGGCGTGAACGCGGATTTCCCGAAGTCGGCGCAGGTTCTGTTGTGGGGGCAGACCCTCAAGGGCATGAACCCGACCGATGCGCCGAACCTGTCGAAGCCGATCATGCCGCTGGCCTGGCTGTACGAGTACAAGGCCCCTGCCGGCAAGTCCGCCCGGGTCTTCTGCTCGACCATTGGCGCGGCGATCGACCTCAAGAGCGAGGACCTGCGACGGATGTTTGTGAACGCCACCTACGACCTCACGGGACTCAAGGTGCCTGAGAAGGCGGATGTCGCGATCGTGGGCGACTACAACCCGTCGATGTTCGGCTTCGGTACCTTCAAGAAGGGCGTCAAGGTCGCCGACCATCTCCGCTGAGCGGGGTCGGGTTCCTGGCTTTGGTGCCGGTTGATCGAACCGGCTTCCCCGGCGATCACCGTGGCCGGACGATCATCTCTTCCACGACCACGTGGTGGGGGAGTCGGATGCAGAACAGGACGCAGTCGGCAATGTCCTCCGGCTTCATCATGCGAGACCGCGCGGCGGCGTCGGGAACCACGGGGCGCCTGTCCAGGAGCGGGGTGTCGATGTCCCCCGGGAAGATCCCGATGGCCCGGACGCCTCGGCCACGTTCCTCGGCGTTGATGGCCTGGGTGAGGCCGGCGAGTCCGAACTTGCTCATGACGTAGCCGGGTCCGGCCTTGGGTGAGGCCTGCTTCCCGGCGTCGGAGATCACATTGACGATGGTGCCGAGGCCGCGGGACCGCATCCCGGGCAGGAATGCCTGCACGCAGTGGTAGGCGCCGTGGAGGTTCGTGTTGAGCATCAGCTCGTAGTCGGGCTGCGACAACACCTCGAGCGCCCGCTGGGGAACGTTGGTGCCGGCGGCGTTGACCAGGACCTCAACGTCGCCATGTGCCTTGTCAGTGGATTGGGCCATGCGATGGACCGCCTGGGCCTCGGCGATGTCGGTCGGACACACCAGTGCCCTCCCTGAGGCGGACCCGGCGAGGGATGCGGTTTCGCGGAGCGCGTCTTCACGGCGTCCCACCAAGGTGACGTTCCAACCTTCCGCAAGGAGTTTGAGGGCGACGGAACGTCCCACGCCACTGCCGGCGCCGGTCACGACTGCTGTCTTGGTCATATTGAAGCCTGGGGTTTGCCGATCCTCGCGAGGAATTCCCGTCCTGTGGAAAGGGTCCCGGCAAGTCGAAGCCATTCCTCGAGGCGCGTCGTGTCCTCAACGGCGTCGAAGTGCTGGTTCCATGCAGGATCCCAGTCCGGAAACCGGGCTGCCACCAGGGATTTGATAGCCTGGGTCCAGCCAGACTGAAGTCCTTCCTCGCGACCTTTGGAGAGCCCCTGGGAGAGCCCCTTCTCCATGGCGAATTGTTCGAATGTGGTGATGAAGGTCATGGTTTTCTGTGTTCGATAGTGGTTGAGCTGACGGTGGAATTCAATGTCGAGGTCCCGGCTGAGCGGCACCATGCGCTCGAGCATTCGGAACAACCTCGGGGTGTCGCCCTCGGAAAATCCCTGTTCGAGGAGCCGGTCCAGCCAGCGGAGTTTCAACCGAAACTGTTTCGGGGAGTTTCTTGAGGTTCGTTGGGCGATCCGCTGGGCAAGAATGAGCTTGGCGATGGGGTTCGGGCTCTCGAATAGCTCCTCGTCCGAGAAGTCGAGGAGCTTGCACGACAGGAACTCGAACCGGGTGCGGCACCCCCACAGTCCGTGCTCGTAGAATGTGGGACGCCAGTTGGGATCGTCATCGGCGATGATCGCGAGGCTGACCGCTGGTCTGCCGCGGAGTTCGAAGAGCCGGGTGTGGTACCGGAACATCCGGAGGGCCATCTCCGGGATTTGCTGGGATTGGGCTTCCAGGTGGAGGAGGGCGTCTTCCGCGTTTGCATCGACGCGGGTGACCGAGATGAGCCGATCGGGGTGTTGACGCCCGTGTTCGGCATCGGGCGAGACCTTCCGGAGCTCGGTGTCGAGGTACACCGGGGGCCTGGACCAATCGATGCCACGATGGACCTCAGGTTTCAGGAGCTGGAAGATCTGCGGGAGGAAGACCTCCGTCGCCTCCTTCCAGGCGCCGTCGAAATCGGATGTGGGCTCTGACATCCGTCCATGGCATCAGAGCCCGGTCCTGTCCCACCATCGCCAGATCTAGGGAGCGAATCAGGCTTGCGGACACGCGGAGAGGGGACTCACACGGAGGCGCGGCGACGCGGAGGAAGATCGGAGAGAGGAGAGAGATTTTGGGATTGGGGAAGCGGTAGGATTCCCCGGGTGTTTCCATCGGAGGGAACCGAAGTCCCTTCGCAATGGCTCTGGTCTTTACCGGAACGGTGTTTCCTTCCACGCTTTTCATATGCCCCGGTTGCCCCGGTTGCCCCTGTCGCGTCCGTCGGCGCGGTTCCGCTCCGCGTTCACTTTGATCGAACTGCTCGTTGTGATCGCCATCATCGCGATCCTCGCCGGCATGCTCCTGCCCGGTCTCGCCCGGGCCAAGGCCAAGGCCAACCAGGTCAAATGCGTCAGCAACCTCAAGCAGGTCATCCTGGCGTTCCAGATGTATGCCGACGACCACACGGACAACTACCCGCTCTGCCGGGACTGGGCCTCGGCCGGGGGCAAGGACGGCACCTATGACGTCTTTACGGCGATGACGAACAAGCCGCTCTACCGGTACCAGGGTACCCCGGAGATCTTCCGGTGTCCCGCCGACAAGGGGGATCTCTTCTACGAGCAAAACTTCGGGAAGAAGTGCACCAACGCTTATGTCCAGTATGGCACCAGCTACCTGATGGAATGGGCGGCGGACTTTGTTCGCGTGAAACGGGTCACGGGCAACATCGCCGCCCCGCGGACCGCCTATGATGGGCAGTCCATGAAGTCCCCCGAGATCGCCCTCAGCGCGGCGAACAAGATCGTGATCGCCGACTGGCCCTGGCACCCGAACCGCGGGTTCTCGGACAAGAAAAGCCAGTGGCACAACGTCAAGGGGCGCAGCCTCTCGATCATCGCCTATGGGGATGGCCACGCGCAGGCGTTCCAGTTTCCGACGCTGTCGATCAATGACAAGTTCTGGTCCGAGAAGCCGAACCCGTCGTTCACCTGGTGGTGAGGGGAGAACTTCCGCTTGCCATGGCCGACGCCTTCCTCAGGCTCCGCCGCCGTCGGTATGAACTACAAGATCGCCAAACGCGCCGCCGCCCTCTCGCCATCGCTCACCCTCGCCATCGACTCGAAGGCGAAACAGATGAAGGCCGAGGGCCATGATGTCGTGGGATTCGGTGCCGGTGAGCCCGATTTCGACACCCCCCAGCACATCAAGGATGCCGCGGCCAAGGCTCTCGCCGATGGGTTCACGAAGTACACCCCGAGCTCCGGCATCCCCGAGCTGCGTGAGGCCATCGCCCAGAAGTTCCAGCGCGACAATGGTCTGACCTACAAGGCCTCCCAGATCATCGTCAGCAACGGCGGCAAGCACTCCTGCTACAACGTCATCCTCGCGACCTGCGAGGAGGGAGATGAGGTCATCATTCCGTCGCCCTACTGGCTGAGCTATCCGGAGATGGTGACGCTGGCGGGTGCCACCCCGGTCATCCTGAAGACGACCGACCAGACGGAGTTCAAGGTGACCCCAGAGCAGCTCCGGGCGGCCATCACCCCGCGGACCCGGCTCTTCATCCTCAATTCACCAAGCAACCCGACTGGCAGCGTCTACACGCCCGATGAACTGCGGGTTCTCGCCGATATTTGCGTCGAGCGCGGCGTGCTCATCATGAGCGACGAGATCTACGAGCACCTGCTGTACGATGGAGCCGTCCATTGTTCAGTAGCGTCGTTCAGCCCGAAGCATCAGGAGCACACGATCATCGTCCATGGCTTCGCGAAGGCGTGGTCCATGACCGGGTGGCGGCTTGGGTTCCTGGCGGCTCCGGAGCCAATCGCCAAGGCGATCGACGCGGTGCAGTCCCATAGCACGAGCAACCCGTGCTCGTTTGCCCAGAAGGGTGGCGTCGCGGCTCTGACCGGCCCCCAGGACCACCTGCCCAAGTGGCTGGCGGAGTATTCCAAGCGCCGGACGGTCGCATGGCAGCGTCTCAACGCCATGCCCGGGATCACCTGCGTCAACTCCAAGGGTGCCTTCTACCTGTTCCCCAACATCAGCCGCACCGGCCTGGGATCCCGGGAGTTCTGCTCCCGTCTCCTCGAGCAGGAAAAGGTGGCGGCCGTGCCGGGTATTGCCTTTGGTGCCGATGACTTCATCCGTCTGAGCTACGCGACCAGCCTCGCGAACATCGAAAAGGGGCTGGAGCGGATGGATCGGTTCGTGCGCGGCCTCTGACCTGGGCGCTCACGGCGCCGGCTTGAACTGGGCCTCGGCCCGGGGCAGCAGCTCCCTGAGCCGGGCGATCCGGTCGGCATCGGTCGGATGGGTGCGGAGAAACCAGGCGGTTGAGGCGCCATCCCGCTTCCCGTTGTACGCCGCAAACCGTTCCCAGAACCCGACCGCGGCCTTGGGGTCGTATCCGGCGCGGGCCATGTAGATGAGGCCAATCTCATCGGCCTCCGACTCCTGAGCCCGGCTGTGGGGCAGTGCGACGCCCCACTGGGCTCCGACGCCGTAGGCCTGGGTCGCGAGCGGCAGATACCGAGCGTATTGGGTCCGTCCCATGTAGGTGCTGCCCACCTGGCCGATGAGGTTGATGCCGGCGGCGGTGGTCATGCGTTCCCCGCCGTGGCGGGCGACGGCGTGGGCCACCTCATGACCGATGACCACGGCCAGGCCGACGTCGCCCTGGCAGATCGGGAGAATTCCGCTGTAGACCCCGACTTTCCCGCCTGGCAGGCAGAACGCGTTGGCCTCGGGACTCTCGAACACCACAAACTCCCATTGCGCGTTGGGCACTGCCGCCACGGCGGCAATGCGCTTGCCCACCCGCTCGACCTGGGCCTTTGCCGCCGCGTTCTTGGAGAGGGGAACGTCCTTTTTCATGGACTCGAACGCCGTCAACCCGAGCTGCTGTTCCTCCTGTGGGGAGAAGAGGTTGAGCTGCTGTCGCCCGGTTTCGGGCACGGTGTTGCAGCCCGTGAGGACGAGCAGGAGGGCCAGGATCGATGGGAGCCGCAGGGTGGGATGCTGGACGAGGGATCGGATCGACATGTCGGAAGGGTGGGATGACAGGGGCGGGTCGACAAGAGGGGGACCTTCGGACGGGGTTTGCCTCCGACTCATGACAGGAACGGACAGGAACGGACAGGTTGAGCGTCCGGGGCAGTGGACGCATCCTCCCCTTAGTTTTTCTCCCCGTGATGGATGCCCCCTACAAAGCCGAGTCCGACCCATGGCCGGAGGTGGCGGGCTGTTTCGATCATGGCCCGCTGGAGCCCGAGATCCTGGATGCCCTGTGGTCCCACGGCTGGCGGCACTTCGGTCGATCGTTCTTCCAGTATTCCCGGACCGAGATGCAGGGGCAGCCGGTCCATGTCATTCCTCTTCGAGTCGACCTTTCCCGTTGGACCCCGTCCAAGAGCCAGTCCCGCATCCTCCGTCTCAACCGGGACCTGTCGGTGGTGGCCCAGCGTCCGCTTCTGACGGATAAGCACCGCGACCTGTTCGCCCGCCACGCCGCGAAGTTCCGGGAGAATGTCCCGGACTCCCTCGAGACGTTCCTCGGACCCGACCCCGGGCGATCAAGGGATCCGGAGGCTTATCCCTGCGACTGCGTCCAGATCGAGGCAAGGGTCGGCCGGCGTCTGGTAGCGGTCAGCTTCCTCGACCTGGGTCGGGAGGCAGCCTCCTCGGTCTATGCGTTCTTTGATCCGGAGGAGTCCCGTCGCAGTCCGGGATGGCTGACCTTCCTGGCGGAGATCGAACACGCCAAGGCCTCGGGATGTCGGTTCCTGTATCCGGGATACGCGTACATTGAGCCCTCGGCCTACGACTACAAGAAGCGGCTGGGGGCCCTCGAGGCCTACGACTGGTCGTTCTGGCATCCCTGGGAGCCGACGTGAGCGGTGGGGGGAGTGCCGGCGAAATCCTGTCGGACAGCCCTTCGAACTTGGCCACGCATTTGCTATCTTCCCATGGTCACCATGATCACTGGATCCAACGCATTGGGCCGTCGTGCCCGTTCCTTCAAATCGCTGTGGGTAGGGTTTCTCCTGCTGCTGGGTATGATGGGGCTACCCGCCGTGGCGCAGACGCCCCCCAGCCAGGGGCTGCTGCGGGAAGTCTACGCGGGTATTGGTGGCGTGTCGGTTTCGGATCTCACCACCGCTGCGATCTTCCCGAACTCGCCGACTTCCAAAGGCTATGTCACAGAGGCGTTCGAGGCGCCGACGGACGTGCTTGAGAATTATGGCCAACGTCTTCGTGGCTACGTCATTCCTCCGGTCACGGGCAACTATACCTTCTGGATCGCCTCGGATGACGGCAGTGAACTGTGGCTGAGCACCGACGACACGGTGGCTCGCCGGACCCGCATCGCATCGGTGTCGGCGTGGACCAGACCCCGGGAGTGGGCCAAGGAGGCGGGTCAGCAGTCCGCACCGGTTCGGCTTGAGGCCGGCCGGAGCTACTACGTCGAGGCCCTCATGAAGGAAGGGGGCGGTGGGGACAATCTGGCGGTCCGATGGCTGCGTCCAGACGGCGCGGATGAGGGGCCGATACCCGGGAAGTACCTGCTGCCCTGGGGAGTGGTCTTCAAGGCTCCCAGCATCGTCCGACAGCCGCAGCCCACCAGCACCGTGGAGGGGCGGCTGGCGCGGTTCGATATCGTTCTCGATCCGTTGGGTCCGTCCCAATACCAGTGGTTGAGAAATGGCGTGGCCATTCCGGGTGCCACCAATGCCGTCCTCGACTATGGCCCTGCGCGGATGGCTGATGACCAGACCCGGTATGCGGTCCAGCTGACCAACCCCCAGGGCTCCGTGACCTCTTCGGAGGCGGTTCTGACCGTCACCCCCGACATCGTGGCGCCACAGCTGGTCGGGGCCGAGAACCGGTCGGGTCGGCTTGTGCGGGTGCGGTTCAGCGAAGCGGTCGACCCGTCGACCGCCCAAATCCTCCGGAACTATGCCCTCTCGGAGGGAGTGGTGGTCGAGAGCGCTTCCATCTCGGCGGACGGAACCGCGGTCGACCTCGGGGTGTCGGCTCTCGTGTTCGGCCGAGCCTACACCCTGTCGGTTTCCGGCATCGTCGACCGCGCGGCGACGCCCAATCTGCTGGTGACGTCCAGTCTCACATTCACGGTGCTCGAATACACACCGAACTCGATCGGGGGTGGGCCTTCCGGGACGGTGGTGCGTCTCGGTGATGGTCAGTTCGACGTGAGCGGCGTTGGGACCGACCTGGGTGGGACCCAGGACCAGTTCGTGATGGGGACCGAGAGCCGGACCGGGGATTTCGATCTCCAGGTGCGTGTTGCGGATGTTTCGATCACGGACCCGTTTGTCCATGCGGGTCTGATCGCCCGGGACAGCCTGGAACCCAACGCCCGGTTCGGCGGGGTGTTTGCGTCGTCAGCCCAGCTGGGCTGTTTTTTTGAATCACGGTCCACGGTGGGCTCGGCCTCGGTCCAGGCCTCCATCACGGGGGGATACCCGGTGGCGTATCCGCAGACCTGGCTGCGGCTCCGTCGGGTCGGCAATGTCTTCACCGGCTTTGCCAGCGTGGACGGGCGGGTCTGGACCCAGCTCGGGACCGCGACCATCGCCGGCATGCCAGCCACGGTCTTCTTCGGTCCTGCCCTGTCGAGTCAGGACGCGTCCCAGGCTGCGACGGCGCGGTTCCGGGACCTGGGCCCGGTGACGAGCCCCCAGGTGGGTTCGTGGGCGAACGACCGTGAGCCCCTCGGTCCCTTCGTGCGCTCCACCGGACTCGTGGTGTCCGAGCTGATGTACCATCCCTCGGAGCGCGAGGGGCAGGGGGACATCGAGTTCGTCGAGCTCTACAATGCCGGGTCGATCGCCGAGGATCTCTCCGGGGCGAGCCTTGAGGGAGAGATCCGGTATGTGTTCCCGGCCGGCACCCGGATTGAAGCGGGCGAGTTCCTCGTCGTGGCGGCGAGTCCGGCGGACGTGCAGCGTCTCAACCCGTGGGCCCGCGTGCTGGGGCCCTATGCCGGACGGTTCTCCAATGGTGGGGGTTCCCTCGCGCTCAGGGCGTTCCAGGGGGATACCCTGTTCCGGATCGATTACCGTGCCGAGACGCCGTGGCCGGTCTCGGCGGACGGGGCCGGTCATTCGCTCGTGCTGGGACGTCCAAGCTATGGACCCTCCGATGCGAGGGCGTGGATGCCAAGTCGACAGGTGGGAGGGACACCTGGCGGTCCGGAGATCCCCGGAGCGCAGCCTTGGTCAGGACTCCTCATCAATGAATTCCTCGCCCACACCGATGATCCCCAGGTGGATTTCGTGGAACTCTTCAACCGCTCCGCGGTGGAGCTCGACCTCACGGGATGTGTCCTCACCGACTCGATCGCCACAAACCGGTTCCGGTTCCCTGCCGGTTCCCGGATCTCGGCCTGGGGGCACGTGGTGCTCGACCAGGACCAGCTTGGGTTCCGGCTCAGCGCGGCAGGGGAGACCCTGTATCTGGTGAATCCGGATGCGACCCGGGTGATCGATGCCGTGCGCTTCGGACCCCAGGAGAACGGGGTCAGCTCGGGTCGGCAGCCCGACGGGGCCAACACGATCCGCCGGCTCGCCCAGCCCACACCCGGTGCCGCGAACGCCTCGTGGCGTACCGAATCCATCGTCATCAGCGAGCTCATGTACAATCCGATCAGCGGGGCCGATGAGGAGGAGTATCTGGAGCTCTTCAACCGGACGGCCTCGGCCATCGACCTCGGGGGCTGGGAGTTCACCGCGGGCATCGGCTACCGGTTCCCGCCAGGAGTCACGCTTCCCGGCGGTGGCCATCTGGTCGTGGCCAAGGACCCGGTCCGGCTCCGGACAAACCATCCGCACCTCACCGCCGCCAATGCGGTCGGCGGCTACTCCGGCACGCTGTCGAACTCCGGTGAGCGCGTGGCGTTGGCGCGGCCGGACGAGATCGTGTCGACCAATGACCTCGGCACCGTGACAAGCCAGCGGATCCTCATCGACGTCGCGGAGGTCACCTATCTCGATGGCGGACAGTGGGGACGCTGGGCGGATGGCGGGGGTTCGAGTCTCGAGCTCATCGACACCAACGCCGATCCCTCCCGGGGTCCCAACTGGGCGGATTCGGACGAGACGACCAAGGGCCTGTGGACGACGGTCTCGGTGACGGGTCGTCTGGACAACGGCAACAGCGGGTTTCCCCCAAACCAGCTGCAGGTGACCCTCCAGGGTGAGGGAGAGGCACTGGTCGATTCGGTGGAGGTCATCCGCTCGGGGACCACTGCGAATCTTGTGTCGAATCCTGGCTTCGAGACGGGTTCGGGGTCTTCGGCCACCGGCTGGACCTTCCAGGGCAACCATTCCCAGTCGACCGTCGACAACAGTGGTGCCGACGAGGGGGCCCGCTGTCTGCACATCCGGGCTCCGGCCCGAGGCGACACCGGGTTCAACCGGATCCGGACTCCCCTTGCGGCGGGTCTTGCGGATGGGTCGACCGCGACGATCCGGGCTCGGGTCCGATGGGTGAGGGGATGGCCCGAGGTGTTGTTCCGGCTGCGGGGCAACTGGCTCGAGTTGCCGGCCTCCCTGACGGTGCCGGCCAACCTCGGAACACCCGGACTTCCGAACAGCCGGGCCGTCCCCAATGCGGGACCGTCGATCGTGGACGTCACCCACACGCCGGCCCTGCCAGCGAACCAGCAGGCTGTCGTGGTCTCCGCCCGGGTTTCGGATCCCGACGGCGTGGCGTCGGTGCGGGCGATCGGGCGGGTCGATGGCGTTGGCACCGCCGTGAACGTCACGCTCCGAGACGACGGCGCTGGAGGGGATGTGGCTGCCGGGGATGGCGTGTACAGCGGGACGATTCCCGGTCGGGCGGCCGGCACCCTGGTCGCCTTCCGCATCGAGGCCATCGACGCCGCGGGCCTTGCCGTCACATCCCGTTTCCCGGCGGAGTCGCCCGCCCGCGAGTGCCTGGTCCGCTGGGGTGACCCCGTCCCGTTCGGCTCCCTCGGCCACTACCACATGTGGAACACAGCCGCGGTGGAAAACGCACGGAACTCCTCGTCGGCACTCAACAACCTCCTGCGGGACCTCACCTTCGTGTATGGCGACAGTCGGGTCGTCTACGCCGCCGGCTTCAAGGACAAGGGCAGCCCGTTCAAGGGCGGCGCGGGTGACTGGTACGTCGTGCTTCCCAAGGACCAGCCTGTGCTTGGGACCGATGAGATGGCCATCACCTCCACCGGCAACAATGGCGGGGACTCGACCAACCTCCGGGAGCAGCTCTGTTTCTCGATCGCCCGAGGCATCGGGGCGGGTTACCTCCATCGGCGTTATGTGAAGCTCTATCGGAACGGGGGTCTGTTCCGGGATGTCATGGAGGACTCCGAGGAACCGAACTCGGAGTACTCCGAACGCTTCTTCTCCCAGGGCGAGAATCCGGATCTCTACAAGATCGAGGACTGGTTCGAGTTCCAGGATAACGGCACCAGTTTCGGTAATGTCGATGCGACCCTGCGGCGGTTCACCACCCCGCCTGGATCGGCCAGCGCTCCCCTCAAGCCGGCCCGGTACCGCTGGAGCTGGCGCAAGCGCGCGGTCCAGGGCTCCGCCAACGACATGACCAACCTCCTCCAGTTGGTCCAGGCCGTGAACACGACCGGTGCCACCTATGTGGATCGCGTGTTCAGCACGGTCGATGTCGACCAATGGATGCGGACCTTCGCGTTCCAGCGGATCGTCGGGAACTGGGACTCCTACGGCATGGGCCGCGGCAAGAACATGTACGCGTACAAGCGGGATGGGATGACCTGGAAGCTGTTCCCGTGGGATGTCGACTTCGCCCTCGACAGTGGTGGCAATGGAACCGGGGACGCCCTCTGGGGCGCCGGGGATCCGGTGATCAATGTGATGTTCGACAATCCCGCGATGCGCCGTCGGCTCTGGCAGGCCTACGTCGATGCGGTGAACGGACCGATGCTCCCGGAGCGTGTGACGGACGAGGCGGATTCACGGGCCCGGGTGCTTCTCCAGAACGGTGTGCCCTCCACCTCCAATTCCGGCGCGAAGAACTACGTGGCCGCCCGTCGTCAGACCATTCTCAACGCTCTGAAGGCCGCCGATGTGTCCGCCCTCGAGATCACCTCGAACGGGGGGGCGGATCAGACCGTCGGTACACCGTCCATCACCCTTGTCGGCAATGCTCCCCTGGCGCTGACCTCCCTTACGGTCAATGGGACCCTCTATCCGGTCACCTGGACCACGTTCACCAAGTGGCAGATGACCATTCCCCTCACCGAGCGGACCAATCGCCTGGTTCTCGGGGGTGTGGATCGCCTGGGACGCCCCATCCCAGGCTATTCGGATTCCATCACGGTGGTGGCGACCGGAGACCTTCTCCGGGCTGAGGACTTCGTGGTGATCAACGAGATCCAATACAATCCCAGCCGCCCGGGGTCCTCCTTCATCGAACTGCACAACACGGCCCCGACCACACCCTTCGATCTGTCCGGCTGCCGGATCGAGGGGGTCGGCTATACGTTTCCGGTCGGCTCGGTGATTCCCGCGAATGGCTTCCTGGTGCTCGCCGCCGATGCCGCCGGCTTCGCGGCTGCCTATGGCAGCGCGATTCCTGTGTTCGGGACCTTCCCAGGCACCCTCAGCAACGAGGGGGAATACCTGGCGCTGGTCCGACCTGACCCCTCGGGTGTCTCGGCTCCGGTGGTGCTGTCCGACGTCGCCTACAGTCCGCGCCCCCCCTGGCCGACCAACGCCGCGGGATGGGGTCCCTCGCTCCAGCTGATCGATCCCGCGCAGGACGGCTGGCGGGTGGCCAATTGGGTGGCCTCGGAGACCAACGCCTCCGTCGTGGCGACCCCCGGCAAGGTGAATGTCTTCCGATCCAGCCTCGCCACGTTCCCCGATCTCTGGATCAACGAGGTCCTCCCCAACAACGTCGCGGGACCCACCGACGACGTGGGACGACGCGGACCGTTCATCGAGATCCACAATCGTGGGGCCGATCGGGTCGACCTGGCGGGATGCTTCCTCACCGACTCCGTCGCCGATCTTGGACGCTGGGCGTTCCCCGAGGGGACGGGCATCCCGGCGGGCGGATTCCTGGTGGTCTGGGCCGATGGCCAGACAGCGGGGGTGGGGTCGGCAGCGTTGCATGCCAACTTCAGCCTCGCGGCCACCAATGGATTCGTTGCCCTCACCCGACGTCCGAACGTGATCGAGAGTCCGGTGGTGCTCGACTACCTCGACTACGGACTTGTGGCTGCGGACCGTAGCTTCGGTTCGTTCCCGGATGGTGAGCCGCGGGCGCGTCGGGTCTTCCAGACGGTCACCCCAGGTGCCCCCAACAACCCCGCGGTCCCGGCCGTTGCAGTCACGATCAACGAGCTTCTCGCCGGCAATACAAAGACACTACCCGACCCGGTAGATGGTGATTTTGACGACTGGTTCGAGCTCTTCAATGCCAGTCCGCTCGCGGTGGACCTTTCGGGGTATTTCCTGACCGACTCCACCAACAACCCGACCCAGTTCCGGATCCCGGTCGGCACGATCCTCCCGCCGGGTGGCTTTCTCCTCGTCTGGGCCGATGGCGAGCCGGGTCAGAACGCGCCGGGTCGGCCGGACCTGCATGCCAGCTTCCGGCTCAGCCTCGCCGGTGAGCAGATCATCCTGTCGGATCCGAATGGCCAGCAGGTCGATGCGGTGACATTCGGGGCCCAGACCAATGACGTCTCCGTGGGACGCTTCCCGGACGGTTCGCCATTGCCGCTGGTCGATCTCGAGATCCCCACCCCCAAGGCGCCCAATGTCGTTCCCGGGGGTAATCTGCCGCCGGTGCTGCGTCCGATCGGTCCCCAGACCGTCCAAGAGGGAGCCGTCCTCACCTTCACGGCGTCGGCCCAGGACCCGGATGCGGGACAGGTCCTGGAGTTCAGCCTCGGCCCCGATGCCCCCGCCGGGGCCGTCATCGACAAGGTCTCGGGCGTGTTCACATGGATCCCAGGTGAATCCGACGGTCCCGGCCAGTTCGCCTTCGCGGTGCGGGTCACCGATTCGGGTGTTCCACGGCGCACCGCCTCGGAGCGCATTGTGGTCACCGTTCGTGAATCGAACGAGGCCCCTATGCTGGAGCCATTGGCCAACCAGACCGTGTCGGAGGGACAGGTCCTGAACTTCACGGTGGTGGCGTCGGATCCGGATCGACCCCGGCAGGCTCTTCGGTTCCAGATGCTGGAGGGTCCCGCGGGTGCCGAGCTGGATTCCCAGACCGGAGTGTTCACCTGGATGCCTGGAGAGGAACACGGGCCCGGAGTCTTCCCCGTCCGGGTTCGTGTTGGTGACCGGCAGGATCCCGAGAAGACCGCCGAGGGCACCTTCCAGGTCACCGTCCTGGAGGTCGACAACCCGCCCCGCATCCTTCCGCTGGCCCCGGTGGTCGTCACCGAGGGGGACCTGCTGTCGGTCCAGGTCCAGGTGCAGGACCTCGACAGTCCCGCTTCAGGACTCCGCTATGAACTCACCGCAGGCGCTCGTCAGGGGATGTCGATCGATCCGAGGACCGGTCTTGTGACCTGGCAGACAGCCGAGGCGGACGGGCCGTCGGGTTTCGAAGTGGTGATCCGGGTGACCCAGACCGAGGGGATGGTCCAGAGCGACCAGTTCTCCCTGGGCATCACGGTGCTGGAGAAGAACCAGGCACCCGTGCTGGTTCTCATCCCGGATCAGAAAGCTGTCGAAGGGGATGTCGTCTCGTTCGCGGTGGTGGCCTCGGATCCCGATCTACCGAAGCAGTCGCTGGTCTATTCCCTCGCTGAGGGTGCTCCGGAGGGCGCGGAGATCGATCCCGTGCTGGGGATCTTCCGATGGAAGGTTCCTGCGGATTTTGGCGCCGGTCGGATCCCGGTCACCGTCTCGGTGGCCGACGACGGCCCAGGCGCCCTGACCGCATCCCGTTCGTTCGAGATCGTTGTGGAGCCCCGGTTTCGGGTCGTGATCAACGAAATCCACTACCGGCCCGCCATCCCCAACTCCGGCTATGTCGAGCTGTTCAATCCGTCGACGAAGATGGCCTGGGATCTTGGCGGCCTCCGGCTTCTGGGTGTGGGGATGTCCTTCACGTTTCCGGAGGGCACGGTGATCGGTCCCGGGGCCCTTCTGTGCGTCGTAGCCGATCTGGGCGTGTTCCGGTCGACCCATGGCACCCAGCCCGTGGTGGCTGGGGCCTGGACCGGATCGATCGGGGATTCCGGGGATCGGATCCGACTGGTGCGGACCCTGCCGGGAGGTGCCGGCGACCAGACCCTCGCGGAGGTGGCCTTCGAGTCCCAAGCACCGTGGCCGGTGGCTGTCGCAGGAGGTGGGGCGGCGCTGCAGCGGATCGACGCGCGTCGTGATGGGACCCGGGTCGGCAACTGGTCTGCCTCGGCCGCCTACACCGGACCCCGCGACCTGGTCGGTTACACCTCCACCTGGAGCTATTTCCAGACCGGGCCGGTGCCGGCCGACTGGAAGGATCTTGTCTTCAAGGATGGGGCGTGGCCCACAGGGAAGGGGCTACTCTACGTGGAGAGTGCCGCACTGCCCGAGCCCAAAAACACGGCTCTGACACTGGGGCAGACCACCTACTATTTCAGGACACGGTTCACGCTTCCCTCGGTTCCAACCGGGGCGAGCCTCGTCCTCAACACGATCCTCGATGACGGCGCAGTGGTGTATCTCAATGGGGTCGAGGTCTTTCGTCAGAACATCGATGCCGCAGTAGCGGTGGACTTCAACACGTTTGCCAATGGGGTCGTCGACAATGCAGTCGTGACCGGTCCCTTCACGCTCCCGGCCGCTGCCCTCCGGGCCGGCGAGAACGTGCTCGCGGTCGAGGTCCATCAGGTCAACGCCGGCAGTTCCGACGTCGTCTTCGGATGCGCGTTGAAGCTCGAGGGGGGCAACGTGCCGGCCCTTACTCCGGGACTGCCGAACAACGTGCTCCAGGACCTGCCCGAATTCCCGCCTGTCTATGTGAGCGAGATTGTTCCGAGAAACATCACCGGACTGAAGGACGGGGCCGGCGAGCGCGAATCCTGGATCGAGATCGTCAACCGTGCCGACGAGCCGGTCAGCCTCGAGGGCTGGACCCTCAGCAATGCGACCGGCGACCTCGGGCGTTGGACCTTCCCGGTCGGAGCCGTGCTCAAGCCCCGCAGTGCGACGGTGATCTTCGCCGACGGACAGACGATCCAGGGGCTCGGCTCCGAGTGGCACACCCCGTTCGTGCTGGATGCCGTCCAGGGCGTGGTGCTGCTCAGTCGCCCCCAGCCCGGTGGGCTGGCCGTGGTCGACTACCTGCGGTACCGCGACGTCCCGGAGGATCGTGCCGTCGTGGCCGATGCCTCGGGCCTGCCTGGGATTGGACGGATCTCGGATCCGACCCCAGGTGTTGACGACGCGGGTGTGGCCCCGAACCGGGCCCCGCAGTTCGGGGCGCTCGGCGACCAGGCCGTGATCTTTGGCGGGACCCTCGCCCTGCAGTTGGTCGGGAGCGATCCGGATCCTGGACAAGGGCTTCGGTTCGAACTCATCTCCGGTCCTACGGGGCTGACGGTCTCGCCCCAGGGTTGGGTGGCCTGGACACCGGGTCCCGCACAGATCGGGGCGTTCGAGGTCCAGGTCCGCATTGTGGATGACGGCACGCCACCCCTGGCCACCACAGCAGGCTTCGTGTGTCGGGTCCGGTCGGCCAGTGCTCCCGCGGTGTCCGCCGTCCTCGACGGAGAAACCCTCGTGCTGGGCGTGCCAACGACTCCCGGGATGGTCTACCGGGTCGAGGTCCAGTCGGGTCTCGAGTCCCCCACCTGGACCCTCCTGCGGGAGTTCAATGGCACCGGTGCGGTCGAGCCGGTCCGTGACCCCGTGACCGGCGAGCGCCGCTTCTATCGGGTGACTCTGCCCTGATCGGGATTCAGTGGATGGTACACCCGGCTCCGTACCAAATAGGTGTTCTGGCATGGATCCTTCCTGGAGCGTTCCCCGGTTGGGCCCGGTTGGCGGGTCGAACTGGAGAGCGGAAAGGTGATCGAGCGCCGTCCCTGTTCCGCACGGGAGCCCTGTGAACAAGGCGAACAACCCGGGGGTTGGCGATGATGGAGCTCCCGGGACAAGGTCGGGGGTGTCCGAACCGACCGACTCCGTCTTTGATTCCCTGGCTGCCGAGGTCCCGAACGATCCGAATCCGTTGGGGGGTGTCTCGACCTCTGCATCCGAGGGCGTGGCGGTGTCGACCTCTCCGGTTCCGGATCTGAAGCGGTCCAGGCGGATCCGCTCCCAGGCTCCCACCCCGGGGTCCCTTGACCGGCTTCCTCCGCACTCCGTCCCGGCCGAGCAGGGTGTGTTGGGATGCCTTCTCCTGTCGCCGACCGATTGCATCGGGTTGTGTGTCGAGAAGCTCAAGGGCGGTTCCGAACCCTTCTATGACCTGCGGCACCGCACCCTCTACGAGCATCTGGTGTCGATGTACGACACCAAGCAGCCGATCGACCTGATCACGGTCCAGCAACGCCTCAGGGATGCATCCCAGCTCGAGGCGGTGGGCGGGCTGCCCTACATCGCGGGGCTGATGGATGCGGTGCCGAGTGCGGCCAACCTCGAGTACTACCTCGGGATCGTCCGGGAGAAGCATCTGCTGCGTCGGATGCTCCAGGCCTGCACGGGGGTGATCACCCGGGTGCACGAGAACGAGGGTGAGGTCGACCAGCTCCTCGACGAGGTGGAGCGGGATATCCTGAGGATCAGCGAGGAGCGGGAGGAGGGGGCTTCGAAGAACATCAAGGACCTGGTCAACCATGCGATCAACATCATCCAGGACTACCACAGCAAGCAGGGCCAGCTGAGCGGTGTACCGACGGGTTTTGCGGATCTCGACAAGATGACCCACGGGTTGCACGGCGGGGAAATGGTTGTCATCGCGGGACGTCCCAGCATGGGCAAGACCTCCCTGGCGATGAACATCGCCGAGCATGTGGCGGTGAACGAGCGGCTGCCGGTCGGGGTGTTCAGCCTGGAAATGACCGCGGATTCGCTGGTGGTTCGTATGCTCTGCTCCCTGGCCCGGGTGAACAGCAGGGCGGTGCGCGAAGGCTTCCTGAGGGAGCGGGATTTCCCGCGGATCACTGCGGCCGCATCCAAGATGGCGAAGGCACCGCTGGTGATCGATGACACTCCGGGTCTCTCGATCCTTCAGCTTCGCGCGCGCGCGCGTCGGATGTGGCAGCAGCATGGGATCAAGCTGTTCGTGATCGACTACCTCCAGCTCCTACATTCCAGCTCCCGCAAGGCCCAGGACAACCGCCAGCAGGAGATCGCCGACATCTCCAGCGGCGTGAAGGCCCTCGCGAAGGAGCTCAGCGTCCCGGTCATCGTCCTCTCCCAGCTCAACCGCGAGCTGGAGAAGGACAAGAATCGGAAGCCCCGCCTCTCGGACCTCCGCGAATCCGGATCCATCGAGCAGGATGCTGATCTGGTGGGGCTGCTGTATCGCCCTCAGGAGGATGAGGACGACCGTGAAAAGGACCGGGCCGACCCCCCTGACGACGGACTGAACGCCATCTCGGTCAATCTGTTGATCGCCAAGCAACGCAATGGTCCCACGGGAGATGTCGAGCTGACCTTCCTCAAGGGGATCACCCGCTACGAGTCGAAGTCGAAGATCGGGGACGAGGAGTAGTCCAGCGCTGCAAAGTGGGGTGCCTGCGGACGGATCGATCCGGTTTTACGCCTTGTTTTTGGGGTGGAGGACCGAGAATCCTCGGGCGTTATGAGTTCGACGACAGCGCAGCCGCAGGGGACACCAGCACCGGATTCGGGCCCAGGATTCGACCTTCTGACCTGGTTGGAGATCAACCGCCGCCTGGTGGTGGGAGTGGTCCTGGTGGTGAGCGTGGTCCTCGCCGTTCTGGCGGTGGTGCGTTCCCAGCAGAGGGCAACCCGAGCCGCGGCGGCGAAGGAGCTGTTGCAGATCATCCCGCCGGTGGGTCCCGGCGAGGCCCAGAAGGCGCCGGATGTGGCCAAGCTGCTGGCATTGAGCGGCCAGTTCCCCGCCACTGCGGCGGGTCAGCAGGCCCGACTCCTCGCGGCGGGGCAGTTGTTCGTCTCCGGGAAGTATGCGGAGGCGCAATCGGAGTTCTCGCGGTTCGAGGAGCAGAACCCGAACAGCGAGTTCGTGGGGGTCGCCCTCATCGGAATCGCCGCCGCCCTCGAGGCCCAGGGCAAGGATGCCGACGCGGTCAAGGCCTACGACCGGGCCATCCTCGGCGGAGGTGATGGATTCGCGGTTCAGGCCCGTCTGGCAAAGGCCCGCCTGCTGGAGTCGACCTCCCCGGCGGTCGCCCTCGGGTTGATCGACGAAGGTCTCAAAAACGCCGCGGCCTCGGTCGTGGGCGAGCAGGCGGCGACGGCCCGGACCCGTCTGGTCCAGAAGCATCCGGAGCTGGCCACATCGGCCTCCACCAATGCCCCCAGCCTGGCGCCCGCGGGTGCCTCCGGTTCCCGATAGTCCCGATGGAGGCCCCGCCCGGAGCGGTGGCCTCCGGGTTGCCTCCACCAGGATCGTCTTCGGATGAGAATCACCATCATCGGAACCGGGTATGTCGGCCTGGTCACCGGAGCCTGCCTCGCCGAGGTCGGTCACACGGTCCTGTGTGTCGACAACGACCCCAGGAAAGTCGAACTCCTCAGGGCGGGTGGGATTCCCATCTATGAGCCCGGTCTCGAGGAACTGGTCCAACGCAACGTCGGGATCGGGCGGCTCGGCTTCACCCAGTCGACGGCAGAGGGGGTGGAGAAGTCCGACATCATCTTCATCGCGGTTCCCACACCGCCCCAGGCCGACGGTTCGGTCGACCTCAGCTACATCGAGGGAGTCGCCCGGGAGATCGCGATCAGCCTCACCCGGTATCGGATCATCGTCGACAAGAGCACGGTGCCGGTGAAGACCGCCGAGAAGGTGGCCGAGACGATCCGCCGGTATTGCAAGACGAAGGTCGAGTTCGATGTCGTCAGCAACCCGGAGTTCCTGCGCGAGGGGTTCGCCGTGCAGGACCTGATGAAGCCCGACCGGATCGTGCTGGGGGTCAACAGCCCCCGGCCGGAGACCGCCATGCGGGAGGTCTACGCTCCGTTCAAGGCGCCGATCATCGTCACGGACACCAACTCGGCCGAGCTGATCAAGCACGCGGCCAACTCGTTCCTCGCCCTCAAGATCAGCTACGCCAACGCCCTGTCGGTGGTCTGCGAGTCCGCGGGGGCGAACGTCCTCGAGGTGGTCCGGGGCATGGGGCTCGATGAACGCATCGGCACCCGGTTCCTGAATGCCGGCCTCGGCTTCGGGGGATCCTGCTTCCCGAAGGATATCAGCGCCTTCATCCACATCTCCTCCCAGTTGGGCTACGATTTCCGGCTCCTCAAGGAGGTCCAGAACATCAACTCGGAGCAGATGGAGCGCTTCGTGAAGAAGATCGCCGACACCCTCTGGGTGATCCGGGATAAGCGCATCGGGGTGCTGGGACTCGCGTTCAAGCAGAACACCGACGATGTCCGGCTCTCACCGGCCATCGACCTCTGCCAGCGTCTCCTCAGAGAAGGGGCCCGGCTCCGCGTCCACGATCCCAAGGCGATGGAGAAGGCCAAGGCTGTCCTCCCTCCGGGCGACCAGGTCGAGTACGTCGGGGACCGGGACGAGGTTCCGGAGGGATGCGATGCGCTGGTGATCGCCACGGAGTGGCCGGAATTCGCGGCTCTCGACCTCGCGAGGGCCCGCAGGTCGATGACGACTCCCATCGTGGTCGACGGCCGGAATCTCCTGGATCCTGCGCAGATGGAGCGTCACGGATTCATCTACAAGAGCATCGGCCGGTGACGACCGGTCTGGGTCGCCTCCCGGGTTCGTCATGAGCGTCATCGATGTGGCCGCCGGGCTCGTCTTCGAGGGGGGGCGACTCCTGATCACCCAACGCCCGCCCGGAGGGCACCTGGCGGGACTCTGGGAATTCCCGGGAGGCAAGCTGGAGCCCGGGGAATCATGGGAGGGGGCTCTGGTCCGGGAACTCCGGGAGGAGCTGGGCATCGATGTCGTGGTGGGACGGGAGTTCTGTCGGGTCCAGCATGCCTATCCCCAGCGCGAGGTCCGGTTGCGCTTCTATGTCTGTCACGTCGTCTCCGGCATCCCGAGCCCGATCGCCTGCTCGGCGGTGGCCTGGGTCGGACCCGATGAGCTGGACCGGTTTGAGTTTCCCGAGGCGGACCGCCGGCTGCTCGAACAGCTCCCGGTGGCGCCGGAATTCGGCTCCGGTCGCTAGTCCTCGGCGCGTTCGCCGGATGGGGCCATCTTGACGATCCGCGGGTCGAACCGGCCGAGGACCTCCACGAGATCCGACTGGGCGGCCATCACGGCATCGATGTCCTTGTAGACGCCCGGGGCCTCGTCGAGCCCTGCGGAGAGCAGATGGACCCGACGTTCCCGGAGCTGGCGTCGGATGCGGTCCCAGTCCATGCACTCGAGGGCCCGTCGACGGCTCATGATGCGTCCCGCGCCGTGCGAGGCCGACCGGAGGGATTCGGGGTTCCCCTTTCCCCGCACGAGGAACCCCGGGGTGGCCATCGATCCCGGGATGATGCCCAGCACGCCCTCTCCCGCCGGGGTGGCACCCTTGCGGTGCACGACGACCTCCCGGTCTTCGCCCCTGATCCAATGGGTCTCCTTCCACGCGAAATTGTGGTGGTTCTCGACATCGAGCAGGACCGCCGCTCCGAGATGGGTCGCGATGTGATGATGGATCAGCTCGTGGTTCGCGGCGGCGTACCGGCCCATGAGTTCCATGGCGGCCCAGTACTCCCGGCCCTCCTCCGAATCGAGATCCAGCCAGGCGAGGTGGGCGAGTTCCTTCGGAAGCTCCGGATGCCGCTCCATCGCGAGACGGCTGTAGTGGTCGCAGACGGCCGCCCCGGTGCCTCGGCTCCCACTGTGGCTCAGCAGGGCCAGGTGGATTCCGGGCTGGAGGTTCCCGATCGGGGCGTCATGGGTGAAGGCCCCAAACTCGACGAAATGGTTCCCCGAACCGCTGGTGCCGAGCTGGGCCACGGCACGATCCCGGTTTCGTGCCGTGATGGGGCTGACGCTCCAGTCGGCATCGAGCACGGCATGGCTGCGCGGCCCGTCGAAGGAAGCCCCGATGCCGAAGCGGGTCTCGGACTCGATCGCCTCCGCGAGCCGGTCCCTCCGCCGATCGAGGTCCCGGACCGGCAGGTCGAGAACCGTCAGCTTTATCCGGCAGGCGATGTCGACCCCGACGCCGTAGGGGATGACGGTGTTGTGGGTGGCGAGGACACCTCCGATGGGGAGACCGTATCCGACATGCGCATCCGGCATGAGGGCCCCGGCTTCCGCGATCGGCAGCTGACACGCCCGCGCAAGCTGGTTCATGGCCTCGGGCTCGAGCCCCTGGCCCCACGAGCGCCATGGTGCCCTTGCAGGGGTGATCCCCCGAGGAGATCTCAGCAACGCCTCCGCGAACGCACGCGCCAACGGATCATCCACGTGGGCCGTGGGGTTGGCCACGATCCCGCCTAGGGATTCTCCCAGACGGGAACGGTCGAGCCCCTTGAGGATGTAGCGCGTGATGTAATCCAAACCACGACGTGAACACTCACCCGGAGGGACTCCGAGGCGGATTAGGTCCTGGGTGTTCATGCGGTGGCGGTGCAGTTTTTGAGACGAAACCCTTTGACACTGGGCACGGGATTTTTATCGTCTCCGCGCTTTCGGAAGCGGGGTCGTAGCTCAGTTGGTAGAGCACCACAATGGCATTGTGGGGGTCAGGAGTTCGAATCTCCTCGGCTCCACCATCCGAAACGAAAAAAGCCCGCAACTCTGCTGCGGGCTTTTTTGTGTCCTGCACCGATGCGTCGGGAGCCTCACGGCGAAGGAACTGGCGAGGAGGTCCGCAGGGCTCCGCTGGACAGGATCCGGGCTCTCAGTCCTCCACGGCCCTTCAGCAGATCCTCGGCACCCGGACCGAACGCGGTGTTCATCCAGTAGCAGGGACTGGCCTCTTCCGTTCCCTCGAACCGGATCCCCTGGATCTCGAACTCCGTCTTGATCCACTGGTTGAGGTCGATCCCGCGGGTGATGATGTTCCGACGGTAGACCGAGGGAGGATGCCGGAGGCGGAGGCAGTTGCAGAGATCCTCGTGGGTCTCCCAGGCGAAGAAGGTGACCTGTCCCTTGAAGCGGTCCCGGAAATCGAAATAGCGGTCCCCCTGTATGCCCCGGCCGGCCTCGCAGCCCAGCTCCTGCTCCTCGACCATGGGGTGCTCCCGAGGGGCCTTGCCGTGGCGGCCCACGAAGTTGTGTCCCGGAGAGCGATAGAGGTGGACAATTTCTACGGCCATGGGAGGTGGGGCCAGGTGCTAGCGCGGTTAGCGACCGTTGCGCTTCGCCTTCGTTGCCGACTGGAGCGCGTCGACCTCCGGCTGCCAGTCCCTGCGGGCGGTTGAATCCATACGGTCGATGAAAAGGATCCCGTTGAGATGGTCGACCTCGTGCTGGACGGCCCGTCCAAGGAGCCCGCCGGCGCGGAATGAGAAGGATTCGCCGCGGAGGTTCTGTGCGGTCACCTCCACCTCGCCCGGCCGCTGGATGTCGGCGTAGATCTCCGGGAAGCTGAGGCATCCTTCGGGCTCCTTGAGCTGGGGGCCGACCGGCTTGATGACCGGGTTGATCAGGACGAGGGGCATGAACGACTCCGGGTTAGCCGGCTGGTTGTCGATCCAGAGAGTCGAGGGCCGTTCCTTGGAGCCCCGCACGTCGATGACCGTCAGCTGAAGCGCACGGCCGATCTGCTGTGCCGCCAGGCCGACCCCGTTGGCGGACTCCATCGTCTCGAACATGTCGGCGACCAGCTGCCGGATCTCCGGAGTCACCTCCGCGATCCGATCCCCGCGCCTGCGAAGAATCGGATCCCCGAATTTCACGACGGGCAGCACCATATCAGGCGGTGGGCCAAGCCCGCATCAGGTTCACAAGATCATCCACTCGCGGACTCTCGGCCGTCCGGACGTAATGCCCACTGGTGCTCACCCCGCAGAGCAGGCTGGCGGCGTTGTCCAGACCGAGCAGCTTGCCCAGGCAGAACCCGCTGTTGAAGTGGTCGCCAGCGCCGGTCGTGATCTTCGGACGTCGGCAGATCGGTCCGGCGACCACATCGGTCTTGCCGCCTGACACAGCCAGCGCGAAGGCCGTTGGATGGACCACCAGGGTGGACACCGGAACCTTCTGCTGGATCTCGATCGAGAGATCCGCGAGTCCCTGCCAATCCCGCGGGGCGTCGCTGAGCCCCACGACCCGGGCGATTTCGTAGGCCTCCTTCTCGTTCAGGCCGAGCACGACGTTGAACTTCGACTGGAACCTGGCGATCAGCTCGAGGGCGCTGGCGATGTCGGAGGCGAGTCGTTTCTCCGGGTCCGCGAGGTCGACGAACAGCGTGCGCGGGGATCCCGTGACCGAGGGCATCATCTCCGTCTGGATCGACGACCAGATGTCGGACATGTAGGGCAGCATCGTCCAGTTCACGAACGCCACGAGCGACGCCGTCTGGAACTGCCATGCAAATTTCTCCCGGCCATAGCGCGCCATCAGGTTCTCCCAGGTGACATGCTTGAGCATGTAGTGCTTGCCGAGCATCAACTTGCCGTCCTCGAACTCGAGCGCGTCGGTGAGGCCGGGTTCGGAGATCGAGTTGACGTCGGCATGCTGGGCGAAGTTCTCGAAGACCGGATGGAGGGCAGGCCAGCCAAGGGAACCGACATAGGTGACCTTGAGCCCGAAGCTCGACAGGGCGTTGCCCATGATTGGGCCGTTACCGCCAAGCTTGGTCATCACGTTCACCAGCTCGATGTTGGTGCTCTTCCCGGCCGCCGCCGCGAGACGGGCGGCGTAGGCGGCAATGGTGGGAACGCGGTCGAACCGGCTCGCATCAAACCGCTTGTCGACCACCTGCAGGATCTCGTCGACGAATCCGTCGAGGCCGACGAAGGCGGTGAGGCTGGGGACACGGGCGGCGGCCGCCTCGAGCTGCTGGGCGATCTGGTTGCGGAATTCAGGGGTGTCGATCATTCGGGAAAGGGGGCTTCAGAGGCTGGCGGGGTGAGTGGGATGGCCTCAATCCAGCGAGACGCCGAGGAGGTCGAGGATCCGGTTCAGCTCGGCATCGGAAAAATACCGGATCTCCAGGGCTCCCTTTCCGTCCCGATGCCGGAGATGCACCTGGGTTCCCAGGCGTTCGCGAAGCTTCTCCTCGATGCTGCCGACGAGCGGGTCGCGTACCGGCTGTTTCTTGTCGGGGGTCGTCTTCGGGTCCGCAACAACACCCGTGGCCTCGGCCACGATGCGTTCCGTCTCCCGCACGCTCAGGCCGTGGTCGACAATCCGTTGCGCGAGGCGTTGCTGCTGGTGGATGTCGGGCAGGGTCAGAAGGACCTTGGCGTGGCCGACGCTCAGGCGGTTGTGACGGACGAGGTCGCGGACCGGTTCAGGGAGACGGAGAAGCCGGATGGCGTTGGCCACGACGACCCGGGACTTCCCCACACGGCGGGCGATCTCCTCCTGGGTGAGCTGGAACTGGGTGTTGAGCTGGACGTAGCCGAGCGCTTCCTCGATCGGGTTCAGGTTCTCCCGCTGGAGGTTCTCGATCAGCGCCAGTTCAACCACCTCCCGGTCGGTCGCCTCACGCACCACGACGGGAACCTCGGTGAGACCGGCAACCTGCGAGGCGCGCCAGCGTCGCTCGCCAGCGATCAGTTCGAATCCGGTGCCAACGGCACGGACGACGAGGGGTTGGATGAGTCCCTGCTCGCGGATCGAATCGGCCAGCTCCTGGAGGGATTCAGGAGGAAAGTCCTTCCGAGGCTGCAACGGGCTCGGATGGATCTGGGACAGTGTCAGCCGACGAAGCCCGGGTGCGGCAACCGGCTCGGGGGCCTTGGTCTGGAAGGGTTTCGTCGTCGCAGTCGGGGCTGGGGAAGGGGCAGCCGATGGGGCGCCGCCGAGCAATGCACCCAATCCACGTCCCAAGCCTGTTTTTGCCATGCGGTCGAGAGTAGGAACCCCCCTGTCGCCTTGGCAAAAGGGTTTTTGGCCCGCCACCCTCGCTCTCAGCGCCCCATCAGGTGGTTCAGCACCAGTTGGTCGAGGTCCTGGTAGTTGAGGTCGTCGATCAGCGCCTGGGGGTTGGCCTCCGGGAAGGATCGGGCTTTGTCGACCAGACGCAGGAACGTGTCCCGTGAATTGCCCAGGTGCTTGAGCCAGTGCTCGGGACGGGTCGTCCGGAACGGGTGGACATCGAAGCACACGTACTCGCCGCGCCGACCATAGCCGGTGCGCTCGAGGGCGCGGACCTGGTTGAACGCCACCCGGAGGTTGTTCGAGCCGAAGGGCTTGTCCTGGTCGAACTTCAGTCCGTTCTGGTCGTTGAGGTGGAGCGACCACAGCTTCTTGAACGCCATGGCGAAGTCGATCTCGTCGGCCGGATCCAACCCGGCAAGGATCGCATGGGCGGACTCGATCAGCGCCCCGACCCGCTTCGGATCCCGGGTCAGCTGGGCAATCGCAAGGGCGTGGCCGGTGGTGGGAACGTAGGCGACGTCGGCCGGTTCGTTCGGCTTGGGCTCGATGGCGAGTCGGATCTTCGGATCGTGTCCCAGCATCGCGTCGAACGCCTGGACCAGATACTCGACCGAACGCGTGCCGGACTTCGCCTCGCGGAGGTAGGTGCCCTCGCGGGCAAGCCACAGCACCAGGATGTCCGTACCGAGCACGTTTGCGATGTCGATCGACCGCCTGGAGCGGTCGATGGCGTACTGGCGATGCTTCTTGTTGTTCGACGTGTAGGCCCCGTCGACGGTCTGGGGCGCAAACCAAAGCCGGGGGGCCACCATTTCGGCGACGACGCCCTCACCAGAGAGGCGCTTTCGCAGCTCCTTGGCCTCCTTCAGGATCTGGGCCGACGACTTGGAGTCGATTTCGGGCACGGCGTCGTCGTCGTGGAACATCATCGCCTCGAACCCAAGCTCCTTGAGGGCGGAGAGTTTCCAGTCGAAGGACTGCGGGGAGCGGGTGGGAGGACCGTAGGGATCCTGTCCCTCGCTGAAGTTCCAGGGTCCGGCGCAGAAACGATAGACGGTGGGCTTGGCCATAAGTGGTTCCAGAAACCTAAACCGCCTGTTGAACCGAGGGGGACAGAAAAAGACGGGGCCGACCCGGGTCCGGTCGAGCGGACTGGTGCGGGCCAACGTCCTCCGCTGCGCCGCCGCGCGATCCACAGCCCACCCAGGCCCAATCCAAGGGGAGCGATCGTCGACGGCTTCGGGACTGCCGTATCCGTCACCGTGAAGGCCTGGTCCATAGGGGGCGCTGGTCTTGAAGGTGGACGCCAGGGATTGACCGGGTCGATGGTGCCGTCGCCGTGGTTGTTGGCGTAAAACTCCCCGTCCGGGGTGACGCCGTGGCCGAATGAGACCGAGGCTCCACGGTACCAGACGGGATCGGTGCTGCTGGAAAGGTCAAAATTGTAGAGCGTCAGGAATTCTGTGCTCGAAGGAAGGCCCTTAGTCTGGGCGATGGAAACGGTTGATGTCGCAAGCGGGGATCCGGCACCTGGACCTATCGTGGAGGTCAGATAGGCAGTCACGGTCGAATCGGACCGGGCTTCCCCGAGGAATGCCGAGATCCGGACATCGGTGTAGGCAACGGTCTGGGTCCAGCCCATGACCTCGGCCTGTTGCTTGGAGGTGCCCACCGCGAAGGAACGGTCGGTGGGCCCGGCAGCATGCTGCCGAGGTCGGAGACATCAATGAGGGTCGCTGCGGCTGCCGGGAAGGCCCAGAAGGCCAAGGTGGTGATCCAATCCAGGGGCTTCACGGGTGATATGGGAACAGCGCTGGGGTTGATGTTGAACGAATCGGAAGCGGTTTCGGGCTGCGCATGGGGAACTCCAGAGTGAAGTCCCGGGGGCTTCCGATGCCGATCCAACGCGCTACTGCTGGACGAAGTAGCTGAGGTGCTCGAGTTCGATAGCGAGGTTGACGTTCTTCACCATGACGGTGTCGGGCACGGACAGGATGGATGGAGAGAAGTTGAGGATTCCGGAGATGCCGGCGTCGACGAGCTGGTTGGCCACGGCCTGGGCTGCTGCTGCGGGGACCGTGAGCACGGCCATCTTCACGCCGTGGTCCCGGATCACTCGGGTTAGCCGTTCCATCCCCTGCACGGGGGTCTTGAGCGGCCGATCCCGCTCCCGGTGGGGTTCCGTATCGAAGGCCGCGATGAGCTCGAACCCTTCCTGCTCGAATCCCCGGTAGCTGAGGAGTGCGGTACCGAGATGTCCTGCCCCGATCAGGACCACTGGCTGGAGGCGGTTGGTGCCGAGGAGGTCGCCGATCATCGTCGACAGCTGGTCGACATCATATCCGAGCCCACGGGTGCCGAACTGGCCGAAGTACGTGAGGTCCTTTCGGAGCTGGGTCGATTTCACGCCTGCCGCGCTGGCGAGGGCCTCGCTGCTCACCGTCTGGATCTGGTTCTGCTTCAGCCGCTGGAGGCAGCGCATGTAGATCGACATACGATAGATGGTCTTCGGTGGGATGACGGGACGGGTGCTCCTTGCGGCGGACTCGGTTCGATCGTTCTTCCTGGGGGCCATCGGTGGGGAGGCTCTGGGTTCTAGTCCACAAACACGAACTCATTGGCGCTCAGCAGGACCTGCGCGTAGCGCTGCCATGGATCCAGCGGAGGGTGGGAGTTGAGAGGTCCACCAAAATCTCGGGCAGCCCGCCACGCCGTCTCGGCACCTCCGGGTGGGTCGAGTCGCTGGATCGTGGGCGCCCAGCGGAACGAGTCCGAGTTCTCGCTGCTCCTCGGTTCCACCATGAAATCGAGGGTCTCGCCAGCCTCCACGGTCACCCAGCCAAGCCCGGCGGGGGCCTTGCCGTGGGCGACGGCCCATTGGGCCAGTTGCCCGCGGCGGCTGGAGATGATCCGGCCCATGACACCATCACCCTCCTGTGCGGGATGCTCCAAATCGCCCTCGATCCGGACCACACCCTTGAACGGGGACGTCCATCGACGGATCGCGGCGTCCCGGGTCCCGGGCCCTGGATGCCCACCCCTGGCGTCCAACATCGTCCAGAGTCCCGTCTTGGAAGGCAGCTTCGGATCCCACTGCCACGCCTTGCCAGTGAAATGGGGCAGCGGACGCCATCCTTCCAAGCGACCGGTCGACGGGTTGAACCCACCGGTCCCATAGGACCAGGCCGCTGCCGGAGGCGGTTCCGGCAGCGGGGCTTTCGGGCGGGACAGGAAGTCGAGGCCCAGCTGGATCTCCGGGCCCGAAGGATCCCGCTGGTAGGCGAGCCGGTACAGCCTGCGGATCCTGTCGGTCGGCCTGACCACCGTGACGACGTCGGGCCGCCCCGTGAAGTCGCGGGCCCGATCCGCCAGGAATGGACTGTTCATCAGAAACAGCGCCTGCTGGGGCGTCGTGGTCTGGAACCTCAGCGGCGATGTCGTGTCGGGGCTCGCGAAATCGAAGGCCCGGAGCAGTCCCGGCAGGTTCTGTCGGTCGATGAAACCATACAGCGTCCGTCGCAGCGTCGAGGTTTCCTCGAACATCGGGACGGGCTGGCCTCCGATGTCGCCATCCAGCCTTCCGGACACCCACAGAAGGCTGTCCCGCAGTGCCTCGAAATCCAGGCGCTGTCGGTTCATGCGCCACAGCAGGGAGTTGTTCGGATCGACCGATTCCCCGCGCTCGAACCGGGCGCGGTCCGAGGAGTCCTCGGGATCGCTGCGCTGCTGGTAGGTGTCCGAAGACAGGATGTAGCGGTGCAGGGCCTTCAGGGACCAACCGTGGTCCATGAACCAGACCGCCAGATGGTCGAGCAGATCAGGGTGGGTTGGTTTTTCGCCACGCACACCAAAGTCGCTTGGGGTTCGGACCAGAGGCGCACCGAAGTGCCACATCCAGACACGGTTCACGAGCACCCGGGCGGTGATTGGGTTGTCCCGGCTGGCGATGGCCTGGGCGAGCTCGAGCCGACCGCTGCCCCGGGTGAATGCGGTGCGTTGGGTTCCGCTGAGAACGCCGAGAAACTGGCGCGGCACCTTGGCCCCGGGGTTGCCCGGATTGCCGCGCTTGAACACGACGGGCTCGATGGGCTGGGAACGGTCCAGATAGGCCATGGCGCGGAGTGGGGCCCCGGCGTGTGTTGCCTCGAGTTCGTCGACCTTCCGCTTCAACGCCCGGATCTTCTGTCCTGTGGGGGTGTCGAAGAACCGGTCGATGTCCTTCATCGCCGCCATCACGGGCGAGTCGGCTGCACCCAAGACCCGTCGAAGTTGTTCCTGCCCGGGATCGGCGAGGGACTCCGGCGCCGGACGTCCCTGGACCTTCGCCAGCTCGAGGGTCTCCGACCAGGCTCGATCCGCGTCGACGAGCAGGTCGCCGTAGCGTTTGGCGACTTCGGCAAAGGAATTGGGTGGCGGGTTCCGCAGGGCCACGACGACCCGGGCGTTCCAAGTGGTGTTGGCGGCGCTGGTGTTGGTGCTGCCGGACGCCGCGGGGGATTCGAGGAGGGACTGGGCACGGGTCGGGAAGTCGTTGGTCCCCAGCCGGGCGAGCGCAAACCAAGGGCCGAAGACGGAATCCCCGTTGCCCTGCCACTGTTCCAGGCGACCCTTCCAGGAGCCGACCAGGCCTGGGTCCAGGCTGCGGACCCGCGCCAGTCCCTCGAGGTTGGTCCAGTCGAGGGCCATCGAGTCCTGGGCTGCCACAAGGTAGTCCCCAACCCGTTCCCTCAACTTCTTAGCGATGTCCTGGGTCCTCTCCGCCCGGAATGCGTCCAGTTCCTTCTGCTGCTCGGCCTTCTCCTTCGCATAGGCTTCGGCCTGCGTGAGGTTGGGATTCGGCCCTAGCAGGGGTTTCTCGTCAGGCTCCTGGCTTGAGTTGAAGACGCCGTAGAGCGAGTAGTAGTCGGCGGACGGGATGGGATCGTGCTTGTGGTCGTGACACCGCGCACAGGCCACGGTGAGCCCGAGCGTCCCACGGGTGACGACATCGATCTGGTCGTCGATGATGTCGTGCGGGTTGTCGAGGAACCGACGTCCGAGCGTCAGGAATCCCTGCGCCGCCATCGGCCAAGGGTCCTCGGGCGTGGCGACCTGGTCCCCGGCGATCTGCTGGATCAGGAACGCATCGTAGGGCAGGTCCCGGTTGAGTGCCTGAACGACCCAGTCCCGGTAGGTGAAGCTGTGGCTGAAGCGCCGTTCCTGTTCGAAGACGTATCCCTTCGAGTCGGCGTAGCGGGCGACGTCGAGCCAGTGACGTCCCCAGCGTTCGCCGTACCGGGGCGATGCGAGGAGCCGATCGACGGCGGACTCGTAGGCCGTCGGCGAGGGGTCCTCGAGAAACGCCTGCATCTCCTCGGGGCTCGGGGGAAGTCCGGTGAGATCGAAGGCGACGCGGCGGAGCAGGGTGTGCCGATCCGCCCTCGGTGAGGGACTCAGCCCCTTCGGCACCAGCTGGGCGACGATGAAGCGGTCGATCGGGTGGGAGAGATGTTCGAATCCGGCAACGGGGGGTGGAGGAAGGGATCGGGGTGTCTGGAAGGCCCAGTGTCCGTCGACGGGTCCCGGTGTCGTCTCCACGCTTCGGGGATCCGGGGCGCCTGCTCGGATCCAGTCGGCGACGGCGGCGATCTGCTCCGGTCGGAGGGGTCCACCGGCTTTCCTCGGGGGCATGGCTCCGATGTCCGGCGCTGTGCCGTGGAGAACCTTCAGCAACAGGCTCTCATCGGGTTTGCCCGGGACCAGCAGCGGTCCGGAGGCACCGCCCTTGAGGACGCCATCCCGGGTGTCGAGGCGGAGGGCCCCCTTGACCTCCTTCGCCTGGGCGCTGTGGCAGGGGTAGCAGTGCTCGATCAGCACGGGGCGGATCGAGGTCTCGAACGCCTCGAACCGCTCGGCATCGGTCGCGGCGACGGGCCCCCCTCCAACGACAATAACCCCGCCACCGAGGGCCAAGGCGAGCAGGCGGCCACGGAGTCCGGGACTGGGCTTGGAGAATTTCATGTCGGGTGCACCGTTCGGGACAACGGGACCATTATGTTCAACGGGGATGCGGTTGACCATATTCGAGGCGTTGCGGGATGTGTGGAGATCCGAGGGGCCGGCCCGACGTGGATCCCTCCGGTCCGTGGCTTGCCTCCGGGGACCTGTTTCCGCGAGGATCCCCGGTGACGCATGGGTCACTGGTTCCGAATCGCGCTGTGGGTGGTGCTCGCCGGATGGGGGGCACACGCCGCCACCCCGCCGGAGGTCGTCTCGGAGGCGCCGCTCCAGGCTGGTCCCCTCTTCACGGAGTTTCCGACGGTCTGGGAGTCCGGCCGGAAGACCGAGATCCTTGGGCCTTTGGCAATGTGGGAGCGGACCGAGGATGAGCGGAACTGGGGTCTTTACCCGCTCATGAGCTACCAGTCGGCCCCGATCCTGGAGGTCGAGGAGCTGGACGTGTTGTATCCGCTCTTCACCTGGCGAAAGCAGGGGACCGAGTCGAGGTTGCAGTTCCTGCAGTTCCTGAACTTCGCCGGTGCCTCCTACCAGTCCGAGGATCCCGTGGTCCGGCGCACTGTTTTCCCGTTCTATTTCGAGCAGGAGTCCCGCAGCGGGACCAACGACTACATCGCGGTCCTGCCCTTCTACGGACACGCCCGAAACCGGATGTTTCGCGACGAGTTCAACTTCTACATGTTCCCGCTCTACCTCGAGAGCCGGAAGGGGGAGCTGGTCACGCGCAACTATGTGATGCCGTTCGTCCATACCCGACATGGTCCGGGCTGGGACGGCTGGCAGGTCTGGCCCTTGTTCGGCTGGGAGAGGAAGGAGATCGGATGGACGACCAACCACCTGGGTGACCGGGTGGTTTCCCCGGGTGGCGGGAAGGTATTTGCTCTCTGGCCCTTCTTCTTCGATGAGAAGCTCCGACTCGGCACTCCACAGGCCACGACCAACTTCGCCATCCTGCCGTTCTACTCGCGGCAACGCGGAACGAACCTCCACCAGACCTCGGTGCTCTGGCCCTTCTTCAGCCGGACGGAGGACCGCTCCAAGGGCTTCGTGGAATGGGGTGCGCCCTGGCCGTTCATCGGATGGGCGGACAGCACCAACAAGATCGCGCGGCGCTTCTTCCCGTTCTACGGGGTGGCGAAGGCGCCCGGGGTCGAATCGCGCCTGGTCATGTGGCCCTTCTATACGCATCGGAAGGCCGAGAACGGCGCGATGCGACGCGACCGCTGGCGCACGGCGTTCTTCCTCTATGACGACGTCCGGCTGCTGAGCAAGGAGGACGGTCGCTATCGCCGGGAACAGGCTTTGTGGCCCTTCTTTGTCTGGAAAAGGGATCTGGATGGACGGGAACGGCTCCAGGTGTTGGAGCTGTTCGAGACCTTCTTCCGGAACCGGGAGTCGGTTCAGCGAAACTATTCGCCCCTCTGGGCCCTGTACCGCTCCGAGAATAACCCCAACACGGGCCGATCGAGCCAGTCCCTGCTCTGGAATCTCCACCGGCGTGACGTGTCACCGTCGCAGGTCCGGACCTCCACCCTCTTCGGTCTGATCCAGACCCTCCGCGGAGAGGACGATCGCCTTCATTGGAGGTGGCTCTGGATTCCGAGCGCCCAGTTCCGCGAGACGTCGTCCCAGGCAGCGGCTTCCGTCGGCCCCAGGGGCGACTCCCGCCCCTTCCAAGGGTTCCAGGGCGTCGACTCGGCGCGGGGGGCGACGCCTTGAATCGGCGCACTCTGGCCGCATTGGCCCTGATGGGTCTGGTTCCAATGCCTGCCCTGCCTGCCTTCGTTGATGAGATGGGGGTGGGTCTGTTGGCCCTGACGTTGCCGACCGGAGAGGCGGTGGTACACGTCCTGAAGCCTCATAATGTCATGACCGCCTCCGCCGAAACGGGGCACGGCTCGCGTCCCGACCAAACCCCGCTTCCTCTCCGAAACAAATCCTGCTCTCCTCACAGCCCGATCTGGGAGTTCTGACGCATGTTCCGAAACATTGGAGAAATGGTGTTGCTGTTCGTCGCCACAGTGAAGGCCCTCCCGTGGGCGTGCCGCGAGCGTCGGAAGATCGCCGAACAGCTCTTCGACATCGGGAACGCCAGCCTCTTCATGGCCTGTGTCCTGTCCCTCTTCATCGGAGGTGTCCTGTCGCTCCAGAGTGGTCCGGTCCTGGTGGAAAACGGGATCGGCTCCGCGCTCGGTAACCTCGTCGCCATCGCCATGTGCAAGGAACTGGCCCCGGTCATGATGTCGATCCTCGTGGCCGGGCGCGTCGGCTCGGCCATGGCGGCGGAACTGGGCTCGATGAGCGTCTACCAGGAGATCGATGCCCTCCGGACCCTCGCCATCAATCCGATCCGCTTCCTGGTCCTGCCACGCGTCATCGCCATCAGCATCGCGGTGCCGTGCCTTGTTGTGTTCTCGAACCTGGTCGGCTGGCTGGGAGGGGCGTTCGTCGCCGCCCACAATGACCGTATTGCCGTGCCGGCCGAGACCTTCTTCACCAGCCTCCGTGAGGGCGTCGATCCCGGGGACGTCGTGAACGGACTGATCAAGTCCTTCTTCTTCGCGCTGTGTGCCGGGGTGATCTGCTGCCACCAGGGACTCACCACACAGGGCGGTCCCCGCGGGATCGGTAGAAGTGTGACCAAGGCCGTGGTCAACTCGCTCGCCCTGATTTTGATTCTCGACTACATCCTGACCCGGGTCCTCCTGCCGTTTGACAACGGGTTCTTCGCGTGACCATGTCCGACTCCCGCTCCACAGGCATCCCGCTCAAGGTCCGGAACCTCCGGAAGTCCTACGACGGACGTGTCGTGCTGCAGTCGATGGACCTCGACATTGCCGCGGGGGAGATCTTCGTGTTGATGGGGCCGAGTGGCTCCGGAAAGTCAGTGTTCCTGCGCCACCTCATCGGGCTGGAAGCCCCGGATTCCGGGGAGATCCTGGTCGGTGGCGAACGGGTCGGTCCGGATATCGACCAGACGCGCCATCGACTCGCCATGGTGTTCCAGGGCGGAGGCCTGCTGAATTCCCTGACAGTCGAGGAGAACGTGGGATTGTATCTCCGCGAACATCGCCTCAAGGCCTCCGAAGAGATCAACCGGATCGTCCTCGAGAAGCTGGCGCTGGTCCGCTTGGGCTCCGACGACGCCGGCAAATACCCGTCCGAACTCTCTGGCGGCATGCGCAAGCGGGTGGCGATCGCTCGGGCGCTGGTCATCGAGCCCCAGCTGATCCTCTACGATGAGCCGACCAGCGAGCTGGATCCCTTGGTGTCGCTCACCATCGGTCGCGAGATCGTGAACCTCAACCGCCGTATCGGCGCCACCAGCGTGGTGGTCACGCACCACGTCGATCTCGCTATGGGCATCGCCGATCGCATCGCCTTCCTGTCCGAAGGGGCCATCGTGGCCCTCGGAACGCCGGAGCAGATCCGCTCCAGCCCAGTACCGCTCGTCCACCAGTTCCTGAACGCGGAGTTCAAGGAGGCCTAAAACCATTTCACATCGCATCCATCCCCCATCCCAATCCATGAAATCCTCGCTCGAGACCCGTCTGGGCACGTTCTTCGCCGTGGTCACCATCGCCGGCTTCATCCTGTTCGAGATGCTGGGCGGGGCGAACGTCTTCAACCGGGGCACCGTCTACCGGGCCCGATTCAGTTCCGCCCGTGACCTGAAGGTGGGCGACCCGGTCAAGCTCTCCGGCGTCCCGGTGGGACGGGTGAAGTCGGTCGCCGTGGTGGGCAACCGCGTCGAGGTGGGGCTTCAGGCCGATCCCAAGGCGCCGGTGCGGACCGACAGTGTCGCGGCCATCCAGTTCACGGGCCTGATGGGACAGAACTTCGTCGCCCTGACCTTCGGGGGTGAGAACTCCCCCCTCGCCGTCGCCGACACCCTGCTGCAGTCCCGGGAGCAGGCCGATCTGTCGGATCTCATGACCCGGTTGGACAACGTGGCCAGCGGCGTCGAGGGCCTCACCAAGAGCTTCAGCGGCGAGGAGGTCAGCAAGCTGTTCGGGCCGCTGACCGACTTCATGAAGCAGAACCAGTCCAACATCACGACCATCGTCGCCAACATGCGGGACGTCACCTCCGAGATGGCCCAGGGTCGGGGATCGATTGGACGGCTTCTGAAGGATCCAGCGCTCTTCACGGCTGCGGTCGGCACCATGAACCATCTCAACGAGGCGGTCTCCGACGTGAAGCCGCTGACCCAGGAGGCACGGGGGATGATGACCGATCTCCGCAGCGTGGTTGGGAAAATCGAGAAGGGCGAAGGAACGATCGGGAAGTTCCTCTCCGATCCCTCCCTCTTCAACCAGGCCAATGGGGCCGTGGGCAACCTCCGGGAGATCCTCGAGAAGATCAACCGGGGCACTGGATCGATCGGCGAACTGGTCAACGACAACGCCTTCCTCAAGAACGTGAAGCTGACCCTCCAGAAGGTCGACAAGGCCACCGAGACCCTCGAGGACACCGGTCCGATCAGTGTAATTGGCACCGCCGTGGGCGTCCTGTTCTAGCGCGGAGATTGTTGGAGCACACCGCCACTTGGGGCGTCAAATCCTGACCTGTCCCTCTGTCGGGTCGGGCCTCGACACCACCGTGACCTTGGCCATGAAAATCCGAGAGGCGTAGCCGTCACTCCCGACCTTGTTTCGTCCGGGCTGCAAGTTGAAGGGGGCAACAACGACGGACACAGGGTGACGGTCGTTTCGATCGACATGGAGTTGAAGCCACCGGCCTCCGTTGTGGAAGGCCGTCAGATCTGACGCATCAACGGAACGTTGAGTTGCAATTCGCTGTGACGGGACCCATCAGCGGGATCCACATCGTGGCGGGGAGCCATTCCGGGATGGGATGCGATCGCGGGAAGGGAATTTCCGGTTCTAGGGCTTGCCATGGTTTAACATCGGGTGGCATTTTCAGCAGGGGTGGGCAGGTTCACTCTACGAGCTTTGGTGTCCTCAGCGGAGCATCAGCTGGTTGTGGGGCCCAATCCCGTCGGTCGGGACCCAGTCAACCGGATCCTGATCGAGCACCCGAGTGTGTCCGGATTCCATGCCGAGGTCTCGGTGCTCGATGGGGGAAACCGGGTCTGGGTGAGGGATCTCGGGTCGACGAATGGGACCCTGATCTCCGGGCGGGCCATCACCGAAGGTGAGCTGCGGCCGGGGGAGGCTCTGAGGATCGGCGATGTGGAGATGACGCTGGTGGTCGAAACGATGGAGGTGCGGATTCCGTCGATGACACCGGCTGCGGCCTCCGCAGCGTTCGGAGTCGATCACGTTCTGGCGGATGGGACGCCCGCCTGTTGTCGGAATCCGGAACTCCCCGCGACTCATCAGCCCATTGACGGATGTCAGGCGGTCCTCCAGTGCCCGGCGAGATTCCACGTCTCGAGCCTGCGTGCGACCCGGCTGACGGGAAAACACTCGAGGGCGCTGCTCTTCTGCCCCCAGTGCAACGCCAAGTGCGAACCCATCCCGGGCCTGGCCGTGAAACCGAAGAAAAAGGGACTCTTCAGCCGGATTGCCGATACGGTCCGACTGGGATTCCGACGCTGAGGTCGATGACGGTCACTGGACCGGGATGATCTTCCAGACGCGTCCCTTGCCCGGGGTCAATCCGTTGCTGGCGTTGGTCAGCACATAGAGTTCCCCGTCGCGGTCCTGTCCAAAGCCTGTGATGTAGGCCCCGAAGTTCTGGGGTTGTTCGACCTGTACCGGGGTGACGGTCCATCGGGCGCCAGTCTCCGTGGGACGTTGGGCGGCCAGGACCACACCCAGGGGCATCCCCCAGTTCCGGCTCCAATCCCCGAAGATGTATTGGCCGATGAGTTCCGGAAGGGCCTTGCCGCGGTAGACGTAGCCGCCCGTGATGCTGATGCCGAAGGCTTCGGGATCCTTCTTCGCTCCGGGGTGCCGGTATTGGAGGATCGGATCGATCAGGGATTCACCCCGGGCCCCGGTCGTCGGGACGGTTCCGGGGGGCTTGTTCGGCGTCTTCGCGTCAAACGCCACCGAGGCCTCCTTGAGCGACCACCCGTAGTTGCCGCCCTTCGTGATGATGTCGACCTCCTCCAAAAGATTCTGTCCCACATCCGCGGCGAACAGCTCGTGGGTGCCGCCGCGGTCGAACGACAGACCCCAGACGTTCCTGAGTCCATAGGCATAGATCTCCGGCAGGCCGGCACCACCGGTGACGAACGGATTGTCGGCGGGGATCGAGTATGCGGTTCCTGCACCGGGCTTGTTCACGTCGATGCGGACGATCTTGCCCAGGAGCGTCCGGAGGTTTTGTCCGTTCCCGGACTCGGGGCGCTTGCCCTGGTCGTTGGCGTTTCCGCCATCCCCGACGCTCAGATGGAGCAACCCGTCGGGGCCGAAGGCCATGCGGCCGCTGTTGTGGTTGGAGAAGGGCTGGTCGATCTCCAGGAGGATCCGCTCGGAGGTCGGGTCGATGACCAGCGGCTGCCGGGCCGGGAGACGGAACTCGGACAGTCGCAGGGTGCAGTCCCAGTCCTCCGGCGCCGAGGCGCGTCGCGGTGCGGTGTAGGTGATGTAGACCCGGCGGTTCGACTCGAAGTCCGGATGGAGGGCCAGATCCAGGACGCCCCGTTCATCAAAAGCCCCGTGGTTGATCGGGGACAGCCGGTCGGTGAGGTTGAGAATGGGCTCGGTCGGACGTGTCCCGTCCGGATCGATCCGCCACACATATCCGGGCTGGTCGACCACCAGGCCGGTTCCGCCGGGAAGCTGGGTGTAGGTGAGGGGCTGGGTGAGGCCCTCGGCGACGGGTTTGAGGGCGATCTTCAGTTCCGCAGCCGGCAGGAGGGTGGCTCCGGCGATCATGGCGGCGCAGACGGTGGACAGCGAGTTCACGGTTCGGGAGAGGGTGGGATGGGACCCGATGCTGCATCAGCGGGTCCACGGGGGGATCATTTCTGCGGGGTCTTGGCTTTCGACTCGGGCAGCGGCTCAAGGAGAGTCTTCACCTTCTCGAGGAGCTTCTGGTACTTCGCCTGGACCGCAAACCCCATCTTCCGCTCCTCCTCCATCACGGCGTCGTCCTTGCTGATGACGCGGTAGGCGTCGGCGGACAGGAGGAAGTCGTCCCCTTCGCCGCGGCGTGCGAGCTTGGTCTGAATCCGGTCCCAAAGGCCGGTCTGCCACCCGCCCCAGACCAGGTTCTGGGACGAGGTTGCCTGCTTGTCAAAGATCATCCCGTCCGGGGTCCGTCGATCGAGCTTGTACCCCGCCTCCTCCATGACCTGTTCGGTGGCGAGATCGATCGAGGCACGGGAGAAGCCATGGAGCTCGACGGCCGCGTACTTGCCCGCCCCAGCACCCTTCGGCGGGGTGCTGCAGCCGGACAGGAGCGCGGTGGCGAGGGCCAGAGCGGTCACGGTTCGAGAGAGAGGGACGATTGGAATCATGCGACGGGTTTCGAGGTTCTGGGGAAGGGCAGGGGTGTGGGGAGTCAGGTGTTCTTCAAACCCACGCTGCTGGAGCGCTTCGCGACTTTCCGGCTGGTGAGGACCTTGGTCACGGTTCCGGTGGACAGATATTTGTTCCGCACGGTGTCGAGGATGGCGTCGCGGCGATCGTAGAGCCGCTTGAGCTTCCGGGGCTTCACCCGGGCGGTGACGTAGGCGGTGAGGAGCGGCAGGGCGATGGTGCTGTCGGTGTAGCAGACCACGGAGTCGGGAAGCTTGTCGGGGTCGACCTTGCCCCAGCTGACCGCTTCGGCCGGGGTCGCGCCGCTCAGTCCGCCGGTGTCGGGCCGGGCGTCGGTGCACTGGAGGAAGTAGTCGTGGCCCTTCTCCTGGATGCCCATGACCTCCTGGATCTGGGGTTCAGTCTGCAGCATGAAGTTCTTGGGACTGCCACCGCCGAGAATCCACACGCTCGAGGTCAGGCCACCGGACTTCGCCGCGTAGACGATCCCGGCCGTCTGGTTCACGTCCCGGTTCACATCGAACATCAGGTCCGATCCGCGCAGCGCCATGGCGGCCACGTTCATGCCGATGCTCGAATCGCCGGGGCTGCTGGTGAAGATCGGCACACCGCAGTCGTAGGCGGCCGCGAGGACCGAGCTGTCCTTCAGGCCGAGGCGACGTCCGCGCTCGCTGACGTACTTGCCCAGCAGGTAGTGGAACTCGTCGGTGCCCATCGGACGCTGGAACTCCGGACCCTGGATGACCTCCCGGATGAAGGCATCGGTGTCGAGCAGCACGTTGTAGTCGAACAGCACGTCATAGATCCGGATGACACCGTCCTTGTGGAGCTCGACGTCGTTCAGGAACGGCGACCCGCTGTGGAGGTGCATGTCGAGGCCGAAATGGAGATCGTGGTAGAGGTTCGCACCGGTCGAGATGATCCAGTCGACATAGCCTCCGCGGATCAGCGGGATCAGGCAGCTTTTGCCGAGTCCGGCCGGGGTGAGGGCGCCGGTGAGGGACAGGCCGATGGTGCCGTTCTTCGGGAGCATTTTCCGCGCAAGCAGCTGGGCGGCCTCGCGCAGGCGTCCGCCGTTGTAGGCGAGCATCGACTGGTCGATCAGGTCGGCGGCGGAGATGTCCCTGCCGATGCCGAAGGGGTTGAGGCGTGGGTAGGCGGCGAATTTCCTCGAGAACGTGTGGGCGTTTTTCCGGCTCATGTCGACAGAAGTGTGGAGAGGCCCGCCTGCTGAGGGAAGACGGCAATCTTCCGACCCTGGCTGGCCGGGGGGTGTGTCGCATTGGGACCGCCGGTGTCGACAACACTCCATGGGACATGATTGGGTTTGCCGCAGGAGACGACGCGCGTGTCTTTGGACCGCGGCCAAGGGTCCCAGAGGGTCGGCATGGGAGACGGCTTGTTCTCGCGTTTCCCGGACCAGGCGGCGGTCGCGGATGGGGAGCTGGGGTATTCGATCGAGGCCCTCTGTCTCCGAGACCCTGACGGGTGGCTCAACAACACCCGGTACACCCAGCCCGCCCTGTTTGTGGTCAACGCGTTGAGGTTTCTGGACCGGTTGCTCTCGACTGACGAGCTGCCGGCGGTAGTGGCCGGGCACAGCCTTGAGGATCCATGATTTCGCCGACCTCGCGTCCCGGATTCATCGGTTCCCGCCTCGGGCGAACGGGGTTGAAAGTTGCCGCATCCGGATCGAGGATCGTCTGGTCATGAAGTTCATCCTCACGACGCACAACGTCACTCTCACCGAGGCCATCGAACAGCATGTCCTCATGCGGATCGATAAGCTCGAGCACATCGACCGCTGGCTGGTCGACGCCCGCGTGGGCCTTGAGAAGGACCACACCGGCAAGTCGCCGGCCAAGGCCTACAAGTGCTCGATCCGTCTTGGGATCCGCGGCAAGGACCTCTACGCGGAGGACCGCGAAGCCGATCTCTATGCGGCCATCGACCTCGCCGTGAAGAAGGTCGAGCAGCAGCTCCGCCAGAAGCACAGCCGTGCGAAGGCCAAGAAGAAATCGGTCGCCGCCCGGCTCAAGGAGAAGGCCCGGAGTTCCGAGGACTGATCCATGTTGATCCGTTCCCGGATCGTCCTGCCGATGACCGCGCCGCCCCTCGAGGACGGCGCGGTTCTGGTTTCGCGGGATCGTATCCAGGCCGTCGGTCGGTTCTCCGACCTGCGAAGACTTGACGCCGAGGTGGTCGATCTTGGGGATGTGGTTGTCCTGCCGGGACTCATCAACAGCCACTGCCACCTCGACTACACCCGCCTTATGGGACGGTTGGTGCCGCCGAAGACCTTTCCGGACTGGATCAAGTCGATCCTGGCCGCGAAGTCCGAGTGGCAGGAGTCCGATTACGCGGCCTCCTGGCTCGATGGGGCGCGGCAGTTGCTCGAATCCGGGACCACCTCGGTCGTCAACATCGAGTCCGTCCCCACGATCGTCGCCGGATGCCGCCAGGCCACGCCCTTGAGGGTCTTCTCCCATCTGGAGATGACCGGCGTCCGGAGCGGATTGGATCCGGCATCGATCCTCGACCGCGCCCTGGCCGCCCTGCGGAACCTTGAGCCGGGGAGGGCAGGGTTGGGGCTGTCGCCCCATGCGCCCTATTCCACGCTCCCGGCGCTGATCGAGGGGACGGCCCGTCAGGCCAGGGCTGCGGGAATCCGGACGACCACCCACGTCGCGGAATCCCACGCGGAGTCCGAGATGTTTCTCTATCGGCGGGGGCCGATGTTCTCGTGGCTGGAACCGCAGCGGCCGATGGACGACTGCGGCATCGGATCCCCGGTCCAGCACCTGGAACGCCACGGCCTGCTGGGTCCGGATCACATCGCGGTCCATGCCAACTACCTCTGGGATGGGGATGTGGAACGCCTGGCCCGATCGGGCACGCACGTCGTGCATTGCCCGACGAGTCACGACTACTTTGGACATCAGCGATTCCCGCTGGAACCCCTCAGGTCGGCAGGGGTAAATCTCACCCTGGGCACCGACAGCCTTGCCTCCACCCGGGTGATTCCGGGACGTCGGGTCACTCTCTCCCTGCTGGCCGAGGTGCGTGAGTTCTTGTCGAAGAACTCCCTGGTGTCGCCGCTGGAGGCCCTCGCTTGGATCACAGTCCATGGAGCCCGGGCTCTGGGGGTCGACGGGCGGCTCGGGGAACTGTCGCCCGGGGCCTTGGCCGACCTGATTGCCATCCCGCACTCGGGCGCGGTCGAGGATGCCGTCGAGGCCGTGGTGAACCATGGGGGATGTGTCTCCGCGAGCCTGATCGACGGCGAGTGGGCGATCGCTCCGGGGGAAAGTGTCCGATGAGCGATGGAACGCGGCGTGTCGCCTTGGTCACCGGTGCCGCGGGTGGGCTCGGGTCGGGCATCGTGACGGAACTGGCCCGTCAGGGGTGGTCGGTCGCTGCGGGATGGCATCGGCATGAACCCGCCCATCCCATGGGGGATGGGGTTGCGGTCCCCCTCGACGTCACGGATGTCCGGTCGGTGCATCGGGCCGTCGATGGCGTCCTGGAGCGGTGGGGTCGCATCGACCTGCTCGTCAACACTGCCGGGATCGTGTCGGATGCCCTGTTGGCCCGCATGGAGGATCCGATGTGGGACCGGGTCCTGGACGTGAACCTCGACGGCGCATTCCGCTGCGCGAGGGCGGTTGCGCGGCCGATGCTGCGTCAGCGCGAGGGCCATATCCTGAACATCACGAGTTACGGCGGTCGAGTGGGCCGAGCGGGCCAGGCCAACTATGCCGCCTCGAAGGCGGCGTTGTTCGGGCTCACGCAGTCCCTCGCACGGGAACTCGGCTCGCGAAACGTCCGGGTCAATGCCGTCTCCCCGGGGTTTCTGCGGACCGGGTTGGTGGTGGACCTGACCGAAGAGCAGCTCGCCGACCAGGCCCGTGCCAACACGCTCGGGCGTCTGAATCAGATCCAGGAAGTCGCCCGGTTCGTGGCCTTCCTTGCGGGGATGCGGAACGTCTCGGGCCAGATCTTCCAGTTGGATAGTCGGATCACGCCGTGGGCCTAGCCGTGTTGGGCCCGGCTGGGTCCGTGGTGTTCTGGATTTTGGGCTGTCCGGGACACATTTACCCTCGCTTTACAATTCTCCAGCGATGGCGCACACGGCCTTAACAGAGGAGGCGTCTGCTGTTGGTGAAGCGCGACGACATGAGTCGCCGCCACCAACAAAAAAACCAAAACGCAGCATCCCATGAACACCATCAAGAACAGCCTCCTCGTGGCCGCGCTCGCGGTCAGCTCCCTCAGCCTCCTCGCCGACGACTCCGGGGCGGGGCCCGAATCCCGTGGACCGCGCGGACCCCGTGGCGGTGGACGGGGCGTGCCACCGGTCGTGGCGGCCATCGACACCAACCGGGACGGCGTCCTGGATGCCACCGAGATCGCCAACTCGGCCGCCGCGCTGGGTGTACTCGACACGAACAAGGATGGCGCCCTGACCCGGGATGAGCTCATGCCGAAGGGTGGCCGGGGTCCGGGACGTCCGGACGGCGCCCCCGAGGGCGGTCCCGAGGGGCGCCCGGGTCCAGGTCGCCCGCCGATGGCCGGTCCGCTCGACGCGAACAAGGACGGAACACTCGATGCCACCGAGATCGCCAACGCCCCCAAGGTCCTCGCGGCCCTCGACAAGAATGCCGACGGCTCCGTGACCCGTGACGAGATGCGTCCTGAGGGCGGGCGCGGTCCGGGACGTCCGGAGGGAGCCCCGGAGGATCGCCCTGAAGGTGGCCGTCCCGGCAAGCGGGGGCCCGGTGGCAAGCCCGGTCCTCGTCCGACCCCTCCCGCCGAGTGATCGGAAGCCGTCCTGGGAATCCCAGACGGATCCCTGATCCCCAAGCGGTCCTGGAGTCAGCTCCGGGACCGCTTTCCTGTTCCAGGTTTTGCCTGCCTGGCGGTCGGCGTGGCCGCCGAGCCCGCCTGGTTGATCCGGTGCGCCGCGAAGCCCGCCCCGAATCCGTTGTCGATGTTCACGACGGTGAGTCCGGAGGCGCAGGAATTGAGCATGCCCAGCAGAGCCGTGATGCCTCCCATGTGGGATCCGTAGCCGACGCTGGTGGGAACCCCGATCAACGGACGTGCCACCAGTCCGCCCAGGACGCTGGGCAGGGCGGCTTCCATGCCGGCCACGACGATGATCACCGAGGCTTCCTGGATCTCCGGCAGCCGGGCCAGGAGGCGGTGGAGTCCGGCGACGCCGACGTCGTAGACTCGTCGGACCCGGGATCCCAGGAACTCCGCGGTCAGCGCGGCCTCCTCGGCCACCGGGACGTCGCTGGTGCCGGCACAGACGACGGCGACCAACCCCCGTTGGTCCGCGGTGGGGGTCGGACCCACCACCAGCAGGCGCGCCTCCTCGTGGTGGAGGGCCTTCGGAAAGCGTTTCCGGAAGGCGATGGCATGTTGGGGACTGATGCGGGTGACCAGAACCCGTCGGCTGGCGGCCACCAGGCGGTCGGCGATGGCCACCACCTGGGACGGCGTCTTGCCCGCTCCGAAGATCACCTCGGGGCAGCCCTGTCGAAGTTCCCGATGCAGATCCACCGCGGCGAAGCCCAGTTGGGCAACTGGGGCGGATTGGAACTGTCGCAGGACCTCCTCGGGTGTGGTGTCTCCCGCAGCGAGGCGTTCCAGCATCTTCAGGGCATCGGTGGGTGTCATGGTGTGGTGTCCAACGTCGCACCGTTCTAGGGATTCACACCACGCCACGTCGACCCTCCGTTTCCAAGATACAAATCAATCAATCAAGATGCGTTGATTTTTATGGTTGACCTGTAGGGGGCCTGCCGGGCAGTTTCACGTCATGATTCGGGACATCCATGATCTTCATGTGGAGGCGGCGGCCTCCGGCAAGCCTGCGATCTCGGTGGAATTCTTCCCGCCCAAGACGGAGGAAGGGGAGCGGACGCTGTTTGCCACCACGCTTCCGGAGCTGATGAAGTTCCACCCGTCCTACTGTTCCGTCACGTATGGGGCGGGGGGGAGCACGAAGGAGAAGACGATCTCGATCGTGGAACGGATCCAGAAGGAGTTCGACCTCACCACGATGATGCATTTGACCTGCGTGAACGCGACGCGGCCGGAGCTGCAGGATGTGATCGAGGATGCCCGGCGGCGCGGGGTTCGGAACATCCTGGCCCTGCGTGGGGATCCTCCGGGGATGTCGGGTCCCTGGGTGAAGACCGAGGGTGGCTTCGAATATTCCAGGGAGCTCGTGGCGTTCCTCAAGGAGATCAGTGGGTTCGCCATTGGCACCGCTGGATTCCCGGAGGGCCATGTGGCCCAGACCCGCGGAAAGCAGGTCGACTGGGACCATCTAGCTGACAAAGTGCGGGCTGGGGCGGACTTCGTGGTGACCCAGCTGTTCTTCGACAACGACGACTACTTCGCCTTCCGGGACTATCTGGTCCAGCGCTGCGGGATCACCGTGCCCATCATCCCGGGACTGCTCCCGGTGGTGTCCCGCAACCAGACCAAGAAGTTCACCCAGCTCTGCGGGGCCCGTCTGCCCGAGGCCTTCCTTTCCCGTCTGGAGGCGCTTGGAGATGACGACGCCGCGGTGACGGACTTCGGCGTGGAGTACTGCTCCCGGCAGATCGAGGGCCTGCTCCGTGGCGGCGCGCCCGGGGTCCACTTCTATACCCTCAACAAGGCCCACTCGACGGCCCGCGTGATCCGCAACCTGGGGTTGGCCTGAAAGGCTGAACCATCCGCTACTGCACTGCGAGCAGCTCGGTCTCGGTCCAGGCGTCCTCGCGTTCGGAGTGGCGATCCCGGATGGCCTTCACGCTGGAGGACTTCACCGGTTCGGCCGTGTGCCCCCATTCCCGTCGGATGAAGGTCAGAAGGTCGGCCAGCTGTTCGTCGCTCAGGGCGGGGGCGAAGGCCGGCATGGCCAGGTTCCAGGTCACGCCCTTCACGGTCAGGGCATCCCGGACCCCGTGGAGTCCGATCCGGATCAGGCGCCCTTCGTTCCCGGTGGTCCATTCGGAGTCGACCAGCGGCGGGGCAAGACCTTCCTGGCCGCGGCCGTGCGGCTGATGGCAGGCGCCGCAGATGAGGGGATAGAGGTCCCGTCCGCGGGCGAAGCTCGCCTCCTCGTCCGACGTCAGGGGTCGGGTGACGGGCGTTGCAGCCAGACCTGATTTGCCGGGCCAGGCGATGAGCGGCTCCGCCTTGGCGAGGCGCTCCTTCACGGCGGGATCCTCCAGCTTCCGCATCTCGACCCAGACCCGGGGTTCCTGCGCGAAGAGGATGGGCTTCACCGGGGGGGCGGCCTGTCCCTTCTTCGCGGGCGCGGGCAGGATGGCCAGGAATCCATCGAGCATCGCCAACTGCTGCCAGTCCCCGGCCTGCTTCGAGGCCGCCAATTCCAGCAGATCTTCAATCCGTTCCGGCTTCCCCTCGACGGCGATGCACTGCGCCAGCCCCTGAAGGAGTTGGACGTGTCCCGGCTGGGTCTGGGAGCAGTTCGGGTCCCCGACCAGGGCGTCGAGAAACTCGAGCTCCCGTCCGCCCAGACCGCTGAGTGCCGCGCTGAGACGCAGTGCATCGGGCGCGCTGTTCATCAGCAGGGCCCGCATCACGGCGTCCGCTGTCTTCGTCTTCAGCTGCCCGAGCGTCAGCAGCAGCTGGAGCTGTTCCTCGGCCGGGACGAAGCCCGCCTGTCGATACAACAGGTTGTTGGCCTTGGCCTGATGCTGGGTGCTGACCAGGAAGGGTTCCAGAAGACGGAGGCTGGCGGATCGGACCCGGCCGTCGCTGTCGGAAAGGGATCCCTCGAGGGTTGGGAGATCCAGGCCACCGAGGCCCTCGAGGGTCCAGAGCGCCTGGAGACGTCCGAGTGGCGAGGGGTTCTTGTCCGCCCGGGTCAGCGCACGCAGTGCCGGGATCGCCGAGGGATCGGCCTGCTGGACCAGGTTGCGTTGGGCGGCATCGCGCCAGAAGCCGTTTGGATGGGATACCCTCGCGAGCCATTGGTCGGTGGTCGGACTGGCCCCGAGAGCCTGGTTCCGGTCGATCGGACGATCGGTCCGCACGATCCTCCAGATGCGGCCCTGGTCGACCGGCTGGAACAGGTTCCGGGACGCCAGCTGCTTGCGCAGGTAGCTCGTGAGATAGATCCGGTGCTGGATCAGACCGCGGTAGAAGTCGACGACGTAGAGAGCGCCATCGGGACCGTTGGAGAGATTGACCGGACGGAACCGCTCGTCGGTCGAGGTCAGGAACTCCGATTCCGGGTGGGCATTGGTCGCCGTGAGCATCCCGGCACGTCCCTGGACGAGTTCCCGCCGCACAAAATTGCCCGTGGGTTCGCAGAGGAAGGCGTCGCCGACGTAGTCCGGTCCGAACTGGTCACCCCGATAGATCACAGGTCCGCAGGCCCCGGTGAACGAGGCGAGCCTTCCCTCGGGTGAGAGCTGTCCGGGCTGGTAGCCCCGGTTGACCCCGGGGTTCACGCGCGCCGGGAAGGTCTTCATGCTGCGCTCGATCTGCTGGTTGGCCCCTACGGACGCCCGCAGGTTCGGATTGCGGGCCAGGTAGGCGCTGGGGACGAGATCGGCCCGGAGCGGATCCGAGTTCGAGTTGTAGTAGAGGCGGCCGACATCGTCCTGGGTGAGTCCCCACTGTCCCCGGAAGATTGTGTCGTCCGCGACCCAGTTCGTGGGGTGGCCCTTCCATCGATAGCGCTGGGTGTGGTTGGCGGAGTAGACCCAGTTGTCGAGGGCCCACATCAGACCGTTGCTCGCATGCTCCGGGTTCGACTTCGCCCCGAGGGTCGGGTCGTTCTGGGTCGCGTAGTCCGAAAGGACCAGGGTCTTCTCGTCGGCCTTGCCATCCCCATTGGTGTCCCGTGCAAACCAGACCCTGGGCGGCTCCGCCACGAGGGCGCCGTCCCCGATCAGCATCACCGTCCGGGGCATCACCAGATGGTCGAGGAAGACAGTGCGGCGATCCATCCGGCCGTCGTGGTCGCTGTCGGTGAGGATGACGATGCTTCCGTTGGGCTCGGTCTCCCCGGTGCCGTCGGGATTCCGCATGTAGCCGGTCATCTCGACGACCCATAGGCGACCCTGGGGATCGAACTGCACGGCGACGGGGGACTGGACCAGGGGTTCGGCGGCGACGAGTTCGGCCCGGAAACCGTCAGGCAGGCGGAATGTCTTGGCCTCCTGCTCCGGGGTGAGCAGGGGCGCTGGTGGGATGCGGTCCTCCGGGACGACCTCCTTCTGGACCTCGCCGGCACGGTCCCCGCTCTGTCCCAGCAGGGTGGACGGCGACAGGATCAGGCCCGCGAGGAGCACGGCGGTGGCATGGCGTTGCGGTCTCACGATGCAATGACGGACGAATGGAGCGGTTGTTGGCTTCGAACTGGAGTCGGGCAGGGCCGCGAGAATTACGGTCGGGACCCTCGGATTGCAACCGGTCGGATGTGATTTGTCGGATGGGATTCTTCGGCGCGATCGGGATGCCCGAGGGGCATCATTCCGGGCAGGGGGTCCATCTGTCGGTTGATTGCCGCACGCGATTCATCAACCGTTTCCGACCGCTCCCGCTCCGGGGCCATCCCTCCGCCACGATCCACCATGAACCCACCCTCCAGATCCTTGGCGCTGCGCCCCTTCTGGTGGGGGGGGGCTGGTGTTTCCTCCTGGCTGGCGTCGTTGGCGGCCTGTCTGGCGTTGGGTTCGACCCGTGGTGCCGGGGTTTCCCCCGCATCCACCCCGGCGGCCCCCCGTCTCCTGGGGGGCGAGGAGGCGATCCGGGCCTTGGGGTCCCGTCTCCCGGCGGTTGCCCGGGCCCATCGGCGCAGTCCGGACCAGCTGGCCCTTCAGTTCCGGGTCGATCCCACGCTGTCCGTCGACCCCGGGGGACGACTGCTCCATTCGGATCCCGCTCCCCAGGGGCTTCTGCCGCCATCCGCCGGGTCCGGCACCGGATCCCCGGTGCCGTTGGAGGACACCTTCCGGCTCCATAGCCGGCCGGGATCGCAGCGGATCCTGTATCTCGATTTCGACGGCCATTTCATCTCGGGCACGATCTGGAACGCCTACTACTTCAGCGGGCACGACCTCCTGGCTCCTCCGTTCGATTTCGATGGTCGACCCGATTCGTTCAGCGACGAGGAGCGGCGTCGCATCCAGGAGATCTGGTCCCGGGTGGCGGAGGACTACGCCCCCTTCGATGTCGACGTCACCACGGAGCTCTCCAGCGAGGACCAGATCCACCGGGTCGATGCCTCGGATTCCGAGTTCGGCACCCGGGTGCTCGTCAGCCCCCTGGCCAGTTATTTTGGCGACTACGGCGGCATGGCCTGGGTGGGCGTCTTCGGCGCCGTGGGACTCACCCATTCCTACTATCAGCCGGCCCTTGTGTTCCCGGAGAGGCTGAACGGAGCCTCGCCCAAATACGTGGCGGACTCCGTCAGCCACGAGGCGGGGCATACCCTTGGGCTCAGTCACGATGGAACCTCCTGGGAGACCTACCATGAGGGCCACGGAACGGGGGAGACCGGATGGGCCCCGATCATGGGCGCCGCCTACTACCGGAACCTGTCGCAGTGGAGCCGGGGGGAGTACCCGGGTGCCAACAACAAGGAGGACGACTTTGCCGTCATGCAGAACCATGGTCTGTCCCTTCGTCCCGACGACCACGGCAACGAGGCGGCGTCCGGGACACGGCTTCCGGGCGGAGGGAGGCTCGACGCAGAAGGGGTCCTGGAGAGCGGGTCCGATGTGGATGTCTTTGTCTTCGATGTCGACACCGGCTTCCTGAGGATTTCCGTTCTTCCGGTCAGGGTGGGACCGAACGTGGATCTGATGGCCGAGCTCCGCGATGCCTCGGGGTCGCTGGTGGTGGCCGACAACCCACCGGAGTCGCTCGGAGCCTCGATCTCCCTCGCCGTGCCTTCGGGAACCTATTCCCTGTCGGTGCGTGGTGTCGGCAAGGCGGCAAATGGCGCCCATCTCGGCTATTCGAGCTATGGTTGCGCCGGATACTATTTCATCAGGGGCACCTCGGGTGGATCTCCGCCCTCCCCGCCGATCGCGATGGCCCAACGTCTCCGTACTGATGAGGACACGGCGACGGCGGTGACGCTGTCCGCCTCGGATACCGAGGGGGGCGTGTTGACCTACTCGGTGGTGACACCGCCGAAGTTCGGCGTGCTGACGGGAACCCCTCCCCACCTCACCTATTCACCCGACGCCGACGCCAACGGCATCGACACCTTCGCGTTCAAGGCGGCCAATGGAGTCGGGGAGTCTGCGGAAGCGTGGGTCACGGTCGAGGTTCTCCCGGTCAACGACCCGCCGGTCGCGTCCTCCCAGAGTGTCAGGACTGACGAGGACATGCCGATCTCGATCCCCCTCAGCGGCTCCGATCCGGAGGCTGCAGAATTGAACTACATCATCGTCCGTCCGCCGACCCGGGGTGTACTGCACGGCACGGCTCCGGACCTGACCTACACCCCGAACCTCAATGAGACCGGGATGGATACATTCACGTTCCGGGTTGGGGATGGGGTGGCGGAGTCGACGGAGATGGAGGTGACAATCGAGATCGGTCCCATGAACGACGCCCCGGTCGCCGAGGGCGTCGTGGTGACCACCGAGGAGGATCGCCCCGTCGGGGTCCGGTTGTCGGGTCGGGATGTCGAAGGCTCGCCTCTGACCTACGGGATCGTTGTGGCGCCGACTCGTGGGGTGCTGTCCGGGGTGCCCCCGGAGCTGACCTATACCCCGAACCTGGAAGCGACCGGGACGGACTCCTTCACCTTCAAGGTGAACGACGGGGTTGCGGACTCGCCGGAGGCGACCGTCACCATCGAGATCGCTCCGGTGAATGACGTCCCCGTCGCCCGGATGACCCTCACGCCACAGGTTGGTGAGGCCCCGCTGTCGGTCGCGTTCGACGGCAGCGGCTCGTCCGATGTCGATGGCGCAATCGCAGGGGTCGCGTGGGATTTTGGGGATGGTTCCTCGGGAATCGATGTCGTCGCCCGGCACGCCTACACCGAGCCGGGAACCTATGGGGTGACGCTGAAGGTCACGGACACCCACGGCGCCGTGGGGATCGTGCGGGGCGTGGTCGAGGTGGCCCCGAACCCCTCCCAGCTTCTCTGTGCGCGGGCGATCGATCTCTCCATCCTTCCTGGAGCCCGGGGCAACTCGGTTGTGGCGACGGTGCGGGTGACGGATCGCAATGGGGTGGTCCAGCCGGGGGTCACGGTGGCCGGAACGTTCTCCGGACGGATTCCCCGGACGATCGTGGCGAGAACGCATGTCGACGGCGTGGCGGTCCTGACATCGGTTGCCCGAAAGCTCCCCGGGGCCGCGGTCTTCCGGTTGGAGGCCCTCTCGAAGAAGGGTTTTGTCCACGATCCGGCTTTTGATGCCGCGGTGGAATCTTCCATCGTGGTCCCGATCTGGGAACGAGGGGTGGAGCTGGGAACCAGAGAATAGCCCATCGCGAGGGGCACGGAATCCGGAGAACCGCTCACGCGTTATACGGCCGTCACAACCGCATCCCATCAACGTCTCGGCCTCTCCAGCCAAGTACGGGCCCAACGTGGATCTCCTCGTGGAATTGCGGGATGCCGTCGGAATCCTGCTCTCCTCGGGCAACCCGGTGGATACCCTGGGGGCGACCCTAGCCCCGACTGTGTCGGCAGGGACGTATTTCCTGACCGTCCGTGGTACAGGCAAACCCGCCAACGGGACCGACTACGGCTACTCGAACTACGGATCCGTGGGGTTCTATTTTGTCCGCGGCACGGTCCAGAGCACAGGTCCTGTCGCCCTCGTGGCCGTCGCGAAGGCCACGCCCCAGACCGGGTATGCCCCTCTTGTCGTGAGCCTGGATGGCAGTGGCTCGTTTGATCAGGACGGCTCGATCGTCTCCCATGGATGGTCGTTCGGTGATGGAACCTCGGGCGCCGGATCCGTCGTCAGCCACACCTACACCGCGGTGGGGACGTACACTGCGGTGCTGACGGTGACGGACAGCCAGGGGTTGACCGCCAGCCAGTCGGTCCAGATCCAGGTCACCGCACCGAACATCAACCCCACCGCCGTGATCGCGGCCAGCACGACTTCGGGGGTGGCTCCGCTGGCGGTGACCTTCAATGGTTCCGGATCCAGCGATCCCGATGGGACAATTTCCAGCTATGCCTGGAACTTCGGGGATGGAACGACCGGGTCGGGCGCCACGGCGGGCAAGACCTTCAGCGCGGCCGGCACCTACACGGTGACCCTCACGGTGACCGACAACCGGGGTGGCAAGGGGGTCTCCAGCGCGGTGATCCAGGTGTCCCCGAACCAGTCCAAGGTCCTCCGGGTGGGTTCCATCACCCTCGCGGTGGTGACCACCTCTTCGGGCAAGAGCGTTCGGGTCACCGTCCGGGTCACGGATGGCAACGGTGTCGCCCAATCGGGGGTCACGGTTTCTGCCGCCTTCTCCGGATTGATCTCCAGAAATGTCTCCGGCAAGACAGACACTTCGGGCGTGGCAGTTCTGAGCTCACCCTCGACCAAGGCTTCCGGGACCGTGACCTTCAAGGTCAATGGCCTCGACAAGCGGGGCTACACCTACAATGCGGCCCTGAACGCCGTGACCCAGCAGTCGATCACGGTGCCGTGATGGTCTGGGACTGCCCGTCCTGAACCGGTGGGCGTTGAAAGGGGTTGTGGCTCCTCCCGCAGGCCCCGCTGCGGGCCCCGGTCGCGGATCGATGCCGGTTTCCCTCCCGTAGGGTGCCCGACCGAGGCTCAGTGCCCACCGGCGATGCCGAGGGCGGCGAGGATGGCGTAGGCGGCCGACGCCAGGGATTCGCCCGCCACGGCGCCTGAGGCCACGGGGATGATGTAGCGGTTTGCGGAAGACCGGTGCACCCGGGTCCAGACCACCGCCAGGAGGGCTCCGATGAAGAAGCTCAGCGAGTTGGCGAACGGGACCACGAAGGATAGGCCGAGTCCCATCGCCGAGGGCACCCATCGGCGGATCCGTTCTGGGGTGAGGGCCTCGAGCAGCGACAGGGCGACCCCGACCAGTCCCCCCACGACAATGGCCAGGCGGGCACTGGAGGGAATCGTCTCGATGCCCCGGGAGAGGGCCTGGGCGACTGCATACCACATGGAGGTGGCCGGGGAGTTGAAGGCCTCGAGGGCCGCCTGGTTAGGCACGAGGATGTACCACGCGGGCACCACGGCGAGGGTGCCGAAGAACACACCGTAGAACTGGGCGAGGAACTGCTTCCGTGGGTGCGCCCCCAGCAGGTAGCCGCTCTTCAGGTCCGTGAGCAGATCGGCGCTGGATCCCGCGGCACCCGCGGTGACCCCGGCCGTGATCAGGTTCACCGAGGTGTTGGCGGGTGCGAGGACCGCGTAGACGAACTGGGTGATCTTGCCCATGGCCCCGATCGGGGTCGTATCGGTCTCACCCGTTGCCCGACACGCCACAAGGGCGAGGACAAAGGACAGCACCACACTGAGGAGCCCAAGCCATGGGGCGATCCCAAAGGCCAGCCAGCAGAGCAGGACGAGTCCCAGCGTGATGGGGACGCCCCCGAGCACCAGCCATCGGGTCGGCACCTCGATCGCCTCCATGGCCTCGTCCTCGGCCGACGCCGGACCGGTCGCACCCCCGCGCATGCCGCGGATCGCGCGCAGGATCGTCCGGTAGCCGACCGCGAACGACGTGAGACCGGAGGCCACCAGGATCGATGTCCCCAGCCACAGGCTCCAACGCGTCAGCTTGACGCCCTTGACGATCCCGCCGTCGCCGAGTGAGGCCTCCAGATGTCCAAAGAAGCTCTTTCCGGGCTCGGACCAGTCCGACAGCCCCGCCATCTGGGGAGCGAGGACCAGATAGTTGATCGTCGCGCCGACCAGCATCCAGCTGGACACCCGCATCCCGACGATCATGCCGGCCGCGATCAGCAGCAGGCTGGGTTCAAACCACATACCGAGGGTCTTTCCGGTCAGGGTCTGTCCCCGGATCTGGGCGACGGTCTGGTTGAAGAACAGCTGTTCGGGGATGTAGCCGAACGAGCGGAAGAGGGCGGAGACGACCCCGACGGCGAGCGAGAGGATGAGGGCTCGGGCCTTCAGGACGGATTCGCGTCCCTGGGCGTACAGGCTTCGGAGGGTCTCGGCCGCCGCGATGCCGGAGGGGAAGGGGAGCTGGTCGTGGTTGATCATCTGGCGCTTCATCGGAATGGCCAGAAAAACCCCCAGCAGCGCGGTGAACAGGACCCAGAGTCCGACCGGCAGCCAGCCGAGACGCCCCGCGTCGCCCGAGATCAGGAGCAGGGCTCCGACTGCCGTGGCCATGGTGCCTCCGGTGGAGTAGCCCGCCGCCGATGCCGTCGACTGCATGCAGTTGTTCTCAAGCAGGGTCATCCGGGTCCGGGCGAGTCCGGCCGCCACGAAGGCGTTCCAGAGGGCATAGCTGAGGACACAGGCTGTGATGGCGACGCCGAACGCCCAGCCCAGCTTCAGGGTTGTGTATAGGTTCGACACGCTCATGAGCGCGCCCAGGATGCCGCCCATGAGCACCGCACGCAGGGTGAGCTGAGGGGTGCCTTCACCGCGGAAGTACGTTCGGAACCAGACCCGGTCCCGCTCCTCTGGCGCGATCCGCGTCAGGTCCGGGAAGGATGATTCGGCCGAGGTGATTTCGGTGGGCGACGATCGGCGGGCGGGATCAGGGGTGGCCACGGCGTGAAGGGGTGATGTTGGTGATCCACGAGTGGACTGCAGCGGCCGGTGCCGGGGAAAGGCCAAATCGCAGAGGACGACGTGTGACGAGTCACAGTCTCCAGGCGGCCCACGCCCCCAGATGGACCAGGACAATGGACCAGGTCAGGATCTGGAACCCCCATTTCCGTGTCTTGTGACGGAACCACCGCTGCCCCAGCAACGCCCCGGGCCAGCCCCCGGCCAACGCGAGGAGATGGAGGGTCAGTTCCGGGATCCTCCCCTGGTGCCGGCGTGCCTGGGACTTGTCCGCCCCATAGGCGATGAGGGTCAGCGCACTCATCACGGCATAGACGCCCAGGATCCAGTTCATGCGAAGGTCCGGGCCTGCCGGAGACGGGTGGATCCGCCGGACAGAAAGGGAGGGCATCGGGTCCTGCGCTCGCACTTGGGACCGCGGGCTCGGATTCTGATTCCCGTCGAAACCGCCGTTCCCGTACGGTCTCGCCCGTGCAACCCGTGATCGTGTCCACTGGCGAGAAGGTCCACCTGATCCAGCGCCGGCATTTCGAGCTTGAACCCCATCGTCATTTTGTCGGAGCGGTCGAAGCCTACTCCGAGGGACTCCTGCGTGTCGTGGGCCATGTCTTTGCTGTCGACCCCTCGACCTTTGAATTCCGACGCCGTCCCGAGGTTCGGACGCGCATCGTCTCCGCGGTCAGTGGCGAGGTCCTGATCAACATCCTCCCGCCATCGGTGGACCTCACCAAGGTTGTCTACCGCCAGGAAGCCGGCGCGCTTCGGGTGACCGACGGCACCGATTGGCACCTGGATCTGAGTGAAGTCACCTGGCGGTGAAAAGCCGACCCGGCGGATGGTGGGCCACCGCGGGTGAACGGCACAGGGATTAGGCGGGAATCCGATGTCCCAGATGGGACTTTTTTAAGCCGGGCGTTCAGCCACGCGAAGCAGTCTCCGATGCAGCTTCAAGCCAGGCTGAAGTGGTCGTCCTTCGGGTATTCCCAAGTCGTGACGGAGCCGCCCGTCTTCTGGGCCGCGGCAATGTAGGCGCGCTGCCAGTGCACCGGGACTGCAGTCCCCGCCACGAAGCTGCCGACGCACACCAGCATCGGGGCGATCGGTCGCTTCTGTCCACCGGACCCCGCCAGGATGGCAGCTTCCCAGCCCGCGAAGTTCTCCATCTTCGACTTCAGGATCGGCCCACGCAGCCGGAACAGGCGGCCGACGGTGTCGTTGATGTGATGGACCGGTTAACGGTTTCAGACGGTGAGGACGATCTCCTCCCCGAGCGGCGTGAAGACATCCGAGAGCTTGAGATGGGAATTCGCAGCGGTATGGCCGCAAAGCAGCATCACCAGATGGTGGTCCGCCGGGACCGAAGAGTCCTTGAGGGCCGTGCCCACGCCGGTCGGATCCATGAGTCCGAACTTCGCCACGCCGGGTGACATCCCGAGGACGCCGATCAATTTTAGGTCGCCAAAGTCGCCGGCCTCGAGCTCGGCCATGGTGACAGCGGCATCGCCTCCCAAGGACCAGTCCATGCAGCCCACCTGGGTGACGGCGCCCGGATTGATGTTTCGGACGGCATCGACGAGACTGAATATTTGAAGGGTGTTGCTCGGGTTGACCATGGACGGGTGCATCCCCGGGAACCTAGGCCCTGGTAGTTGGTGGGGCAGACGATCCAACCGGCATCCAGGAACCGTTGGGCCCCCCGGGACGCCATAGTCGATCTGGGCGGCCGAATTGGCCTCGAAGTAGGTGCCGAGTTCCCGGGCAGGATCCGGGAGGGCCGAGGGCATCCGGCGTCGCCGATACCCGTGGTTCCGTGACACCAGCTCATGACCGGGCGGTTGATCTTGCTGAAATACGGGCCGATCACGAGGCCACTGACGCGCTGGAGCTTACCGTGCGAGTCCTTCGAGACGTATTCGATCTTCCGGCGGTGGCCTTCCCAAGCGAGGTTGCGATCCGTTCCCTGCGGAGCGCCTTGCCGACCGGCTTGCCGGCGATCGATCGGATGCCGGCCTCGGTGGGGAACATGGGCTTCACGACCGAAGTCGACAGGGGCTTCGGCCTCGGCCAGTGACTGGAGGTCGTCACACAGCCTGAAAGTCCCGACAGCATCCCGAGGGATAGGCCACCGCAGAGGAGCGATCAGCGATCGATCCGACCTGATGAAGGTCCGGTGGTGGAGGCCGGCGGGGTCTCGGTGTCACCGGGGTGTTCGGCGGGGGCTGGAGTGTTCATGGGGGGCAGCAGAACGGTGGTGTTGGTGCGAGGTGGTGCGCCCGCCGCGATTCGAACGCGGGACCCTCCGCTTAGAAGGCGGATGCTCTATCCAGCTGAGCTACGGGCGCGAACCCCTTGGCGAAGCTAGGCCGGGTCGGAGCACTCCGGCAAGCCGGCGGATGACGGCTTCGCCGGCCCGCCGTGGGCTTGCGGCCTCGGACGGGGTGGGCACCCTGCCGACGTCCCCTCCATCTCAACCGGTCCTCCCATGTCCAAACCCACCCTGTCCCCTCTGCATCTCTGGCAGCTCAGCTTCGGATTCCTCGGCATCCAGTTCGGCTGGGGCCTCCAGATGGCCAACATGAGCCCCATCTACGAGTTGCTCGGCGCCAAGGAGAGCGAGCTCTCCCTGCTGTGGATCGCCGCCCCGCTGACGGGACTGCTCGTCCAGCCGATCGTGGGACACTTCAGCGACCGGACCTGGAACGCCCTTGGACGCCGGAAACCCTATTTTCTCGGCGGCGCCCTGCTGTCGGCGCTGGCCCTGATCGCCATGCCCAACGCCTCGGCGCTCTGGATGGCCGTGGGTCTGCTCTGGATCCTCGACGCCTCCATCAACATCACGATGGAACCCTTCCGCGCCTTCGTGGCGGACCTGCTCCCCGAGTCGCAGCGGCCGGCGGGGTTCTCCGTCCAGACCGTCCTGATCGGCCTCGGCGCCGTGGTCTCCTCATCGCTCCCGTGGATCCTCGCCAACGGCTTCGGAATCACCGAGGCCGCCGGTTCCGGGACCGGTCGGATCCCGTTGCCGGTAAGGCTCGCGTTCTACATCGGTGCGGCCGTCCTGTTCGTCTGCGTGCTGGTCACGATCCTCACCACCCGCGAGTACCCGCCTGAGGATCCCGAGGCGTTCCGCCGGATGAAGGCCGAGGGGGCGGGTCTGGCGAACGGCGTCAGGGAGATCCTCGCCTGCATCTCCGCCATGCCGGTCCGGATGCGTCAGCTTGCATGGGTCCAGATGGCGACCTGGGCCGGTCTCTTCTGCATGTGGACCTATTTCGGGACCTCGATCGCCCGCACGGTGTTCGGTGCGACCGAGGCCGGGACCCCTCGCTACATCGAGGGGACGTCCTGGGGCGGGGTCTGCTTCTCCGTGTACAACGGCGTCGCCCTTCTCATGGCCTTCGTGCTGATCGGGCTGGTCCGGAAGGTGTCGCCCCGGACGCTCCACACCGTCGGACTGCTGTGCGGCGCGGTGGGACTGCTGTCCGTGCTGGTGATCCGGGACAAATACGCCCTGTTCGGATCCATGGTCGGGGTCGGTATCGCCTGGGCCTGCATCCTCGCGATGCCCTATGCGATGCTTGCCGGCTCCCTGCCGGAGGAGCGCATGGGAACCTACATGGGGGTCTTCAACTTCTTCATCGTCATCCCGCAGGTGGTGGTGGCCCTCGGTTCCGGATGGCTGGTGGAACGCATCTTCGGGAACCAATCCATCTACGCCGTTGCCCTCGGTGGGACCTTCCTCGGCCTCGCTGCGTTGTTGTGCCGACGGGTCGACTACCAGCCCCAGGGTCGGGCCTGATCCGAGACGTCTCCCGAAAGTGCCCTCGACAACGTCCCCAGCCATCATGATCACCCGCCTTCTCCTGATCTTCGCCTGGACCGCGGCCCTCTGCACCGCCGAGCCGGTCATCTCCCGCATCGATCCACCCTCCTGGTGGGCGGGTCATGCCATGAACCCGGTCCGGCTCCTGATCACCGGGCGCGACCTCGCCGGGGCGAAGGTTGCGCTCGAAGGAGGTGGCGGGCGCCTCGGTCGCATCACCGTGTCGCCCTCGGGCACCCACCTGTTCTGTGATCTCGATCTCGCCCGGAGTGCGCGTCCGGGTGTCCGGAGACTCCGCGTGACCACGGGGCAGGGAGTTGCCAAGGGCCCATTCGAGATACTCGCCCCCCAGGTGGCGAAGGGACAGTCCCAGGGATTTGGTCCGGACGACCTCATCTACCTGATCATGCCTGACCGGTTCGTGAACGGGGATCCGTCGAACGACCGCACCTCGAAATCCCCCAACCTGGTGGATCGTTCCAAGGCCCGTCACTACCACGGCGGAGACCTGCGCGGGGTGATCCAGCGGCTGCCGTACTTGCAGTCGCTCGGCGTCACAGCGCTCTGGCTGAATCCGTGGTATGACAACAACGACGGGCTGAACCAGAAGGAGAAGTACAACCTCGAGAACCGACTCGACCCGAAGTCGGGCGATCCCATCACCGACTACCATGGCTACGGGGCCATCGACTTCTATGCCGTGGACGAGCATCTCGGCGACCTCGCCACGCTCCGGGAACTGGTCGACACCGCCCACCGGATGGGGATCCGCATCCTGCAGGACCAGGTCGCCAACCACGTGGGGCCGTACCATCCGTGGGTGAAGGATCCCCCGACCCCGACGTGGTTCCACGGGACCGCCGCGGATCATCCGGAGAACACCTGGCAGACCTGGACGATCCCCAATCCGCATGCAACGCCGGACCTGCGGCGGACGACGCTCGACGGCTGGTTCATCAACCTGCTGCCGGATCTCAACCAGGACGATCCGGAGTGCGCCCGCTATCTCATCCAGAACGCCCTGTGGTGGGTGGGCATCACGGGGATCGATGGCATCCGGCAGGACACGCTGCCCTACGTGCCGAGGACCTTCTGGCGGGACTGGTCCCGGGCGCTCAAGCGTCAGCATCCGCACCTGAATCTGCTCGGTGAGGTCTTCGACGGCGACACCCTGAAGGTGGCGTTCTACCAGTCCGGGGTGGCGCGGTTCGACGGGGTCGACTCCGGGATCGATACGCTCTTCGACTTTCCGTTGTTCTACCGGGTCCGAGAGACCTTTGGCGAGGGTCGCTCGATCAAGGGCCTGGCGGAGCAGCTGGCGCGCGACTGGGCGTATCCGGACGCCACGCGGCTGGTGACGTTTGCGGGGCTCCATGACGTGGACCGATTCATGAACGTGTCGGGCGCGACCCGGGAGGGGTTGGGCCTGGCCACGGTGTTCCTGCTGACCTCACGGGGCATCCCGCTGATCTACTACGGCGATGAGATCGGGCTGGCGGGCGGTGGTGATCCCGACAACCGGCGGGATTTTCCGGGAGGGTTCGCCGGGGATGCCCGGGACGCCTTCGAGGCGTCCGGGAGGACTCCGGAGGAGCAGCGGTTGTGGACCGACATCCAGACCGTCGCCCGGTTCCGAAGGCAGAGCCCGGCGTTGCGTCGGGGGGATCTGGTCCAGCTGACGGTGGAGGATCAGGTCTATGCCTATGCCCGTCGGTCGGGCGGCGAGACGGTCCTGGTGGTCTTCAACAACGCCCCGATGTCGCAGCGGGTGACTGTGCCGTTGGAACCTCTCGGGACATCGCATCCGATCGAATGGGCTCCGGTGTTGGGCGGCGGAAAGGTCGAGGGTGAGGCGGGTCGGCTCCAGCTCACGATGCCGGCGCGGTCGGTGCGGATCTTGAAGTCGATGGGGACGTCGGAGGGTAGGACCCACGCGGGGACACGGTGACGCGGAGGGAAAACGGGAAGAGGAGAGACGTGGGTCGACGGGACGCACTCACTCGTCGCCCGAGCCCTTCGCTGGTGGGTGCCGCAGTGCACCGCGGTACCGGGTGTGACAGCACCCACCCGTGGAGGATTGGGTGCAATCCGTGGCTCGGCCGGGAACCCCATGCGGTCCATGGAATAGAACCTGGGCAGGCTTGAGGAGGGGAGCAGGCCGCCGTCTACGGAGCCCTCTGGAGAACCAGCCAGATGGCGCCGCCGACGCCCAGCAGCCCGCCGATGAGGGAACGCCGGGTGGGGCGTTCGCCGTCGATCCAGAACGCCAGCGGGATGACCACCAGGGGGGTGAGAGCCGTGATGGCGACCACGATGCCGGTCGGCTGGACCTGGAGCGCCCACTGGTAGGAGGCCACGCCGAGGGACGGGCCGCTGAGGGCGTTCAGAAGAATCCACGGCGTTGCCGCCCTCCAGCGGATCTCGCCGGGGGGAGGTGCGCCGATGCGCGACCGCTGGGACCAGAACCACCAGAGCAGCGTGAAGAGCAGTCCCGACAGGATGCGCTGGTAGGCCACGGAGATGCCGTCGAGATGCATTCCGGACAACCGGGAGAGAAGCTGTCCATGGCGGCTCAGGACCGCCCCACCGGCCTGGCCCGCCGCTGCGATGAATCCGAGGCCTAGTCCGATCCAGTCGGCCTTTATCCCGGCGCCGGCACTTCGACCCGGCATCAGGGCGACCCCGACCCCGCCCAGGATCACTACCCCCGCGACGATCTGTTCCCGGGTCAACGGCGTCCCGAGCCACGACCACTCGAAGATCGCGGCCATCGGCGCTGCGATGCACTGGACCATGAGACTGGTGAGCTGCGCACCCAGCCGGGGGAGCGCGAGGAAGATGGCGGTGTCGCAGAGGCCGAACCCGATCAGTCCACTCGCGATGAACCAGCCGAGGGACGGTCCGCCCAGCCCGAATCCGAGGGTGTGGGACATCAGCGCCAGGAACACGGTGGCGAGCGCCATGCGGATCAGGTTGGCATGGGAGGAACCCACGAGCTCGACCGACCGCTTTGCCGAGACGGAGGAGAGTGCGAACAGGAGGGTCGCGACGAAGGCGGAGATCATCGGTCAGGACTGCAGGGACCGTGCGGTGGTCGGATCGCTCCGATGGCGCGAAAACCGGATCCGATGCGGCCGGGCAGGGTTCAGGCCAGTGCCAGGGATTCCGCGCCGGCCAGGGCCTTGCGCTGCATGCGCTGGACCGCGGCGTTCAGGTTGCGGTGGCGGAAGAGGGAGGTTCCGGCGACGAACGTGTCGGCCCCGAACCGGGCGCATTCGGTGGCGGTCTCGTCTGTGATGCCGCCGTCGACCTCGATCCGGAACGAGTGCCCCAGCTCGCGTCGCCAGGCGGCGACCTGTTGGACCTTGGGCACGCACTCGTGGATGAAGGGCTGGCCGCCGAACCCCGGGTTCACGGTCATCACGAGCAGCAGGTCGATCTGGCTCAGGTACGGACGGACCGTGCCGATGTGGGTGGGCGGGTTGATGGCGAGACCCACCTTCCGGCCCAGCGATCGGATCTTCCAGAGCAGGGGGCCGACGGCCTCGCCGAGCTCCACATGCACCGTCAATCCGTCGGCTCCGGCCTTCTTGAAGGGTTCGAGAAGGATCTCCGGCCGGGAACACATCAGGTGGACATCCAGGAATCGTCGGAAATGGGGCCGGACGGCAGCCACCACGGCGGGGCCGAAGGAGATGTTCGGCACGAAGTGCCCGTCCATGATGTCGAGATGCAGGTACTCCGCCCCCGACCGGTCGGCCCGCGCCGCGTCATGGGCGAGGCGTCCAAAGTCAGCGGCAAGGAGCGAGGGGGCGATGATCATGAACGGGATGAGGGTGCAAAAGCGAAACGGCCGGGTCAACCGACCCGGCCGTATTATGAGGGGGGCGTTGGATCCGATGGATCAGGCCGCAGCGGGCGCCGCGGATCCGAATCCAGGCAACTTGGGTGGGACCGGCTTGATCACCTCCGGAAGGGGGGTGGCCGCGGCCGCTCCACTGGGGGGCTCGATGTTGGTGCCGGAGGGGATTGGGGGCGTGAACTTCCCGGTCTTCATGATCTCCTCGACCTGGGTTCCGTCGAGCGTCTCGAACTCGAGCAGCGCCTTGGCGATCAGCTCGAGCTTGTCCCGGTGGTCATCGATCAGCTTCTTGGCGGTCTGGTAGCCGTCCTCGACCAGCCGCTTGACCTCCAGGTCGATCGCCTCGGCGGTCTGCTCGCTGTAGTCCTTCGACCGCATCATGTCCCGTCCGAGGAACACGTACTCCTGGGACTCGCCGTAGAGCACGTTGCCCAGCTTGTCGCTCATGCCCCAGTGCATGACCATTGACTTGGCGATGGAGGTGGCCTGCTGGATGTCGCCTGCGGCGCCGCTTGAGATGTCGTCGATCACCATGGCCTCGGCGATCCGGCCGGCCATGGTCATCGTGATCAGGTCGAGCGCCTGCTTGCGGCGCATGTTGAGGACATCCTCCTTGGGCAGCGACATGGTGACGCCAAGGGCGCGGCCGCGGGGGATAATGGTGACCTTGTGAAGGGGGTGGGTGTGCTTGAGGAGCACATTGACCAGGGCGTGGCCGGCCTCGTGCCAGGCCGTCGCGCGCTTCTCCTCCTCGGACATGGCAAGGCTGCGGCGTTCACGGCCCCAGCGTACCTTGTCCCGGGCCTCCTCGAGCTCCTTCATGCCGATGGACTTCTTGTTCCCGCTGGCGGCGATCAGGGCGGCCTCGTTGAGCAGGTTGGCCAGTTCGGCGCCGGAGAACCCCGGGGTGCCTCGGGCGATGACCGAGAGATCGACGCTGCCGTCGAGCTTCACGTTCTTCGCATGGACCTTGAGGATGGCCTCGCGACCCCGGACGTCGGGTAGGTTGACGGTCACCTGGCGGTCGAACCGGCCTGGACGGAGCAGGGCGGGATCGAGGACGTCGGGTCGGTTGGTGGCGGCGATGATGATGATGCCCTCCTGGGTGTCGAACCCGTCCATCTCCACCAGGAGGGCGTTCAGCGTCTGCTCCCGTTCGTCGTTGCCGCCCCCGAGGCCGTGACCGCGCGCGCGGCCGACGGCATCGATCTCGTCGATGAAGATCAGGCAGGGGGTGTTCTTGCGCGCCTGCTCGAACATGTCGCGAACCCGGCTCGCGCCAACGCCCACGAACATCTCGACGAAGTCGGATCCGCTGATGCTGAAAAAGGCGGCATCGGCCTCACCCGCGATGGCCTTGGCGAGGAGGGTCTTGCCGGTTCCGGGAGGGCCCACCATTAGGATGCCCTTCGGGATGCGCCCACCGAGCTTCTGGAACTTTTTTGGGTCCTTGAGGAACTCGACCAGTTCGGCGACCTCCTCCTTGGCCTCCTCGACCCCCGCGACGTCCTTGAAGGTGGTCTTGTTCTTCTCCTTGCTGAGCAGCCGTGCCTTGGACTTGCCGAAGCTGAGGGCACCGCGGCCGGCCGCCTTGATCTGCCGGATGAAGAAGAAGTAGATGAGGCCGCCGAGGATCGCGACCGGGAGCAGCCCGATGATGATTTGGAGAAGGACGTTGTTGTTCTCCACCGCGCGGAACCGTCCGCTGCGGATCAGGAGGTCATCCTCCATGGACGGTGTCAACCGGGCGTCAACCGTGAAAGGAACCAAGTTGGTCTTGCCCCCCTCGATCTGGATGTACCGGCCCCGGACCGTGCGGAGATCCCGGGACTGGGCGCTATAGTTGATCTCGCCGCTTTCCACCAGATTGGAGGAGACGAGGTCGAACAGGCGCTTCTGGGAGAGCGACTGGAACCGCTGCTGGCTGGTGCGTTGGAAGAAGAGGAGGAGGGGGATCAGGGCCAACACCGCGACCCATACGAGCCAGGTCCGAGGCTGAATCGGTGATCCTTCGGCCCCGTTGGAGCCCTTACCGCCGTCGTTGTCGATACCCATGAATAATTCCGACAGAAGCTACCACCCGACAGACCCTGTGCAAGGGACGACTGCAGCCGAAATCTCCCCTAGCTCTAGCTACGGCTGTTTCTGGATTGTGAAATAGTCGAGCACCTTGGCCCGGTCCGTCAGGAACGTCGCCTTCAGCACCGGCCCCTCCACATCGAGGACCATCGAGCCCAGCTTCTTCAGTGAAAGGAACATCACCGGGTGGTTCAGGGGGCCTGATTCGGTCTGACCCGAGCTGCCGGCAACCACGTACACGGCCCCCTTGTGGGGTTCCGTGCCCGGGGGCTTCCGATAGGGCCCGTCGCCATCCGGTCGACCATCCCCCTTGTTCAGGAACTGAGAGGGCAGCGTGTTCGTGCTGAATCCGTAGGAGCGGTCGAGCAGGTGGCTGCGCTCGTAGTTGTGCGAGTGGCCGGTGAGCACCAGGTCGACCCCTCCCTCCTCAAGGATCGGCAGGATGTTCTCGCGCATCTGGACCATGCGTCCGCCGCTGTCCTTCGGGTTGTCCGAGTCATGGGTCCCCTTGGTGTAGGGCGGATGGTGGAAGAAGCAGACGATCCATTCCTGGGTCGTGGATTCCAGGTCCGCCTTCAGCCACTGGGCCATGGCCCCGTTCGGGCTCCGGTCGGTGTCGTGGGAATCCAGGCAGATGAAGTGGATATTGGCGTAGTCGAATGCGTAGTAGGCCTCCGTGCCGCTGGGAAGTCCCCCGGCCTGACCGCGGGTCGGCAGGGTGAAGACATCGTAGTAGACCCCCGACTCGGTCGCGGAATTGGCGCTGCCGGCGTCGTGGTTGCCCAGGGTGGGCCAGAGAGGGGCGGTCCGGAGTGTCTCGGTGTACATCGCGAACACCGCCTTCTGGTATTCCGCGTCCGTACCGGTCCCGTAGGCGTTGTCGCCCAGCATCAGCCAGAGGTCCGGGATCCGGGGTCCCGTCCAGTTGAGGAAGGCGTCCCGTACCGCGGACTGGTTGCGGGTCGCCGTCCCGGAATCGCCCAGCACCCACACCCGGGTCGGCCTCGGGGTGCCCGGAGGGGGCGGAGTGACAAAGCTCGACCATTCCGGGCCGAACTGCCGCAGCTTCGGGGTCAGCCCCTGGACGGAATACAGATACCGCGTCGAGGGCTGGAGCCCCCCGATCCGCACCACGTGCTCGGTCAGCTTTCCGGAATGGGACACCCGGTTCGTCGCGTTCTCGGGGGTCGTCCCGTACAGGATTGTCCCCTCGGCCAGGGCATCGGTCCGCCACCGCACCACGATGGAGTCGGGCGTGGCCATCTGGAGGTAGGGTCCTCGCGTGAGCCGGGCTGCGCCCAGGACCTCGGCGCAGGAGGCCAGACCGATCAGGAGGAGCGCCGGCAGAGGGTTCATGGTTTGGGTTCCGGAGTATCCTGCTTCAAGGCCAGCTTGGCCAGCCCGGCATCGATCTGTCGTGTGACTTCCGTGGCCGCCCAGCCCCGGCGCACCCGCTCTGGCAACCGCTCGAGCGCCGACCTGGCCGCGAGGAATTCCGTCCGGGCCTCGTCGGTCCGCCCAGCCCCCGCCAACACCTCGGCCCGACGCAGCAGCCAGCGTTCCTTGCGGTCGGCCCGTTCCGCCGTGGCCGAAAGGCGACGCAACGCCTCGTCGATGGCCCCGCGGCCGACCTCGATCTCGACCGCCTTCAGCTGCAGCGCCGGGAGGGGCCCGAGACGCTCGATCCCCTCGTCCAGCCCGGAGAGGATCTCCAGTGGCGGCAGACCTGCGAGCCCGGCCGAGTGGGCCCGGTCGAGAAACCATTCGGGTCGCGGTTCCGCCGCCGCGCCGATCGCCAGGGTCCCGTGTCGGACCGCATCGCCAGGGCGTCCGCTCATTCGACACGCCTCGGCGGCGGCCAGTTGGGCGGGGACCGACTCGGGGGACCGCGCCGCAAAACGTTCCAGCCGCTCGAGGGCGGCGTTGGTCCGACGCAGGCCGAGGGCCGCCAGGCCCAGCCGGAAGTCGTTGGTGGCGTCCGTGGGATCCAGCAGAGCCGCCCGCTCCCAGTCGAGGAGCGCCTCGGAATGCAGCTCATGCACCCGATACAAGGTGCCGCGTTCGATCAGCAGATCCCGTCGATCCGGATGCGATTCGAGTTCCAGGGACAGACGCTGGATCTGTTCATGGAGCGGACCGTGGGCCTGCAGCGGTCCTGCACCCATCAGGAGCAGGAATCCCAGGGTTAGGCCGCGTGGAGACATAGGGGCTCAGAGGGTGATGCGTCCCTCGAAGACCACGGTGGCCGGTCCCGTGAGCCGGACGTCCTCGAACGTGTCGCCCTTCCGGTCGAAGCGGACGCCGAGCTCATCGCCACTCTGCACGGTGACCCGGACGGGCGACCGGAACCCGTGGAGGACGGCCGCGACGAGGGCGCTAGCAGAGACGCCGGTGCCGCAGGCGAGGGTCTCCCCCTCGACGCCGCGCTCGTAGGTGCGGACACGGACGTGGCCCGGTCCCAGCACCTGGGCGAAGTTCACGTTGGTGCCCTTCGGCTTGAAGTGGTCATGCCACCGCAGTTCGGAGCCGAGTTGTTGCACCATCGCCTGGTCGGCGTCGGGCACGAAGACCACCGCATGGGGCACCCCGGTGTTCATGGAGCTGACCTCCAGTTCACCCGCCGTGGTGGCGACCGTCTCCCGGAGCCGCAGCGAATGGGGTGAGGTGAGGTTGACGGTGACACGGTCCGCCTCGAGTTCGGCGTGGATCACTCCGGCCGCGGTCTCGAACGACAAGGTCGGGGCTGTCCAGCCCGTGGTGAAGGCGACGAAGCGCGCGAAACAGCGGGCCCCGTTGCCGCACATCTCGGCTTCGGAACCGTCGGAATTCCAGAACTGCCAGGCCCAGTCGGCCTCCTGCGTCCGGGAGGGAACAAGGAGCATGAGACCGTCGGCCCCGATGCCGAACTGGCGGTGGCACAGGCGGGCGACCTGCTGCGGCGTGAGACGGAGGTCGCCCTTGCGGTTGTCGGCCAGGATGAAGTCGTTCCCGGCACCGGTCATCTTGATGAAGTCGAGGGTCATCGGGTCCGGGAATGGGATCAGGAACGGACGCCCAGGCCGATCGTCTCGCGCAGATAGGCGATGCTGCGAACGAGTTCGCCTTCCTGCTTGGCCTTGTCGCCGCCGTCGAATTGGACGGCCGGTTTGCCCCGGTGGACGAGCTGCAGGAAGCGCACGAACTCCGAGGCGGTCTTCTTCGGGAAGGCGACCCAGAAGTCCGGCTCGTTGTAGGGCAGCTCCACGGCGAAGCCGCCGATGGTCTCGACGTTCACCGCGACCCCCGGGCAGAGCTGGGCGAAACGCTGGAAGAAGGGGTTCCAGTCGATGCACTGGCCCTCCCCGAAGGCGGTCCACTGGACCTTGCAGCCCTTCTCGGTCGGCCAGACCGCCGAGTCGCGCAGGCTGGTCGTCAGCGTGTAGGGCCCGAGCTTCTCGAGCGACTCCATCGGATCCTCGAGGGTCCAAAGTGCGTTGCCGCAGTCGAGGTTCACACCCACGAACTCGCGTCCCGCCGCTTCGACAAGCCAGCAGAGCTCCGTCGCCGTCATGTCGCCCGCATGGTTCTCGACGGCCACCTTCACACCGAGATCCAGGGCGAGGTTGCGACAGGACTTCAGGACCCGGACGGTATCCTCCATCCGTGCCTCGATGCCGCCCGGACTGCGCCGATCCTCACGCGCACCGAGCACCACGCGGAACACCGGTGATCCCGCGGCCTTCGAGAGCTTGAGTCCCAGCGCGAGATGTTCCTCGCCGGTGCCCCAGTCCTTTTTGAAGGTCTTGGAGGACGGACAGATGCTCCAGGAACCCAGGAGCAGCTGGACCTGCTGGGAGGCCGCGTATTTGGCGAGCTCCTGGGTGGCCGGAATCTCGAGGGATCCCAACGCGGGAAGATCGGTGATGAAGAGCGTGTCGAGCTTCAGTCGGGCCGCGTAGTCGACCAGGTCGCGTCCCTTCAGTCCGAGCGCCCGTACGGCGAAGTTGTCCATGCCGAGTCGGATCCGATGTCCGCTGGCGTCCAGCAGCGGTGCGGCTGCGGCGTGCACGGGGAGCCTGCCGACCGCGAGCGCAGCGGTGGCCAGTGAGGAGGCGGCGAGGAAGTGGCGGCGGTTCATGGTGTCGGGAGCGGTGTTTGTGGCATCCGGCGCACCCCGGCTCAACGGGGAACTTCGTGCGGTGGTACCCGGAGGGGGGAAGGGACTCACACCGAGACGCCGAGACACGGAGGAAAGAGGGGAGAGCGGAAGGGTGAGGAAACGAGGGACATTGAGGGTGGCTCCGGTCGAAAAGCCGAAGGCTTTGCCGGGTGGGTGATGCAGGGCACGGCATCACTGGGCGCGAAGCGCCCACGCGGCGAGATTTGGGATCGATGGATCGGGTAGGTCGAGTCGACAGCGCTGCCGAGCGGAAAAGGCTGGTCTAACCCCCGAGCCAGAGCGCCCGGGTGGCCCTAGAGCGACCCATGGACCCTCTGGTTCGACTGTTTCGTTCCCCCGATCTCTCTGGGTTCTTCCCACACGTCTCCGCATCCCGGTGTGAGTCCCTCCTCCTCCTCTCCGCGTGCCTCCCCCACCCCCGAGAGCTGGGTCCACCAGTGGTGGTACAGGCGCTCCAGAGTCTCCTGGGGATCCTCCACGAGCAGGGCCTCCCGGATCTTCGTGGCGTACATCCCGAAGGAGAGCGGTGGGACGTGGGGCACCGGTCGGAGTCGGACCTCGCGTCGCTCCGCAAGGAACTCCTCGAGGAACCGCCGGGCGGACTCCACATCGAGAAACGTCTGCACCGCATCCCGTCGGGCCTCCCGCAGCAGAACGTGGTCGGGCTCGTGTCCGGACAGGACGTTGAACAGGACCTCGGAGGACCACTGGAGCTTACGGACCGACTTCTGTTCCCCGAAGAAATTGCGGTACACCATCAGCCCCGTCTGCGCCGCGTTCCTGAAGTGGTACTTGAGGAGGTCCGAGCGCGAGAGGGAGGCCTCGAGTTCCTCACCGAACCCCGCCGGGTCCAGGAGCCCTGGGACCTCCCCAGGCTGGAGCCGTTGCCGTGGGGCCACGGTGAGGACAAAGCCATAGTCGTCGGTCGACGCCAGTGCGTTGCCACCCCGCAGGCGGGAGAGACGCAGGGCCACGACCCGGCTGAGGGCGTCGTTGGCGGCCCGTCCGATCAGCGAGTGGAAGAAGTAGTGGAACGCCACAGGGCCGGGGGACGGGTCCGCCACTGCGGATCGCGCCATCGGTCCGAGACGGAGCTCCTGCTGACGCGGCCCGGTGCGGCGTCGCGCCTGTGGCGATGGTTTCGTGGGTGGCCCCGATTTTTCCTCGGGCCGGGGTGCCGGCTCCGCAAACTCCTCGACCAGCAGGAAGTCCCGGGTCGGAATCTCGCTGATCTGGTGCTGCGCCGCATGGATCCTCAGGAGGATGGCGGCGTTCGGCTCCTCGCACTCGAGACGTCGGGCCACCCAGGGGGCCAGTCCGGGAGCCTGCTCGAACGGAATCGACTCCAGCCGCGCCCGGAGTTCGGCGCGGAACCGGGAGATCTCCAGTCCCACCCGGTTCGACAACGGCATCTTGTTGGCGCCCCAGCGGGGCACGGTCGGCACGGTGCCGTCGGCCCGGGAGACCCATGCCTCCATGGTGCCGATGCGATCGAGGCGCAGGGCCCTGCCCCCGAGGGCGAAGACGTCGCCGACCCGCAGCTGTCGCAGGAAGGATTCCTCCACGGTGCCGAGCTGCGAGTTGCGGAGCAGGATGCGGACGACCCCGTCGTTGGGGATCGTCCCGATGTTCTGCAGGAAATCCCGTCGGACCGCCCCGGCCCGGGCCTCGAAGGTGCCGAGGGTGTCGTCGAGGACGATCTTCCCGAAGACCTCGGTGTACTGCTGCCGCAGCGCCCGTCCGCCCCCCGCCAGAAATTCCAGCACGGCATCGAAGTCGGTTCGCGACAGGTTCCGGTACGGCCAGGCCCGTCGAACGAGGTCGAAAGCCTCCTGGATCGGGGTTTCCCCCAGACAGCCCAGGCTCATCACGTGTTGCGCCAGGACGTCCAGCGGCGCCTCCGGGATGCGGATCTCGTCCAGATGCCCGCGTCGGGCCAGGAGGGCGGTGGCGGCACACTCGACGAGGTCGTTCACATTGGTGGCCATCAACAGGCCCCGGCTGACCTCGTCGAGCGTGTGGCCGGCCCGACCCGTCCGCTGGAGGGCCTTGCTGATCCCCTTCGGGGTCGAGAGCATGACCACGAGGTCGATGCTGCCGATGTCGATGCCGAGCTCCAGCGAGGTCGAGCAGACCACGCAGCGCAGCTCGCCGCGCTTGAGCTGGTCCTCGACCTGGAGCCGGACATCCCGGTCGAGGCTCGCATGATGGCATTCGATGCGGTCGGCGAGGTCCGGCAGCGTGTCCTTAAGCCAGTAGGTGGCGGATTCGGCTCCGCTCCGCGTGTTGGTGAAGACGAGGGTGGTCCGGTGTTTCCGGATCAGCTGGCCGAGGTTCCGGATCATCCGGGCGCCGCTGAACCCGGCCAGGGGATAGGGGTTCCTCTGGAGCGGCGTGTAGACCCGGAGGTCGAGGCGTTTCACGGCCGAGACGTCCACGACGCGACAGGGGCGTCCGCCGCCCGACAGGAACGCGGCGATGCGGTCCAGGGGATGGACCGTCGCCGAGAGACCGATGCGTTGCAGGGGCCGCCGATCCGGTCGGGCCTTGTGCAGGAGAGCCTCCAGCCGCTCGAGGCTCAGGCTGAGGTGGGAGCCGCGCTTGGATTCCGCAAGGGCGTGGACTTCATCGACGATCACCCATCGGATCCCCCCGAGGTGGGGAAGCCAGCGGTCCTGGCTCAGCATGAGCGCAAGGCTCTCCGGCGTGGTGAGCAGCAGGTGGGGTGGATCCTCGAACTGCCGACGTCGCTCCGCAGGGTCGGTGTCCCCGGTTCGGAGTCCCACCCGGATCGGAGACGGGCCTCCGTAGCTGGCCAGCAGGGGGCCGTTCAGGTTCTTCTCCAGGTCGTATCCCAGGGCCCGGAGCGGGGAGAGGTAGAGGGCCTGGAAGCCGGAGGACAGGGTGCCCGCCGCGTGTTCCCGTGCGAGCTGGTCGAGGATCGGAAAGAAGGCGGCGAACGTCTTGCCGGTGCCGGTCGGGGACACGATCAGGACGGAGTCCCCAGCCTCGATCAGCGGCCAGGCCGCGGCCTGGGGCGGGGAAGGGGCTCGGAAGGCCTGACGGAACCAGCGCGCGACCGGGGAGACAGGGTTGGGGTCGGCTTCGGACACCTGGACCCCGGGGATGGGTTTGCGGGGATCGTGTGTCGACAGGCCCTTCGGCATCGCGTGGGCACAGTGGAGTGATTCCCTTCGGAGGCCAAACTTCCCTTTGCCAATGGCCCGGCCGTTCGCAATATCCGCGTTCCTTTGCGACGCGGAATCCCATTCCCGACGTCCCTGTCCCATGAAACGCACGCACCATTGCAACGAACTTCGGCCCTCGCACGCGGGCCAGACCGTCACCCTCGTCGGCTGGGTCCACTCCCGCCGGGATCTGGGTGGGGTGCTCTTCATCGATCTCCGTGACCGGGAGGGTCGGACCCAGACCGTGTTCGACCCCGCGGATCTGCCCAAGGAGGTGTTCGAGGCGGCGACCCATCTCCACGCCGAGTCGGTCCTCGAGGTCACCGGAACGGTCCGGGTGCGTCCGTCCGGCACCGACAACACCAAGATCCCGACCGGTCAGGTCGAGGTCCTCGTGAAGTCGTGCGTCGTGCTCAACCACGCGGCGGTGCTGCCGTTCCCGGTCGACGACCCCGAGGTCGCCAACAAGGTCAACGAGGAGCTGCGCCTCCAGTACCGGTATCTCGACCTCCGTCGGCCGGAGATGATCCGCAACCTCCGGACCCGCTCCAAGGTGGCGATCGCCACGCGGAGCTACATGGACGAGCAGGGGTTCCTCGAGGTCGAGACCCCGACCCTGTTCAAGTCGACCCCCGAGGGAGCCCGCGAGTTCCTGGTTCCGAACCGCCGTGAGCCCGGGACCTTCTACGCCCTTCCGCAGTCTCCCCAGCAGTTCAAGCAGATCCTCATGGTCGGTGGCGTGGAACGCTACTTCCAGCTCGCCCGCTGCTATCGCGACGAGGACCTCCGGGCCGACCGCCAGCCGGAGTTCACCCAGGTCGACATCGAGATGTCGTTCATCGACCGCGAGGACATCTACGGCCTGATCGAGGGCCTGCTGAAGCGGGTGTGGAAGACCGCCCTGGGGATGGACATCCCGACCCCGTTCAAGCGCATCGCCTTCGAGGAGGCGCTCAACCGCTGGGGCATCGACAAGCCGGACACCCGGTTCGGCATGGAGCTGGTCGACTTCACCGACGACTTCCGCACCTCGTCCTTCAAGGTCTTCGCCGGTGCCGTGGCCAACGGCGGTGTGGTCAAGGCCCTCAACGCCAAGGGGCTGGCCGGGGCGACGCAGGGGCAGATCGAGACCATGACCGAGTACGCGAAGAGCTTCGGTGCCAAGGGACTCGCGTTCATCAAGGTCGAGAATGGCGAGTGGAAGTCGCCGATCGTGAAGTTCTTCACCGACGCCGAGAAGGCGGCGCTCACGACGAAGCTCGGGATCGAGGAGGGGGACCTGATCCTCTTCGCGGCCGACCAGTGGCTCAACGCCTGTGAGATCCTCGGCAAGATCCGTCTCTACTGCGCCGAGGTCCTGAAGGCGCAGGGCAAGCTGGTCATCGATCCGAACCGGTTCGACTTCCTGTGGGTCGTGGACTTCCCCCTCCTGAGCTATGACAAGGAGATGAACCGCTGGTACTCCAGCCACCATCCGTTCACCGCCCCCGTGGCCGAGGACATTCCGCTGCTCACGAGCGATCCGAAGAAGGTCCGGGGTCAGCATTACGACATCGTGGTCAATGGCGTGGAGCTGGGAGGGGGGTCGATCCGGATCCACCAGCCGGAGGTCCAGCGGACGATCTTCCAGGACCTCCTGGCGATCCCGGCCGAGGAGACCCAGCTGCGGTTCGGCTATATGCTCGAGGCGTTCCAGTATGGCGCTCCGCCCCACGGCGGCATCGCGCTCGGGTTCGATCGCATGATCGCCATCCTGTGCGGGACCCAGAGCATCCGGGACGTCATCGCCTTCCCGAAGACGGCCAAGGGTGTCGATCTGATGACGGCCTCGCCGTCGACCGTGACCGGACGCCAGCTCCGCGACCTGCATCTCGAGGTCAAGGCCGCCCCTCCCAAAGCAGGGTAGGACGGGCTTGGGGCCGGACGGTGGACCGCGTCCGGATTCACCCGGGAGCCCTGCGCGGGGTCTCGTCCGCGGGCGGGCTCCGCACTTGGGACGGTTAAGACATTGCCAAGGCGTCGGGTCGGGGGTTGGTTGAACGGACACCGATCATGTTCCTTCCCAAGTCTCCCCGAGTCCGAACCCGCTGTGCGGCCTGGATGGTCCTCGCCTGTCTCGCGCTCCCACCTGTTGTCATGGCCCAGTCCCCCTCCAACCCCCTGCTCAAGCCCAGTCCGCTGCCCTACGGACTTCCCCCATTCGCCGACATCCGTGACGAGCACTTTATCCCTGCTTTCGAGCAGGGCATGGCCAAGGAGCTCCAGGAGGTCGACGCCATCGCAAAGAACCCCGCCCCGCCGACCTTCGACAACACCATCGTGGCCCTGGAGAAGTCGGGGGAGACGCTGAACCGTGCGGAGCGGGCCTTCGGCATCCTCACCGGCGGCTTCACCAATCCGAACCTCGAGAAGATCGACACCGAGATGTCGCCCCGGTTCGCCGCCCATCGGGACGCCATCCAGCTCAATCCCGACCTCTTTGCCCGCATCGCCACGCTGCACGAATCCCGGGCCACGCTCGGACTGGATCCGGAGTCGCTCCGGTTGCTGGAGCAGTACTACCGGGATTTCGTCCGCAGCGGCGCCAAGCTTTCCGACGCCGACAAGACCCGCCTCAAGGGCATCAATGCCGAGCTCGCGAAGGGGTCGACGCAGTTCAAGCAGAACGTGCTGAAGGAGATCAACGCCTCGGCCGTGCTGGTCGATTCCAGGGCCGAGCTGGAGGGGATGTCGGACGCCGACATCCAGGCCGCGGCCGCGGCGGCCAAGGCGGCGGGTAAGGAGGGCAAGTTCCTGGTCCGCCTGACCAACACCACCGGCCAGCCCCCTCTGGCCTCCCTGAGGAACCGGGAGCTCCGGGACCGCATCATGAGGGCGTCGCTCTCCCGCGGTGCCCGAGGTGGGGAGTTCGACAACCGCGCCATCCTCACCTCCATGGCGCGGCTCCGGGCGGAACGCGCCCGGCTGCTCGGCTACCCCAGCCACGCCGCCTACCAGATCGAGGACCAGACCGCCGGGGACGTCGAGACCGTCAACCGCATGCTCGCGCGCCTCGCGCCGCCGGCGGTCGCCAATGCCCGCAGGGAGGCCGCCGAGATGCAGGCGCTGGTCGATGCCGACAAGGGCGGATTCAAGATCGGCGCCGCCGACTGGGCCCTCTACTCGGAGAAGCTCCGGGCGGCCAAGTACGCGTTCGACGAAGACCAGCTCAAGCCCTACTTCGAGATGAAGCGGGTGCTTGAGGACGGCGTGTTCCATGCCGCAACCCAGCTGTTCGGCATCACCTTCAAGGCGCGACCCGATCTCAAGGGCTACAGCCCCGACATGCGGGTCTACGAGGTGTTCAATGCCGATGGAACCCCTCTGGCGCTGTTCCTCGGGGATTTCTACGCCCGACCCAACAAGCGCGGCGGGGCCTGGGCCAACGCCTACGTCCCGCAGAACGGACTCCTCGGGAACCGACCCGTCATCGCAAATCACCAGAACATCGCGAAGCCGCCTGAGGGACAGCCCACCCTCATGACCTACGACGAGGTGGAGACGATGTTTCACGAGTTCGGACATGCCCTGCATGGGATGTTCTCGCAGACGAAGTACCCGAGGTTCGCCGGCACCAGCGTGCCGCGCGACTTCGTGGAGTTCCCGTCGCAGGTCAACGAGATGTGGGCGACCTGGCCCTCCATCCTGAAGAACTACGCGAAGCACCACCGGACCGGTGAGCCGATCCCGCAGGCGCTCCTCGCAAAGGTCGAGGCGGCCAGCCGTTTCAACCAGGGCCACGCCACCACGGAACTTGTCGCCGCCAATCTCATCGACCAGGCCTGGCACCAGCTGGGACCCGACCAGGTCCCGGCGCCGGAGGAAGTCGAGGCCTTTGAGCAGAAGGCCCTGAAGAAGGCGGAGGTGGAGTTTCCCCCGGTGCCGCCTCGTTACCGGGGTCCGTATTTCTCCCACATCTTCGCCGGCGGCTATTCCGCCGGGTACTACTCCTACTTCTGGAGCGAGGTCCTGGATGCCGACGCCGTCGAGTGGTTCAAGTCCCACGGTGGACTGACCCGGGCCAACGGCGACCGGTTCCGGGACACCATCCTGTCGCGGGGTGACAGTCGGGACGCGAAGGAGATGTTCCGGGCCTTCACGGGGCACGACCCCGATATCCGTCCGCTGCTGGTCCGCCGCGGCCTTGACGTCCCCACCGGACCTTGAGCGGGGGCACGGGGGGGCTCACGCGGAGGGGAAAAGACGGGACGCACGCGGAGGCGCGGAGACGCGGAGGAAGAGGGAGAAAAGGGATAGAAATCGGGGAGGGTTTTGCGGCCGCACCTTGGATCCCAGACCTCAAGGTGCCTTTCGAAGCCGAAGGGTTCGATGGGTGGGTGATGCAGTGCCCTGCATCACTGGGCGCGGGAGCGCCCTCCGGTAGGGACCGCACTCCGTGGCGTCCCCATCTTTTCCCCGATGCGTTTGACCGATCTGTCGGTCCCGCCGGGGTCCTCTGACGCTGCAGACAAACCCGTCCCCCTTCACGGGTGCACCACGCGCAGCGGATCGAGATGGGGCCGTGGCAGAGCACAGCCCTACCGGCATTACTTCTATCCTGATCCCCCCCGTCTTCCCTCCGTGTCTCCGCGTCACCGTGTGAGTCCCCTTTTTTTTGCTCCGCGTGCCGAAATTCTGCTTCCGAAAGGCCTCTCCGCGTACAGACTGTAGCCATCATCCGGACCGGGTCTTGAATCCCGCTTTCGGATCCATCACGCCTCATGAATCTCCACCTCACTCGAATCCCATCCCGTTGGAGTCGGCCGCTGGCGCTGGTGGCGGTCGCAGCCTTGGGTTTCTTCCACCTCTCCGCCGCCGATCCGGTCATCACGAACGTGCGGGCCGCGCAGCGGGAGGGGACGCGTCTGGTGGACATCGACTACGACGTCAGGGATCCCGACAGCCCGACGCTCCAGATCGCGGTCGAGGTCTCCGACAACAACGGGGCCAGCTACACCGTGCCTGCGGTCAGCTTTACCGGGGACGTGGGGCACGGCATCCGGCCCGGCGCCGGCAAACGCATCACCTGGGACGCCAAGGCCGACTGGCCGAACCAATACTCCTCCAAGGTCCGCTTCCGCGTCCTGGCGAGCGATGTGTGGTTGCCGCCGCGTGGCATGGTGCTGATTCCGGCTGGGGTGTTCACGATGGGCGACGACCGGGTCGCAGGCCCGGCCCATCCGGTCGACGTCTCGGCCTTTGCCATCGATCGCACTGAAGTCACTGCCGCGTTGTGGAATGAGGTGCGCACGTGGGCGTTGTCGCGAGGTTATGACCTGACCCCAGGTGGGAGTTTGGGGAACGACCACCCGATCCACACGGTGAATTGGTTCGACGTGGTGAAGTGGTGCAATGCCCGTTCTGAAAAGGAGGGCTTGGTGCCGGCCTACTACCTCGACGAGGCCAAAACCCAAGTCTACCGCGCCGGGGACAAGGCGCCGTTCGTGAATTGGAATGCCGGGTATCGCCTCCCAACAGAAGCCGAGTGGGAAAAGGCAGGGCGAGGTGGAGCGGTAGGGCGATTGTATCCGTGGGCGGACAGTGACGACATTTCGGATGATCGGTTGAACTACAACAACCGGATCGGTCGCACGACGCCGGCGGGTTCGTACGCGGCGAATGGCTTCGGTCTCCGGGACATGGCGGGCAATGTCTGGGAATGGTGTTGGGATTGGCATGCCGAGTACCCGGGAGGTTTGGTCACGGACCCCCGGGGTCCGGCTTCGGGCTCGGCGCGGTTGTTCCGCGGCGGCAGCTGGACCGACTCGGCGGAGTCCTGCCGGGTGGCGTTCCGCTACGCCTTCACGCCTGCGTATCGGAACAACGGCATAGGATTCCGCACCGTCCTGCCCCCAGGTCAGCCTTGAGTGCCGGAGGCTAGAGCGGAGCGGCGGCGGAGCCGGAGTTGGAGCGAGTGGAACGAGCGTAAACGAAGGCGGAGTGGCCGCGGAGCCAGTACGATGCAATTGAAACTGTTCACGGTGCCGATCAAGAACCTTGCGGTTCCTGAGGGTGAGATGAATGCCTTCCTTCGCGGGCATCGTGTTCTGGCCGTTCGGAAGGAGTTCGTTGCGGATGGGGAAAATTCCTACTGGACGTTCTGCGTGGAATACATGGACGGCTCTGCAGGGGCCGCAGTCCTCCCGGATCGCCCCAAGGTGGACTATCGGGAAGAACTGACGCCTGAGGAGTTTCAGGTCTTTAGCCGTCTGAGGGACTGGCGCAAGGGAGTGGCCGAGAAGGAGAAGATTCCCGTCTACACAGTTCTGACCAACGGGCAGCTTGCGGAGGTGGTTCGGCGGAAAGTCCAAACCAAGGCGGCTCTCAAGGAGATTTCTGGAGTCGGCGAGGCACGGGTCGAAAAATACGGGGAAGGACTTCTGGGCATGCTTCTGGGAGGGACGTCAGCGTGACGCGCCACGGTTCTCTCATGGAACGAATTGCGGATCCGGAGAATCTGCGATGGGCATTCTGGCGTGCAGCGAAAGGCAAGCGATCCCGACCCGACTGCCGGGAGTTCCAAGAGTCTTTGGACAGGCGGGTCGGCGAGCTGCGCGACGGACTCCTTCGGGGGGATGTTCCAGTGGGAAACTATCACTACTTCACGGTTCATGATCCAAAGGAGCGTCGGATTTGTGCGGCCAGCTTCGAGGAGCGGGTATTGCACCATGCGCTGATGGCGGTGTGTGAACCCGTCTTGGATCGGGCGGCTATCGCTGACAGCTATGCCTGTCGACCGGGCAAGGGACGGTGGCAGGCGGTGGAGCGGGCTCGGGGGCATGCCCGATCCCACGGGTGGTTTCTGAAGATGGACGTGCGCAAGTACTTCGACTCGGTCTCCCACGAAGTCCTGGGTGAGGCACTTCGGCGCAAGTTCAAGGATCCGCATGTCCTGGAGCTTTTTGGTCGGATTCTCGCGAGCTATCACACGGGGCCAGGATGCGGACTACCGATTGGAAACCTGACCTCGCAGCACCTTGCCAACTACTATCTCGATCCACTGGATCGTTTCATTCAGGAGACCCTGCGCCACGGTGCCTACGTCCGGTACATGGATGATTTCGTCGTCTGGGGAGATTCCGCGACGGGCTTGGTCGAGGTCCGCAAGCAGGTACGGGAGTTTCTACAGACTCGCCTCGCGCTGGCGTTGAAGCCTGAGCCTGTCCTCAACCGGACATCCCAAGGGATGGATTTCTTGGGCTACCGGGTTTTCCCTGGGGGTGTGGGGCTATCGCGCCGGAGTCGGAGGCGATTCGTTCGCCGATTTCGGACCCATGAGAGGTGCTGGCAGAAAGGGCTTTGGAGCGAGGAGGAGCTCCAGCGCAGGACGACTGCCCTGCTGTCGTTTGTCCGTCCAGCGGACTGCTCAGCTTTTCTTGGGAGGGTCATCCGACGATTTGGGATCGAGGCCATCGGGCTCGGCGCGGTTGATCCGCGGCGGCAGCTGGAACAACTCGGCAGAGAACTGCCGGGTGGCGAACCGCAACACCAACACGCCTGCGAATCGGAACAACAACATAGGATTCCGCACCGTCCTGCCCCCAGCTCAACCCGGAGGCCTGAAGGTCCCCTGGCTGACCCGGCCTCTGTCCTGCCCCGACACGCCCCATCGGTTTCGGGCAAATGCAACGCCGGGTTGCCGGATGTCAGTAGCCCCTCTTCAGGAGTGGGTCGAACGCTTCCGGAAACCCCTCCTGATTTCCAAAACCCGGTCCCATGACAGCCTCAAATTCCCTCCATGCTGGCTTTCGGCCTCGTGCGGTTCTCCAGCGCTTGGGTTCCCTGCTGGCGTGTCTGATGGGTCCGGTTTCGGCCGCCGATCCCGTCGCCTTGGAATCCGGCCCCGTCGCCGTCGACACCCTGCCGTATGTGCGGGTCAACGGCATCGACCAGGACGTCGGAGGGCGGTTTGCGCCTCCGGTGACGGTGCAGCTCCTCCCCCGGTTCGCGGACGGGGCGGTCCACTTCACGCTGGACGGTTCGGAGCCGACCCCGCAGTCCCCCAAGTACACCCAGCCGCTGGTGCTCCAGCAGAGCGCCGTGTTGCGGCAGATCTCCGTACGGGCCGGCGGCGCAGAGATCGCTCCCGTGCCCTCGGTATCGTTCGAGGTGGTCTTCGATTCCACCCCTTTTTCAGTCGGGGTGGCTTCGTCCCCCATCGCGGTCGACACCTTCCCGCTGGCCCGGGTGACCGGGAATGAGGTCAACGGACCGCTCCGGATCCGGGAAGGCACCGCGGTCGAACTCGTGTCGCGGTTCCCCGCTGGGACTGTTTTCTACACGCTCGATGGATCCCTCCCCACCCTGGCCTCGCCTCGGTATGAGAAGCCCCTCCCGCTGACCCAGTCCGCCCAGCTCCGGCAGCTTGCGGTGTCGGCGGATGGACGTGAGACGACCCTGGTCCGCGTCCTGGATCTGCAGGTCGTCGGGGATGATCGCCCATTCGTCGCCTCGGGGGAGTCCGGGGTGGTGCACCTCGACACCTACCCGCCCCTGATCGTCAACGGGCAGGAGATCGATCAGTCGGTTCGCGTCGGGGATCGGGCCACGCTGCAGCTGGTGAGCCGGTTTCCCGGGGGACAGATCTTCTACACGCTCGATGGCTCCGAGCCCTCGCTCGGGTCCACCCGCTACTCGGGGCCGGTCGCGGTCGAGCGCAGCGTGATCGTGCGCCAGCTCGGGATCAGCGAGGACTTCACCGAGACCGCCACCGTCTGGCCCGTCGGGGTCGAGGTCGTCCCCACCTACCGTCTCGCCACGGCGACCACCGGACCGGGTCGGATCACGCGGGATCCGGCGCTGGACCGGTATCTGCAGGACGACGTCGTCCTGGTGCGGGCGGTGCCGAATGCCGGGGCGCGCTTTGTGCGGTGGGAGGAGGATCTGTCGGGAGCCTTCCCCGAACGGAACGTGGCGATGGGACGGGATCGGTCGATCCGCGCCGTCTTCGAATCCATCCCGCGCTTCCCGCTCGAGGTGGCCGCCGCGGGTGGCACGGTGACCGGCGGCGGGTTGCAGTTCGAGGGCGCCACGGTGGATCTCCTGGCGACGCCTTTGGCGGGCTGGTCGTTCCTGGGGTGGACCGGGGATCATGTGGGGGTGGAGACGAACTTCAGCTGGGTGGTGGAAGGTCCGGCGCGGTTCGTGGCCCGATTCGGGACGCCGATCACCACCGTGGCCACGGGGGGCGGCCGCATCGCGTTGGAACCGGACCTGCCGGTCTATCCCCATGGGACCGTGGTGAAGGTGCTGCCGATCCCCAACCCGGGTCAGTCGCTGGTGCTGTGGGGCGGGACCGGGGCGGGACAACCCAAGGGGGAATGGCTCCTGACGGTCACCAACGCCCAACCCCGGGTGACGGCCCTGTTCCAGGCCCTCGCTCCCGATCGCGTGGTGCTGACGGTCCAGAGCACGCTGGGCGGACGGGTCCAGCAACCCAACGCCGAGGGGCTGTACGCGAAGGGTACCGAGGTGACCCTCACCGCGATCCCGGAGACGGGCTATGAATTCTCGGGCTGGACCGGCGATGTCACCGGTACCGCCGCGCAGGTGACGCTGCGGTTGGACGCCAGCCGGACGGTGCGGGCGGAGTTCCGTCGTGCCGGGGTGGTGAGTCATCCGCTCACGGTGACGGTCGACGGTCCCGGCGTCGTGCGCCGCATACCGGACCAGGGGGCCTATGAGATTGGCAGCGAGGTCGAACTCGTGGCCGAGCCGAAGGGCGATGCGGTGCTGGGCGGGTGGACCGGGGCGGTCATGGGCGCGGCCCGACGCGTCCGGGTGACAATCACGGGTCCCACCGTGGTCGGGGCGCGCTTCCTGACGCTCCATCCGGTGGCCACGGAGGTCCGGGGCGAGGGCCAGGTCCTGTTGAGTCCGCCGGAGGCGCGTTATGCCGAGGGGACGGTGATCTCATTGACCGCCAAGCCGGCGGAGGGCTGGGGGTTTGTGCAGTGGAGCGGGGATCTGGTGACGACGGCCCAGGAGGCCGGGTTGACGATCGATGCCCCCAAGCGGGTGGTGGCGGAGTTTGCGCGGTTGGGGACCCTGACGACCCGGGTGCTGGGGCAGGGGACGATTGGGCGGAGTCCGGATGCGCCGTCGTATCTGCCGGGCACGGTGGTGACCTTGCGCGCCCAGGCGGCGGCGGGCTGGAGGTTCGCCCGATGGAGCGGCGGGGCGACGGGAACCAACGCCGAGGTCGCGGTCGTGGTGGGGCGCACCGAGGCGATCGTGGCGGCGTTTGTCGACGGCGAACCGCCGGTGCTGGGCGTGTTGGAACCCGGGGCGGGAACGGTGACCGAGGGTCGGTTCCGGCTGAAGGGAACGGTGTCGGACAACGTGGGGGTGGGTTCGGTGGGCTGGACCTGGAACGGGAGTCCGCAGCCCGAGCTGATCGTGCGGGAGGGAGGGTTTGAGTCGGCCGCGCTGGAACTGAAGGTGGGTCTGAACCGTCTCGAGGTGACGGCGCGGGACACGACGGGCAACGAGTCGCGGGTGGTCCGGGAGGTCACCTGGACTCCGGTGCGGCTCCTCGAGGTGGGGACGGCGACGGAGGTGCAGGAGGGACAACGACTGGTCTACCCGGTCCGCCTCGTGGCGCCGGG
>VHCG01000009.1 GCA_016871805.1 Verrucomicrobiota bacterium
GATGTCCCAGGTGCGACCAGCCCGTACACGATCCCGCTGGGATCTCAGGTCAGGTTCTACCGCTCCTCGAACTGAGGTCGGTCTGATCTAAACAGAGGGGCCGGGCAGCAATGCCCGGCCCCTTTTTTCGTTCACAGGAAGCCGAGTCAGAATGGAGAGTCCGTGTACCGAGGCCAAGGCTTAGGACCTTCACGCACCTGACTCCAACCTTGGGTCCATGCCCTACTAGGCTCTGTGGTGGCTCCCATGCTCCAAATCCGGCTGCTCACGTTCCTGTTTGGAACTCTGGGTCTCCTTGGCCAGGATCTCTGGTCCGAAATCTCCCGAAAGGGGGCTCTCCGCTGGGGGAATGATGCCGAGGGAGGAGCTCCCTACATCTATCACGATCCGGTGGACGTCAGCCGGTTGATCGGCTTCGAGGTGGAGTTTGCCGAGGCGCTCTGTGCGCGGCTCGGGCTTCGGTCCGAATTCGTCCAGAACAACTGGGATCTCCTCGTCCCAGTCCTCGGGACCGGCGATGCGTTCGACCTCATCATCGCAGGACTCGAGCGCACCCCGGAAAACCTGGCCCGGCTCTCCATGAGCCGTCCCTACTTCGCGTTCGGACAGCAGCTGGTGGTCCGGTCCAATGACCTGGCCCTGTCCTCCCTCGACCGCCTTAAGGACCGGCCCGTCGGGGTCCTGTCGGCGTCGGCCTCCCAGCGGCTGCTGGAGCGTCACGGAGGTGTCCGGATTCGGATCTACCAGGACAACGTCAACTACTTCCAGGACCTCGAACTCGGTCGGGTCGATGCCGTGCTGGCGGATTCCCCGATCGTGGAGGCCAACCTGCCCCTGCATCCGCAGCTCCGGAAGGCCGGTCCCTTCCTGGAGACCGGCTTCTATGCCGTCGGTGTCCGCCCCACGGACCGCGAACTGCTCCGGCGTGTCGACGCCGCCGTTGAAGCGCTTCTCGAGGATGGGACCCTCAAGAAGATCTACTCCCGGTATGGCGTGTGGGGCCCGGAGCAGGAGCGTCTCTCGGCATGGCGTGACGAGGGTTTGGCTGTCCGACAGCGCATCTCGGTCTGGCGCGACTGGCGGGTCTATCTGCCACTGCTGCTGCGGGCCTCGGTGACGACGATCTGGGTGACCTGTGGCGGCATGGCGCTGGCGGTCCTCCTGGGGCTGGTCCTGGTGCTGGCGCGACTCCATGGCCCGACGCCGATCCGATGGCTGGCCGTGGCCTACATCGAAGTCTTCCGGGGGACCCCGCTGCTGCTTCAGATCTACTTCATCTATTTTGGCCTCGCCCAGCAGCTCGGACTCCGGCTCTCGGCGGGACTGGCCGCCGTGGTGGCGCTCGGTCTCAACTACGCCGCAAACGAGGCGGAGAACTATCGGGCAGGAATCCAGGGCGTCCCGCAGGGACAGGTCGACGCTGGGCTGGCCCTTGGCATGACCCGGTCCCTGGTTCTCCGCCGCGTCGTCCTGCCGCAGGCCCTGCGTCTATGCCTGCCCAGTGTCACCAACGACTTCATCGCGATGTTCAAGGACTCCTCGATCGTATCCGTCATCGCCCTGGTCGAGCTCACCAAGGAGTACCAGATCCGCGCCATCGACACGGGGGACTATGTCGGCCTGGGTCTCATGACGGCTGGGATCTATTTCACCATCAGCTACGCGGCGTCGCTGGGCGCCCGTCATCTGGAACGGAGGCTGCGTCGTGATCCACATTGAGGGACTGACCAAGCGGTATGGGGAACGTCGGGTATTGGACGGCGTGGACTGGGTTCAGGCCGCTGGCGAGACGACGGTGTTGTTCGGCGGCAGTGGCTGCGGCAAGTCGACCCTGCTGCGGTGTCTCAACCAGCTGGAGCGTGCGGATGCAGGGAGGATCCGGATCGCAGGCCACGACATCGATCCAGCCCAGGCACCCGCCGCGGATGTCCTGCGCCGTTTGCGGTGCGGTGTGGGTATGGTCTTCCAGCAATTTCATCTCTTCAGTCATCGAACGGCGCTGGAGAACGTCATGGAGGGTCCCCTTCACGTGCTCGGAAGGCTCCAGGGCGAGGTGCGCCAAGAGGCGTTGGATCTCCTGTCCAGGGTTGGGCTCGAGGGACATGCGGACCAGTTTCCGCACCAGCTCTCCGGCGGACAGCAGCAGCGGGTGGCGATCGCCCGGGCGTTGGCGATGAAGCCGCAGGTCCTGCTTCTCGACGAACCCACCAGCGCCCTCGATCCCCAGCTTCGCGAGGAGGTGCGTCGGGTCCTGCGTGGCCTTGCCGAGGAGGGGATGACAATGCTCGTCGTGACCCACGATCTCCGGCTGGCCCGTCAGATCGCCGATCGCGCGGCGTTCCTCGACGGCGGACGGATCCTGGAGTCCGGCCCGGCCGAGCAGGTCTTCGGCAACCCGGTCCATGAGCGGACCCAGCAGTTCCTGGAGGAGGTCCACAGTTGAGGCCTGCGGACGGATCGTGGTGCGCCTCTGGCATCTAGAGGGTGTGGCGGCCCGTGGGCTGCAGGGGTGGGTGCTGCAGTGCTCTGCAGCACTGGGCGCGGGAGCGCCCACCGGCGTGTGAGGTGTCGTGTCGTTCCTGTCCGAACACACTGCGCGATGATCAAACAGGATTTGCCTCGGTTGGCGGCCGTCGGGACAGTGCGGGCGTGCGATCCAACATCAACGGCGCGTTCCGGCTGTTCCGGGTGGCCGGCATCGACGTCTATCTCCATTGGCTCTGGTTCGTCGTCGCGGTGTACCAGATCCAGGGTCGGGGCACCGGGGAAGGGGATCTCGGTTGGAGAGTCGCGGAGTATCTGGCGCTCTTCGGGATCGTGCTCCTGCATGAGTTCGGACACGCCTTGGCGACCCGACAGGTGGGGGGCGACGCCAGCACGATCCTCCTCTGGCCCTTTGGCGGGGTTGCCTACGTCTCCCCACCGTTCCGCCCGGGCGCCCAGCTTTGGGGTCTGGCTGCAGGGCCGCTGGTCAATGTCGTTTTGGCCATGCCTCTGACCGCGCTCGTGATGGGATCCAATGTGGGTCTGCTGCAGTCCAGCCCGGTGGAATGGGCCGTCTTCATTCGCAACGTCTGGTGGATCAACACTGGTCTGTTCCTCTTCAACATGCTGCCGGTCTACCCGCTCGACGGGGGCCAAATCCTCCGCTCGCTGCTCTGGTTTCTGGTCGGTCCCGTCCGCAGCCTTTACGCCGCCACCTTCGTGGGCTTCCTCGGTGTCCTGGGCCTGCTGACCCTCGCGGTCCTGGACCGGTCCGTCTGGCTTGGGATCATGACCCTGTTCATCGGGAGCAATTGCTGGCAGGGCTGGCAACAGGCCCGGATGCTGTCGGCCCTCGAGCGCGGGCGGTGATACCTCGGAACGCGCGGGCCTGATTCCGGGGGTTGGCACTTTGGCGGGCAGCCTCCAGACTGGGCCCGCTATGCCGAATCCATGGACCGGAAAAGGGAACCCCTACACCCGCAAGGAAGTTCGTGACCGCCTGGTGGCCACCCTCAAGAAGGGAGAAGCCATCATCGCCGCGGGAGCCGGGACGGGGATCAGCGCCAAGTTCATCGAGAAGGGTGGGGCGGACCTCATCATCATCTACAATTCCGGACGTTTCCGGATGATGGGCCACGGCTCCACCTGCGGCATGATGGCCTATGGTGACGCCAACGCGATCGCCATGGAAATCGGCGAATACGAGGTCCTTCCCGTCGTGGAGGAGTGTCCCGTCATCTGCGGCGTCCACGCCACCGATCCCCGTCGCCGCATGTGGCACTGGCTTGGACAGGTCAAGGACATGGGTTTCTCCGGGGTGAACAACTTCCCGACCCATACGATTGTCGACGGCCATTTCCGCGGGGTCCTCGAGGAGACTGGGATGAGCGTCCGCAAGGAGTACGAGATGGTCTCGCTTGCCCGGAAGATGGACCTGTTCTCGGTGGTGTATGTGGCGACGCCCGAGGAGGCGGTCGAGATGGCGAAGGCGGGGGCCGACGCGATCATCGCCCATGTCGGCACCACGGTTGGCGGCAGCATCGGTGTGACCAAGGCCGTGGTGGGCTGGGATTTCACCCTTCAGCGGACCCAGGAAATCGTCGACGCCGCCTCCCGCGTCCGGAAAGACATCTTCTTCCTGTGTCACGGCGGCCCCATCAACACCCCGGACGACGCCAAGCGCGTGCTCCAGAACACCGATGCAGTTGGGTTCGTGGGAGCCAGCTCGCTCGAGCGCATGGGGGTCGAGGCCTCGCTGACCCAGCTGACCCGGGACTTCAAGGCGCTGAAGGCGCCTGCGGCGAAGCGCCTCGCGAGGAAGCGCTGAGGGGTCGGGGCGATCCGGTCATCGACGGGTCTCGGGCCGCGGTGCTAGCCTGCCGATTCTTCCATGAGCCATCGATTCATCACCACGGCAGAGGCCCTCCAGGAGAACTTCAAGGGGCGCACGAACTACTGGATGTGCCGACCCGAGGTCTGCGATGCGGAGCTGCTGCAGATCTGTCGCGCAGTCCTGCCCGCAGGGGAGGGGCACCCGTTCCACACCCATCCCGAGCTCGAAGAGGCGATCTATGTACTCGAGGGTCAGGTGGAGCAATGGGTTGAGCGGGAGCGCCGCATCCTCGGGCCGGGCGAGGTCGCCCATATTCCCGCCGGGGTGGTGCACGCGACGTTCAATCCCACCTCCCAGGATGCCGTCATTCTGGCGATCCTGTCCCCAGGTCGGTTCAAGGGTCCCTTCGCGGTCGACGTCAGCGGCGAGGAGCCCTGGAAATCGCTCCGCCCGCCTGCCACGGTCTGATCCCCGCGGACCATGGACGCCTCCGATCTCCGCCGATTCGTCACCGGCACCGCGCCCATCGTCGAGCTCACCCGGTTCACCCGGAACGAGTGGCTGAGCCGGCCTGACCTCGTCCCGTGTCGCGAGCTGCTGCTGGTCCGGGCGACGATGCAGCCGGGCAAGAGCCACCCCTTCCATCGGCATCCCCACCGCGAGGAGATCATCTATGTCCTCTCCGGAATGGCGGAGCAGTGGTGCGGTGATCGGTGCCGGATTCTGAAACCCGGGGACATGGTCCTGATTCCGAAGGACGAGGTGCACGGCACCTACAATCCCTTCGAAACCGAGGTGGTCTTCCTCGCCATCCTGAGCCCTGCACAGGCCGATGGGCCGGACGTGATCGATGTCGATCATGAGCCCCCGTGGAAGGATCTGCGTCAACGCAACCCGTTGCCGGAGAGTCGGTGATACGGGTCCGATCCTTGGATCTCGCCGGATCGGCCCACGATCGGGGGTTGAGTACGTCGTTGCCGGCCTGTTTGGAGCTGCACTTCCATAGAGACAGGCTGCGACAGCTTCGGTAGCCTCCGGGTGTCCAACCTTGAGGGGCAACCCATTCCGGGCTGCCGTCTCCTCCCATCCCCAAACGCATGAAATCACCCGCTGCCTCCAAGCGCTCCGGCATCCTCGCCGGCGGCAACTGGATTGTGGATCAGGTCAAGATCATCGACACCTATCCCCAGCTCGAACAGCTGGCCAACATCAAGTCCCAGAGCCAAGGCACGGGTGGCTCCCCGTACAATGTCCTGGTGGATCTCGCGAAGATGGGGGCCGGGTTCCCCTTGGCCGGTGCGGGTCTTGTGGGCAAGGACACCTACGGCCAGTACATCCTCGACGACTGCGTGGCCCACAAGATCGACACCAAGCATCTCAAGGCCACGGGTGAGGCGCCGACCAGCTACACCGATGTGATGACGGTGCAGGGCACGGGCAAGCGCACCTTCTTCCATCATCGCGGGGCGAACGCCCTCTGGGATGCCAAGGACATCGATTTCAACAAGACCAAGGCCCGCATCTTCCATCTCGGCTACCTGCTGTTGCTGGACAAGATGGATGCCCTGAACAAGGAGGGCATCACCCACGCCGCCAAGGTGCTTCAGGCCGCCCAGGCGGCTGGACTGAAGACCAGCGTCGACCTCGTCAGCGAGGCCAGCGACCGGTTCAAGGCCGTCGCCGTCCCCACCCTGAAGTACGCCGACTACGCGATCATGAACGAGTACGAGGCGGGCCAGGTGGCCGGCTTCAAGATCCGCAAGGAGGGCGTGCTCGACACCGTCTCGCTGCGCCATGCGGCCGGAGCGATCCTCCAGTTCGGCGTTAAGGAGCTGATCGTCATCCATTTCCCCGAGGGCTGCTTCGCCCGCACACGCGACGGCAAGGATCACTGGCAATCGTCGCTCAAGGTGCCCGACAAGCACATCGCCGGCACCACCGGTGCTGGGGATGCCTTTTGCGCGGGCGTGCTGCTGGGACTGCACGAGGGTTGGGAACTCCAGAAAAGCCTCCTCACCGGCGTCTGTGCGGCGGCGGCCTGCCTCAGCGACCCGACCTGCACCGGCGGCATGCGCCCCCTCGCGCAGGTCGAGGCGCTCCGGAAGAAGTACGGCGTCCGTCCGCCCCTCGAGCCCGAGGAGGATTGATTCCGCAGGGCCGGGTGGTGATGCCTGCGGTCCTGTCGGTCGACAGGTTTCGCCTCAGGCTTTCAGCGGGGAGCGGATCCGTCCGTTCGTGGCATTGAGCCGGAACGAGGCCCCATCCTCGCGCAGCTGTCGTTCGAACCGCCCGCCGGCGCATTCGACAATCAGCCCTCCCGCAGCGATGTCCCAGAGTCGGACCCCCTGCTCGAAGTAGCCGTCGAACCTCCCGTCCGCGACGTAGACCAGCGCCAGCGCGGCCGATCCGGTCATACGGATCTTCCGGACCCTCGACGACAGCGTCTGGATCGCCTCCACCATCGATTCGAGACTCCCCGCACGGCCCGAGAACCCAAGGGCCACGATTGCTTCCTTGAGGTTTCTCCCGCTCACGGAGATGGGACGTCCGTTCAGCCGGGCCGGCTCGTTGCGGATCGCAGTCCAGAGCTCACCCACAAACGGGTCATAAACGACCCCAGCCACGGTGGCATAGCCATCGCTGTACCCGGCTGACCGCGGCGTCTCGCGGACCTGCAGGGCGATGCTGACGGCGGCGTGGGGGATCCGATGGGCGAAGTTCACCGTGCCATCGATCGGATCCACGACCCAGCGGGCCTCGGCCTCGAGGATCCGGGTGTCGCTCTCCTCCTCGCCCAGCACCGGGATGGAGGGGTGACGGTCCCGCAGCAGGCGGTGGATCAACCGCTGACACCGAACATCGAGGTCCAGCTTGATGTCATGCTGGGTGGTGGCGTTGACTTTCTTGGTCCGGAGCCGATGGGAGACCATGAGGGCTCCGGCGGCCTTTGCGGCGGCGACCGCGCTCTGAAGGGTTTTCTGGAGAGGAATGGGCTGGGTCTTGGACGGTTTCGGCATGGTGTGGAATCACTCCGGATCTCCAGCGTACCTGTGACCTCCATCAGCGGCCAAGTGGAGGCTGGCTGGGTCTTCGGCCTGGTTTGGGAACCTGACTCGCCCGCAGGTTTTGCTTTTCGACCACCCCGCGTTGCGGCAGAACCGGGGTTCAGTTTCGCCATGGCACTCATCGTCCAGAAGTACGGCGGCACCTCGGTCGGCAATCCCGAGCGGATCAAGAACGTCGCCCGCCGCGTGGCCCAGTACCGCAATGCCGGGGACCAGGTCGTCGTGGTCGTGTCCGCCATGAGCGGGGTCACCGACGGCCTGATCAAGCTGGCCAAGGAGATCACCGCGCTCCCTAGCGAGCGCGAGATGGACATGCTCCTCGCGACCGGGGAGCAGCAGACCATCGCCCTGACCGCTATCGCTCTGCAGACTCTGGGCATCGAGGCAGTCTCCCTCACCGGAGCCCAGGCGGGCATCGTGACCGACGGCGTCCACACCAAGGCCAAGATCCAGAACATCACACCGCGGGGCGTCCACAAGGTGCTCGACACCGGCAACGTGGTCATTGTGGCCGGATTCCAAGGGCAGACCCCTGAGGGCGACATCACCACGCTGGGACGCGGTGGCAGCGATCTCACCGCCATCGCCCTGGCTGCGGCACTCAATGCCGACCTCTGTCAGATCTACACCGATGTCGACGGCATCTACACCGCGGATCCCCGGATCGTTCCGTCCGCCAAGAAGCTGCCCGAGATCGCCTACGACGAACTCCTCGAGCTCGCGGGCGCGGGCGCGAAGGTCATGCAGCTCAGGTCGGTCGAGTTCGCCAAGAAGTTCAACGTCATTTTCGAAGTCCGCTCCAGTCTCAACGACAATCCCGGCACCATCGTGAAGGAAGAAACCAACAACATGGAGGACGTCGTCGTCCGTGGCGTCTCCCTCGACAAGAACCAGGCCAAGATCACCCTGTTCGGGGTGCCGGATAAACCCGGCCGGGCGGCTGGAATCTTCCGCGCCCTCGCCGACGCGGCGATCAACGTCGACATGATCGTCCAGAACACGAGCCACGACGGCACCTCCTGCGTGACCGATCTGAGCTTCACGGTCGACAAGCCGGACCTCCTCAAGGCGAGTAAGGTCATCGACCAGCTCAAGCCTTCCATCGGGTTCAAGGAATCCATCTCCAACGAAAGCATTGGCAAGCTGTCCGTTGTGGGCGTTGGCATGCGGAGCCACTCCGGCGTCGCTGCGAGGATGTTCGACGTCCTTGCCCATGAGCAGGTCAACATCGACATGATTTCCACCAGTGAGATCAAGGTGTCCGTGGTAATCGACCTCGCGAAGGGCGAACAGGCGCTCCGCGCCCTCCACCAGGCCTTCATCGGCTGATTCCTTGGCGGTTTGACCACCCGGCCTACCGCATCGGTTCCATGGACCCCGTCGCCCGAGCCCGTGAAGTGTTCCGGACCGAGACCGAGGCCCTCGAGGCGGTCGCTGCGGCGCTCGATGCCACCTTCAACCAGGCGGTGCAGTCCCTGGTGGAGGCCTTGGCACGCCGCAACAAGGTGGTGGTCGCCGGGGTTGGCAAATCGGGGAATATCGGACGCAAGATCGCGGCGACTCTCTCAAGCACCGGAGCCCCAGCCGTGGTGCTCGACCCCGTGGACGCCCTCCATGGCGATCTGGGTGTGGTCCACGAAGGTGATGTGGTCCTGGTGCTCAGCTACTCGGGTGAATCCGATGAGCTGGTCCACCTCCTGCCGGCACTGAAGCGGTTCGGTGTTTCGATCGTGGGTCTGACCGGTTCGCCCGAGTCGACCCTGGGGCGGCATTCGGACGTGGTCCTGAACTGCCGGGTGCCCCGGGAGGCGTGCTCCTTCAATCTGGCTCCGACCTCCAGCACGACCGCGATGCTGGTGATGGGGGATGCTCTCGCCCTCACCGTCGCGGAGGCTCGGGGGTTGCGGCTCGAAGAGTTCGCGAAGCGCCACCCCGCTGGCGCCATCGGCCGCGCGTTGCTCGTCAAGGTGGGGGACATCATGCGTCAGGGAGATCGCAACCCGGTTGCCGCCGCCTCGCTGAGTGTCAGGGATGCCCTCCTGGTGATGACCCGCGCCAAGTCCGGATCCGTGGCGGTCGTGGACGATCAGGGTCTTCTCGTGGGCGTCTTCACCGACGGTGACCTCCGCCGGCGCATGGCGGAGGATCCTGCCGTGCTGGGACGCCCTCTCGAGGATGTGATGACCCGGAATCCGATCCGCCTCCAGGCCGGTGCCCTCGCGGCCGAGGCGCTCCGGGTGTTCCATGAGCGATCCATCGACGACCTGATCGTGGTGGATTCCAACGGACGCCCCGTCGGCTTGGTGGATCTTCAGGATCTCCCGCGGTTGAAACTGATGTAGGTCTCTGGCGTGGCCCGGGAGGCGTCCGCAGTCTTCGTCGAGTTCTGCACTTGGCCTAACGGGTTCCATTCCGCGACGCTGGTCTCCATGCGTTTTCAAAACTGGCTCTGGATGGTGGCCGGATGTCTCCTGGTGCTGCGGTCCCAAGGAGCCGACCCGGCGGCCGGCCGTGCTGGCGCCCAGGTCGAGGCCGAGTACCGCGAGATCGTCACACGCACCAACCAGCTCTGCTACCTCCTGTATCTGCCTGCCGACTACAAGGCGGACGTAGGTCCGAAGTGGCCCCTGGTCCTGTTCCTCCATGGAGCCGGGGAGCGTGGATCCGACCTCCAGAAGGTCGCGGTCCACGGCCCGCCCAAGCTCGTGTCCAAGGGACGGCAGTTCCCCTTCATCCTCGTCTCTCCTCAATGTCCCGCCGGTCAGGTCTGGGACGAATCCGCCCTTGTCGGTCTCGTGGAGTCCATCCAGGCACGCCACCGGGTGGACCCAGCCCGGGTTTACGTCACAGGTCTTAGCATGGGCGGCTACGGGACGTGGTTGCTGGCCCAGAAGCATGCTGGAAGGTTCGCGGCGGTGGCCCCGGTGTGCGGGGGAGGGGACCGGATCCGGTCACTCCTCCCGTCGCAGGTCGACGCCCTGAAGACGCTGGGGGTCTGGGCCTTCCATGGGGCCAAGGACAACGTCGTGCCGCTCTCGGAGAGCGAGCGCATGGTCGAGGCGTTCAAACGCATCGGGGTCCAGGACATCCAGCTCACCGTCTACCCGGAGGCGAACCATGATTCGTGGACGGCCACCTACGACAACCCGGCTCTGTACGAGTGGCTCCTGAAGCACCACCGCTGAATTCCACCCGGTGGGCCCGCCACCGATGGCTCCCGCGTTCGTCCTGACATGAGCAGTCCTTCCCCCGCCTTCATCGCCCCGGAAAGCCCGCAGTTCAGCGGGTTCATCTTCAAGATCCAGGCGAACATGGATCCCAAGCACCGGGACCGCATCGCGTTCGTCCGCATCGTCAGCGGACGCTTCGAACGCGACATGGTCGTGACCCATGTGCAGTCCGGGAAGAAGGTCCGCCTCAGCTCATCGCACAAGCTGTTCGGCAACGAGCGTGAGACGGTCGATGAGGCCTATCCTGGCGACATCATCGGCTTGGTGGGTCATGATGGGTTCGGGATCGGTGACACGCTCACGGCGGATCCCTCGATCTGCTACGATGAGATCCCGAGGTTTACTCCGGAGGTCTTCGAGTACTTCCACAATCCGAACACGGCGAAGTTCAAGCAGTTCCGTCAGGGTCTCGACCAGCTCCTCCGCGAGGGGGTGGCGCAGGCGTTCCAGCTCAAGGACACGGCCAGCCGGGTCCCGCTTCTTGGGGCGGTCGGACCGCTCCAGTTCGAAGTGCTGCAGTACCGGCTGGAGACCGAATACGGGGCGGAGACCCGTCGTGAACCGGCTGCGTTCGTCGCGGTGCGTTGGCTGCCTGTGGGGACAAAGGCGGAGGATCTGGATGCCATCTCGTTGCCGACCGGATCCCGGTTCGCCTTCGACACGGAGCAGAACGCGGTCGCGCTCTTCCCCTCCGAGTGGGCCCTGAACTATTTCGCCCAGAACCACCCGTCGGTGCCCTTGACCCCTCTGGCCCCCAAGCGGGAGAGGTCCTGAAACGCTCTCCGAACGCAGCGACCCCTCCAGGACCCTTCGATGTCTGGCGATGCCACCCTCATCTCGGCGACCGATCTCCGCGCCGCCTTCAACGAACGCGTCATCCTCGATGGCGCCTCACTCTCTATCCTGGATGGCGACCGTGTCGGCCTTGTGGGGCGCAATGGTTCCGGGAAATCCACCTTCATCCGAATCCTCGCCGAGCTCGCCACGCCGGATTCAGGAACGGTGTCGCGACGGAAGGACCTGGTCGTGGGCTACCTGTCCCAGGACTTCACCTTGGATTCCTCGAAGAACGTCTATGACAACGTCAAATCGGGAGCCCAGGAGGTCCTCGACCTGATCGACGAGTTCGAGGGGCTTCCTGCCGACTCGCATCGGCACTCGGAGATCGAGGAACGCATCCGTTTTCTGGACGGATGGGATCTCGAGCATCGGATCGCGACGGCCATGTCCCAGCTGCACTGCCCGGCCGGTGATCGTGCGATCGATGCGCTGTCGGGCGGCGAGAAGCGGCGGGTCGCCCTGTGTCGGGCCATCATCTCCCGACCGGACCTGCTGATCCTCGATGAACCGACCAACCACCTCGACAACGAGTCGATCGAGTGGCTGGCGGACTACCTCGAGCACTACCCGTCGGCCTTTCTGCTGGTCACGCACGACCGCTATTTTCTCGAGCGCTGCATCAACCGGATGGTGGAGCTGGCGGACGGGACCTTCTGGTCCCATTCGGGAACCTACGCCGATTATCTTGAGGCCAAGGCCTCACGTCAGGCCACGGCTGAATTGGTGGAGCACAAGCGTCAGGTGGCCCTCAAGCGGGAGTGGGAATGGTATCGGACCGGTCCCCGGGCGCAGCGCACCAAGTCGAAGATCCGCATGGCGGCCCACGAGCGGGCGGTGGAAGAAAAGGCGCCCGAATTTGAAAAGGACGTGGATCTGGTCATCCCGCCGCCACCGCCACTGGGCAATCGGGTTGCGGAACTCGCCAACGTGGGCATGGAGTTCGGGGGGCGACAGCTGTTCTCGGGCGTGAGCCTCAAGTTTGCCGGCGGACAGCGGATTGGCATCACCGGTCGGAATGGCCTCGGCAAGACCACCCTCCTGAAGATTTTGCTGGGTGAACTGAAACCCACCGAGGGCGAGGCGAGGGTGGGGCCGCTCACGCGATTCAACTATGTCGACCAGGCCCGGCTGGCGTTGGATCCGGAGGCGACGGTCCTCGACGCGGTTGGGGATGGCACCGAGTTCGTGGTGTTCGGTGAGGGACGTCTCTCGCTGCGGGCCTACCTGAAGCGGTTCCTGTTCAACGATGACCGCCTCGTCGCCCGCGTGAAGCATCTCAGTGGCGGAGAGCGAAGTCGTCTCCTGCTCGCCCGCATCCTGAAACGAGGAGGCAACTTCTTGATCCTTGACGAGCCGACGAACGACCTCGACCTCCCCACCCTGCGGGTCCTCGAGGAGGCCCTTCTGCAGTTCCCCGGCGTGGTCCTGATGGTCAGCCACGACCGCTACTTCCTGAACCGTGTGAGCACCGACATCCTTGCCTTCGAGGGCGGGGGGCGGGTGGCGTTCAGTTCCGGCAACTACGACTACTACCTCGAGAAGCGGCAGCGGCAGGAGGCCCCGGTTCGCACGGCGGCCCCGGTTCCTGAGGTGAAGGGGGCCAAGCCTGCGGTCCCGAAGTCCCGCAAATTAACCTTCAAGGAGCAGAAGGAGCTCGAGGGAATGGAGGCGGCGATCCTGGTTGCGGAGACACGGGTGACGGAGCTCGAGGGACGCTTTGCCGATCCCGAGTTCCACCGGAAGTACGGCACTCAGACCACGGATCTCACCCGTGAACTTGAGATGGCGCGTGCTGACACCGCCCGTCTGTTTGCCCGGTGGGAGGAGCTCGAGGTAGTCCGCCAGGCGTCCGCCTGAACCCACGCCGGGAACAGGAGGGAGACTCACGCGGGGACGCGGAGGAAAAACGGGGGGAGGGTCCATGATTTGGCCCTATGTCGTGGAAGCCTCACGATCTCTCCCCTGGACCCTCCCGGTTCGTGGAACGACCGACCGCTTTCTGCCCTTCTCTAGGGATCCCGTTTGGAGCAGGGTCTCTGGTCAACATCATGGGTGCTCAATGGAAACAGGCGGGCCGCGAGGCTGCCGCCCACAAGAAGGGTCAGGTCGTCGGGAAGATGGTCCGCGAGATCATGATCGCGGCCAAACTGGGCGGGGCGGATCCGGACCTGAACGCGCGGCTCTTCGTGGCCGTGGAGAAGGCCAAGAAGGCCAGCGTGACCCGCGACACCATCGACCGCGCCATCAAGAAGGGCGCGGGCCTTCTCGACGAGAAGATCGAGTACGAGTCGGTGGTCTACGAGGGTTTCGCCCCCCACAAGGTCCCGGTGATCGTCGAGTGCCTGACCGACAACCGGAACCGCACCGCGCCCGACATCCGCCATCTCTTCGGCAAGGGCGGCCAGATGGGGCAGCCGGGTTCCATGGGGTTCTTCTTCGAGCACATGGGCGTGGTCGAGGCCACCCATCCGGACGCTGGTCGCGATCCGGAGGCCGATGCCATCGAGGCCGGGGCCCAGAATGTTGAGAAGATGGAGGGCGACGAGGCTCCGGAGTCGGGGCAGGGGGCCCGGCTCTTCACCGATCTCAAGGAACTCGCCCATGTGAGCAAATGGCTCAAGGAGGCGGGTTGGACGATCCTCGCCAGCGAGATGCGCTATCTCGCCAAGAATCCGGTCGAGCTCGGGGAAAAGGAGCGTGCCCAGGTGGTGGAGTTCCTCCAGAGCATCGACGACCACGACGACGTCCACCACGTCTTCGCCGGCTTGAAGTAGGCCCAAGGGGGGGATTCCTATCGAATCCCTCACTGGCTCCCTGACTCCCGAACGTTCGGCTCCAACAAAAAAGGGAGCCGGTGGTCCGGCTCCCTTCGCTGAAGTCCCCTTGGACTTGTCGGTTTACTTGGCCTTTTCGATCCCGAGGAGTTCCACGTCGAAGACAAGGGCCGTGTTGGGGCCGATCTTCGGCGGGGCACCGTTCTCGCCGTAGGCGAGCTTGGCGGGAATGACGATCTGCCACTTGTCACCTTCCTTCATGAGCTGGAGCGCCTCGGTCCAGCCCGGAATCACCCCGTCGACGGGGAACGAGACCGGCTCGCCGCGGTCGACAGAGCTGTCGAAGACGGAACCGTCGGGCAGGGTTCCATGGTAGTGGACCTTGACGGTGTCACGCGGTCCCGGGGGCTTGCCGGAGGCGTTGCCGGACTTGATGACCTTGTACTGAAGCCCGGAGGCGGTGGACTTGACACCGTCCTTCTTCGCGTTGGCGGCGAGGAAGTCCTCGGAGGCCTTGATGTTCTTGGCGCCCTCGGTCTGCATCTTGGCCTGCTGCTTGGCCATCATCTGGGTGCGGAACTCGTTCATCACGTCCCGGATCTCGGCCTCGGTCAGCCCCGGCTTGCCCGCGAGGGCGTCGGCCAGGCCGGCGGCGAGGGCCTTCGGATCCACATCCACACCCTGGTCCCGCATGCTGGTGCCCATCTGGGTGCCGATGGCATAGCTGAGCTTGAGCTTCGGATCCTTGAGGTCCGGGGCATTCTGGGCCTGGAGGGTGACGGCGAGCGCGAGAGCTGCCGCGAGGTGACGAACGGAGATGAGGTTCATGAATGGGAAGCGCCGGTCATGTGGAGGCGTGGAACGGACCCTTGCAGGTTGCGATGCCGGGTCAATGGATGAGTTCGTGATGGGGCAGGCGTGTGGCTGGCTTGGTCCTTTCCCATCCGAGCTCTGCATCGTTCCCGGTTCAGGTCATACTGGTGGCGATGTGTGGGCGATTTTCACTGACAGTCCGCGGCCGGGTCCGGGTTGCCGAGGTGGAGGAGCAGGTCGTTGAGATCGATGTTCCCGTGCCCCGCTACAATGTTGCACCGGGGCAATCGGCCAACGTAATCCGGCGGGGCTTCACGGGTGTGGACAGTGCCCTCCTTCAATGGGGTTTGATTCCGTCGTGGGCCAGGGACCCCAAGATTGCGTTCCAGTGCACCAACGCACGGGCCGAGACGGTGGCGACACGACCGGCCTTTCGGGACGCGTTCCGGCATCGACGCTGTGCCGTCCCGGTCGACGGATTCTTCGAGTGGGAGCGTTCCGGCAAGCAGCCATTGCCGTGGCGATTCGTACGGCCGGACCGTTCCGTGTTCCTCCTTGCAGGACTGTGGGAGACGTGGAGGCCGCCTGGGGAAGGGGTGGAGGTCGAAACCTTCACGTTGATCACCAAGACTGCCAACGCCGACATGGAACCGATCCATGATCGGATGCCGGTGATTCTGGATCCGGTATCGCTCCGGACGTGGTTGGATCCGAGGAGCAGCCCGGCTTCGCTGGGATCGGTGCTGAAGCCGTCACCGGCGACAACCCTGATCCGCCATCGGGTCTCCACCTGGGTCAACAACGCGCGGCACGAGGATCCGGCCTGCATCGAGCCGTTCGAGGAATCCACTCCCACGGAGGGATTCCTGCCGCTGGGCTGAGGGGGTGGGCCCGTTCAGGGCATGAACGTGTCGACGAACAGGAACTTGCCGTCCTTGACCGTCATGATCACCGCACCCTTTGTCGCGTTGCGCTGGGCATCGAGGGTGGTCTTGCCGGTGACACCCGCGAAGTCCTTGGTGGCAGCCAGCGCTTCCTTGAGTTTTGCGGGGTCGGTGGATCCGGCGCGGCGGATGGCGTCGACGAGGACCTTGGCGGAGTCGTAGCCCAGCGCGGCCATGGCGTCGGGGATGGCGCCGTTGTATCGGGCCTGGAACGCCTTGGTGAAGGCGTTGCTCTCCGGGCTCGAGACCTGGGGTGAGTAGTGGGTCGAGTAGAAGGTGTTCTCGAGAGCGGGTCCCGCGATTTCGATGAGCTGCGGAGCCTCCCATCCATCACCGCCGAAGATGGGGATCGTGAGCCCGAGCTGGCGGGCCTGGGCGACGATCAAGCCGGCCTCCGTGTAGTATCCCGGGACGAAGATCGCATCCGGTTCGGTGGCCTTGATGGCGGTGAGTGCGGCCCGGAAGTCCTTGTCCTTGGTCTGGTATTTCTGTTCCGCGGTGAGGGTCCCGCCGGCGGCGAGAAACGGCTTGGTGAAGAACTCGGCGAGGCCGACGGAGTAGGGAGCGGAGACGTCCGAGAGCACTGCGACCTTCCTCGCCCTCAGCGTGCGTTGGGCGAACTTGGCCAGCAGTTCGCCCTGGAACTTGTCGATGAAGCAGACACGGAAGATGAAGTCGCCGATTTCCGTCACCTTGGGATTGGTGGAGGACGGGGAGACCATCGGGATGCCCGCGGCCTGGCAGACGTAGGCGGCCTCGATGGATCGGCCGGAGGCGACCTCGCCGAGGAGGGCGACGACCCGGTCGCGGCTGATGAGCTTCTTGGCGATGGTGGCCGACTCGCCCTGTTTGGACTGGTTGTCCTCGGTGATGAGCTCGATCTGGCGGCCCAGCACACCGCCTGCCTTGTTGATCTCCTCGATGGCGAGCTGGGTGCCCTGGTGGGAGCTTTGTCCGAAGGCGGCTTCGCTGCCGGCCAGCGAGGCGAACTCTCCGATCCGGATCGGTCCGGAGGTTGTGTTGGCTCCGGTCGACGCCGGACCCGTCTCCGAGGGCTTGCAGCCGCAGAGCAGGGCCGCGACGACTAGGGTGGCGTGGAGGAAGAGGCGGCGAGGGCCGGGATGGATAGACTTCATGGATGACGAAATGCGTTGGAAATTCGCTGCTGAACCGGTTCAACCGTTGGCCAAACCGCCAGCTTCCCAAGCGAACCCAGTTTCGCCGGGGGTGTCGACCCTCGAGCCTTTGGCGTCGCAGGGTTTGTGCGTTCGCCACCGACACCAGTCGGGCAAGCCGGATCAGTCCGTGACGACCTGGTAGAATGCGGCGTCGAGGGTCGGGGAAATCGGGTTGAACTCCACGAATCCCTCGTCGTCGGTTGTCGTCTCGCCCATGTCGAACCACTGGCCGTCGAGGGTCGACTTGCCGCGGATGCGGACCTTGCTCTTGGGGGCTGCGAACACGTAGAGGACGAACTTGTCCTTGTCCTTCACCATTCCAAGAGCCGGACCGGAGTGGTTCCGGAAGTCGATCGGCAGCCAACGGCTGCCGCGCTTCTCGTAGAGGACGTCCGCCGAATACCCAACGGTGGCCGTCCGGTTGGGAATGAACATCCCTGCGCGGTTGTTGCCCTGGGCCGAGGCGAACTCGAACGAATAGAAGAACCGTTGAGGGATGACGTTGTTCACCGGATCGAAAGCGAACGGGATGGTGACGGCACCGCCTCCCGACAGCAGGTCGATGGAGGTCAAGTAGAGGAGGCTGCCCGGGGTTCCTTCGGAGTTTCGATCGTACATCCGGAACAGGAGGCCTCCGGTCTCAGCGTAGTTGGAGTAGTAGGAGAACTGGATGCTGGCGACCGTGAGATCGGTTCCGCTGATCGTGACGTCATCGGCTACTTCGCGACGGGTGTAGTATGCGGAGAAGTCGCCGGCAGGGATGTTGTAGGCGACCGATGGCGGGGCGAGCGGGCTGGTGTAGACCGACACCGTCCCCATGATGTTGGCCTCCACGCTGCCGGGTGCGGCACAGAATGCCGTCGCCCCGGTCATCACCATTCCTGCGAATAACAACTCCTTCATGCACTCAGCGTACCTTCGAGAGTCACCATGGAAAGCGCTTTGTGCCTGGGGCGGCGGACAGCGTGACTTGGGAAGGGCGATGCGATTTTGGGACCGCCCTTGGATCCAGATCCTTCAACGGCCCACCTCCACCTCATCACGGGATGCCGATTGGGGATTGCGTGGCTGGGCTGCCATGGAGTCTCATCCCGGGGCTCCGTCCGAGGACGGCCGTCCATGAGTCCATCTTCAGGAAGCGCTTCACGTTTGATGCAATGGTGGGGGGTGTGGTGCCTCATCGCCGGCATGGTCTTCGGATGCCTCCCGGAGCGGGTCCTTGGGCAGGGTGACCCGGCCGCCGGACCCCAGATCGAGGAGATCCGGGTACGCTTTGTTGGACCCGCGACCGTCAGCGAGGACCTGATCCGGAGCAACATCCGCAGCCGCGTTGGCGAACCGTTCAGCCAGAAGGCTGCGGACGACGACGTCACGACCCTCTTTTCCACGGGATATTTCTACAACATCCGGGTCTCCCAGCAGCGTGCCGACGGTGGCCGGGTCATCCTGGTCTACCTCGTCCAGAGCAAGCCGATCCTGACCGAGATCCGATACACCGGGAACAAGCGCTTCAGCCTCTCCCGTCTGCGACGCAAGACGACCTCAAAGGTGGGGCAGCCCCTCGATGAGCGGAAGTTGTTCGCCGATGCGCAGGAGATCCGGAAGGCCTACGAGAAGGCGGGCATGCAGAACACCACGGTCACCCCGATGCCCAGCATCAACGAGCAGCTGGGCCGCGGCACCGTGACGTTCGAGATCAAGGAGGCACCGAAGGTCCGCATCGAGTCGGTGGACTTCGAGGGCAACAAGGCGTTCGCCTCCAAAAAGCTCCGTAAGGTGATCAAGACCCGTCGCCGGAACTGGCTGGGCTGGCTCACCGGCGCGGGCAAGTTCAAGGAGGACCAGTTCGAGGAGGATAAGGAGAAGCTCCGGACCTTCTACGCGGAGAATGGCTACGTGGATTTTGAGATCCAGCAGATCGAGTTGGAGTATCCAAGGACCAACCGGATGGAGATCGAGTTCACGGTCTCCGAGGGGATGCAGTTCCGCGTGGGGGCGGTCACTTTCGAAGGCAACAAGAAGTTCACCCAGGCGGAGATCGTGTCGAACATGCGCGATTCCACCGGTGTGATGACCCGACCTCGGCTGGCTCCCGGGGCGATCTTCCGTCCGGGTGACCTGGAGAAGGATCTCGAGGGCTACGAGAACTTCTACGGGGCCCAGGGGCACATCGACGCCAAGGTCACGGCCCAGAAGATCCCGAACGTCGAAACCCAGACAATCGATCTCAAGTATATGATCCAGGAGGGGGATCGATCCTTCATCAAGAAGATCGAGATCCGCGGCAACACGAAGACCAAGGACAAGGTGATCCGCCGGGAGTTGGCCGTGTCGCCGGGTGAGACGTTCGACATGGTGAGGGTCAAGATCAGCAAGAGCCGTCTCGAGCAGATGAACTACTTCGAGAAGGTGGATGCCAAGGATGCCTTCACCGATGCGCCCGGGGAGCGCAACCTGGTCGTGACGGTGGAGGAGAAGAACACCGGCAACGTCGCATTCGGCGCGGGCTTCAGCTCGGTCGACCAGCTGGTGGGCTATGTCGAGGTCACGCAGGGCAACTTCGACCTCTTCAATCCCCCGACCTTCACGGGTGGCGGCCAGAAGGCCCGGGCCCGCGCGCAGGTCGGCACCGCACGCCAGGACTACATTCTCGGGTTCACCGAGCCCTGGTTCCTCGGGCGTCGGCTCCGCCTAGACACCGAGCTCTACTACCGAAACCTCGCCTTTCTGTCCGACTACTACACCCAGACGGTGCTGGGTGGGAGCGTCGGCCTGACCAAGGCCCTGCCCTACAATTTTTCGCTCAACACCACGTACACCCTCCAGGATGTCAACATCATCCTGAACAACGGGTACATGAACGCCCTGGCCTCGGCAGGCCAGCAGGTGCAGTACGCGACGAACGGTGGCCAGGTCTCCATTGTTGGCACGAACACCATCGCCGGCCAGGCCCCGATCTTCCTTCAGCAGGCGGGCAAGACCCTAGTTTCAAGCCTCAACTGGACGCTGTCCCATGATACCCGGAATAACCTGATGCTTCCTACGAAGGGGCATCTGGTGCAGTTCGAACCCATGTTGGCGGGCGGTCCGTTGGGTGGCCAGGCCAGCTTCTACCAGCTGGAGATGAAGGCGGCCCAGTATTGGTCCCCGGCGAACTTCTTCTCCCCCGCCAGCGACATCTACGAGACCCTGAAACAGCACATTCTGGAGGTGGTCGGCAATGTCGGCGTGGTGAACGCCTATGGATCCGGGGACCGTGGCAGGGAGGGGGTCACGCCGATCTTCAACCGGTACTACCTCGGTGGCATGTACTCGTTGCGCGGATTCCGGTTCCGTGAGGTCGGTCCGAAGCAGGATCTCACCGCCGAACCCTACGGCGGTGGCACCTTCTGGTATGGCTCGACCGAGTACAGCGTTCCGGTCATCCCCCGTGTCCGATTCGCTGCCTTCTTCGACATCGGCATGGTCTACCCCGACGCCTACAGTTTCGAACCGGAACAATATTTGAACGGGACCACGACCGGACTCTATAACTCCAACTGGGGTGTGGGACTCCGTCTGAACCTGCCCATCGGTCCGCTTCGACTGGACTACGGCATCCCGATCGTCTCCGACCAGTACAACCGAAGCAGTGGCCAGTTCCAGTTCGGCGTTGGCTACACCCGCGATTTTTAACACCTCCTAGAGCTGATTGTGAACACATCCTCAATGAAATCCCTGATCACCTCCCTCCTCCTGCTGGCCAGTCTCGCGCTGGGCTCAACGGTGCAGGCCCAGACCAAGATCGCCGTGGTCGACCTCAAGAAGGTCTTCGACGGCTACTGGCGCACCAAACAGGCCGACGGCCAGCTGAAGGAACGCGCGGCCGACTTCGAGAAGGCGAGGAATGGACTCATCGAGGACTACAAGAAGGCCAACGAGGACCTCAAGAAGGCGAGCGAGGGCCTCAACGATCCGGCTGTCTCCGATGAGGAGCGGGATCGTCGCAAGAAGGATCTGGAGAAGAAGCTCCAGGACATCCGTGAGCAGGAGAACGGCATCCGCACGTTCGAGCAGAACATGCGACAGGCCCTCGGCGAGCAGCAGGGCCGGATGCGGGAAAGCGTCCTCAAAGACATCCGGGGCATCGTCGACGAGAAGGCGAAGGCGGGTGGCTATGCCCTCGTGTTCGATCTGGCGGCCACCACCATCAACCAGACCCCGGTCATCATGTACAGCACGCTGGCAGGGACCGAGGCCGACATCACCGAGGGCGTCCTCAAGCAGCTGAACGCCAACGCACCCCCGGATGCCGCCGCAAAGCCCGCGGATGCCGATTCCAAGAAGCCCGACTCTAAATAGGGTTCGAGCCTCCAGTTCTAGAAGGCGCCAGGGGCGCGGGTCTCACCCGCGCCCCTTTTGCATTGTGGGCCGCCGATCCAGTCCAACGGGTGCCGGCTCCGACGACAGGATCTCCGTCGGTAGGATTCCCTGCTTCGCTTGGTCCCTCGTGTGGGTCTCTATACAGGTATTGCCTAGCGGGCTAAGGAGGTGAGAGATGCGGAACTGGCGGATCCGCCACTAGGGAGAGGGTGGGATGGGTTGGTACCGTTCCGCCGGTCGTTTTTAGACGGCAGCGATGGTTTTTGTCTTTCCACGTTCTGGCACTCCGGCGTACCGCCGTGAGAGTTGCATTTCAGTCCCCCCCGTCCATGAGGAGTGCGGGGCTGGATCGAAGACGTTGGCGCCAGCTACTCGTGGTGGATCGGCTTCGGTGTTTCCGGGTCCCTCGCACTGGAGGGGGACATGAGAATCTTGGAACTCGGGAAGTTCTACCCACCCGAGAGGGGAGGGATCGAGACACTGCTGCGTCAGTTCTCAGAGGGTTTCGTGGAGCAGGGCGCCGAGGTCGATTGTGTCGTGGGACGGGGTCCGACCTTTGAGGGATCCATCTTCGACTCGGGCTCCTCCGTTCAACGAGGCGTCCGGGTCCATCGGGTCCGCACGTGCGGTGAGTTCTTCAGGACATCGCTGGCACCGGAATACCTCTGGGCCTCGAAACGGTGGCCCGCGGATGTCATCCATGCCCATTTCCCCAATCCGCTGTCGGACTTGGCCTGCCTCCTTGCCCCCCGTTCGACACCCATCGTGCTGAGCTGGCACAGCGACATCTGTGTCCGGCAGAAATACATGATCCGTCTGTACTCCTCCATGCAGCGGGCTCTCCTGCGCCGGGTCGATCGTGTCGTGGTGGCCACACCCAACCATCTTGAGTTCTCGGATTGGCTCCCGGAGTTCCGCAAAAAGGTGGTCGTCATCCCGTTCGGTCTGGACTTGGAACGATTCCAGCTTACGGAAGGCCAGATGGGTAAGATTGCAGAACTGAGAAGGCTGGCAGGTGGGAGGTCGATCCTCCTGAATGTGGGTCGGCTTGTGGGGTACAAGGGGCAATGTCACGCCATCGAGGCTCTGCGCAATGTGGCAAAGGCCGAACTCTGGCTGGTGGGGTCGGGCCCCCTGGAGCCAGATCTCAGGAAGCTGGCTGCCGAAGTCGGGGTGGCGGACCGGGTCCGGTTCTTTGTCGACGTGAGCGATGCCGACCTTCCCCTGTATTTCAAGGCCTGTGACATCTTCGTCTTCCCCTCCACCACTGCGGCCGAGGGGTTCGGTCTGGTCCAGGTGGAGGCGATGGCCTGCGGTAAGCCGCTGGTCGCCAGCAACATCCGATCCGGGGTCACCTACGTCTGCTCAGACGGGGTAAACGGACTCGTGGTTCCCATCGGGGATCCTGCCGCCCTGGCGACCGCGCTGAATCGTCTCCTGTCCACTCCCGAGTTGGCGCGACGGCTTGGTGAGGTGGGCCGTTCGCGTGCCTTCTCGGAATTCTCGAGCCCCGTGATGATCCAGGGGTTCATGGATCTTTTCAGGTCACTGACACAGAAACCCGTACCGGCCTTCGCATGAGGTACAACACCTACCTCGGAATCCTGGTGGTTTCGGCGGTTACGGCGTTCTGGCTGACGCCGCTCGCCGGATGGCTCGCCTTCCGTGTGGGCGCGATCGACATCCCGAATGAGCGTAAGGTCCACCGGGGTGTCATGCCTCGACTCGGCGGGTTGGCGGTCTATCTGGCTTTCCTGTTGTCCCTGCTGGCCGTCCCATTCCTTCAGAACTCCATCGCCGCGGAATTCCGCCGGTTCGCCCAGCTGATGGTCCCACTGTTCCTCGGGTCCCTCGCCACCCTGCTTCTTGGCATCTATGACGACATCCGGGGCGCCAATGCCTCCAAAAAGTTCCTCGCGCAAATCGTGATCGCCTCGGGTCTTTGGATGGGTGGATTCCGGATCGACGCCATGATAGTGCCCTTCCTCGGCCCGATCGACCTCCATTACATTGGCCTACCGATCACCGTCCTGTGGATCGTTGGCGTCACAAATGCGGTCAACCTGCTCGATGGCCTCGATGGCCTCGTCGCCGGGGTGACTGCGTGCATGGCGTTGTCCCTCGCCGTCATCAACATCTTCTCGCAGAACGTACTCGTCTCGCTCCTCAACCTCGCGCTGGCTGGCGCCTGTCTCGGATTCCTGCCCCACAACCATTCCCCGGCACGGATCTTCCTCGGGGATTCGGGGTCACTGACCATCGGGATGATCCTGTCCTGTATCTCGATCATCTCCCTGTTCAATGGAGAGGAGGGTTCCAGAGGTGCCAGTTCCGTACTTACGGTTCCACTCCTCCTTTTCGCCCTCCCGCTCTTCGACACCGCCCAGGTGATGTACAACCGCTGGAGACGGAATGTCTCGATCTTCCAGGCCGACAAGGGACATGTGCACCATCACCTCCTCGCCATGGGCTATGACCATCGGCAGGCCGCGCGGATTCTCTACAGCGTCGCGATCGTGACCGGCATCCTCGCGATCGCCCTCTCCCTCATGGATCTTGGATCCCAGATCTTCCTCAGTATCCTCTTCCTGGTGATGGCAATCGGTTTCCTCCTGATCTGGCGTTCACGGCTGAGGGATGACGATGACGACACCGATTCACGCAAGAGTGGCGATTCGGAGATGACGTACCGCGATCCCGCCCTGTGATCGGGCGCCTGGTCATGGGTCGGCTTGGTGTCTTGGTTTGAGGGCGGTTTTGGAGTAACCAATCCGGTGGTCCGGATTCCCGGAACCGGTCGAGCGTGAACGACTCCCTCTCAGCATCGCAGGAGCCCTCCAGTCTTAGATCATTGGAGTGCGTTCGGGATCGGTTTCTCGATGCGGTAGGGAGGCTTTCCGATGAGGAGGTGCGGCTGCCGCAGGGACTCGGCCGGTTTCTCGCGTCTGCGCCGGTCGCCGGTGTTTCGAACCCCATGCAGGATTCGGTGGCACTCGACGGCGTTGCAGTCAGGGCCGCGGATGCGACGAAGCCAGGAACCAGGCTTCGAGTGGTGGGGCGGGGTTTTCCCGGCCGACCCTTCGTCGGGTCGCTGGCATCCGGTCAAGCCGTCGTCGTGGCCACGGGTGCCCCATTGCCGGACGGGGCGGATGCCGTGGCTCCGGTGGAGGAGGTCGAGTCGTCCCCGACGGAACCCGCAATGACCCGTCTTCTGAATCCGGTGCGGCCGTGGCAGTTCGTTCGGTTTCGCGGCGAAGATTTTGCCGAAGGCCAGGTTCTCCTGGGGGCGGGTCACCGCATCGGTCCAGGGTGTGTGGCGTTGCTCGCCACCGCCGGCATTCAATCCGTCAGGGTGGTCCGGCGTCCCAGGGTCGGAATCCTACCGACGGGCAGTGAGCTGGTCCCGATCGGACGTCCCCCAGGGCCAGGGCAGGTTGTCGATGGCAATTCACCGATGCTGGAGGGTCTGCTGACCACCCTCGGTGCCGAGGTTCGGCTCCTGCCCGGTGTGCCGGATGATCCGGACCGGTTGGATGCGGCCCTCCGGGAAGCCCTCCCTTCGGTGGATCTGCTGATCACCACCGGTGGGGCTTCGGTCGGCGAGCCGGATCTGGTCCGCCCGGCCCTGCGACGAATTGGGGCCTCGGTCCACGAAGGCCCCATCGCCATGAAGCCGGGCAAGCCGTTCTTCTGGGCCCAGTCGGAGGGGCACCTCGTTGCCGGCCTGCCTGGCAATCCAGCCTCCGCCTGGGTGACAGCCCTTTTGCTGGTCGTGCCAGTCCTCCGGCGGTTTTCCGGTGTCGACGAGGTGTCCCTCCCAACAGTCCAGGGAGTCCTCGCCGAGCCCTTGCACACGCCCGGGGGCCGACGCCAGTTCTTCCGGGTGATCATGGACCGGGACGGGAAGGTGCGTCTGGCTGGAACCCAGGCCTCCCACCACGTCCAGTCCCTTGCCGAGTCCAACGGACTGGTCGATCAGCCGGCAGGCCTCCACTGGCCGGAGGGCACACCCGTGCAGGTCATCCGTTGGAACCTGTTGGATTGATCGCTGGATTCCCGGTCCCTCCAGGGGCTTCGAGCGGGAATTTTCTAAATCCAGTCAGCTGGAGCGTTGCGAGCCAGAGGAACCGCGGCACGACCCTGGAATACCTCGGCCAGAGCCGCTTGAAATCCTTGGTGAGACGGAAAAGCCACTCGAGACCCGAGCGCTGGATCCAGCGCGGAGCCTGCGTCACCCGTCCGGTGTGGAAGTCGAAGGCGGCCCCGACTCCCAGCATGATCCGGGCTCCCAGTGGTTCGAGATGTGCGGCCATGAAGCGCTCCTGCTTCGGGGTGCTCAGACCGATCCAGACGAAATCCGGATCCTTCTGGTGGAGTTCCGCTGCGAGCGCATCGATCTCGGAGGGCTGCAGGGGACGGAACGGTGGCGTGTGCGTCCCCACAATCCGGATGCCGGGAAAACGCTGTTCCAGACGCAGTTTGAGATCCTGAGCCACTCCGGTGTTGCCCCCCAGGAAGTAGTGGGTCGCCCCGCTTTCCAGGGACCACGACATCATCCGTTCCATCAGATCCGGTCCGTAGACTCGCCCCATGGTCCCATATCCCTGAAGCCGTCCCATCCAGACCATGGGCATGCCGTCCGGAGTCGACAGGAGCGAGGCGTTGTGGATGTGCCGCAATGAGGGGTCGTCCTGCGACTCGATTACCCCGTGGGCGCCTGTGAAGGTGACGAAGCCGCGGCGGCCCGCGGCCCGGGCCCGGGCGAGGGCCTCCACGGCGCCGGCGAGGTTGAGCGCCGAGATGCCGACGCCGAGGACATTGACCCGGGGAGGTGGAACAAACTCGGGCATGGAAGGTGGACGGTGAAGTCGTGTCAGAGCCGACCGTTGTCGATGAGTCGGGTGGCACCGACCCGGACCGCCAGTGCCATGTGGCTCCCACGTCGGACGGTTCGGACCGGTTTCAGGGACTCCGGGTCGAAGAACTCGACGTAGTCGAGCCGGGCCGAAGGGTATTGCGACACCTCCTTCCTGACCCGGGCCTTGAGGAGAGGGGCCGCGACCACGCCGCGGCGGACTGCCTTTCGGCAGAGGTCGAGGCTCCGGACGAGGGCCACCGCCCGGGGGCGCTCTTCCGGGGACAGGTATTTGTTCCTGGAACTCAGGGCCACTCCATCGACGTCACGTCGGGTGGGGGCCACCACCACCTGGATGGGGAAGTTGAGATTCTGGACCATGCGGCGGACCACCTGGGCCTGCTGCCAATCCTTGGCGCCGAACACGGCTGAGTCGGGTTGGACGCACAGGAACAGCTTGGCGACGATCGTGGTCACGCCGCGGAAATGGGTCGGCCTGGAGGCCCCCTCCATCCCTCGGGACAGGCGGTCCTCGACCACATAGGTGGAGAATTGTCCGGTCTCCTCGCCAGGATACATGGAGGCATCCGAGGGCAGGAACGCGGCGTCGACGCCCGCCTCCCGGCAGAGGAACAGGTCCCTGGGAAGGTCCCTCGGATAAAGGGACAGGTCCTCCGTGGGAGCGAACTGGGTGGGGTTCACATAGATGCTGACGACGACGATGCCCCCGGGCCCTGCCCGTTTCCGTGCCTCATGGACCAGGCTGATGTGACCCTCGTGCAGGTATCCCATGGTCGGCACGAAGGCGATCCGCAGGCCGTCCCGGTGCCACGACCTGGCCCGTCGCTGCATGGCAGCGGGTGTCTTGATGATGAGCACGGGACGAGGCTGCCATGGATGGGGCGAACGGGACAGGCCATCTGTGGCCCTCGGTGTCTGGAACCGAACCATTGAGTCCTCGAATGAATCCGGACCTTGTCTCCCGGACGGTCCCGTCTAGAGTCGTCCCGGATGGATTCGCAACTCGCCCAATACCTCCCGGTCCTCCTGCTGCTTCTGGTGGCCATGGGATTTGCCTTTGGCACCTTGGTGGTCTCCGTGCTGCTCGGGAAGCGGGGACGTCGTACCCGCACCAAGGACATCCCCTACGAGTGCGGCATGGTCCCCCAGGGAGAGGGGACCTCCCGCCTTTCCGTAAAGTTTTATCTCGTGGCGCTGCTCTTCGTGCTCTTCGACATCGAGGTGGTCTTCATGTACCCATGGGCGGTGGTGTACAAGGACCTGCTGAAGGAGAATGCCAGCCTGATCCTCGGGGGAATGGTCAGTTTCATGGGGGTCCTGTTCGTGGGTTACCTCTACGCGTTGAGGAAGCGCGCCTTCGACTGGACTCGGTAGTCCGAGGGGTCCCCGAGCTCGGGTGTCCTGCGGCCTGCCGTTGACCTAGACCGTAGACCTCCATGGCGACACACCGGCGAGACTTCGACTTCATCGTCCTTGGAAGCGGCATTGCCGGCCTCAACTTTGCCCTGCGTGTCGCCAGCCAGGGTCGGGTTGCGGTGGTGACCAAGAAGAACCGGGCGGATTCGAACACCAATTGGGCCCAGGGTGGCATCGCCAGCGTCACCAGCCCGGAGGACTCCTTCGACCTGCACATCCGGGATACGCTCGAGGCGGGTGCGGGGTTGTGTCGGGAGGACGTCGTCCGGACGGTGGTGGAGGAGGGGCCGGCACGGATCCGGGAACTCCTCGAACTCGGTGCCCGGTTCTCCGAACGGGAAATCCCGCAGTCCCTGGGCCAACGTGAGCTGGACCTGACCCGAGAGGGTGGCCATTCCAAACGGCGGGTCCTCCATGCGGCCGACGCCACCGGTGCTGAACTCGAACGGACCTTCCTCAGGGTCGTTGGAGGACAGCCTTCGGTGGTCTTTTTTGAGGATCACCTCGCTATCGACCTGATCACCTCCGCCAAGCTGGGGTTGACGGGGCCGAACCGGGTGTTGGGAGTCTATGTCCTAGATCGGGTCCGCCAGCAGGTGGAGGTATTCGCCGCCCCGGTTGTCGTGCTGGCCACGGGCGGCAGTGGCAAGGCGTATCTCTACACGACCAATCCCGACATCGCCACCGGCGACGGGGTGGCCATGGCCTATCGGGCGGGGTTGCCCGTCGCAAATCTCGAGTTCGTCCAGTTCCATCCCACCTGCCTCTACCATCCCCAGGTCCGCAATTTTCTGATCACCGAGGCGGTCCGCGGCGAGGGAGCGGTGCTGCGAGGGGCCGACGGGAACCGGTTCATGGACGGCTATGATCCACGGGCTGAACTCGCCCCGCGGGATGTTGTGGCCCGGGCGATCGACTCGGAGATGAAGAAGACCGGGGCCGACTGTGTCTTTCTGGATCTCACCCACCTGAAGGCTGAATTCATCAGCGGGCACTTTCCGACGATCCATTCGCGGTGCCTGGAGCTGGGTCTCGACATCACCCGGCAGCCCATTCCGGTGGTGCCTGCCGCCCACTACCAATGCGGAGGTGTGGTCGCCACGGTCGATGGCGAGACGGAGATCGAGGGACTCTTCGCCATTGGTGAGGTGGCCTGCACCGGTCTCCACGGCGCCAATCGGCTCGCCAGCAATTCCCTGCTCGAGGCGCTTGTCTGTTCCCACAGGGCAGCGGCTCAGGCTCTTGTCTCCACGGTCGGCCAAGCGGGGGCCGTCATCCCGGAATGGCAGGTCGGATCGGCCACGGACCCCGATGAACTTGTCGTGGTCGCCCACAACTGGGACGAGATCCGTCGTGCCATGTGGGATTACGTCGGGATCGTCCGAACAACGAAGCGCCTGCGACGCGCCGAGACCCGTCTGCGGAACCTCAGCGGGGAGATCCGGGAATTCTATTGGAACTTCCGGGTCACGGCCGATCTCCTCGAGCTCCGCAACCTCGCCACCATGGCGGAATTGATCGTCGCCTTCGCCCTCCGACGCCCGGAAAGCCGAGGCCTGCAGTACAACCTCGACTTCCCCAGTCCCGATCCCGCATGGGCCGCGCGGGACACCCGGATCCGTCGAGGAGAGCCCGGGGCTCCCTGAGGAGCCCTACCCAGTCCTAGGGCATTCACCCTAGACTCCCTGCCGACAAAAACCTATTGACCCCTATTTTCAAAAACGCATCATCTCATCCAGATACATCAATAAGAAAAATGAAAACACAGTAAAATATGAGCAAACGATTCATCTTCTCATCCGAATCTGTAGGTGAAGGTCATCCGGACAAGGTGTGCGACACGATCTCGGATGCCGTCCTCGACGCCTGTCTGGAGCAGGACAAGCACAGCCGGGTTGCTTGCGAGACCTATGCGAAGTCCAACGTGGTGGTGATCGGTGGTGAAATCACCACCAAGGCCAAGCTCGACTACTCGGCAATCGCCCGGAAGGCGATCCGCGACATCGGCTACGTGAACGACGACGACGTGTTTCATGCCGACAAGGTCTTCGTGAATCTGCTCGTCACGCAGCAGTCGCCGGACATCGCCCAGGGCGTGGATGCCAAGGCGGCGAAGGGCAAGAAGAAGGCGGAGCAGGGCGCCGGTGACCAGGGGCTCATGTTCGGATATGCCTGTGACGAGACCCGTGAACTGATGCCCTGCCCGATCATGTTCGCCCACCGTCTCGGTCGGCGTCTGACCAAGCTCCGCAAGGCGGGCAAGGTCGACTGGCTGCGGCCCGACGCGAAGTCCCAGGTGTCGGTCGAGTATGTCGATGGCAAGCCGGTCCGGATCTCCAACGTGGTCATATCGACCCAGCATGCGGCCTCGGTCGAGCACAAGGAGATCGAGGAGTTCTGCATCGAGGAAGTGATCAAGAAGGAGCTTCCTGCGGGCCTGCTCTCCAAGGACACCCTGTTCCTCATCAACCCCACGGGTCGTTTCGTGGTGGGTGGTCCCCAGGGCGACACCGGCCTGACGGGCCGCAAGATCATCGTCGACACCTATGGTGGGTGGGGACGTCACGGGGGTGGCGCCTTCTCGGGCAAGGATCCGAGCAAGGTCGACCGCAGCGCCGCCTACATGGGTCGCTACGTGGCCAAGAACATCGTCGCCGCCGGTCTGGCCTCGCACGCCGAGATCCAGTTCGCCTATGCCATCGGCTATCCTGATCCGGTCAGCGTGTTTGTCTCGACCTTCGGAACGGCTCGCGAGGGTCTGACCGACCAGCAGATCACCAAGGCGGTGGAATCCGTCTTCAGCTTCAAGCCTGCCGACATCGTCAAGCAGCTCAACCTGCTCCGTCCGATCTACGGCAAGACCACCAACTACGGACACTTCGGCAAGATCGACGCCGACCTGCCTTGGGAGAAGACCGACAAGGTCCAGGCCCTCAAGAAGGCGATCAAGTAAACTGCACTGTCCCAAAATACATTCCATTCCAACACACCATGGCCAAGACCAAGAAAGCCACAGCTGCAGCGGCACTCGCCGATGTGGCGGCAGCCCTGCCCAACCTCGCCGGATTCGCGGCGAACACTCCCAAGGGGTCCGACTACATCGTTCGCGACATCGCGCTCGCCGAGTGGGGGCGCAAGGAAATCGCTATCGCCGAGCATGAGATGCCCGGTCTGATGTCGGTTCGCGAAAAGTACGCCAAGAAGAAGCCCCTCAATGGTGTTCGCGTCACCGGATCGCTGCACATGACGATCCAGACCGCGGTCCTCATCGAGACCCTGGTGGATCTCGGTGCGAAGGTCCGCTGGGCCTCGTGCAACATCTTCTCCACCCAGGACCACGCCGCCTCCGCCATCGCGGCCACCGGCACCCCGGTGTTCGCCTGGAAGGGCGAGACCCTGGAGGAGTACTGGGAGCTCACCCTCAAGGCCATCCTGTTCCCCGGGGATCAGGGACCACAGCTTGTGGTCGACGACGGCGGCGATGTCACCCTCCTGATCCACAAGGGCTACGAGCTCGAGCAGGGTTCCAAGTGGGCCTACGAGCCGACCGACAACCATGAGGTGTCCATCGTGAAGGCCCTTCTCCGCCGCGTGGCGAAGGAAAAGCCCGGCGTCTGGACCAAGATCGTCAAGGACTGGAAGGGCGTCTCGGAGGAGACGACCACCGGAGTGCATCGCCTCTACCAGATGCAGGAGGCCGGCAAGCTACTGGTCCCGGCGATCAACGTGAACGACTCCGTCACGAAGTCGAAGTTCGACAACCTGTACGGCTGCCGCGAGTCGCTGGCCGACGGTCTCAAGCGCGCCACCGATGTCATGCTCGCCGGCAAGGTCGCCGTCGTCTGCGGCTATGGCGACGTCGGCAAGGGCTGCGCCCACTCGCTGCGGGCCTATGGGTCGCGCGTCGTCGTCACCGAGATCGACCCCATCAACGCCCTGCAAGCCGCGATGGAGGGCTTCGAGGTCAACACCATCGAGTCCACCCTCGGCACGGGCGACATCTACGTCACCACGACCGGCAATTGCGACATCATCACGGTCGATCATCTGCTCAAGATGAAGGACCAGGCGATCGTCTGTAACATCGGCCACTTCGACAACGAGATCCAGGTCGAGGGCCTGAAGAAGGCCAAGGGAGTCCGCATCGAGAACATCAAGCCCCAGTACGACCGGTATCATCTCCCCGGCAACAAGAGCGTCTACCTGCTCGCCGAGGGCCGCCTGGTGAACTTGGGTTGCGCGACGGGTCATCCGTCGTTCGTGATGTCCAACTCGTTCACCAACCAGACCCTTGCCCAGATCGATCTCTGGGCGAATCGGGACAAGTACCAGAAGACGGTCTACCGCCTGCCCAAGAAGCTCGACGAGGAGGTCGCACGCCTCCACCTTGAGAAGATAGGGGTCAAGCTCACGAAGCTGACCAAGGCCCAGGCCGACTACCTTGGCGTCGCGGCCGACGGTCCGTACAAGCCGGAGCACTATCGGTACTGAGTTCCGACCCGGCCCCGGCGGCCCGGCCCTGTGCTGGACCCAAAGCGGTCACTGACACTCGGGCGGCCTTCCGGAAGGGAGGCCGCCCGTTCTGCGTGACGGGGGATGTCCGTTAACCGTCCAATGGGGCCGGAGATGGACCCTGTTTTCGACCCTGTGCTGGACCCGGACCCACGGTCCTTGGACTCACCGTTCAGAACGAGAACTGCAGGCCGGCGCTGCCGCCGTAGTTGGCACCGAAGTCGAACTTCGCCTCGTAGCCCAGGCCATTGAGCTGGAAGGCTCCATTGTAGGCCACCTCGAGCCCGGCGTAGATCCCGAGCCACGGGAGGACCCGATATTCTCCGCGGACCTGCAGGTATCCTCCGGGCAGCCAGTCGCCGGAGGAGGTCTGGACCGACTGCACGGTGCTGGGGATGGCGGGATTGGTGTAGGTGGTGCTCTGGATGAAGGTCGCGTTGCCCTGGGCGTAGATGGACGTGAAGCCGAGGCTGGCCTCGAGATCCCACTTCGGCGTGAGGGGATAGGTCATCCAGGCTCCGACGCGCGCCGTGTAGAAGTCGGAGGCGAAGCTCGTGGCCAGCGACGAAGTGGCCCGGGAGGCGACCGGCGCCTGGGGCTGTGGCGTGAGGGAGATCATCGGACCCGGCACTGCGAACGATCCCGAGTAGGGCGGGAGAGGCGGGGTGATGCCGCCGAGATCATAGGCATCCCGCTGCTGGATCACATCGCTGCCCACCGTGGCCTGGTCACTCCCGGAGTACCGACCCTGGCGGAAGCCGAGCTCGAAGCCGAAGTGGGTGTCCTTCCGAAGCATCTCGAACTGATAGAAGTCGAATCCAACGAGGATTTCCGGGCCGAACAGCGAGGGATCCTTGAACCCGTTCAGCGAACCAACGGTGGCGAGGTTGTCGACCCGGCTGTACTGGAGCTGCCCGTTCGCCACCTGGCCCGGATCCGTGTAGCCCCAGTTCCAGGTCAGGCCCTGGGCTCTCTGGCTGATGTCGGGCTGGACATAGCCGTTGTCATAGATGCCAGGCGTGGGTGCCGACCCCGGTCCGGTCCGGTTGACCGAGAGCTTCATCCCCATCTGGATGTAGGCTCCCGTGCGGACATACCATCCGGCCTTCTCGAGGTCGTACGGCGAGTCCTGCGCCAGCAGGGGCAGCCCTGCGAGTGTGGCGGTCGATGCCGCGAGGAGTTTCGGGGTCAAGGATCGGAGGGAGGTTCGCATGGGGCGTTGTGTGCGGAGACGGATCAGCGGGTTTCAACGACGCGGTAGAATCGGGATCCCTCGACCGGCAGAGACTGGGTGCGCGGTGGTCCGGAGTCCAGCCATTGGCGCTGACTGCCGGTGCCGAGCATGGGAGGGAAGGAGGTCTGGAAGTTTCCGTTGGTAAACCCGGCCAGGGTCGGCGCGTATTGGATGTAGTAGCGGTAGGCCAGGAGGGTCGGAAACTCGACGAGCACCAGGCCGTTGGTCCAACGGGTGGTGACATTGGGCAGGACCGCGCCGTTCGGTGTCGGAGGCGTGAACCCGGGTGTGCCATAGACGGAGTACGTCGGCGTCGGCGTCGTCACCCGGTCGGTGACGTAGAACTGCATGAGGGCCTCCCGGGTCTCGGCCGGGGCAACACCGCCAAGGTCGACATAGGGGGTCAACCTGGGCACCAGGAGCCCCTGCGAGTTCGCGAGGGTGATGAGGTTGGTCAGGGAATCATTCCCGAGCGTCGAGACTGCGATGCGTGTGTTGGGAATGAACCCGTTACCCGGGTTCGCGAAGGTGAGGGTCTGCTGCTGGAAGCCGGTCTGGCGGTCGAGGCTGAACCCGCTGGTCGACATGGTCTGGGGATCCATTGGGAGCAGGATCAGGGTGTTTGTGCCCCCGATCGGTGGCCCGAAGATCCCCGGCACCGGAGATCCGACCAGCCCGAGGAGGCCCGCCATTGCATTGGTTGCCCCGGGGGCCAGGTCACATTCCAGCCAGCCGATCCGACCGGGCCCCGGTGGCAGGGTCGGCTTGGACCAGCCGATCGAGACCCCGAGGTTTCCACCGGCCAACAGGAAGGTGTCGAGCGACACGACCGCATCCTCCGGAAGCGCCGTCAGGCGCAGCGAGGACTGCGCGCCCACGACCGCACCCAGCAGTCGCTCCGCCACGAAGGTCATGTTGGTGAAGACGGCAGGGTTGAACGTGACCGAGAAGGAAAGGTTCGTCTCGGTGCTGTTCGCGGTGAACAGGACGGGAGCCTGGACCCGGTTCGTGGTGCTGAGGGTTCCGATCTGCAGCGCCGGCGTGGGCCATGGGTTGACGATCAGGCTGGCCTGGATGCTGGTCGTGACGCCGTAGGCGTTCCGGACCCGGACCGAGATGGGGCCGGCCTGGTTGAACGCGGCATTCGTGACTGTGAGGGTCGAATTGGTGGCTGCGGTGATGGGGCCTCCCTGGAACAGCCACTGATAGGTCAGCGGGGCTGTTCCGGCCGCCTGGACCGTGAAGGTGGCATTCTGTCCCAGGTAGGTGGCCTGTGGGGAAGGAGGGGTGACGATGACCGGAGGACCAAGGACGGTCAGCGCCGCGGGAGCGGACGTCGCCGACCCGAGGGCGTTGCTGACGACCGCAAAGTAGTTTCCGGCCTGCAGCGTGTTGAACAGGCCGATGACGAGCGTGCTGTTGGTCGCGGCCGGAAGCCGGACCCCGCCCCAGTACCACTGGTAGGACAGCGGAGAGGCCCCCGAGGCCCCGACGCTCAGGATGGCCGAGGTCCCGACCGTATTGGTCTGGCTCGCCGGCTGGGTGGTGACGACCGGGGCCTGTCCCCAAGCCGGGGTTCCGAGCAGGGCGAGGAGGAGACCGAGGCAGAGGGGAAGTCCGTGACGAGGTGCCAGATTCATCGGGTATGAGGTTCGGAAAACGCGGGAAAACGGCGGGGAGACCATAGACGGTTCAGAGAACTTCAGGCCAAGGGAAAGTTTGTCGACCCCCGATGGCGGTGCGATCAGGACCGGAATTGGGGGTGTGCCTGGAGCGCTGACCATGAGGCGGCCGACAAGGGCTGCTGGCGGTATTCAGGCGTGTGCAGGGGTTCGGCGCTTGTTGAGCGTCGGGCCCGTTGAAGCCATTCCAGACCCAGGGGTTCCTGGATGAGCTCGGGCCGGTTCGCGGCAAGGGTGGTCTCCTCCTTCTCACCGGTCGCATGGCCTACCCCCACATGCCAGCCCGCAAGGAGCAGAGTGACCCGCAGGAGCGTCGCCCTGGAATAGGTCGCCATCGCACAGGGGGTCGATGACTGCGCCAGTTCCCGCAGCCGCCGGAAGACCGGCAGGGTCCACATCGTCGGGTTCCGCCCCGGGGAAAAGGCATCGAACAGGATCACATGGGGACTCGGCCAGGAGGTCGCCCCCGGTCCGTTGAGGAGCGTCGGGAAATCAGCCTGATGCAGCTCCCAGTCGAGCGGGAAGGGGCCGGTGTCCCGCACGATCCTTCCAGTCGACAGCAACTCTTCGACGAGGGTTTCGTGACCCGCGACGTAGCCGAGGGTGGCACTGTGCTTCAGGGCGAACCGGAGGGGTTCAAGCGTGTGGTCGAAGCTCAGTACCCTGACGGGGCGGTCGCCAGCCGGGAGCGCCCGGAGGACGGTGAGGATGTTCGCGGCGGCGCCGAGTCCGACGTCCCAGATGACCCAAGGACCTTCCAGATGGGCTGCCATCCGTTCCGCAACCTGCAGTCCGCGCACATAGAGCGCCTCGGCCTCGGCCTCGGGACCAACCACCGGATGAAAGGTCTCACCCTCGGCTGTGGAGCGGACGCTCCAGGTGCCGTTCTTGAGCTGGACCAGTTCATAGGCGTCAGGCATGGGCAGAAGTGGTGGTGGATTCGGCAGTTGAGGGTTGGGAGTCGAAAGGTTCGGGGCAATCCGTGGGACGCTGCCATCGGTGGGTGCCGCAGTGCCCTGCGGCACTGGGCGGCGTCAGCGTCCATCCGTGGGAGGTTCAATCCGCGAGCGAACGGAAGCGGCGGACGCGTCCGGAATCCGCCACCGACACGAAATACTCCGAGGCCGCCAGGGTGCGACCCATGGGAATCCGGGAGTTCCGGAACTCCATGCGGCTGTCCCGAGTGCCGCTGGCCGAGACATGGAATTCCTTCGGCGAGCATTCGCGCAGGATCCTCGGCAGGTTCCTCTCCGTAATCCCGCCACCGGGCACCACCAGGATTCGGTCTCCGGCCTGTCGGACCAGGTCCACCAGCAGGTCGAGTCCCTCGAGCACCGACTTCTCCTGGCCCGAGGTCAGGACCCGTTCGCAGCGCAGCTGGATGAGGGTCTCGAGCGAGGCCCTTGCATCCTTTGCCATATCGAACGCCCGATGGAAGGTCACCGGCAGCGGGCGGGCCAGTTCGATCAGGACGCGAGTCCGGTCGGCATCGATCGTGCCGTCGGGCATGAGGAGGCCGAGGACGATCATGTTGGCCCCATGTTCCTTGAGGGCCAACAGATCGCGCTGCATCACCTCGAATTCATCGTCGCTGTAGCAGAAGTCACCCGCGCGGGGTCGGACCATGGCGGCGATCGGGATCCCGATCCGGGATCGGACCACCTGCATCAGACCGAGGCTGGGGGTCAGACCGCCCTCGCCAAGGGCCGAGCAGAGCTCGACCCGACTGGCGCCGCCGGCCTCTGCGGCGAGGGCGGATTCCACGGTGTCGATGCAGACTTCGAAGGGGATGGGACTCATGCGCGCGGTGTGGGAAGGGTGAGAATCCGGCCGAGGAGGTTGCGGGTGATCTGCTGGACCCGGGGGTCTGGGCCTTTGGGTGTCGTGTAGACGGAGGGTCGGAGGTAGCCCGGAGGTGCGCTCAGGCCGTCACCCCACCAGATGGTCGATGCATTGAAGACCGGATTCCCCCGGGGTCCGGAGTAGACCGTGGCCGTGTAGACGCCCCCGTTGGGCTTGCCCGAGGCCTCGAAGGTGGGCCCGGTGGCGACGACCTGCAGTCCAGGAATCGGGGCCGGGTCACCGTGCCATTCCCAGCCCACGAGCCCGGTGATGCCGTCTCCACGCTTCATTCCGGTGCCCGCGATGATCCAGTGATCCGGCTCGGCGCAGGTCCAGTCGGCACCCCCTGTCACCGGACCGGTGCTGTGGGCCCCGACCAGTTCGTTGGCGTAGGGTCGCTCATGGGAGAGCGAGGACATCGCGACAAATTCCCGAGTCCCTCCGGGCGGGCCAAAGACGCCGGTCCTCTCGAACACCCGGTCAGGACGCCCGGCGCCGTCGGGAGACAGCGCGATCCGTCCGCAGCAGGTGTTGCCCGAGAGGAAGAGCACCCCAACGCCGGCGTCCACGGCCTTCCTCACGTGCCAGAACATCTCGGGTGTCCAATACTCGTCATGCCCCACCGACAGGAACCCCCGCGCCCGAAGCAGACCCTTGGGATCCCGATGGGTGTCCTGGTTGGAGATGTAGGTGACGTCGTAGCCCTGCTGTTCCAGCCAGAAGGCGATTGGAAATTCCCAGAGCAGGAACTCCCCGGAGCCTTGGGAAAGGGGGGCATCGAAGATCTGGCAGTAGCGGCCGTAGGGGCGGTTGAAGCCGACCTGGATGTTGCCGCCCCAGTACCACCCGTTCTGACCGTTGTCGTAGAGGGCGAAGTTTCGCGGCCAACGATTGTAGGCCTGCCAGGTGTGGTCGCTGCACTGGAACACGAAATCGGCCCGGCGGTCGTCCCGCACGATGAACACCACGTAGCTCTGCCAGCCGTCCACCTCGGCCGTGAGGCGTCCCAGATAGACGCCGCTGACCCAGTCCGACGGGATCCGGAACGCGGCCGACGGTTCCCAGCGGCAGTCCTGCAGTCGTTTGTTGCCGACCACAGGATCGGGCTGGGCGCGTCCCTTTAGAGGTCCCAGATCGAGCACCTTCCGGGCACCGGCGCCGCTGTACCAGCCCATGCGGAAGACCTCGAGTCGGAACGGGCTTGCCGGCCTGGTGCTGACGTAGACTGTCAGTTCCTCACCGTGTCGGATCGAGGTGTGGGAGCAGTACCCCTCGATCCAGGGACACCGCCACTGGGTAGCGGGATCGACACCGGTCTTGGTCAGTTGCCAGTCGGGCGTTCCCGGCCGCGCGTTCTCGGTGAGGATGCGGTTGGTGCTCCGATGTCCTATGGAATCCGATGTGGCACAGCCGGCGAGGGCGGCGGCGGACCCGGTGGTCGCCAACTGCTTGAGGAAGGTCCTTCTGGGTTCCCTGAACGGCATGGGTATGAGGGTGGCAAGACCGGTTCGATGAGTCACGTCTGGTCCGGAAAAACGCCTTGCCACTCGGGTCCGCGCTTGTGTCTAGTTCGCCCTCGTCTTCGGCTGGGTAGCTCAGTTGGTAGAGCAGAGGACTGAAAATCCTCGTGTCGGCGGTTCGATTCCGCCCCCAGCCACCACTCCTCCCCCAGGAGTGGATGGCTCTCCGGTCTCCCCGCCTACCCCCTGTTGGGTCGCTTGCTTGACAACCTCGGTCGTGGCGAACTAGGCAGGCAACGCGGAAGGATCGACCAGACGCGCTTCGCTTCAGAACCCGTTGAACCTCATGAAAACCGTCCTCATGGTTTTGCTTTCCTCCCAGATTTTCGCCCGTTTCGTCGGCCTCACGCTGGCTCTTGCCTGCCTGTTGGGAAAGGCCACCGCCCAGGAATCCGGCGGGCCGACCCTCCTCTCGGTGCAGCCCGAGAACGGCGCCACACAGGTCGACCCCTCGGTTGCGGTCACCTTCACCTTCAGCGCTCCGATGAAACGCCAGCAGTCTGTCATGTGGCTTGCGGGAACCGGTATGATCGATGAGACGAAGGTGATCTACTCTTGGAGCGCTGACGGCAAGACCCTCACGGCTTCGATGGGGGGTGGATGGCCGGCCAATCGGGAAATCCAGTGGGTCCTCATGCCGTCCATCGAACCCTTGCCTCCCTTTTTCCCCGGGGTCACTGGGTTTGAGGATCTCCAGGGCAACATGCTCGAGGGGGACACCGAGGGACGCTTCCAGACCCGGATCGGCGGCGGTGGAACGGGTCCCAGGACGGAGGTGGTGACCAATTCCTGCGGGCAGACCTTCACGAACACCGTGAAGAGCACCTTCACCCTCTCGCGGAGGGTCTCGTATACCCAAGCCGGCCCGGACTCCGTCGTGCCGAAGGCAGGCTCGGGTGAGGACGGCCCCTTTGGCTTCCTTGCGATGGTCATGCTGGAGGCCCCCGCTGTCGCCACCAATGGAGCCCTTCGAATGCCGTCCGGACAGACCCAGCCCCTGATGTCGTTCCCGATGTCCCCGATGTTGTTCCTGAACGACTCGGCCACGAATCTCAACAGCCTCACCACCTTGTTTCCGGGGGGGACCTATGGGTTCACCCTTCAGGGGGCTTCCGGGGTGCCTGCCGTGGTGAACGTCTCCCTCGCCGAGGTGACGATCCCCGTGATCCGGGTGCTGAACTACGCAGCGGCGCAGTCCGTGGATGGAACCAAGGATTTTGTGGTCACGTGGGCCCCGCTCGGAGCCACATCGAAGGATTCGGTCTATCTGGATGTACGGGATGCTGCTGGGAACGTCCTGTTGGCATCGCCGGATTCCGGATGTCCCGGGGCGCTGGATGGCACCTCGGCGTCGTTCAAGATTCCCGCCGGTGTCCTCAAGCCTGGAGTCAGCTACATCGGTCATATCAAGCTCACCCTCGGCGTCACCCAGACGGAGGTCGATGCGACGACGCGAATCTCCAGCTTCACCTACACTGGAACCGGGTTTCCGATGGTGACCACGGGTGGTCGCCTGCCTCCGGCAACGCCGACCGTCCTTGGAACCCCTCAGTTCGAAGGGGCCTCGATCGTGATCGGGTGCACCGCCACCGTCTCGGGCAGAACCTACGGCCTCGAGTCCAGCGCGACCCCGGCTGGACCGTGGAGCGGCGTCGCCGACAAGGTGGCCACGGGGACGTCGCTTCAATTCGAGGCTCCGGTTCCGGTCGTGGGTCCGCAATTCTTCCGCGTCGTGGATCGGTGATCGGTCCCGGAATCCACCAGGGGTGAGGTCTGGTTTGGACAGCGGGTTCCGTCTGGGATCCTCTACCTCCATCCCGTGAACGTTTTCCTCCGCCGGAGCTTCCTGCTCGTTTCGCTTTTCGTTCTTGGAGCCGGACTATTCCGGACCTTCGGAGCCGCGCCTGACCCCGCACCACGACCCAACATCGTCGTCATCCTCGCAGACGACATGGGCCTTGGGGATGTCTCTGGACTGAATCCTAAATCCGCCTGGCAGACGCCGGCGATCGATCGGCTGATGCGCGAGGGACGCACGTTCTCGGACGCCCATTCCGCCTCCGGTGTCTGCTCACCGAGCCGGTACACTCTGCTGACCGGCCGGTACTCGTGGCGAGGACGGCTCAAATCGGGCGTGCTGCACGGATACGATCTCGGCCTCATCGAGACGAACCGCCTGACCCTTCCCGGGTTCCTCCGACAACAGGGCTATGCCACGGCGATGGTGGGCAAGTGGCACCTTGGCCTCGATTGGGTCCGGACCGGGACGAAGGTCGACGCGGTGGACTTTGCCAAACCGTTCGCCGGCGGACCCACTACCCATGGGTTCGACCGGTTCTTCGGCATCAGCGCATCCCTCGACATGCCGCCCTACGTCTTCCTGCGACAGGACCGGTCGACGTCGGTTCCCACCGAACGCATCGCATCGAGTCCGGGGATGAGGATGTGGCGCGAGGGATGGATCGGGCCGGACTTCCGGCATGAGGACGTCCACCCGCGGTTCCGGCAGGAGGCGCTCGACTGGATCCGGGATCGGGCGCATCCGGTCGACCGGAAGCCCTTCTTTCTCTACTTGGCCTTGGCGTCCCCGCACACACCGATCCTGCCGACAGAGGGTTTCGCGGGTCGGACCCACACCACGGCCTACGGGGATTTCGTCGCGCAGGTGGATGCGACGGTGGGTGACCTGCTGGGAACCCTCGATCGTGAGGGAATCGCCACCAACACAATCGTGGTCTTCACAACCGACAACGGGTTCGCCCCGGTCGCCGACATGGCGTCGCTGCAGCGTCTGGGACACGACCCGACCGGCGGGTATCGGGGACACAAGGCCGATCTGTTCGAGGGCGGCCATCGCGTCCCGTTCATCGTCCGCTGGCCTGGACGCATCGCTCCCGGAAGCCAGTGCACTCGAACCGTGGGTCATGTCGACCTGATCGCTACATTCGCTGATCTGCTGCGGGTTCCACTGCCCTCGGATGCTGCCGAGGACAGTGTCAGCCTGCTGCCCCAGTTGTTGAAGGGAGACAGCGGTCGGGGTGGCCGAGAATCCCTCGTCCACCAGTCGAGCAACGGATCCTTTGCCATCCGACAGGGGCGCTGGAAGCTGCTGTTCACCCCTGACAGTGGCGGCTGGAGCATCCCGAAGCCCGGCAGTCCCGAGGCGAAGCTCCTGCCGCCCTTGCAGCTTTACGATCTCGAGTCGGACCCCACCGAGAGCGTCAATGTCTGGCGGGAACACCCGAAGGAAGTGGATCGTCTGGGGCGCCGCATGGCATCGCTGGTGGTGAACGGTCGGACGATTCCTGGGCCATCCCAGCCCATCCACTGGCCCGCCGAGTGGATCCAACTTCGGCCGCTGGACCCCTGGGGTGCCTCGCGAGATACCCGACAGAGGGTGATGGATGCGGCCGTTGGGGCGGCGGTGGAGCGCGGATGGCGGTTTACCGACACGGTCGTTGGTGAACCCGTCCTCGGGAATGGTCAGTGGGAGATCTGGCTCCAGCGAAAGCCCCATACCCCGGGTGGACACGCCGCGGTCACTCTGTCCGGGGACGGGAAGGTGCTCCGATTCCGGGGTGGGAAATGACCCCATGACACCGCGTCGTCCCAATCGACCAGGCTTCACGCTCATCGAGCTGCTCGTCGTGATCGCCATCATCGCGATCCTGGCCGGAATGCTCCTGCCAGCACTGGGACGTGCGAAGGAGAAGGCCAAGGGCATGCGGTGCCTGAGCAACGGTCGACAGATCGGCCTCGCCTTCGTGATGTACGCCCAGGACCACCGTGACTGCATGGTGCCCCTCGAGATCCCAGGAACGCCGCCCGCGGACGCCTTCGTGCCAGGCGGTTCGACGATCTGGTGGCCAGACCTGCTCCGAGCCTACTTCCCGGCGAAAAACGGGGTCGATTGCCCTAGCGTCACCGGGACCAACCAGTCCGGAATCGTCCAGGGAACCCCTCAGTCCAAGGGCCAGGGCCGGTTCGGAATTGGCATGAACCACATCGAGTTCAGCTACTCCCCATGGGCCGGCGAGCGCATCGGCAGCCTCCGGCTGTCGTCGGTCAGGAACCCCTCCGAGTCCGTGGTCTTCGCTGACGCTGGCAAGGTGCGGAATCCGACGGAGAAGGACCCCGACCAGTGGCGGGAGATCAAGGGGGCCCAGCTGCTGTACTTCCTGACCCCGAGTCATCCCCACTTCGCCTTCGACAATCCCTACCGCATCGTGAACCGGCATTCCGGGGCTGCGATGATGACCTGGGCCGACGGCCATTCGTCGGCCACGCGGGTGAGCAAAGTGGGCTTCCAGTTCTACCCGGGGCGGACGGAGAGCGGCGAGGTCGCGCGCGGCGACGGGATCGTGGGCACCGGCAACAATCGCTGGGATCCTCGGTGGCTTTGGGACCGGGAATGACCGGGACTTTAGGCCGCAGGGGTCGGCTTCGGATCAGCTGAACAACCCGAGGACCGGGTCCGCCTGCACAAGTTCCCGCGGCTGGTTCAGGTGGTTCATCACGATCGTGTGCGGGTCGATTCCCAAGGCGTGGTAGATCGTGGCCACGATCTGTGTCGGGTGCACCGCATTCTCCGCCGGGCTGCTGCCCGTGGCGTCGGACTTGCCGTAGAGCGCTCCACGGGAGACCCCGGCGCCGGCAATGAAGGCGGTGTAGCAGTAGGGCCAGTGGTCGCGTCCGTCCGGGGAATTGGTGTTCCCACTGGTGCTGACCCCGAGCCGGGGACTGCGTCCGAATTCACCCAGGGCGACCACCAGCGTCTCCTTGAGGAGGCCACGCTGATCCATGTCCTCGATGAGCGTGCTCAGCCCGGAGTCGAGCTTTGGACAGTGCAGGTTGCGGAGGGGGCCGAAGTTTGCCGCATGGGTGTCCCAGGCGTCGACCGTCGGGTCGCCGTTTGCGACGGCGGGCCAGTTCATCTGCACCACGCGCGTGCCGGCCTCGATGAGCCGTCGCGCCAGGAGACAGCCCTGTCCGAAGGTGTGCCGACCGTAGCGATCGCGCAGGGCATCGGGCTCCTTGGCGAGGTCGAACGCATCGCGGGCGCGTCCGCTGCTCACGAGGTCGAACGCCTTCTGGTAGTAGCTGTCGAGCGCGTACTTGCCAACGGCCTTCTCCATGTCGGGCATCGCCTCGTTGATCTTCTTGAGCAGAGTCTCACGGCGTCCGAGCCGCTCCGCACTGACCTCCTTGCGGAGCGTCAGGTCGGCCAGGTTGATGTCCTTCGCAGGGTCCTGGTAGAAATAGTAGGGGTCGTAGGCCGCGCCGAGAAACCCGGCCGTACCGCCTTTGCCGATGACGTTCGACTCCTGCAGCGCACGCGGGAGCATCACGAACGGCAGCATAGGGACCTCGGGTGGCTTGAGCCGGGCGATCTGGGAGCCGAGGTGAGGGAAGTCGTTGGGTGCGGGTGGCTCGAGCTGGCCGGACGGCGAGACACGGTCCGGCGTGTAGCCGGTCATGATCTGGTAGATCGCCGCCGTGTGGTTGAAGAGTCCCACCGGTGTGTAGCTCATCGAGCGGATCAGGGTCGCCTTGTCGAGCTGCTGCGCCAGACGCGGCATGACCTCGCTGACCTGGATGCCGGGGACCTTGGTCCGGATGGGCTTGAAGTCGCCGCGGATGTTGGACGGTGCACCGGGCTTGGGATCCCAGATGTCGATGTGACTCGGTCCGCCCTGGAGGTAGAGGATGATGACCGATTTGGCTCCACCCCACCCGTTCTTGGGCTGGCCTGATGCGGGTCCGACTGCAGGGTTCTGACCGGCCTGAAGGCGGAGGATGTCGGCCAGGCTCAGGCCGGCGAGGCCGGCGCCGCCGAGGCGGAGGAATTCGCGGCGGCTGAAGCCGTCGCACGTGGCGCCGTATTTTCCGGGGACGGAGATCATGGGAGGTCGGGGTTCAACGATTGAAGAGGAAGGCGGGACTGTTGAGGAGCGCCCAGGCGAGATCTTGGGCTCCTTCGAGGCGCTGGTCGCCCTCGCCGAGACGGAGGCCGGTGACCTCGCGCTCGGTGGGCAGGCGGTTGAGGCAGCTCAGATAGATCTCCTCCACCACCTTGCGGTCGTCGGACTCCGACTTCACCAGCTTCGCGAGCCGGTTCTCGGGGCTGCTAACGCATTCACCGAGGGTGGGGCCGTTGATCAGGTTCAGCGCATGCGAGAGCGTCACATTGCTGGACCGTTCGCACTCGCAGGCGCTCTGCCGCTTGGGACGGCCGAAGAGTGCGAGGAAGTCGTTCCCGCCCACCATGCCATCGGGCACCTCCACCGCACGGAGTCCCGAAGGCAGGTCCTTGAACTGCGGACGATGGCCGGTTGCCACCGCGACGGCATCGAGCATCTGCTCGGCGCTCAGCCGGCGTGGGGTGGCGTGGGAGAAATTGACGAGGTCATCCTCGTTCCAGCGGTTCGGGATGATGCTCAGCTGGTAAGTCCGAGACTGGCAGAGGGTCCAGATCAGCTTCTGCACGTCATGGCCGCTCGCGATGAAGTCGCGGGTCAGGGTGTCGAGCAGCTCGGGGTTGCTGGGCGGGTTCCCAGCCCGGATGTCATCAACCGGATCAATGATTCCGCGTCCGAACAGATAGCTCCAGAAGCGGTTGACCGTGGACTTGGCGAAGTACGGGTTGTCCTTCGAGGTGAGCCAATCGGCGAAGACCTCGCGTCGGTCCTGTCCTGCCTGCGGCTCCTTGGCGGTGCCGTAGGGGACTTTCGGGGGCATCACCCGCCCGTCCTTCGGATGCTTGGATTCCCCACCATTGTAGTTCTGGTAGACGATGTCCTCGGAGACCTGCTCGGAGGCGTAGGTCTCGTTGGGTCGGATCAGCACGTCGCGACCGAGGGTTCCGCGCTTGAAGGCGACCTGGGAGAAGTAGGCGCCGAACTGGTAGTACTGGTTCTGCGTCCAGCGCTCGAATGGATGGTCATGGCACTTGTTACAGTTGAACCGCACGCCCAGAAAGGTCTGCGACACATCCTCGGTCATCTTGTCCGGATCCCGGAGGGCCCGGAGATAGTTTCCCGCGGGGTTCTCGAAGGTGCTGCCCTTGGCTAGGATCAGGTCCCGGACGAACTGGTCGAATGGTCGGTTCTTGGCGAGCTGTTGTTCGATCCAAGTCCGGAAGACCCAGACCCCCTTCTTCCCGAGATTCTCCGAGTTGCACTGGAGGAGGTCGGCGAATTTGTTGGCCCAGAACGCGGCGTACGCGGGCGAACCCAGGAGCTCGTCGATGACCGTGTCGCGCTTGGTGCGCTGGGCGGTCTTGTCGTCGAGGAAGGCCCGGACGCGGTCCGACGTAGGAGGCTGGCCGGTGAGGTCGAGATACACCCGGCGGATGAACTCGGCATCGGTGCAGAGGTCGCTGGGGTTGATCTTCATCCGCGACAGCTTGGCGTTCACCAGGCGGTCGACGGCGTTGTTCTCAGGCATCGGCTGGAAGGCGAATCCCTGCCGGTCGCCCATCACCACGACTTCGCGTGCCGTGTAGAGGCCTTCATAGCGGACCAACACAGCCATCTCACCGCGGCGGAGCGCCGTGAGGGTGTTGTCCTTCACCAGGGCGATCTCCTCGTTGTTGCTGGAGAGCACCGCCTCGCGGGTGACGTCTCGCGTGGTGTCATCGGTATAGGTGGCGATAACGAGGAACTGCTGCTGGCGTCCGGGGAGGTCGATCTCGACGGCCGACGGCAGGACGGTCAGCTCCTTGGGCCGGGCCGGGCCGGGGTCTTCATACCGGGCCCCCTCGGTGATCCATTGGCGGAGCAGTGTGTGGTAGCGCGACCCTGGGCGGATCGCCTGTCCCCCCTCGTGCGGGACGTCGGCAAGGGGCTTCTGGAGCATCAGGGACTCGTCGACATTGACGCGGTTGAAGCGGCGTCCGGCGAGGTCCTGGATGAGCGCCTGATAGTCGTATTCGGGATCGTAGCCGCGGAGGGAGAGCTTGAAGCCGTTCTTGCCCTTGGCGGAGCCGTGGCAGGTGCCCTGGTTGCAGTTGGCGCGGCCGAGGACGGGCTCGAGATCCCGGACAAAGCCCACCGGCAGGGTCTGGGTGGAGGTGACCTCGACCGGGAGCGAGGCCGAGAGGCCGCCGGCGGTGATCCGGACAGTGGTCTTGCCGACGCCCTTGGGAGTCAGGAACTGGTTAGGATCGACCGCGACATTCCCACCCTCGGGCTTCAGCACCGCTTCCGAGGTCAGGTCCACGATGCCGCCGTCCTTGCGCTCCCCGAGCACCAGGACCTTCCGGGCATCCCGGGAATGGCCCAGGGTAATGGAGGACGGTTCGAGGCGGAGTCCCTTGAGGGACGGAAGAGCGGGTTTCGCGGGGATGGCCTTGTCGGAGGCCGCGGTCGGCGCACCCAGCGTCGGGAATCCGGTGATCCCGACCAGCAGGATGGCTGCAGCGAGAGCGTGGAGGGCGTGGTTCATCGGGGACCTCACTGACGCTAGGCATCGAGGACCACCCCCTCAAGCGTCATTCCCGGGATTACGTGTGAGCCCCAGCGACGAGTCCTCCTGAGCGGTGGCCCTCCGAGCGGGTGGGTGCTGGACCGGTGGTGCCGAATGGGTGGCTGCCGCACCGGTGGGTGCCGCAGTGCCCTGCGGCACTGGGTGCGCTAGCGCCCACCTCCGTGGGGTCCAACCCATTCCCCTCTAGGTCACCATCAATACTCCACCCCGGAAGACCCGCCGCCCCGCTCAGAGCCGGGCCTTGATGGCTCGGATCCCGTAGCCGAGGCCCGGTACGTGCTCGAACAGCCCTGAGGTGCTGTCCCAGTAGTCTTGGTGGATCAGAATCCGGCCGGTCTTGTCGAAGCGGACCAGGGTGATGCCCGGTGTCGTGATCGTTTCGCCCTTCGCGACCTTCTTCATCCGGACTTTCATGATCCAGCGGAAGTAATAGTATCCGTCCTGGCTTCGGGTGACGTCCTGGAAGTCCGCCGTGAAGCTCTCTGCCGCATCCAGGGTCTGGCGGAAGTATTCCTGAATCTGCTGGGGGCCGTGGAGGGTCTTGAGCGTGTCGTTGAGGTAGGCGTTCGCGGCGTAGAGTCGCGGGACCTCGGTGTTGACGGCATCCAGCGTCATCCGTCCGAGGAACACCTTTACCCGCTCGATCGCCTGGGCCTCCTCCGGGGATCCCGGGGTCAGGTTGCCCTCGGTTTTGAACTGCTCGGTGGCCTCGAGGAAGGCGGCGGCCGGATTGGAGTTCCGTGGCACCGTGGAGCATCCCCCGACGACGAGCAGGATGACGGCGAGAAGAACGAGGGAAATGCGCAGAGCCATGGAGCAAGGTGGTGGCGAACCGGGGTTCGGCAATGGCGCCAATTCATTGGTGGGACTTCTTCGATTTCTCGGACGGAGATCAAGAGAGATCAGCCACTATGGAAATCGTCATCAAAACTCATCCCCTCAAAGCCCGGTACAAGTTCGACGCCACGTTCAAAATGGAGGCTATCCGGTACTGGCTGGGTAGCGGCAAGTCCACTGTTGTCGTTGCCAAGGAACTTGGGTTAGGTCCGGCCGCGGGGACCCAATTCTGGCACTCTGCAGGCAACTGGGTAAGCCCCAGAGAATGCTTATCGCTTGCGCTTTGACCTCCGCTAAGGAGTCTTGAGCCTTGTTTCCGTCTCAAAAAAATTTTCTGAACGAGGCCATCTCACTGCTCGCCAGAGGTCGACTGGCGGTACTGTTGATCGTAGGTCCATGGGGTCCGATACGGGCCGATCAGGCATCACCCCAGACCGTTCAATGGTGGCTCTCTTCTGAGGATCTCAAGGCGCGACTAGAACGGCAAACCGATCTTTATTTTGGGTTCGGCACCGGGTCAGCGCCATCCGGAACCCGCATCGAAATTGATGAGGCCAGCATCCACCAGTCCGTCATCGGCCTCGGCAGTTCCTTCGAACACAGCACCTGCCACAATCTCAGTGTCCTTCCCGAGGCCCAGCGGGAGCGCGTGATACAGAGTCTGGTGGACCCGGACACCGGAATCGGTATGAGCCTGATGCGTCTTTGCATCGGCACCTCAGACTTCGCCCCGGGGCCGTTCTACACCTATGACGACATGCCCGACGGACAGGAAGATCCTCGGCTGGAGAAATTCTCGATCGATCGAGACCGGGAATATGTGCTGCCCGTGATCACGTCGGCACAGCGTCTCCGCCCTGGGTTGCGCTTTTTCGCCTCACCCTGGACGCCGCCGACCTGGATGAAGACGAACCGGCGCATTGGCGGCGGGTCCCTCCGACCCGAGTGCCGCCCCTATTTTGCGGAATATCTTGTCCGATTTCTTGAGGCCTACCGTCGTGAAGGGGTCGAGATCGATGCCATCACCGTGCAGAACGAACCGGAGTTTGGCCCTGCTGCCTATCCGAGCTGCCTCTGGACGGCCAGGGAGCAGCGCGACTTCATCCGAGACCACCTTGGTCCACTCCTCAAGGCCCGAGGCCTGAAGACTACGATCTGGGCCTTCGATCACAATTTCAACAACCCCGGGTTCCCCGCGACGATTCTCAAGGACCCTGCTGCGGCACAGTTCGTCTCCGGAAGCGCTTTCCATCTCTATGAGGGACGTCCGGAGGCGATGAGTCGCCTCCATCGTGAGTTTCCCAACAAGGCAGTGCTCTTCTCCGAAGGCTCCGTCTATGGGGCACTCGGTGGTGCGCAGATCATCTCCTACTTCCGGAACTGGGCGGGTAGCTACAATGCGTGGGTGACGATGATCGACCGGAACGGCAAGCCGAACATCTCCGGTTTCCACGAGTGCTCACCGACCATTGTCGTTCTGGATCCGGCGTCCCTTGCGGTGGAGTACCGTTCAGACTTCTACATATATGGGCAGTTCATGCGGTTCATCCGTCCTGGTGCGGTGCGGATTGGGACCACGGCGACGTCGGGTGGCGTATCCAATGTAGGATTCCGGAATCCGGATGGCAGCCTAGTCGTTGTTATTGCCAACACCACCAAAGCCCAGCCCGACATTCTTATCTCGTGGAGGGGGACTCGTCTCACGACTCGGCTCACCCCCCTGTCCGTTGCCACGCTGGTTTGGAAACCATGACCGTTTTCCGACTTTTTCCCGGGCCCTTCCTCCTGAGCACCTCTTTTCAAACCCCTTCGATCTACACGGGTCTCCTCGATGTTCAGCGGGGAATTCTTCCCAGGTTTTATTCCAGTCTATGATTTCCCTCCCAACATCCCGTATTGTCCTGCGCTCCGTGTCCCGACTGTGGCGTCCCCTTGCCTCGCTCCTTTTGGGATTCCAGATTGTCTCGGGTCCCAACGCCCAGGCTGCGGTCCTGTCCCTCGAAGGAGTCCACGTGGTCCCGCATCTGCAGTCGACGGAGATGCAGTATCGGAAGAAGCCGGACTTCAGCCTCGGCGCACGGGTTGAAGTGTTCCTTCGCAACGACTTCGCGGACACGCTGACCTTGCCGGCTTCGACCGACATCCGGCTCAGGGGACGGACCCCAGAGGAGCTGTTGGCGTCGGACGACTGGGCGTGGCACGAACTCCCTTCGGCCTGGGGCGGCGAGCCTCTGAAACTTCCTCCCGGCGCCATGACGGTCTGGAGCTGGAATGGTAAGCGGGCACCCTGGGGGACCAACACCGCCATCGATCTCTTGATCCACTGGCCCGGTTCCGCATCCACCGAACGCCTCGAGGTTCCCATCGCCAGTCCCACAGCTTGGCTGTCCGCTGTGACCTTTCTGGGCTCGGCCACCCACCCGACACCCGATTCCCTCGTCTTTCATGTGGTCAACAACACCCCGGGGCCACTGACGCTGAAGGCTTTTCGCCTCTGGCTGCCGGAGTCGAGTACCTCGTGGCGGGTGTTGCGCCCACAGGCCTGGTTGGAACAGGGCCTGAAGGCCTTCCCGGCCAATGGGGTTATCCCGCCCCACAATCGAGGTGGCGCCCGCGTGGAGACCGGACCCCTGCCGCTCACCTACGGAGGGATCGAAGTGCGGCTCGTCGATGCCGCTGGTAGGACGGTGACGGTCTGGTCGCACCAGCGCATCAAGCGTGAGGTGTTCGACATCAGCGGCGGTTGGGTGCACGACACCAGCGGGGGTGGTCGCAAGCCGCTTGAGTCGGTGCCCTTCCTGAAGACCCTGAAGCGGATCCATGTGAACACCGCGCACATCCAGGAGACCCCCGGCTACACGGACCAGACAGGTCCGGATGGCCTCTACACGCGGTATCCGCTGAAGTACTTCAGCAAGCTGGAGCCGACCTCCCATTACGACTCCGATGCTGTGTTGCCCCGGGTCCACGCCGTCGAATTCCTGGGGGAACCCCAATACGGCGGGGGGAAGCCCGTCTCGCCCCAGGACTGCTGGAAGGCGTTGTCGCCCTATGCGCCGACTCGGCTGCCCACCTCGGTGACCCACAGCGAGGAGCGCCTGTGGCGGTTCTACGCCGGCATCTCGGACTACCCCCACTACGATGCCTACCGGGTGACGGCGCCGTCGCCGGACGCCTGGGGTCAGTATGACCGGTGGGACGGCCAAAAGATCCGGTGGGGCGCACCGCTCGAGACCATCGGCGAGATGTGCCGCTCGCTCCGAGAGTTGAACCGGCCGCGTCCGACCGCGTACTGGTCACAGGGACCGCATCACGATTGGAACGGCTACGGCGGCCGCAAGCGGGGATCACCGACGCCCGACGAGCTCCGGCTGCAGGCGTATCATGCCCTCTCGAGCCGGATCACCTCGCTCTACTGGTTCAACCTCAGCCTCCGCTCGCTGGTGACCTTCCCGGACCTGATCCAGCCGATGATGCGCATCGGACGCGAAATCCGCATGCTGGAGGACCATTATCTTGAGGGCGACGCCGTCGGTCACGAGCGGATCCTCCGCGAGGGGAAGCCCGATTGGGATCTCGATGTCGTGGCGGGCCCGCGGGGCGCGGTCCTGTTCGCGCTCGACCTGGCGTATGAGGCGGACCGTGAGGAACGGGTGTTCCGGTTCGGTGCGCCGCGTGCGGTTGTCTTTCGCTTCCCGCTTCCCAGCTATCTGAAGTCCCCGGCGGAGGTGTTCCGGGTGGATGCCGACGGGATCACGGCGGTGGAGCACTCGGTCCGTGACGGGGTCGTGACCCTCCGAGACCAGGCCAGCCGGGTGGCGATCTACGTCGCCTCGGCTACGTTTGGGGAGAAAGCCCGCTTGGAGGCCCGCCGCACCGCGCTGGTGGCGGGGGAGCGGTCGATCGACTTCGATCCCGCCCAGCGCCCGGAGGATCTGGCCGTGCTCAGCGAAATGTTGCGGGCTAAGAAGAACTGAACGGAATGATGGGCTGCGATCCCAATCCCCAGGGTCCTGGGGCTTTGCCTTGCTATCGGAGGCGGTGCGTTCCTGCCCCCCCCAGTTTGGATCTCAGCTCGCCCTCAGTCCCAGAAGGGACTGGAACGAGACGGTCGACTCGATGGTGGCCGCCCGACGGTTCCACAGGCGCAGTGTCCCCGTGTCCGATTCCTGTTCCAGACGTTCCGCGACATCGCCCGGGATGGCTCCAAACCGTTCCTTGAGAAGGTCCTCGATCGATTCTCGCAGCGCCGAGACCTGTCCTTCGGCTTGTCCGTGGGAGATTCCTTGGGAGATGTCCTTTGAGAGTCCCTATTCCATGGCGACGCGTTCGAGTGTGGTGACGAAAGGCATGGTCTTGTATGGGTCAGATTGCTTGAGCTGGTGACGGAATTCAATGTCCAGCTCCTCAGTCAGGGATGTCATACGCTCCAGCATGGTGAAAAGCCGGTGGAGATCACGGCGAAGAAACCCTTGTTGGAGCAGCTGCCGGATCCACTGGAGCTTTATCCTGCATCGCTGGGGTGAGTCGCTGGTGGTCCGATGCGCGATCCGTTGGGCGAGGATCACCTTGGCGATGGGATTCCGGCTCCGGAGAAGCAACTCGTCCTTGAAGTCCAGGAGCTTGCAGGAGAGGTAGTCGAACCGGCTCCGACACCCCCAGAGTTTGTGCTCATAGGGTCCGGGTCGCCAGAGGGGATCGTGGGCCAGGATCACCAAGGAAACCACGGGCCGACCCCGGAGCTCGACCAGCCGGCTGTGGTACCGATACATCCGGAATGCCATCTCGGAATCGCGATGGGACTGGGTCTCGGTGTGGAGCAGGACGTCCTGAGGGAGGCCATCGGAACGGGTAACTCCGATGAGACGGTCCAGGTGCTGACGTCCGAGTTCGGCATCGTAGGCGATCTTCCCGAGTTCCGTGTCGAGATAGACCGGAGGTTTGGACCCATCGATGCCCCGATGAACCGGCTGTTGGCAGAGCCGGAGGAACGGACGGAGGAAGAAGTCCCAAGCCTCCTTCCAGGCGCCGTCAAAATCGGGAACTGGATCGGACATGTCACCGATTCAACCTTCTCCGGGAGTTCTTCGAACATCGCCAGATTTGGGGATAGGACGGGTCTTGCATCCGAAGTCATCTGGATGCCGGACTCCCCTCTGGGGGCAGAGACGGTAGCGTGGCGGGATAGGTTGGGCTTTCAGCCCTGCAGAAACTTGGAGGACTGCCCATTCGATCCCTTAGATCCCAGGGCAGGGCGGTGGGCAATTTCGGTGGTCGCACCCCACCTGGTGCCTCCGTGACGTTGGCGTAAGAAGCTTCCACCGGCACGATGCGTCGACCGCCTCCATCAAGGACACGTTGACGCAGAGCGGATGGGTTCCTGTCAGGCACCGTCAGTCCGTCCCGCCACATTGCCCGATCCGAGTGTCACCTGTCGTTCCCGGAGCGCATCGGGGAGGCGGAGCTTTTCACGGATGGGCAGCGCTGCAAGCCCGAGACGAAACTGTTGTTTGCTCCCGCGGATTCTCTGGATCTCGAAGGCCATCGGGTCATTCCGCGTCGCTCAGGAATGGTCGTTCAAACCTGGTCTAAACATTGGACAAACCGTGACGCGTCACAAGCGGGTGGCCCATCCCCAACGCCCATGACCACGGTCCTGGGTGGAAGCGTGATCATCGCCTCGGGTGGTTCCGGTGGGAGCGTGCTCTCGGTCAACCGGAGTGGAAACGAGTGAGGCAACTATTGCCTCAGCCCGGACCTCCGCCCCGCCCTTGGTCCGGTTCGGTCAGATCAGAGTCACTGGATTTGGGGAGTGATGGATCGGTCCTGGGCGGGCATTCTGGAATCGAAGGTTGGAACCGCACCTCACCCATGAAATATCTCGTGTCCCTGCTGCTCCTGCTGTGTGGATTTACCGTTCTTTTTCAGGCCTTCGCCGAGGAGCCGCCTGCCTATGTCCCCAAGGGGTTCTCGCTACAGTGGCAGCCGGATCTGGCGAGTGACGCCATCCTCGGGCAGCTCGAATTTACCGATCCCAAGGCGTGGCGTCGGAGCACCAATGCCGGCCGGGCGGCCCTCGAGCTCATCGGGAACAGCCAGTACGCCGCGAAGGTTCGCTCGCCGAGCAGCATTGCGGTGCTGACCACGCGGCGTTTTGGCGACTTCCTGCTCGAGGCTGAGCTGCTCCAGACCGGACCCGACTATGGGCATCGCGATCTCTGCCTGTTCTTCGGGTTCCAGGATCCCGGCCGGTACTACTACGCCCATTTCGCCAGCAAGACCGATCCGGAGGCGAACCAGGTGTTCATCGTCGACGGCAAGCCGTTCACGAAGATCTCCACCCGGACGACCGAGGGAAGTCGCTGGGGGCAGAACGAATGGCACCGGGTACGGGTCCAGCGTCTCCGTACCCGGATCACGGTCTGGTTCGACGACATGACGACCCCGGCGATGCTGGCGGAGGACGCCCGGTTTGGCGCGGGCTACATCGGCTTCGGCTCCTTCAACGACAGCGGGCTCTTCGCCCAAGTTCGGGTCTGGGCCCCCTTGGGGGATCCCGTGGTGAGGAACCTGGATCTGTTCCGGAGTGGCGCTCCTGCTGGGGCGCAATGAGATGAAGCACTCGTCGTTGCTAGGGGGCACGAACTGCAGTGATAAGTGTCCAAGCAATACCGTTGAGCCATCAAGGTGTAGGAGGCGACAGGCTCCACCTGAATTGAGTCGGTGGTGCTCCATTCCTGTTTTCGTGAATGGTGAATCCTTTTGGACGTGCGCCGGAGTGTTTCCCGGCGCTTGAACCGGCCGGCGATGTCTGCAATTCAAGACGTATGAGCCGTGGAAGGGAATGGGTTCCGGAGGGTCTTACCGGTCTTCAGATCGTCCTGTTGGCACTCACTCTGGGGTTGAATTCTGCTGGTGCTGCGGATCGGGCTCCTTCAGAGCCCCGCGCCCGTCTGGAGCCAGCCCCGCTTCTCGAGTTTCCGTCCGACCCGGACTGCAACTCGCCCTGTTTCTGGCACGCCGGACAGCTTTACCTGTTCACCTCGAATCAAAGGCCCTCCCGGAGCGTGGGTCCGAATCTGGAGGGGCTGGGTGCGTCGGTTCCAAGTCGGTTCGACGATGGCGCGAAGAAGCTGCGCTGGATCGAAGCGGTGTACCTGCGTGATGATGGGCTACTTCTTGGTCTCTACCACCGGGAGGAATACCTCGGGGAGTGTCCGGAGCGGGAATATTTCACCGTGCCGGACATCGGAGTGGCCCGGTCCCGGGATCTGGGTCAGACGTGGACGGATCTGGGAATCGTTCTACGGGATCCTGGTGTACGGCGTTCGTGTGACACGCCCAACAAGTTCTTTGCTGGAGGGGTTGGCGATCCGAGCTGGGCGATCGATGGGAAGGGCGGGTGGGCCTACATTTTTTTCTCCTCTTACACGGATCCCTTGTCCAACCAGGGCATCCAGATCGCCCGGGTTGCGTTGGCCGACCTCGAGGCTCCTGTCGGCAAGGTCTGGCGATGGACGGGAAAGGCTTGGGATGCTCCGGGGCTGGGGGGGCAAGGAAAGCCGGTGGTGCCGGCCCGGGTGGCATGGTCGAATCCGAAGGCAGATGCGTTCTGGGGGCCATCCGTGCACTGGAACACCCATCTCCGGTGCCATGTGGTCCTCGTGAACCGGACAGCAGATGCCAACTGGACCCAAGAGGGCGTGTATGTGTTTTTCGCCGGCGACCTCTCCCGACCTGAGACGTTCACTCCGCCACGCCGGCTCCATGAGGGTGGATCATGGTACTGTCAGGTGATCGGCGATGGGTTGATTCATGGAACCGATTCCCGGGCGGGACAGAGCGCGCGATTCTTCATGAAGGGAAAGTCCCGCCACAGGGTCGTGTTCGAGCGAGGGGCGGCGGGGGGCGCGACTGGACAACCAGCCTCTCCTTGATTTAATCGTTTTGTGCTCTGAAATCCGGACGGTTCCGCGGTCATCGTTCTCTGGATCCACTGCCATGAAAAAGCGTCCCTGGAAGATCGTCGGCATCAATTTTGACCATTTCCACATGGGTGACCTCCTGCGGTACGCCCATGAGCATCCCCGGGCCGAGGTCGTGGGGGTGAGTGATGAGAAGCCCGAGCGCATGGAGGAGGCGATCCGCAAGGGATTGGTCGACCGACACAATGCCTTCACCGACTACCGGGAGTGTCTCGCGAAGACGCAGCCGGACGTCGTGATTCTCTGTCCGGCAGCCTCCAAACACGGCGAGTGGGTGAAGAAGGTGGCGCCGTTCGGCTGCCATATCATGGTCGAGAAGCCCTTTGCCGCGTCGCTCAAGGAGGCGGACGCCATGGCGGCCGCAGTCCGGAAGGGCCAGCAGCTCATGATCAACTGGCCCCTGCAGTGGGTCGGGTCGCATCGCAAGGCGCATGAGCTCGTGTCGAAGGGCGAGATCGGCGACGTCCTCAACGTGTGGCATATCGGCGGCAACCGTGGTCCGCTCTTCCATGGTGCGGACAAGGATGAGAAGACGGCGGCCCAGGTGGCCCGCGAGAAGCCCCATTCCTGGTTCTACAAGCGCGCCCATGGGGGTGGGTCGCTTCTCGACTACCTCGGCTATGGAACCACCCTCGGCACCTGGTATCAGGGGGGGCGGCGTCCGATCGAGGTCACCGCGACGGTTGACGAACCGGAGGGGTTGGAGGTCGACGAGCACAGCATCGTCGTTGCCCGCTATGCCCATGGACTCTCGAAGTTCGAGACCCGCTGGGGCACGTTCACCGATCCCTGGATCATCCAGCCCCAGCCCCGCTGTGGGTTCATCATCCTGGGCACCGAGGGGACGGTCAGCAGCTACGACTACGACGACCATGTGACGGTGCAGACCCGCAGGAAGCCGGAGCCGTATCGTGTCGAGGCGCCAGCTCCCAAGGCCCCGAACCAGAACCCCGTCCAGTATCTCCTCCACTGCCTCGAGCAGGGGGAACCGCTGGAGGGGCCGGTGAGCTTGCCGATCAGCCGGATCGGTCAGGAGATCGTGGATGCCGCGGTTCGGAGTGCCCGGCTGAAGCGCACCGTGAAGCTGAAGCCCTGAGGCAGAATCAGATCAGACTGCGGTCTGCCCCATGTCGGCAATGCGCCGGAATGCGGCCTCCTCCAGGGGCATCACGCTCAGGCGCGTGTGGCGGATCAGCGGGATCTCGCGTGTCCCAGGATCGGTTTTCAGCTCGTCGAGGGTCACCCGGCGTTTGAGCACCTTGTGGGGAACGAGATCGACGCAGGACCAGTCGCCCTCGGAGGCGGTTGGATCGGGATAGGCTTCCCGCTCCACGGTGGCGCAGCCCACGATCTCCTTGCCGATGTTGCTGTGGTAGTAGAGGACGCGATCCCCGGCGCGCATGGCCCGCAGGTTGTTCCGGGCCTGGAAGTTCCGAACCCCGGTCCAGGCGGTCCTTCCGTCGGTGACGAATGCCTCCCAGGAGTAGGCATCGGGTTCCTGCTTCACGAGCCAGTACTTTCTCGGCATGGCCGCACAGTGTCCCGGGATCCGTGGACCACCAAGACGGAATCTGTCGGTGACGAGCTCCCGGCCCTCAACCCCTGAAGACGCTGTGGAGGATGGCCTCCTTGATCTTCCACAGGAGTGTCATGGTCAGCGCGACCGGCGGGAGCAGCAGCATGATAAAAAGCCACGGGCGGGTGAACTCGAGGAAGGCTCGGAATCGGACGATTGGTTCGGGCGCGGGGTTCCAATGGGGCAGGCCGAGCCAGAGGAGGACGAACAGCCCGAGGACCATCAGGCCCCGGCTGTTGAGTCGGGTGAAGAAGAGCGTCTCCGATCGGAGCGCCTGGTCCGGCAGCATCGCGGCAAGCCGCAGGATCGCGTCATTCACGGCGATGAGGAACGCGACGCCTGCCAGGCTCAGCAGCACCATGCCATGACCGAAGAAGGCCTCGTCCGGGGCACGGTTCCACCAGACCGGCGTCGGGGAGAGTCCCACCAGGAGGAGTGCCAGGAAGGAGGCACGATGCCGGGCGTTCACCCAAACCGTCTCACGCGCCTGGAACTTCCGGAGATGGAAGAGGCCGACCACCAGGCTTGCCGATGCGACGGCGGTCGGGGCGAAGCCGAACTGCCGCCAGCCAAGATCGAGTGCGCAGGCTGTCGCCGCCAGGAGCATGGCGGGCACCCCCCAGAAGAGCAGCACCAGTCCCCGGACGACCCGTGCGAGCGAGGGGAGGACGGTCTTCTCGGACATGGACGCGGGTGGGGCCGGTGCTCTGGGCCGAGGCCCCGCGCCGGTCGGTCAGTGGATCGACAGGTAGGTGTAGTCCTTGAGGCCGCGCTCGTATTCGTCGAGCAGCTTCATCCCCTCGGTCGGCTTGAGACGGTCGCTCCGGATCGCGGCGTCGACCTGCGCCTTCATCTGGCGCTTGAGTTCACTCTCCTCGTATTGCACGGCGCGGAGGGTCTCGACGATCTGGTTGCCCTCGATGACCTCCTCGACGTAGTAGCCCGTGGGCTCATCCGGCTCGAGGAAGACGTGCATCTCGTTGACCCGACCAAAGAGGTTGTGCAGGTCTCCCATGATATCCTGGTAGGCCCCCATCAGGAAGAAGCCCAGGTAGTAGGGTTCCTGGGTGCCGTTGGTCCCGTTCAGCGGGTGGAGCGGCAGGGTGTCGCGGACGTCCCGGAGATCGATGAACTTGTTGATCTGGCCGTCGGAGTCGCAGGTGATGTCGACCAGGGTGCCCTCCCGGGTGGGGCGCTCCTCCAGGCGGTCGATCGGCATGATCGGAAACAGCTGTCCGAGGGCCCAGTGGTCGAGGAGCGACTGGAAGACGGAGAAATTGCAGAGGTACTGGTGACCGAGGCTGTCCTCGAGATGCCGGATCTCCTCCGGGACATGGCTCTGCGAGCGAAAGCTCTGCACGACCGACTCGGAGATCTCCCAGTACAGGTGCTCGATCTTGGCTTTGTCCTGCAGATCCATCACACCGAGGATGAACCGTTGATGGGCGTCCTCCTTGCGTTCGAGGGCATCATGGTACGCCTCGAGCTTGTTGAGACTCCCTAGGTTGTCGCGGATCTCGAGCAGTTCCTTGACGATGCCGTGTTCGTTGGGTCCGAACGTGAAGTCGAGTTCGGGCGGGGTCTTGTCGATGTGACCAAAGACCTCGACCACGAGCATGCTGTGGTGGGCGACGAGGGCGCGGCCGCTTTCGCTGACGATGTTCGGGTGGGGGACGTTCTCCTGGTTGCAGACCTCGCCTAGGTAGTAGACGACGTCATTCGCGTATTCCTGGAGCGTGTAGTTGGTGGAGCTGTCGAAGGCGCTCCGCGAGCCGTCGTAGTCGACGCCGAGTCCACCTCCGACATCCACGTACTCCACCGGGAACCCGAACTTGTGGAGCTTGGAGTAGATGCGCCCGGCTTCCTGGACAGCGCGTTTCACCGTCAGGATGTCGGGCACCTGGGAGCCGATGTGGAAGTGAAGCAGCTTGAAGCAGTGGGCAAGGCCCTCACGGCGCAGCAGTTCGGTGGCGGCCAGGAGTTCGGTCGTGCTGAGTCCGAACTTGGCATTCTCGCCTCCGCTCTCGGCCCACTTGCCGGCACCCTTGCTGAGCAGGCGTGCCCGGATGCCGATCATGGGTTCGACTCCGATGGCCTTCGAGGTGGCGATGATGAGGCGTAGTTCCTCGATCTTCTCCACGACCATGATGACGTTCTTGCCGAGACGGATGCCCTGGAGCGCAAGCCGGATGAAGGCCGGGTCCTTGTAGCCGTTGCAGATGATGAGGGCCCCGGGCTGGTCCTGGAGTGCCATGCCGGCGAAGAGCTCGGGCTTGGATCCGACCTCGAGTCCGAAGTCGAAGGGCTTTCCGGCCTCGAGGATCTCCTCCACGACCTCACGGAGCTGGTTGACCTTGATCGGGAAGACGCCGCGGTAGCGGCCCTTGTACCCGAACTCGGAGATGCTGGCCCGGAACGCGTCGTTGAGGGCCTGCACCCGGTGCCGGAGGATGTCCTGGAAGCGGATCAGCAATGGGAACTTCAGGCCTCGCGCCTTGGCGTCGGCGATGAGGTCGGTTATGTCGACCTGCACCCCGTTCTGCAGCGGCGTTGCCACCGCATGGCCTTCGGCGTTGATGTCGAAATAGCCGGCACCCCAGCGATCGATGTTGTAGAGCGCGCGAGAGGATTGCGGGCTCCAGGAGTCGGTTGCGGCCGTCAGTGCGGCGTTGGGGTCACTCATCTTGAGAGGCTCGAGGGGCGTGACTATAGGACGCGTCGGATCGATTTCAACGCACACGTTCGGGCTTGTTGGACTCGGAGCCGGGGCGTCTGGCAGGCCGGGCTCCGAGGCGTCGCTGGGTGCCTCTTCCTCGGGGTGTCGAGCCCGTTGAAGTCCCTAGATCTAGGGAGGAACGGAGACTGGGCTGACACCGGGACTGAGCTGGCAGGATTCGTTGCATGCAACAAAACTGGAAGGGTCATTTGGTCAGGCTGGGCGTGTTCCTGGCGACCATGGTGTCGGCAAGAACCGCCGAGCTGCGTGAGGTGGCGGTCTGGAACTTCAATGCACCGGGTGTTTTCCAGGCCTCTCAGGGTTCCGGAGAGGCCCGGGTCCTGGGCGGAGTTTCCGTGACGAACCTGACTGGTTCACCGGCCGATCCACTCTCTCCCAACGCGTCCCTCGGACTCTGGGGCTTCCCTCCGCAGGGGACGGCCCCGCGTTCGGCTGGGGTTGAGTTCGTGCTCGCGGATGCCTTTTCGAGGTTGCAGCTGTCGTTCGAGCTGCGGGTCTCGCCCACGGCCTGTTCCCGTCTGGTGGTGCTGGTGGGGCAGGGGGCGGGCGACTTTGTTGAGGCGGGAACACTCGAGGTGACGCAGGACGGAGTCTTCATCCCGATGTCGCTCGATCTTTCGGGCGTGCTGGACCCTCTTTCCTCGGGGGCGACCCGGATCCGGATCGTCACCGACACCCGATCTGACGGACTCTATCCCACCGTCAAATCCAGGTCCGACGGCACCGGTGTCTATGGTCCCTCAGGGGTATGGCGTCTGGATCGGGTGGTCTTCCGGGGCGTCGTCCGGGAGTCCGTTGAGGAGCCAATCCCGGTCTCGGCCGCTCTCACGGCCGACGGTCTGGCCCTCGAGTGGCCCGATTCCGGTGCGGAGCGGTTCACGCTCTGGAAGGGCCCTTCCGTGTCGGGTCCGTGGTCCACCGTTGGAATCCTGTACCATACCCGGAGCCTCGAGCCTCTGGACGAGGCGATGTGGTTCTATCGTATCACTTCGCCATGACCTCGGTTGCGACCCGGTCGAAGTCCTGGAACACCCGTTCGAGTGTGAACTTCGTCTCGACCGTCCGGCGTCCTGCGATCGACCAGGCGTTTCGCTTCTCGGCACTGCCGAGGATCGCGGTCATCTGTGCCAGGTAGGCATCCGAATTGCCGGGCGTGGCCAGTCCGGCATCGACCCCGGGCGTGATGATCTCAGAAACCCCTCCCGCCGCGGCCGCGATGACAGGAAGTCCGACGGCCATGCCTTCGATGATCACCCGACCAAAGGGCTCTGGCTTCGTGGAGCAGTGCAGGAGGAGGTCGAGCTGGGACAGAGTCGATGCGATGTCGGCCTGGAATGCGACGAAGTGAACCCGGGATTCCAGCCGCTGGGCGGTCACGAAGCGCTTCAGCGATGCTTCAAACGGGGCGTCCTCGTTGAACGCCCGTCCGATCACGACGAACCGCCCCGGGCGACCCTGTCCAGCCCAGTCCTTGGCGAGTCGCAGGAAGAAATCCTGTCCCTTCCAGGGAGTGATGCGTCCGACCAGGCCGATCAGCGGCTCCCCTGGTGGAATCCGGAGTTGGTCGCGCAGCAGGCTCGACTGGATCCTCCGGTATCGGTCCAACGGAATGCCATTGTGGACGGTGGTGACCCGGTCCTCGGAAAGCCCCTGGTCGAGCAGCACCTTCCTGGCGAATTCCGAGACGGTGATCACGCGTGCGGCCTGGCGTCGGGCTCGTTGGACAAAGACGCGTCGCACCGGCCAACTGAAGAACTCCGGGCTGAGGATGTCGTTGAACCACCAGACGTTCGGGGTTCCGGAGTGCCGCGTCGCGTTGCCGGCAATGAGATCGTCCTTGTTGGTGCAGGAGATCACGACATCGGGTCGTGCGCCGGCGATGATCGACTCGAGCCGACGCGTTGCGGCGTGCACCTCCCGCCATCCCTTCCAGGCACGGAAGGGGCTGAATCGCCTGCCCACGACGCGCATCTCGTTGAGCGACTGGGATAGCCCGAAGGCGTGACGCGGAATCTGGGCACGTGCGATCGAGGTTTCGAGAGGACTCCCAGGAGCGCAGGCGACGGACGCCTCCCATCGGGACCGGAGGGCAGGCAGACCGAGGAGCTCGACGAGGTTGATTTCCGCCCCTCCGAGCACCTTGCTGACGTGGTCGACAAACAGGATTCGCTTCCGATTCACCGTGATGCCGGAGAAGTACAAGGTGGTCGTGGACAAGAGAACAGAGGAATCGCGCCATGGATCGCCTCTTTCGCTCGGCTGTCCTTACTCGGGCCTCGGATTCGCGTCCGCTGTCCGCAGGGTGATCTGCACCTATCCGATCGTCATTCCACGAGGATCGACTACTGTCCGCCGGCGTGGCGGGGAAATTCTATGTGAAGGGCGAGCGGCGGGCGGAGAAGGTCAGGGATCTCTTCGCCGAGGTGGCTCCACGCTATGACCTCATCAACGACCTCCAGAGCCTCGGTCTCCACCGGCTCTGGAAACGTCGCCTCCTCAGGCTTGCCGCCGTCCTCCCCGCGGAGAGGGCTCTCGACCTGTGCTGTGGCACGGGCGACATCGCCCTGGCCCTTCGGGGCGAAGGGGCGGAAGTCGTGGGTGTCGACTTCAGTGAACCGATGCTGGAGGTGGCGCGCCAGCGGGCTTCGAGGAATCCGGTGACCCAAGCCGTGGCGTTTGAGCAGGGCGATGCCCTCCGGCTCCGATTCCCGGACGGGTCCTTCGATGTCGTCACCATCAGCTATGGGCTCCGAAACCTTGCCGATATCCCCCAGGGGCTGGCCGAAATGCACCGGGTCCTGCGTCCGGGGGGGCGGCTGCTCATCCTCGACTTCGGGAAGCCGGAGTGGCCGCCGTTCCGCTGGCTCTACTTCCAGTATCTGGCCCATCTCGTCCCGGTGTTTGGGCGCCTGTTCTTCGGGGATGCCGATACCCACGGCTACATCCTCGACTCCCTGCGGGACTACCCGGCTCAAAGGGGTGTCGATGCGCTCCTGCGCGGTCTTGGGTTTGGGTCGACGCAGACCTTCAACCTGCTGGGTGGGATCATGGGCCTCCACGTGGCCCACAAGCCAGGGCTGCGCTGAGGGTGAGATTTGGTGCCGACCCCAGAGGGGTATCGTTGCCGTCGACGGGGATCACCGACATGCTGGCACCAATGTCCATCGTTCGAACCAAGATCTGCGGCATCACCCGGGCCGAAGATGCCCAGGTGGCCATCGACCACGGTGCCCACGCCCTTGGTTTTGTCTTCGCTCCGTCGAGTCCGCGGGCCCTCACCAGGGACCAGGCTGAGGTGCTGGTCCGGTCCCTTCCACCCTTCGTCTCGAAGGTGGGGCTTTTCGTCGACGCCTCCCGTGAGGAGGTCCTCGACGTCGCAGCCCGGGTGGGGCTGGACACCGTCCAGCTCCATGGTGATGAGAATCCTGAGACCTGCGCGGTGGTCCAGCAGGTGGTGCCCGTCGTGAAGGCGTTCCGGGTCCAGGGGCCGGAAACGGTGGTCCGCATGCAGTCCTACCGGGGGTGTGTCGCAGGATTCCTCCTCGACGCCTACGTTCCCGGACGACACGGGGGGACTGGGACCCGGTTCGACTGGGTCCGTGCCGTCGAGGCCAAGGTGCTGGGTGTCCCCATCATCCTTGCCGGGGGTCTCGATTCGGTGAATGTGGCCGAGGCGATCCAGGTGGTGCGGCCCTTCGCGGTGGACGTCTCAAGCGGCGTCGAGAGTGCCCCGGGGCACAAGGATCCTCGGAAGCTCCGCGAGTTTTTGGTGGCGGTGTCGGCGGCTCAGGGGTGAACGCGGTTGTGGAGTCCACGGTTCCATAGTTCGATAGGGGCATGCCGACCAATGTCCTCGGGCAAGAACTGAAGCCCTGCTGCCAGGATCCGATGACGGGATTCTATCGGGATGGGTTCTGCAGGACGGGGGCGGGTGACGTCGGGTTGCACACGGTCTGCGCCCAGGTGACGGGTGATTTCCTGGAGTTCTCGCGTCGTATGGGCAACGACCTGAGCACGCCGCGCCAGGAATGGGACTTTCCGGGTCTTCGTCCGGGTGACCGCTGGTGTCTCTGCGTCAACCGGTGGCGGGAGGCGCTCGAGGCGGGCAAAGCGCCGCCGGTGGTCCTCGAGTCCACGCACGAATCCGCACTCGAGTTTGTGGACCTCGAGGTCCTGCAACGCCACGCCCTCTCCCGGTCATGACCTCCGAGACGACGGCGGAGCCGGCGCCCCTCGAGCCCGGGACGCTCTATCTTGTGGCGACGCCCATCGGCAACCTCGAGGACATCACTCTCCGGGCGCTTCGGGTGCTGCGGTCGTGCGACGTGGTCGCGGCGGAGGATACCCGCCGGACCGGACGTCTTCTCCAACACTTTGGGATCCAAAAGCCGTTGATTTCGTGCTTCCACTTCAACGAGGCACGGCGTGCTGGAGAGATCCTCGAACGGTTGCGGGATGGACGGACGGTGGCGCTGGTTTCGGATGCCGGATCGCCCGGCATCAGCGATCCCGGCGAACGTGTCGTGGCCGCGGTCCGGTCCGCCGGCCTCCGGGTCGAACCGGTGCCCGGTGCCTGTGCCTTGGTGGCGGCACTCACCGCCAGCGGGCTCCCCACGGGGGAATTCCACTTCGTCGGCTTCCTGCCGGTGAAATCGGGCCAGCGTGCCCGTCGGCTTCAGGAGCTCGCCTCCCTGCCCGGGACATTGGTGGTCTACGAATCCCCCTACCGGATCACCCGGCTCGTGGACGAGCTTGCGGTGGCGCTTCCGGAGCGGGAGGTGGTTCTGGCCCGGGAGATCACCAAGCGTTTCGAGGAGTGGATCCGGGGTCGGCCGGCGGAGATCCAGTCCCAGCTTGCCCTCCGGCCGCGCAAGGGGGAGTTCGTCGTGATGGTTGGCCCAGTGCGGGAAGACGAGGCGGAGGAGCGGATTGGATCAGCGGACGCCCCTCCGGTGGCTGATTTGAGTTGAGGATTGCGACGGGCCGGCGAGGCTCAGAATTAGTTCCGCCGGTCAACGAGCGGAACATCCAACCCATCATGTCCCTCCAAGAGAAACTCGTCGCCGAGCTCAAGTCCTCGATGCTCGCCAAGAATGCCGATCGGACCGCTGCCCTGCGGATGCTCAAGTCCGCCCTCGGCTACGCCCAGATCGAAAAGAAGACCGAGGTCCTGCCGGACGCCGACGTTGTGGCGCTGCTCCAGAAGGAGGCCAAGAAGCGACGGGACGCGATGGAGGAGTATGGCAAGGCCGGACGTGAAGACCTTGTCGCGAAGGAGAAGGGGGAGCTGGCTGTGGTCGAGGAGTTCCTTCCCAAGGCCCTGTCGGAATCCGAGATCGAGGCCCTGGTGCGGGCGGTGATTCAGGAGGTTGGCGCCACGAGCAAGAAGGAGATGGGAGCCGTCATGAAGGCCGCCCAGGCCAAGGCTGCCGGTCGGGCCGATGGGAAGACGCTGAGTCAGTGGGTGGGTCGGCTTCTGCCCTGAGCGGTTCCGTGGTCCCGCGGCGAGGCGTGCATTCGCCCGTCGACGTCCAGCACGGGATACCGGCAATCCGCTCCCTGTGGCCTCGAAACCCTTGCCATCGGCGTGGGCTGCGGCTACACGAACCGCCGTTCCTCGTCACCTAACCAAAGGATTCATCATGTCCAAGCACGCCTACCACGCCTCCATTGAAGGGGCCCAACACGGGGGCAAATCGCTGCCCCAGTTCCTCGACTATGCCAAGGCCGCCGGCGCTGCCGGAGCCCAGCCCAGCAACTACATGCTGGGGAATGGCAACGGTGGCTTCCTCAAGGCCAAGGAGATCCGCGACATCTTCGGTTCCCGCGGGATGCGGATCGACGGCATCTCCTCCCATTGCCCATTCTGGGTGCATACGAGTGCCTGGACCGGCACGAAGTCGGGGCATCCATTCATCCCGGCCGAGTTGCACTCGGCGAGTCCCGACAAGATCGAGAAATGGCATGAGACCTACATCCTGAAGCTGATGGATCTCGCAGCCGAGCTGGGCATCAAGAGCATGCCGATGTTCTGGGGCGTGGCCTTTGGCTGGGAGCTGGCGACGGGGTATCCGTGGGGATTCTGGGCCGGGCCCGGATACGATCTCCTCAAGGAGGGCCAGGAGCGTTTCGTGAAGAAGACGGCCAGGATCCGCAAGCAGGCCAACCAATTGGGGATCAAGCTGTGCCACGAGATCCATCCCGGCACAGGGGCCATGTGCGCCGACGATTTCCTGATGCTCGTCCGGATCTGTGACAACGATCCCTGTCTGGCCGTGAATGCCGATCCGAGCCACTGCTGGGAGGGTGAGAGCTGGGAGTCGCGGTTCCTGAAGGTGGGTCCGTACATCTATGCGGCCCACGTGAAGAACTTCGTCATCCGGCCGGGATTCCCGCTCCGCGCGATGGAGCCCAACTGGCCTCGTCGTGCGATGCAGTTCACCGACCTTGGCTCGGGGGACCTCAACATGCAGCGCTACGTCGAGCTGCTGCTGGCGGTGGGCTACAAGGATCGCTACTGCAGGCTGCACAAGTGCGAGTCGGCGCCTTTGGTCGTCGAGGCGGAGTCCGCCCACAAGGAGCTGGATTTCTGCTCTGCGGACGGCATCCGGTACGTCGCCAACAACCTCTGCTGGCCCCAGGCCGCCGGGAGCTTCGAGGACGGCATGGGGGCCTGATCCGGTCGTCAGCCCCAAGGAAAACGCCGATGCCCGTGAGGGCATCGGCGTTTTTGTCTTCCCATCCGACCCGGATCGGAATCCGAATCGATCAGCGGCCTTCGTTCATCTGGGACGGGAGCCCCGTTTCCCAGGACTTGGGTGCGTTCCACGGACGCTCGGTCAGGCCGTCATCCGTCTTGCACCCGCTGAAAAGAATCACGATCAGCGTGAGGGCGGCGAGTAGGAAGAAGTGCATTGGCTGCGGGAATCGGGCTCAGAAGAGGATGGTATCACCAGCCTGGACCTCTGTGCCGGGCTGCTGCCACTTCGGGAGGAGGTTGGCGATGCTGCGGTTGGACTCGACGGAGACGATGCGGGCCTTGCCGACCAGCTTGTCGCCGCGACGGACCATTACGATGCCGCGCTCTTTGGCGCCCTCGTTCTCGCCGACGTTGAGCACGAGAAACTTCCAGCGGGGATCGACCGCGGCCACCTGTCCCTTGAGCCCGGGCATCTCGATCGGGCGCTCGCGGCCCTGGAACGTGTCGAGGGCAGCCTGGAGCTTCTCGATGTTGCGCGTGAGGATGCGCTTCTCATCTGCAAGGACATCCTTGGCCTCGGAGGTGGCCTTGAGGTCGGAACGGAGTTGGGCGATCTGTTCGGGCTGGACACCCAAGGCGTTCCACGCGGCAAGGGCCTGCTGGGCCTCGTTCTTGTCGCGGGTGACCTTGGCCAAATCGTTCTGGAGGCGCTCGGCGCGACCCAGCTGTTGCTCGGCCTCGGTTTCGGCTTTCTCGCGGGCCGTCTTTGTCTCGGTCAGCTCCCGGGACGCCTTGTCGGCAATGGCTTTCTGGTTCTTGGCCTCGGCCTCGGCCTTGTTCTTGGCCTCCGTCGTCTGCGCGAGGCTGGCCTCGGTCGAGGTGAGGCGATCATTGAGGTCGACCACCTTGGGTTTGGTGTGGAATTCGCTGATGGCGAGCCCGCCGATAGAGACCAGCAAGGCGAGAATCAGGGCAAGACGGAGCATGGTACAGAGAGTGGGCCGAAACGTTACGGGTGACGCTAAGGAGTTGGTTTTCGGGTGTCAACGTTCGGGAACCAAAGGGCGGGTCTACCCTATCCCCCAGGCCTGTCGACGTCGGGTTGAGGTCCCCGGGCTCGCCGCTGGCAGGTCCTTCGTGTGACGTGAGATTCGTTCCGTTGACCGCTGCGGGTGCGCCTCATAGGCTCCATCCGCAAAGACCGGCGGACGCCCCGAATTGCCTTCGGGGCTTTTTTCATGCGGGTTGCTGCGCAGCAAGACATGGCCAATACAATTCTGGTGGGCGCCCAATGGGGCGACGAGGGCAAGGGTAAGATCATCGACGTCCTGACCGAACAGGCGGGAATCGTGGTCCGGACCCAGGGGGGCAACAACGCGGGTCACACCGTATTCGTGGGCAAGGACAAGTACGTCCTCCACCTCATCCCCAGTGGCATCCTCCGCAAGGGCAAGATCTGCGTGATCGGCAACGGTGTCGTCATCGACCCTGTCCACCTGGTGAACCACGAGATCGACGGCCTGCTCCGACTCGGGGTCGAGGTGACCCCTGCGAATCTCCGGATCTCCGAAACCGCCCACGTCGTCCTGCCTTGGCATCGTGAGATCGATGGCCAGCGCGACGCCCGTAAGGGCGCCCAGGGCATTGGGACAACCAAGAGGGGCATCGGTCCAACCTATGTTGACAAGGCCGCCCGGGTGGGCCTCCGGGTCATCGACCTCATCAATCCCACCCGCTTCCCGCTTCGACTCCGGGAACGTCTCGAGGAGAACAACGAAATTCTCAAGTCCCTCGGAGCCAAGCCCCTGGAATACGAGCCCATCCTCGTCGAGTACACCAAGGCGGCCGACCGGCTCCGGCCTTTCGTCACCAACACCGTTGTCTACCTGCATGAGGCAGGACGTCGGGGTGAGAACATCCTGTTCGAGGGGGCGCAGGGGACCTTCCTCGACATTGATCACGGTACCTATCCGTTCGTGACCTCCTCGAACACAACCGCTGGTGGCGCCTGCACGGGTTCGGGTGTTCCTCCGAACCGTATGGACCGCGTGGTGGGCGTGCTCAAGGCCTATACGACCCGGGTCGGTGGCGGGCCATTGCCCACCGAGGATCAGGGACTCGGAGACCTCCTCCACGGAATGGGACGCGAGTTCGGTGCCACGACCGGTCGGGCACGTCGCTGTGGGTGGTTCGACGCCGTGGCCACCCGCCACGCCACCATGGTCAACGGGATCGACGAACTGGCGGTGACGAATGTCGATGGACTCGACTCGCTGGAGACCATCCGGGCGTGCACCGGATATCGGCTCGACGGGGCGGTTCTTGAGCACATGCCGGCAGACGCGGAACTCCTCGGGCGCTGCGAACCGGTCTACCAGGATTTCCCAGGATGGAAGACGCCCACCGACGGAGTCCGGCGATGGGAGGATCTGCCACTGAACTGCCGACACTACCTCCTGACCCTCGCCCAGCTCACCGGGACCCGTCTGACGATCGTGTCGGTCGGACCTGCCCGGGACCAGACGACGTTCCTCTAGGCTGCACTGCGATGTCCTGGAGTCCGGATCGAGACCAGCGAAGGGGGAGTCCAATCCGATGAGCGTTGAATCCAAGTCCATGGCCGCGCCGGGCCACAACATCCCGCAGCATGTTGCCATCATCATGGATGGCAATGGTCGCTGGGCCAAGGCTCGGCATCGCCCCCGCTTCGAGGGTCATCGCATCGGCGCCCAGTCCGTCAGGGCCATCGTGAAGGCCGCCGGCGAACTCGGCATCAAGTACCTGACCCTCTACGCCTTCTCGGTGGAGAACTGGAATCGGCCCCAGGACGAGGTCGACACCCTGATGAAGTATCTGGCTCGGTATCTGAAGACCGAGCTTGCCGAGCTTCAGCGCAACAATGTCCGTCTCGAGGCCATCGGGCAGATTTGGCGTCTGCCCGAGTTCGTCCAAAAGCAGCTCGCCGAGACCCGGGCTGCGTTGTCGAAGAACAATGGACTCACCCTGATCATCGCCCTGAGCTACGGCGGTCGGACCGAGATCGTGGAGGCGGTCCGGGAGTTGGCCGAGAAGGTCAAGTCCGGCCGGCTCGAGCCTGCGGAGATCACCGGGCGGGGGGTGGCGGACCACCTCTACACCCGCCACTGGCCCGACCCCGACCTCCTGATCCGGACGAGCGGCGAGATGCGGGTCAGCAATTTCCTGCTGTGGCAGATCTCCTACGCCGAGTTTGTCATCACCCCGACGCTCTGGCCGGATTTCAGGAAGCCGCAGCTGGCCGAGGCCCTCGAGGAATACGCCCGACGCCATCGGCGGTTCGGGGGGGTCTGAACCGGGTTCAGGGGGTCTGTCGCACCGCGGCGATGAGATAGAGGATTCCCCCGAGGGCCACGGCGATTGAGCCTCCGGATCGTATCGTCGCGGCCACCCCGAGACCCCAGCGGGATCGCCCCGAGCGGAGCATTCCCCAAGCCGGTACCCCGAGGCTCACATGGCCGATCTCGACCCCGAGGCAGAATGCACCAATCGCGAGGGTGACGTGCCATCCTGATGTCGTTCCCAGCACCTCGCCGAGTCCTCCTGCAAACCCAAGGCCGTGGACGAGCCCGAATCCGAAGGCGATCCAGACGCGGCGTGGATCATGGTCCGGCTGCCGTTTCATAAGATTCATGAGGGCCACCACCACGATGCTTCCGGCGATGAGCGGTTCCACGACGGATGAGGGCACCCGGACCCACTCCAGCGCGGCGAGGGTGATCGTGATCGAGTGGGCGAGGGTGAAGGCGAGTAGGATCGCAAGGAGACCCCGAAGCGGCGGCATTGCGAGTACCAGCGCGGCAAGGAAGAGCAGGTGGTCGTATCCGTGCAGGATGTGATGGATCCCGAGCCCAAGGTAGTCGAGGAGCGGTGGTATTCCCGTGCCGCGGGTCTGTGGAGGTGGGACGGGTGCAGGGCTGTCCGGTCCAGGGGCCACTGCCGGGGCGGGTTCCGCTGATAGAACGAGGTGGTAGGGGAGGTCCGCACGCACGATCCCGGCCCCCAACTCACGCCCGTTGGAGTCCCGGATGAGCAGGGAATAGGTCACGTCCCAGGGCGTCCCCGGGGCATAGCTGGATCCCTTCAAGGTCTGCTGGCGGAATTCAAGATCCCGCAACGGTCCCGGGACCTCGCACTCGAGGTCGAACACGGCATGGGTCTGGTCGAGGAAGAACGGCGAGTCCGGTCCGGGTCCCTCCGCCCCTTCGGCCTCCAGACGCGAGTCGAGCACGGTGACCGGCAGTGGCTTGCCGTCGGCCACGATGGAAACCGACCGCGACAGGGTCGCTCCGTAGGGGGGAACCCACTCGAGGAGTTCCGTGAGCCGCGGTGTCTCGGAACCGGACCCGAGACCCCGGGCGATCGTGATCTCACGCAGGGTCGCCGTGACACGGCACAGGATGCGTCGGTCCTCCACCACCACCCACCACGAATCCTGGAGGAAGGGGTGGCCCGCCACCGGTGGAGACGTGACGAGCAGCATCCACCCCAGCACCCACAGGAGCCTGCGGACGAGGCGATCCTGACCGGGGTGCTGCCGTGATGGGATCAAGCGGGCTCCTGCTGGCTGATGCAATGAATCGAACCGAGTCCCCAGATGAGGTCCAGGGAGTCGATGCCCACCACCTTCCGATCCTTGAACTGCCGTTGCAGCCGCTCCAGGGCGATGGCGTCGTTCCGGTCGCGGAAGGTCGGCACGATCACCCGGTCGTTGGCGATGTAGAAGTTGGCGTAGCTCGCAGGCAGGCGCTGGTCCTCGACCTCGATACGGCGGGGCATCGGAAGCTCCATGATCCGGAATGGCTGGCCGTCCTGGTCCCGCATGTGCCGGAGACGCTCAAGGTTCTCCTGGAGCACCCCGTGGTTGGTGTCCGCCGGGTCCTCCTCGACCACCGTAACGATCGTGTCATGGGTGACAAAGCGGGCCAGGTCATCCACATGACCGTCGGTGTCGTCCCCCTCGATGCCATCGCCGAGCCAAAGGATGTTTCGGACCCCGAGAAACTCCCTGAGGTACCCCTCGATCTGTCCCTTGTTGAGGTGGGGGTTCCGATTCGGGTTGAGCAGGCAGGCCTCGGTGGTCAGGAGGGTGCCGAGACCGTTCACCTCGAGCGAGCCGCCCTCCATGACGATGCCCGGTTCGAACAGCGGCAGTCCCCGGAGCCGGGCGACATGGGTCGGAACCTGGTCGTCGAGGTCAAAGGGTGGATACTTGTTGCCCCAGGCGTTGTAGCCCCAGTCCACCACGGCGCGGTCCCGGGATCCCTCGCCTTCGCGGACGAGGAAGATGGGCCCGTGATCCCGGCACCAGGGTTCGTAGGCGCGGAATGGATGGAGATGGACACGATCGAGACGCACATGATGGCGACGAAGAACCTCCTGGATGGCAGCCGCGAGGTCGTCGTTCCAGACGTTGATGTGGACCTCCTCGCATTGGGTCAGGTGGAACACGAACTGCCCGTAGACGTCGGGAATGGGCTCGTAGGCTCCCGGAAAGCTGATGCCGTCGGGTCTTGGCCAGGTGAGCCACGTGGCCTTGTGGGGTTCCCACTCGGCGGGCATCCGGTAGCCGAGTTGAAGGGGGGTCTTCGCGCTGCTCATGGTGGAAGTGTGATGGGGTGATGTCCCATTGCCCAGAAGGGAACGGTTCGGGGAGAGATTGAGGGCTGGGCTGCCCGACCGCGGGGACGATCGATCGCTGGAGCCTGGGATCAAGCGAGCCGCACCACCACCGCGGTGGTGTTGTCCCGGCCGTCGCGATCCACCGACGCCTCGACCAAGGCCTTGGCGGGATTCATGTCTCCCTGGCTCCCGGAGCGAAGAAGATCCACGATCTGGTGGGGGTACAACCCCTCCGAAAGCCCGTCGGAACACAGCAGGAAGAGGTCGCCGGGCCGGTGTTCGAGGCGGCCGATCTGGGGGTTGACGAACTGGTTGCCGCCGCCCAGTGCCTTCTGAAGGACATTGCGTCGCGGGTGCGACCGGGCCTCGCGCTCGGTGATCTTTCCGTTGCGCAGGAGCCACCCCACATGGGTGTCATCGTGGCTCAGCTGCCGCAGCTCCTCGGTCCCCTGTGGCAGGTGGTAGATCCGGCTGTCCCCGATGTGCGCGTAGTACAGCCAGTCGGGTGTGAACCAGCAGAGGCTCAGCGTGGTCTCCATCCCCGAGCATTCGTCGTAGCTCTCCCCGAGGTGCACGATGGCCTTGTGGACCTTGGCGAAGAGTTCGCCGAGGACGTCGGACACCCCGGCTTCGAGTCCCTTGGCCTGCTGCTGGAAGCTGCGGGGAAGGAGCCTGGTGATCTGTTCGACAGCGATCCTGCTCGCGATCTCACCGGCCTTGGCCCCTCCCATCCCGTCGCAGACCGCAAAGGCCCGATCGACATTCTCCAGGGAACCCTCACCGATCTTGCCGAGGAGATGGACTTCCTGGGCATCGAACTCAAGGCCCAGGAATGCATCCTCGTTGTTGGCCCGCACCTTTCCGCGGTCGGTCCATCCATGCCAGATGAGATGGGGCACCTTAGTGGTCGTTTCCATGGGTCTCGGGAGGATCCGTGAGGAGTGCGGCGAACTCGAAATCGATGATGCAGAAGCGGCCGTCCGACCTCCGGTAGGTGATGTTGCGCTTGTCGGGATCCTCATGGCGGACCCCGAAGGCCTTGAGCTCCGCGAACAACTCCAGTTCGCGCTCCGGATCGAGGTGTTCCACCCGGCCGCCGCAGTTCGTGGTGACGATCCGCAGCTGGCCCTCGTCGGCCTCGAGAAGACGCGGCACGAAGGGGCACCCTCGCTCCTCGAGGTGCCGCAGGACACGGACCTCGTTGGTGAACCGGCTTTTGGCGTCCGGTCCGTGGTAGACCTTGATGACCCGACCGTCGAAGGTGAGCTGGACCATGGATCTCAGGGTGTCCTTGACCTTGATCATGTGGGTATGGGGTCCATGGCCGTTGCCTCGCGGAATGTCCCGGAAAAATAGCGCATCGGTTCCGACGTCGGAATGTAGTTTTGGTGAAATCTGACCAGCGTGTTCAAAGCCGGCCAGCCGCGCCCAGCGGGTGGTCTCCTGATCTTCGAGAACGCCGACATGCAGAGCCGCATAGAAAACAGGGGTTGATCGGGTGTTCGTCCCCCGCGGAGGGGTGCGGGGCTTGACGTGGCACCCGAGGTGCTCCTCCAATCGGGCTCTCGTTTCGAGACCAAGACTCAAACCAAAGCCTCATTACCATCCATGGCGAAGTACAAACTAGAATACATCTGGCTGGACGGCTACCAGCCCACTCCGAACCTCCGCAGCAAGACCAAGATCGAGGAGTTCAGCAGTTTCCCGAAACTGAAGCAGCTCCCGGTCTGGGGCTTCGACGGCAGCTCGACCCGGCAGGCCGAGGGACGCAGCTCGGATTGCATGCTCAAGCCTGTCGCCGTCTATCCGGATTCGACCCGGAAGAATGGCGCCCTGGTGATGTGCGAGGTCATGATGCCGGACAAGAAGACCCCGCATCCGAGCAATGCCCGCGCGACGATCCTGGACGATCCGGACGCGTGGTTCGGATTCGAGCAGGAATACTTCCTTTACCAGGATGGTGTGCCGCTCGGCTTCCCCAAGAATGGGGGCTTCCCCTATCCTCAAGGCGAGTATTACACCGGTGTCGGCTACAAGAACGTCGGCGACGTCGCACGTGAGATCGTCGAGGAGCATCTCGACCTCTGCATCGATGCCGGGATCAACCACGAGGGCATCAATGCCGAGGTGGCCAAGGGACAGTGGGAGTTCCAGATCTTCGGCAAGGGATCGAAGACCGCCGCCGACCAGGTCTGGGTGGCCCGCTACCTCCTCCTGCGTCTTTGCGAGAAGTACTGCGTGGATGTGAATTTCCACTGCAAGCCGCTGGGCAAGGACGTGGACTGGAATGGTTCTGGAATGCACACGAACTTCTCGACCAAGCACCTGCGTGATGTGGGCGGCAAGAAGTACTTCGAGTTGCTGATGGCCGCTTTCGACAAGTATAAGAACGAGCACATCGCCGTATACGGCCCCGACAACCACCTCCGTCTGACCGGTCTCCATGAGACCCAGTCGATCGACAAGTTCAATTACGGTGTGGCCAATCGCGGAGCCTCAATCCGTGTTCCCCACAGCTTCGTGGACAACAACTACCGTGGATACCTGGAGGATCGTCGCCCGAACTCCCAGGGTGATCCGTATCAGATCGCGAGCCGCGTGCTTCAGACGATAGCGACGGTGCCGCTCAAGTAATCGAAGCGACCCTCTTTACAGGCGCGGGGATTCCTCCCCGCGCCTTTTTGTCTCCAGGGATGCCCGGTCTCCCACGCCGATCAGGCCGAGTAGTCCAGGTACACCGTCTTCGTCCGGGAGTAGAAGTCGAGCGAGGCCGTGCCCTGTTCCCGGAAGCTGTCGGTGGAGCTCTGTTTGACGCCGCCGAAGGGGGCCTGGAGCTGGAGTCCTGTGCTGATCTGGTTGACCTTCACGACCCCGCACTCGATGCGCTCCGCGTAAATCATCGCCTTCTTGTAGTCACGGGTCACCACGCTGGCGCTGAGGCCATAGGGAACCCCGTTGGCGACCTGGAGCGCCTCGTCGAAACTGTCGACCGCCATGACAGCGACGACCGGGCCGAAGATCTCTTCCCGAGCGATCCGCATGGATGGGGTCACCTCGGAGATCACCGCCGGTTCCATGAACCATCCGTGGGCGTGGGTTCCCTGATCAAGGCGATGCCCGCCCCAGACTCTTCGGGCTCCTTCCTTGAGCGCGGTTTCGATGGCCTCGAGATTGCCCGAAAGCTGGGCCTCGTTCACGGCGGGTCCCATCTGGACCCCGGCCTCGAGTCCAGGCCCGACCTTCCAGTTCCGGGCAAGCTCGGTGAGCTTCTGGGTGAATGCCTCGGCGACGGGTCGTTCGACGAGGACCCGGCTGGTGGCGGTGCAGGCCTGTCCGGTGAGTCCGAAGCCTGCGATGGCGACGAGGCGTGCCGCTAGGTCGAGGTCGGCGTCGGCCAGGACAAGCGTTGGGTTCTTCGACCCCATCTCCAGCTGGCAGCGGATCATGCGGGGCGCCACCGACTCATAGAGGCGTTTGCCCACCGGATGGGACCCCGTGAAGCTGATGGCCTGGACATGCCGGTTCCGGGTGATCTCCGCACCGAAGGCGCCTGCGTTGCCGGTCACGACGTTCAGGACCCCGGCGGGCAGACCGGCCTCGACGAGCGCCTTGGCGATCTCAAGTGCCATGGCCGGCGCCGCGGAGGCCGGCTTCAGGACGACGGTGTTGCCGCAGACGAGGGCTGGCGCGAGCTTCCACGCAGGGATCGCAATCGGGAAGTTCCAGGGCGTGATCAGAGCGACCACGCCGAGAGGTTCGCGTCGGGTGTACATCAGGTTGCCCGGCAGCTCGTGGGGCAGTGTCTCGCCGCCATGGACATAGCTCAGTCCGCCGTGGAACCGGAAGATATCGGCGGCCCGTTGGACCTCTCCGGTGGCTTCCGCCAGGGTCTTTCCCTCCTCCCGGACCAACAGCTCCGCCAGCGCGGGCTTACGGGATTCCAGGATCTGGGAGGCCTTCGATAGGAAGCGTCCGCGGACAACCGGCGACAGGGCGGCCCATTTGGGAAAGGCCGCCGTTGCGGCCGCGATGGCCTGTGCGGACTCCGACTCGCCTCCCGATGCGTACTCGGCGACGACGTCCCGTGTGTCGGCGGGATTCCGTTTGGTGAAGCGGTTGCCGGAGACCGAGGGGATCCAGTTTCCGTCGATGAGGAGGTCGTAGCGGTTCATCAACGGGAGGCTAGATCCGCGAAGGCCGGCGGGTCGAACCGGAATCCGTCCCGGGCGAAACAGATTCCCCTCGCCGGCTGCCCGGCGCTAGGGTCTCAGCTGTGAAGCATCAGGGAAAAGCGTTGGGCGCCGCGGCGGCGATGCTCTCGAAATCGGTCCTAGTGTGCCTGTTCCTCGCGGCGTTCTTCTCGGTCGCCTGGCCGAAAAGCTTCGGCCTGGGCGCCCTGGTGGCCTTCTTGGGCTTCCTGTTCGGCGTTTTTGTGCTCTGGTTCTTCCGCGATCCCGATCCGAAGGTGCCCTCGGAGGATCGGGTGGTTGTCTCACCGGCCCATGGCAAGGTGGATGTCATCGACGAGCTGGAGGAGCCGGAAGTGATGGGGGGACGCTGCAGGCGGATTTCGATCTTCCTGTCCGTGTTCGACGTCCATGTGCAAAACGCCCCTGTGGCGGGCACCGTGAACCATCTGAGGCACACTCCAGGTAAGTTCCTGAATGCCCTCAACACCGATTCGGCCAGCCACAACGAGAATGTGCTGGTCGGATTCCAGCTGCCGGAACCCGCGGGCGGAAGGGTTGGAATCCGGCTGATCGCAGGGCTGATCGCCCGTCGGATCATCCCCTGGGTCCAGACCGGGGAGTCCGTCCCGCGCGGGGAACGCATCTCGCTGATCCAGTTCGGGTCCCGGGTGGATGTCTACCTGCCGTTGACGGCGAAGGTCGGGGTCCGGCTCGGACAGAGGGTGCGGGGCGGTGAGACCGTGGTGGCGCGTCTGGGATAGGCCATGTCGGACCCACGTTCCAGTTCCACCGGTGCCACCGAGGGCTCCACTCCCGGCTCGGAGCGGCTGAGGATCTACCTGCTGCCCAACCTCTTCACGGCCGCCAACCTGTTCTGCGGGTTCCTTGCGCTGACCCGGATTGTGGAGGCAGACTTGGCAAGCCCGGATTTCCCCCGCGTCATCAAGGAGGCCCTGTTCTACATCCTGCTGGCCTGCATCTTCGACCTGGTCGACGGCCGCGTTGCCCGGGCTGGAGGGTTCGAGTCCCCGTTCGGACGCGAGTTCGACTCGTTGGCGGACATCGTCAGCTTCGGTGTGGCCCCGGCGTTCCTGGTCCATCGGGTCGTGCTCCGGGACGTCTTCGTGGCCCATCCCGAGATCGGGTGGTTCATCGCCTCCATCTACGTCATCTGTGGGGCCTTCCGTCTGGCCCGCTTCAACTGCCTTGCTGCGATGTCTGATGGGGGAGGCGGGAAGTATTTCCTGGGCTGCCCCATCCCGATGGCGGCCGGCATGGTCGCGTCCCTGACCCTCTTCATGCTGTGGTGGGACGAGAAGGATTTCCGGGTTGGATCCTGGCGGTACCTCCTGCCGGTGATCCTTGTCTTCCTCTCGGCCATGATGGTCAGCGAGGTAAAATACCCGACCTTCAAGAAGCTCGACTGGCGCGCCCAGCATCCGTTCACGAAGTCGCTAATCATTGTGATCGTGATCGGTCTTCTTGTCATGCTGTGGCGCAAGATCCTCCCGGTGGCGGCACCCTTCGTCTTCGCGGCCTATCTGCTCTACGGATTCATCCGGCCGTTCATCTCGCGGCGTCTCCAGCGGGAAATCGAGGTGGATGACGAACCAGATGACCAGGAAACGGGAGGCCCCGCCGTCGGCGGCGGCCCCGTGGGTGCCTAAGTTCTTGTGATGCGTTCCTGACCCCATGGAGCTCTGGCTGGATCTCATCTATGCGGGTGTCTTTGGTCTGGGGGCGGGCCTGGTGACCTCGGCGCTTGGCGGACCCATCAACGTGACGGTGCTCAACGAGAGCGCCTCCCATGGCTTTCTCCGAGGATTCCTGATCGCGCTCGGGGCCACGGTGATGGAGACGGCCTACTGCGGCGTCGCCTCCGCCGGCTTCGCCGCCATGTTCCAGAACCCGCTGGTGAGGGCGGTGATGGAGCTGAGCAGCTTCGTGTTGGTCCTCTGGCTGGGCATCCGGTACCTGAGGGCCGGAAACCTGGAGATCGGTGGGAAGCTTGGCGAACTGGAGCATCTTGTGGAGAAGAAGCTGCACCCCCATACGGCGTTCTGGACGGGCTTCGTCCGGGTGCTGGCCAATCCCGGGGTCCTTCTGCTCTGGATCGGCATCACCGGTTCCCTCATTGCCCATGGGGCCTTGGCCCCCACCCCCGCCTGCAAGCTTCTGTTCTGCATCGGGGTCGCGATCGCCGGATGCCTCTGGTTCACCGGTCTCAGCTGGGGAGTGTCCCGGGGGCATGGGCGGTTCTCCATGACGACCCTACGTCGGCTGTCCCGGGTGAGTGGGACCGTCCTCCTCCTGACGGCCGTCCTGATTGCCGCCCGACTGGTCTCCGCCCTGGCCCGTCACCCGCTCTGACCTCCCGATCCCGATGAATGCCTATCGTGTCCTGGCCCGACCAGTCCTTTTCTCGCTCGATCCGGAACGTGCCCATGGGCTGACCCTCGACATCTTGGCGTGGGCCTCCCGGAATCGCTGGCTGCGGGAGTGGGTTTCGCAGGTCGCCTCAATCCCACGGTTGCCGGTGTCGGTCTTTGGGTTGGACTTCCCCAACCCCCTCGGTCTGGCGGCGGGCATGGACAAGAACGGAGTGGCCGCACCGATGTGGCCGGCGCTCGGGTTCGGATTCTCCGAGCTCGGGGGTGTGACGTGGCATGGCCAGCCGGGCAACCCACGTCCTCGCCTGTTCCGCATTCCCGCGGAGGAGGCGATCATCAACCGGATGGGGTTCAACAATGAGGGGGCCCGCGCCCTTTCTGCCCGGCTTGCGGACTGGCGTGCCCGCGGTGCCTGGCCGGCGCACCCGGTGGGCATCAATCTCGGAAAGTCCAAGATCACGCCGCTCGAGGCGGCCGCGGACGACTACCTCGCCTCATTCAGGGAGTTGTGGCCCTTGGCAGACTTCTTCGTGGTCAATGTCAGCTCCCCCAATACCCCCAATCTCCGGCAGCTGCAGGATCGACGGGAACTGGACCAGATCCTCGCCTCGCTCCAGTCGGCGAACGCCTCATTGGCCAGTCCTTTGGGCGCGCACCCGAAGCCGGTCCTGGTGAAGGTGGCGCCCGATCTCTCCTGGGAGGCGCTGGATGAGGTCCTTGAGGTCTCCCTTGCTCGGAACCTCGCTGGGATCGTGGCCACCAACACGACCGTCACTCGGCCTGGGACACAGGATCCCCTGATCGGCCGGATCCATCAGGAGACAGGGGGGTTGAGTGGGCGTCCCCTGCATACCCGCAGCACGGAGGTCATCCGACACATCCATCGTCAGGTGGGTCGACGACTGCCGATCATCGGCGTGGGCGGCATCACAACCGCCGAGGAGGCCTGGGAGAAGGTGACCGCTGGCGCCTCCTTGCTTCAGATGTATTCCGCACTGGTCTTCCATGGCCCCGGGATCGTCTGCGGCATCGTCGACGAACTTCGCAGCCGCGCCGCCGGTGCCGCATGGGAGGACGTGGTCGGGAGCGCCTCGGGACGGAATTGAGCCGGGAAGGGGCTCGGGAAGCGCCCTCGGAAACCAAAAACCCGTTTGCATCGGCTCCGGCCTTTGCTACACACATCGGCCCGTCCGGCGGCAAGCCGACGGATACACGAAGGTTTCGCCATGTCACAACACTCCAGTCTCCGCAGCTCCGGTTCCACGGCCGCCAAGAGAAACGTCCTCAAGCGGTTTGAACGCGTTGCGCTGCTCAAGTCCCGCAACCAGTGGAAGGAAGGGGACCGGATCACCGGGCTCCGCAAGACCAAGCCGCCGGAGTAGGTCTGGCCCAAAAAGGTCGACACACCCCGTGCCGATGGTGCCCCGGGATCCTGGGCGTCCGCCATCGGCACGTGTTGTTTTCCGGATCATGGTCCGACTCCAGAAATTTCTAGCCGATGCCGGTGTCGCCTCGCGACGCGAGGCCGAGAAGATGATCGTCGCCGGAAGGATCCGCGTGGACGGCAAGGTCGTGCAGACTCTCGGCACCCGCGTTGACCCGGCGAAGGCCGAGGTCAGCGTTGATGACACCCCGGTCCGTGTCCGGCGCAAGATCTACATTGCCCTCAACAAGCCCCCGGGGTTCCTGTGCACTCGGAGGGATCCAGAGGATCGACGAGTCGTCTCCTATCTCCTCCCTTCGGAATGGGGTCACCTGTTCACCGTGGGGCGACTGGATCGCGAGAGTGAGGGGTTGTTATTCCTGACGAATGATGGGGACTTCAGCCTTCGCCTGACCCATCCGCGCTACGGGATCCGGAAACGCTACCGAGTCTGGGTCGAGGGTCGTGTCGACGCCGGCCATGTCGAGGCCTTCCTCAAAGGGGTCCAGGATGGCGAGGATTTTCTCAAGGCCGACCGCGTTCGGATCGTGAGCGCCAACAACAGCCACAGCGAGGTCGAGATTGAGCTCTCACAAGGCAAGAACCGCGAGGTCCGGCGGCTCTTCGAGTCGATCGACCGTCCGGTCGGACGGCTCCAGCGGGTTCAGATCGGCCCCATCCCACTCGGGCAGATGCCCATAGGTCGATGGCGGGTGCTGACGCCCCAGGAAGTCAAATCGATCTTGCGGCACCCGTCTGAAGACAGGAGTCTGATCCCACGGTCGGCGAAGCCCGCACCGCGCTCCTGAAATGAATCCTCCCGTCCGCGTCCTGATCCTGTCCTTGCTTCTTTGGTTGGTCGGTCAAGACGCCCTTGGTGAGACGCGGCGTTTGGTGCAGGGCGCCCGGATCAATGTCCGCTCCCAGCCCTCCGTCGACGCCGAGATCCTTGCCACGCTCAAGGGCGGCCAGGAGGTCGAGGTCCTGGGAGAGGTGAGCGGCAGCGAGCCCGGAGAATCCTGGAGCCGTGTCGCGATGCCCCGGCAGGTGACCGTCTGGGTTCTGGGGCAGCTCGTGAACCGCAAGACGGGTGTCGTAAGGTCCAAGGAACTGCACTATCGCGCGGGTCCAGGACGCAACTACAGCGTGTTGGGCACCCTCAAATCCGGTGACGAGGTGAAGGTGGTTCGCGAGTTCGATGGATGGTTGCAGGTGGAACCGCCGGCAGGCTCGGTTGCCTTTGTGGCCAGTCGCCTCCTGGCCCCGGTTGCCGAAGCGGCGGTGGGCCCCGCCAAGTCCCGGTCCGAAGCCCCTGAACCCTCTCCCGAGCCGTCCGTCACCCCGGCCAAGACGTCCCCGCCCATCGCCGCGGTACCGACAGTCCCGACGCCTCCTGCTCCGGTGCCCCGGGTAGATCCGCCGGTCTCCGTCGCCCCCGCTGCCGTGACTCCGCCGCCTCTTGCTCCCGCGACGGATCCCGTGGCTTCCTCGGTCGAAACGACCCCGTCGGAATCGTCCGCCCCTGCCATGGTCCCCCTCTTTGCCCCGAAACCGAAGAAGGACAAGCCCGTGTCCTCGCGGCGCCTTGCCCCGACCCAGCTTGGGGCACCGCGGATCCTCGGCGCACCTCGCGTGCTCGCCGATCTTCCGGAGACCGATGCGAAGTTCTTCCTGCTGACCCACGTGGATCCCCCGTTCATCGTGGATACATTCCCGCCTCGTTTTGTTGTGCGTCAGGGCAAGGTGTTCCCCTCGCTTAGCGTGCAGGCACCAACGGCCTTCGAGCTCCGGGCCGGGTCCTATCGGGAGGGTGCGATCGACTACCTGCTGCCCCCAGCGGACCTCCGGCTCAAGGATTTTGCCGGCAAGCGCGTCGTGGTCAGCGGCTACGAGTACCGCGATCCTCGCTGGCGTCTGCCCGTGCTCAAGATCGAACAGGTCGAGGAGGACCGCTGAATCCCCGTCGGCAGGATTCCCTCCCTCCCGTGTCCAACCTCATCGACGGGCGTGCCATTGCCGCCCAGATCCATTCCGAGACCGGCCAGCGGGTTGCGGCCTTGAAGGCCCGCGGTGTGGTGCCCGGGCTGGTCTTCATCCGCGTGGGGGAGGATCCCGCCTCACAGGTGTACGTCTCCATGAAGGAGAAGCGGGCCGAGGAGCTGGGATTCCATTCCCAGACGCTGGTCCTGCCCGAGACCACCCGCCAAGAAGGTCTCCTCGAGCTGATCCGATCGCTGAATACCGACTCCCGGTGGCATGGAATCCTCGTCCAGGCCCCGCTTCCCCGGCACATGGATCAGGCCGTTGTCTTTGCGGAGGTGTCGCCTGCGAAGGATGTCGACGGGTTCCATCCGCTGAACGTGGGCAAGCTCATGCTGGGGGATCCCACCGGCTTTGTGCCCTGCACCCCGGGTGGCGTCCATGAGCTGCTGATCCGTTCCGGTGTCACCCTTGACGGTGCCGAGGTGGTCGTTCTGGGACGCGGCAACATCGTTGGCAAACCCATGGCCTCGATCCTCGTCCAGAAGGGGCGGCATGCGAACTGCACCGTGACGGTATGTCACAGCGGAACCTGCGACATTGCCGCTCATTGTCGTCGGGCCGACATCCTCATCGCTGCCATGGGCGTCCCGGAGTTTGTGAAAGCCGACATGGTGAAACCAGGCGCCACGGTCATCGACGTCGGCGTCAACCGCGTCCCACATCCCACGAGTCGGATGGGGACCCGGCTCGTCGGGGATGTCGCCTTCGCCGAGGTGCAGCCCAAGGCGGGTCTCATCACTCCGAATCCGGGCGGGGTTGGCCCCATGACGATCGCCATGCTTCTGTCGAACACCGTCCGGGCCGCAGGGGGATGAAGCCCCGGGTGTTGGGTGCCCCGAAAGCCTCAGAAGGGGCAGCGCTCAGGCCGACTCAAGAATTAAGTTGGTGTAGACCCGGCACTCTCCGGTCCGGATGAGGCCGATCGCCCCGGGAACCCGCCGCTTGAACTCCAGGTGGGGTTCGAAATCAATGGGCACCGTCCCGAGTGCGGTCCTGAACTCATCCCGTGTCGATGCCTCGTTCTTCTGGAGGAATTCCTCGGCCATCCATGCCCGGCCGGCATGCCATTGGGCCAGGAGTGCCTGCAGGACCTGAGGGATTGTGGGCACCCCATAGACCAGGGCCAGGTCCACCGTCTCGATTCCTGGCCACGACGGGAACATCGAATCGGCGATCACGACCGTGTTGGTGTGTCGGAGCCGGGCCATTAGCCCCAGAAGCTGTGGGTTGAGGATTCCGGATCGGATCATGGGAGTTCTGGAGGATGCGGATATCCCTTGGAGCTGCCGAGACCAAACACCGCCCGGTCCCGCCTCAGGCGATCCGGTCGTGAGCCCACGGGTATGTGGCGGAGACCCGGAAATCCCGGATCTGGTCCGGCGTCGGGGGCGGCGTATCGAGCACCGAAGGATCGAAGGAGGCACCGGCCTCCTTCAGAATCACGGGCAGCAGGGGATTGCCATAGCTGATGCCGGGAAA